>CAZCGW010000001.1:0-175722 GCA_964498255.1 uncultured Dechloromonas sp.
CAGGTCTTCCACTTATAAATCAGGAATATCTGTTCAAACAAACCCGACCACTTCTTAACGTCACAAGTGGTTGGAGGCCAAAATTAACTGGACCAAGTCAACTCGGACCAGTTTCAATAAATGGTGAAGTGGTTGGCTCTAATGTTGAGGATGAGTATTTTGTTATCGACATTAAGTCCGGTACTTATGAAGTTGCTTGTTCGCCAGCTGAACCTAGTAAAAACCTCCCCGTATCCAAGCAGTTCTTGCTCCGCTCAGGGACTTATAAGTATCTAGCGTGTGATATGGAGCAGTACAGCGACTCAAGCAGTGTCAAATCAGCTGTTGCTGCAACATTTGGTCTATTGGGGGCACTAATTCACGACGGCACAACTGAGTTCAGAACCAAAACCTCCTTGGAGGAAAGGCCGCTACCTTCTGGATACCGCCTGAGTTCGTATAAAAAACTGGGGGCAATCAAGACGGCGACTACAACATCAGTTCAACCTAGCAGCATTCAGACACAAGAGAAGCCAACACAATCTGATCCTGTTGCCCGTCTTAAAGAGCTACAAATATTGCGACAGGAAGGGCTGATCTCAGAAAACGAGTATCGGAATAAGAAAAAAGCAATTCTCGATCAAATGTAAGGAGTTTTTATGCGCGCAAACTTTTTTTCATTATTTGCATTTTCCTCTGCCCTTGTGGTGACAGGTTGCGTAAATGTTTCTACTGCCAACGTGGATTCAGGTACAAATATCGGCTCCCTCAAATTAATGTATGTCCAACAAGCCCAAACCGATCAACGAGGCGTTGGGACCCTGATAGCTGACAAACTTAGAGCCAAAGGAGTTCAAGCAACTGTAGGGACAGACGCACCAAAGGCAAGAGTTGATGCAGTCGTTTCCTACAAAGACGTTTGGGTCTGGGATTGGAGCCATTACTTGCTTGATCTGACAATTGTCATGAAGGATCCAAAAACTGAACAAGTACTTGCCTCAGGCAACTCACGTCACGGCTCTCTAACACGCTTGACGCCAACAGAAATGGTCTCTGAGGTGATCGACAAAATTTATAGCGCTTCAGGTGGCTCTGGAGTCGTTTCGACTACAACACCAGCAGCAGCTTTGACTACCCAGCCTCAGCAACAGCAATCAAACGTTCAGAAATTACAGGAGCTGAAGTCTTTACTGGATCAGGGTGTGATTACAAAGTCTGAATATGTACAGAAGAGAAGCTCATTACTGAATCAGATGTGACTGTCCTTGATTTATAAGCACATTTTTCTGTTTTTATAAAACCAAAGATTAATTTCAATGGCTAAGTTTTGGCTTCATTTCCAAGTTATTACCCTAACCGCTTTACTCGCTACTAGCGTAGCTGCAAGCGACACTTACGGTCTTTCCTTATCCTGTGAAGGAGGTGAACACTCCTCGGAGTTCAAAGGTAGCAAGCCCGTTCAAATGGGTTTCTTACACCGATCACTTAGAACTATTCATATTAAGAATAGGAAAGTTTCAGACGCAGAATGCAAGATATGGACAGAAGACAAAATCATTTGCTCAAGTGGCTGCTTAAAATCAGATGAATACTGTATACCATTTGCAGAGAACGGTTATTTTTTAAAATTAGATCGTATAACAGGTGAAGGCAAGGAAAAAACGTGGTGGACTTCACAGGATGGGACGAGAACGAGCAATGAGTTCTTTGGATCATGCCGGAAGATTGTAGGTCGAAAGTTCTAAAAGACGAAGGGCGAGAGGTGGGTGCGTATTTCACGGAACGTGACCGGTCATTTCACGCGAACGTGACCAAATGAGAATGACTGCACGGTCTGTTGGATATTACCTGAGGCGTTCACGCTTTGGTGAAACGCCGGTCACGCTTTGGTGAAACCGCGGTCACGCTTTGGTGAAATGCTGTTCACGATGCCGTGAAATACGCACCTAGGCATTTCGACGAAGAGCCTTTACAAGTGGCGCCAAGAGCTTGCCGGGCATAATCCACCGAAGATGAGCGCTGACATCAATGCCTTACGGCAAGAGGTCATACAGACAATGCTCCTGCTTACTGACCATGATCACGACCCGTTTTTTGCGGGAGCTATCCGAGATACGCCAGTCCATATCGAACCTTTGGGCGAGCACGCCGAATTCCTGCTGCAACGTCTCGTAATCTAGGTCTAAAGAATCAGCCAAGACTTCTTGGCGCATAAAGAAGCGCTGCGATGTCTCATCCGCGTGGTGATTGGCTTCTGTGATCCAGCCTTTGTGGGTCGCCATGAAACCACTGACAGCCGCCACAATGCCCACTCGATCTGGGCATGACAACGACAAGGTATATCGACGCGGGCTACTCATCTGCTCTCACCTCTATGGCAATAACGAAGACTCTGGACACAGGTTTGTGTTGAACACAGAGAAACTTTAGTTAGCATTGTGCACAACTATCGCTATGAGGTCAACTTTTTTTCTCTATGAGAAACTTTTGCTGTGTGCGATAATTTCAGAAAAGAACAATCCATTAAAGGCATGAAATGACCGACAGCCTTGAGCGCTATTTGGGCAACCAAATCAAAGAATTACGGCAACAGCATGGCCTGACCATCGCCGAGGTTGCTGATCGCGCCGACATTAGCCGTGGCATGCTGTCTAAAATTGAAAATGCCCAGACTGCTACAAGCTTGGAAACAATTTCCCGTCTCGCACACGCGCTCGGCATATCGTTGTCGACCCTATTTCGTCAATACGATGTGCCCGATGGCGGTGCCCAACACATCAAGAGCGGTGAAGGGATGGAGGTCGTTCGGCGCGGCACAAAGCGCGGGCATACCTATCATTTACTTTCTTACGACCAGGGTCCGACTAAGCAATTTGAACCCTTCCTGATCACGATTGATCACGAGTCGGAAGTGTTCCCCACCTTCGAGCATCCGGGTACGGAATTCATTTACATGCTTGAAGGCAACATGACCTACCGGCACGGTCAAAACACCTACGAACTCCGACCGGGTGATTCGCTCACGTTTCGGGGTGAAGTACCGCACGGCCCCGAAACACTGACTCAATGCCCCATTAAGTTCATTGCGGTACTGATATATCCCACACGCGAAGCAGGCGAATAAATTCAAGCCGATGAAGTAGCCGCAACGCACCCGCAGGAATAGAACAACATGATGATCGAACGCGCCACACCCCAAGACATTCCTGCATTGAGCAATCTACTTGCAACGCTATTTGCTCAAGAGGCCGAATTTATGCCCAACCTAGAAGCAAACCAACGAGGGTTGGCGAAAATCATTAACGACCCTGGCATAGGTGCGATCCTGGCCGCCAGAAAAGGCCATCAAGTTATAGGCATGGTGAATCTGCTCTTCACCATTTCAACGGCATTGGGCGAACCAGTCGCCTTGCTAGAAGATATGGTGGTTTTCCCGGGTGCACGTGGCCAAGGGGTCGGCTCCCAGTTACTGAGCGAAGCAATCGCTTTCGCTCGCCAACAAGGCTGTCAGCGTATTACCTTACTCACCGACCACGACAATCTGACTGCACAGGATTTCTACGCCAAACAAGGCTTCACACGATCGACAATGGTGCCAATGCGCGTTTCGCTTGTATAGACAACGACTCTCCCCGAGCCTGAGATTTGGAACTCATTAGGCCTTCTCCTGTAAAAGGGGCCTGATCCAGTTTCCATACAAATTATCTGCAAGCAAGCGCAGCTGAGGCAGACGAAGCGCTGTTTGAGCAATCATTTCAGCGGGCGTTTGTACCGTTGAGCTTGGCTTCACCTTCTCGTCATCCCATTGCTCACACCAGGATTTAATCATTTCTGGCGTCATTTCAATGTGACACTGCATACCTAAATGCGGGCCCAGTGCAAATATCTGATTTGTACAATAGCTGTTCGTCGCAATAAGATGCGCCTGCTTCGGTAGCTCAAAAGTTTCGCCATGCCACTGAAAGACCGTAAGCGCACCATCTGCCGCTAGACCAAGCCATTTTTTCGTCACATCGGAGGGTATTGGAGTCAATGCACTCCAGCCAAGTTCTTTGACGCGATTAGGGCACACGCGCTCACCTAATGCTTTGCTCATGAGTTGGCCACCAAGGCAGTGTCCAATTATGGGCACATCATTAGCGTAGGCCGATCTTATGAGCTGAAGCACGCAAGGAATCCAAGGCAGCGGGTCGTTCACGCTCATTGATCCACCCATCAGACATAAGCCAGAGTAACCATTAATGGATTTAGGTAGATCATCGCCTGCGTCAATCCTTATCAGGTCCCATGGCAGCCCATGTCCATCAAGAAACTCGGCAAAATAACCCGGACCCTCCGATGACGAGAATCTAAAAATCGCGACAGGCTTCATCTCGCACACCACTCCTATTAAGCCCAAACATATTAAAAACCAGCCCTCTAACGTACCTTAGACTTTATATCGAGCCATTTATTAGATGTGCTTTTGGGGAGTGTACGGTAGCCACAAGCTTTAACAAAGTGCTCCCGCAAATAGGGCTTTTCCCGCTATAATCAAAAAATAACGCCCATTTATTTTTCGCTCACAGGATCGATCATGGCCGACAAGAATTCCAGCAGCAAGTTGATGTATCTCTCTATCGCTATCGCGGTAGTTCTCATGGCCGTTGTTGTGCCATTCTCGATGAGCGGCAAGGGCAAGTCCGACGCCGTCGGCAATGGTGACGATGTCGAATCGCGCATCGCACCGGTTGCCAAGATCGAAATGCAAGCCGGTGGTGGCGATGGCGGCGTTAAAGATGGCAAGACTGTTTACAACACGGTTTGCGCTGGCTGTCATGGCGCTGGCGTGATGGGCGCACCTAAGTTTGGCGACAAGGCCGCTTGGGGCGGCCGTATTGGCCAAGGCATGGCCACACTCACTAATCACGCAATCAACGGCTTCAAGGGCATGCCTGCACGTGGCGGCGCAGCCAGCCTGAGCGATGACGAAGTTAAGGCAGCTGTTCAGTACATGGTAGACGGTTCGAAGTAAGTTCAACCGCGCCAACGCAAAGGGACGCTACGGCGTCCCTTTTCTTTTGTGCTGCCGTTGTATTAAGAGACCGGCTCGTCCGGATTGGTCTTCTGCAACATAGCTTTCAGAAAATCCAGCTTGTTGGCCGAGGTCGATTTATCGGCAATGGTCTTGCTGGCCGACGATGAGGTCTCGCAACCCATCTCCTGAATAAAACGCGAGGGCTCGCACGGCACAAGATCTTTACCCTGGCGGCGCTTTTCGCACCAGGTAACGTGCAGGCTGCGCTGCGCCCGCGTTATGCCCACGTACATCAATCGGCGCTCTTCTTCCAGCTTCTCGGCATCTTGCGACTCGCGGTGCGGCAGGATGTTTTCTTCCACGCCTACCAGGAAGACGTGGCCGAACTCCAACCCCTTTGCTGCATGCAGCGTAGAAAGCTGTACGGCATCGTAGTCGTCGCCCTGATCCCGACGTTCCAGTAGCGACATCAGCGCCATGGTCTGCACGATCTCGGCCAAGGTCTTACCGTCGTCATCACTCTTTTTGGTAATCCAGGCGTGAAACTCCTGCACGTTGGCCCAGCGGGTTTCTGCCGTACGCGCCTCTTCCTGATCGTAAAGCCAATTCTCGTAATCAATCGCGGCCAGAATATCCGGGAATACATCCGCGGCCGACTCGCGCTGCGCCCGCCACTGAAAACGATTGATGAACTCACCGAACTCACGCAGTGGTTGCACCACGCGGCTATTGGCCTGCGCAGCAAAGCCTTCTTCAAACAAGGCGGCAAACAACGAGATCTGTCGTTCCGCAGCATAACGCCCCAGCACAGACAATGTCTGGCTGCCTATGCCCCGGCGCGGGGTAGTGGCGGCCCGAATAAATGCCGGGTCATCGTCATCATTAACCAGCAAGCGCAGATAGGCCAGCAAATCTTTAATTTCTGCCTTATCGAAGAACGACTGCCCACCCGACAACACATAAGGGATGCGTTGCTGCCGCAATGCCTTCTCGAAAACACGTGCCTGATGGTTACTGCGATACAGAATGGCGTAGTCCGAGAACTTCGCCCGGTTCTCGAAGCGGTGCCCTTGCAGCTTCATCACCACGGTTTCGGCTTCAGCCTCACCTTCGGCACAGGCAATCACGTTGATGTTGGCACCCGGCCCATGCTCGGACCACAAGGACTTGGCAAACAGCTTCGGATTATTCTGAATCAGCGTATTGGCTGCCTCCAGAATCTTGCCGGTTGAGCGGTAATTCTGCTCCAGCTTGATTACCTTGAGCTGCGGGAAGTCTTCAGTCAGCCGGCGCAGATTCTCCACATCGGCACCGCGCCAGCCATAAATGGCCTGGTCATCGTCGCCCACGGCGGTAAAAGACGCACGCACGCCGGTTAGCTGTTGCAGCAACCGGTACTGGGCCGTGTTCGTATCCTGATATTCATCCACCAGAATATGGCGGAATTTATCCTGCCACTTCTGCCGGACCTCGGCATTGTCTTGCAATAGGGTGACCGGCAAGCGGATCAGGTCATCAAAATCTACCGCCTGATAGGCGTGTAACGCATTGGCGTAATCCCGGTAAACACGGGCAGCCACTGCCTCTTCTTCATCTTTAGCCGCTTCGGCCGCCTGTACGGGGCTAAGCAGGGCATTCTTCCAGAGAGAAATCGTAGTCTGCAGCCAGCGCAGCTTGGCCTTATCCGTAGTGCCACTCAGCTCATTAATGATGCCTAGGCAATCAGCTGAATCGAAAATCGAGAAGCCGGGCTTGTAACCCAGCGTTTTCGCCTCCTCCCGCACCATACGTAGACCAAGCGAGTGGAAGGTGGCAATCGTCAGGCCCTTGGGTTGCTTGCCCATGCGCTTGGCGATCCGCTCCGACATTTCCAGCGCGGCTTTATTGGTAAAAGTAATGGCTGCCACCTGATGCGGCTTAATCTCGCAGGTTTCGATCAGGTGGACAATTTTCTCGGTAATCACCCGGGTTTTACCCGATCCGGCACCGGCCAGCACCAGCAAAGGGCCGTCCAGATAAGCAATAGCCTCCCGCTGACGCGGGTTCAAGCCTGCTGGAATGGAATTGCCGGGGGATGTAGACATGGGCGCGAATTGTACCGGTCTGGCGCTCTCTGCAGGCAACGCCGTCTCTTTAAATATATTTTCGCCCGCCGATCGAGAGGCTCACCTGGTGAGACTCTCATGGTGTGCAATAATCATTCCAATCTCTCAAAAGGAAGTCATCATGGACGAAAACAAGGTCAAGGCACTCGGTGCCGCGCTAGCCCAGATCGAAAAGCAATTCGGCAAGGGCGCCATCATGAAAATGGGCGACGCGCAGATCGATCAGGGTATTCAAGCGGTTTCCACCGGCTCGCTGGGTCTGGACATGGCACTCGGCATCGGCGGCCTGCCACGCGGCCGTGTGGTTGAAATCTACGGCCCGGAATCATCGGGTAAAACCACACTGACCCTGCAAGTGATCGCCGCTGCACAACGCGCCGGCGGTACCGCTGCCTTTATCGATGCAGAACATGCCCTTGATCCGATCTACGCTGGCAAGCTGGGCGTTGACGTACCGAACCTAATCATTTCGCAACCAGATACCGGCGAACAGGGTCTGGAAATTGCCGACATGCTGGTGCGCTCGGGCGGCGTCGACATCATTGTTATTGACTCGGTGGCAGCACTGACCCCGCGCGCTGAAATCGAAGGCGAAATGGGCGACTCCATGATGGGTCTGCACGCCCGTCTGATGAGCCAGGCACTGCGTAAGCTCACCGGCAGCATCAAGAAGACCAACACGCTAGTGATCTTCATTAACCAGATCCGCATGAAGATCGGTGTCATGTTCGGCAACCCTGAAACTACCACCGGCGGTAACGCGCTCAAGTTCTACGCATCGGTGCGTCTGGACATCCGCCGCATCGGCGCCATCAAGCGTGGTGATGAAGTGGTTGGTTCGGAGACCCGCGTTAAGGTCGTCAAGAACAAAGTGGCGCCCCCGTTCCGCGAAGCCATCTTCGACATTCTGTACGGCGAAGGCATTTCGCGCGAAGGCGAAATCATCGAGCTGGGCGTCGAACACAAGATCGTCGACAAAGCCGGTGCCTGGTACGCCTACAACGGCGAAAAGATCGGCCAGGGCAAAGACAATGTCCGCGAGTTCCTGAAGACCCGTCCGGAAATGGCCAAGGAAATCGAAGCCAGGATCATGGAAGCCGCTGGCATCACCATTGGTGGCGCAGCACCAGCCGCTGACGGAGACGACGCTTAAGTCGAGCGAGGCCGGAGAGATTGGCTGCCACAGCTGACGACCTGCGTGCTCGTGCGCTGCGCCTTCTGGCGCGGCGCGAGTATGCCCGACAGGAGCTGGCCACCAAACTCCTCAGCCGACCTGCACCACGGCCCAAGCGCCGCTCGCCCGGCAACACGCGGGATGTTTTCGAACAGTTCGCGGTTGAAGAGGTTTACATCGCCCCCACCGAAGCCGAAGTGAATGCGCTGCTTGACGATCTAGAAAAGCGGAAGATGCTCTCCGATGATCGTTACGCAGAAATGCGCACCCGCTTACGCGCACCGCGCTATGGCAATACCCGCCTGCAACAGGAACTGGCGCAGAAGGGCATTGATCGCGATACCATTGCCGCCGTCATCGCCGAACAGCCCGACGAACTGACGCGTTGCCGTGATCTGTGGCTCAGAAAATTCGGTCTGCCACCCGCCGACATGAATGAACGAATGAAACAAACGCGCCATCTGGCCAGCCGCGGCTTTAATATGCGGGTTATCCAGCAAGTCATCCGCAGCGGCGGCGCCGCCAACGAAGACGATCTGTCCGACGTTATCACCACCTGACCACCCCGCTCAATCAATCCGACTCCCATCATGACTGACGCCAAGCCCGCCATTCTTTCTGCCCGGAACCTACGCAAGGTTTACCGTAAACGTACCGTCGTTAAAGACGTGTCGTTCGACGTAGCTGCCGGCCAGGTTGTCGGACTGCTCGGCCCTAATGGTGCAGGTAAAACGACTTGCTTCTATATGGTGGTCGGCCTAGTACCCGCCGATGGTGGCAACATCACGCTGGCCGGCGATGAGCTCGTGCATCTGCCCATTCATCAACGGGCGCACATGGGCGTCTCTTACCTGCCGCAGGAAGCCTCGGTTTTCCGCAAGCTCACCGTCGAAGAAAATATTCTCGCCGTGCTACAGCTACAGAAACTCGGCGCCGATGAAGAGCACAACCGTCTTGAAACACTGCTCGACGAGCTGGCGATTCAGCACATTCGACACAGTCGTGCCGCGGCACTCTCCGGTGGCGAACGTCGCCGTGTAGAGATCGCCCGCGCCCTAGCCACCAAGCCACGCTTCATTCTGCTCGATGAACCGTTCGCTGGCGTGGACCCGATTGCTGTTCTGGAAATCCAGAAGATCATCCGCTTCCTAAAAGAGCGCGGCATCGGTGTGCTGATTACCGACCACAACGTGCGCGAAACCCTGGGCATTACAGATCACGCCTACATCATTAGCGAAGGCACCGTGCTGGCATCCGGCAGCCCTGATGAAATCATCAACAACGAAGCTGTTCGACAGGTTTATCTGGGTGAACACTTCCGCCTGTAATTTAGTGCAGTCCTCCGCAGCACACCGTATCGGAACACCATGAAGGCCAGCCTGCAACTCAGGGGCACGCAGCACCTGACAATGACCCCGCAATTGCAACAGTCGATCAGACTGCTGCAACTCTCGTCGGTCGAACTGCAACAAGAGGTTGCTCAGGCGCTGGCCGAGAACCCGATGCTTGAGCGGGAAGATGGAGAAGAGGGCGAAGAGGCATCAACCACGCATAACGAAAGCAACCACAACGCCCAGGAAGCAACGGCAGAGCAGAGCACGGACAGCATGCCCGACACTGCCGAAGCCTTCGAACAATCCAGTCCGATGGATATGGACGAAGGCCCCTACACCTATGCCGGTTCTGGCGGTGATGACGGGGATAACGATTATGAACAGGCTGACAGTAGTGCAGTCACGTTACGTGAGCACCTGCTGGCACAAGCCGGGCTGCAGCGCTGCAGCTGGCGAGAACAGGCTCTGGTACGCATTCTGATCGAAGCGCTTGATGAGCGGGGTTATCTCACCAGTAGCCTCGATGAAATTCTCGCAGCACTGCCGGATGACGAAACCGTTGCCCTCACCGAACTCGAAGCCGCGCTCGCGCGCCTGCAGGAACTAGACCCACCAGGCGTGGGCGCCCGCACGCTCACCGAATGCCTGCTACTGCAACTGAAAGATCTATCTGATCCGACAGCCACTCTCGCCCGCATACTGGTAACAGATTATCTACCCGCATTAGCGCAACGGGACTTTGTACAGCTACGCCGTAAGACCGGTGCCGATGACAATGCCCTGCGTGATGCACAAGCGCTGATCCGCAGCCTGAATCCACACCCGGGCCACAGCTTCCTCGATGACGCCAGCCCGTACATCATTCCTGATGTGCTCGTTCGCAAAATCGAAAGCACCCACGCCGCGCGCTGGACCGCAACGACGAATCCAGACGCTCTACCGCGACTCAAAATCAATCGCCTCTATGCCGGCCTGCTGGGTCAGGCCAGCGGTGGCCACAGCGGACTCAGTGGTCAACTACAAGAGGCTCGTTGGCTCATCAAGAATATCCAGCAACGGTTCGAAACCATCGAACGGGTTGCTCAAGCAATCGTCAGCGAACAGGCCGCTTTTTTTGAAAAAGGGGAGTTGGCCATGCGTCCGCTGGTCCTACGGGAAATTGCGGACCAATTAGGGCTCCACGAATCGACGATTTCCCGGGTGACCTCCCAGAAATTCATGGCCACCCCGCGCGGAGTCTTTGAATTTAAATACTTTTTTGGCAGCCACGTTGGCACCGATGACGGCGGCGCAGCCTCTGCCACGGCCATAAAAGCCCGAATCAAGCAGCTGATCGGGGGTGAAAATCCCAAAAAACCACTCTCCGATCAACAAATTTGTGATCAATTTAGTGCCGAAGGCATTGTCGTAGCACGCCGGACCATAGCAAAATACCGTGAGGCGATGGGTCTCCCCACCGCCAGTTTGCGCAAGACCCTTTAGAGGAGGCAGTATGAATCTGCAAATCAGTGGTCATCATCTGGAAGTTAGCCCCGCTATCCGCGAATACGTCGGCCAGAAGTTGCAAAAGGTCACGCGACATTTCGATCACGTTATCGACATGCATGTCGTGCTTAGCGTAGAAAAACTGAACCAGAAAGCTGAAGTAACGCTGCACGTTCCGGGCAAAGATATTTTTGTCGAAAGTACCGACCCGAACCTGTATGCTGCGGTTGATGACCTCACCGACAAGCTTGATCGTCAGGTCCAGAAATACAAGCAGAAGATTCAGGATCACGGACGGGGCCAAACGGTCGCCAGCCATCTGGAAGAATAACTTTTACGGATGGGCGGGCACAGCAATGTGCCCGCCTTTTATTGAATGAATGCTATTGCCCAACTACTGACGCAGGATGCGATTGTCCTGACCGCCAAGCCAACCACCAAGGAAGCCCTCTTTACAGAAGCTGCCCTTGCCCTTGGCCAGCGTCTTGGCATCAACAGCACCACTGTAGAAGACTGCCTCAAAATGCGGGAGCAGCTTGGTTCTACGGGCCTAGGCCAGGGCGTCGGCATTCCACACGGCCGACTTAAAGGCCTCAAGCAAGTCTCCGGCATGTTCTATCGCCTGAGCACCCCGATTCCTTTTGATGCACCGGATAACCGCCCGGTGGATCTGGCTTTCTTTCTGCTGGTGCCCGAACAAAGCACTGAAGAGCATCTGCAGCTGCTATCTGAACTCGCCCAAGGTTTTTCGGATCCGGATTTCCGCGACAAATTGCGCACCAGCACCGATGCGGCAGAAGTGCTCAAACTTTTCGCCAGCAATTAATAAGCCACACAGACACCATGAAAGAGCTCACCGTCGCACAGCTTTACGAGGCCCATAAGGATCGGCTGGCGCTGAGCTGGATCGGCAGTGTCGGTTGTAACCGCAGCATACGGCTGGTAGAAACCGATGCCTACGGCTCGGACATTGTCGGTCACCTGAACATCATTCACCCGGACCGACTTCAGGTCGTTGGCTCGGCCGAGCAGAAATGGGCGCTGCGCACGCGGGCACAACGTCGCCAATCCGTTTTTGAAGATCTCTGCCAGGCCGCACCACCTGCCATTATTGTGGCGGATGGCCTGCCCATTCTTGATGAACTGCGTGACGCCTGTGAAAAAACCGGCACGCCGCTGTTCTCCTCCGCCCGCTCATGCTCTGCCGTAATCGATCAGCTACGCCACTATCTAGCGCGCAAGCTGGCCGACACCACCAGCCTGCATGGTGTTTTCATGGATGTGCTGGGTATGGGTGTCATGATCACCGGCGACTCAGGCTCAGGCAAAAGCGAACTGGCACTGGAACTCATTTCTCGCGGTCATGGCCTCGTTGCCGACGATGTCGTAGAGCTGACCCGCGTTGCGCCAAATGTCATCGAAGGCCGTTGCCCCGGGATCCTGCGTGACTTCCTTGAAGTGCGTGGCCTCGGACTACTCAACATCCGCACCATCTTTGGTGAAACGGCTTCGCGTCGCAAGATGCGCCTCAAGCTCATCGTGCATCTGCACCGTCAGCAACCGGGCTCCGCCGACATACCCCGTCTACCTTTCGAAGCGCAGACGCAGGAGATTCTTGGCATCGATATCCGCAAGGTCAACATTCCTGTCGCTGCTGGTCGAAACCTAGCCGTGCTGCTCGAGGCTGCTGTGCGCAATACGATTCTGCAATTCCGTGGCATTGATAGCCTGGATGAATTTATCGCCCGCCAGCAGGAAGAAGTGCTTGCCCAGGAGGCCATAGCCGCCAAGAGTGCGCAACGCGCGCTTGCCCTTGATACAGGACATACCATCAGGCCCGAAGAGATCGACGACCCGTCGATCTAAGCGCTAGCGTGCAGGTGGCTTACCAAAAGTAATTACCTGCTCATCACTCGCTGCAGGCGTTTCACAAGGCTCGGTGTCGTAGTTCTCGCTATCAAAGGCAATGTCGCCGCCGCCCGGAATGGCATCTGCATTGCCCATCTGCAAGCCTTCGAAATCAAACAAACTACGATCGCCCAGATGTGATGGCACCACATTCTGAATTGCCGTCATCACCGACTCGGTACGGCCCGGATAACGCTGATCCCAATCGGCCATCATCTCGCGGATCTTCTGACGCTGCAGGTTTTCCTGCGTGCCACATAGGTTGCACGGAATAATCGGAAAGCCCACGCCGCGTGCGTAGCGAATAATGTCCGCTTCTGGCACATAGGCCAGCGGACGAATCACCATGAAGTCGCCGTTGTCGGTTACCAGCTTTGGCGGCATGGCTTTCAGCTTGCCACCAAACAGCATGTTCAGAAACAGCGTGTGCACGATGTCATCGCGGTGATGGCCCAGCGCAATCTTATTGGCGCCCAGCTCACTCGCGGTTTTATAAATAATCCCGCGACGTAGCCGTGAACACAGCGAACACGTGGTCTTACCCTCAGGCACTTTCTCTTTAACAATGGAGTAAGTGTCCTGCGTCACGATGCGGTATTCCACACCCAGCTTTTCCAGATAATTCGGCAACACGTCCGCCGGAAAGCCCGGTTGCTTCTGATCCAGATTCATAGCAATGATGCGGAAGTCGATAGGCGCGCGCTTACGCAACGCCAGTAACACATCCAGCAAGGTATATGAATCTTTACCGCCCGATAGACACACCATCACCGTGTCGCCATCTTCGATCATCTTGTAATCGCCAATGGCCTTACCCACGCGGTTTTCAATAAAACGGCGGAGCTTCAGAATGGTTTGCGAAAGATCTTCGGTGGTTTGATTCGTCATGATTCAAGTAGCCAGGTGGGCGCTGCGGCCCCCATCAACATTAATAACCTGCCCCGTAATGTACGGCGCATCCAGCATGAGAAAGCGCACCGTCCGGGCAATGTCTTCCGGCGTACCGGCACGCTTGAGTAAGGTATGTTGCACAATCGCCTGGCGATCGGCATCGGCAAACTGGCCGTCTTCCGGCCACAGAATCGGACCCGGCGCTACTGCATTCACGCGCACATCCGGTGCCAGTTCAATAGCTAAGGCACGTGTCAGCGTGAGCAATGCGCCCTTGGCTGCAGCATAGAGTGGGTAACCCGCCAATGGTCGCTCGGCATGAATATCGGTAATGTTAATCAGGCAACCACCCGCCGCCCGCAAATGCGGTGCGGCCGCCTGCGCCAGAAACAGCGGCGCCTTGAAATTGCTGCCGACCAGATCGTGCCAATCTGTCTCGCTAATCTGCCCCAGCGGCGTGGGAAAGAATGATGAGGCATTACACACCAGGCCATCCAGTCGGCCAAAGCGGGCAACGACAGCGTCCACCAGTGGTGCAATGCGCGTCGTATCCAGCAGATCAGCCGTCACCACCATGGCCGAATCGGCCCGCACAGCATTCAACTGAGTGGCCAGCGCTTCGGCATCCCCCACGGATTGGCGCGTATGTAAGACAATGCGTGCCCCGCTGGCGTGCAGCGCCGTGGCAATCGCCGCACCCACGCGGCGTGCCGCCCCGGTGATCAGCATCACGGGGGCATTGGTCGGTGGCATAGCGGCAGAAGTCACAATAAATAGGGCATTACAGCAATAAGAATGACGCGTATTGTCGCATGCGCTATCCTCCTGCTCTACTGCAACCTAAGCAACTATCCACGCGCCATGTCATTGCCCCCCATCATCCAGCCAGCATCGCCCCGTGGGCAAGATCCCTTGCCGCAACCGGACACCGAGGCCCAAGCACACAGCCAGGCACTCTGCGACAGCATCGTGGCGGCCATCGATACGGCCAGGGGCTGGATTCCGTTTAGTGACTATATGGCGCTAGCGCTTTATGCGCCGGGTCTGGGCTACTACAGCGGTGGTGCCCATAAATTCGGCGCAGCAGGGGACTTTGTTACCGGCCCGGAAATGACCCCCCTCTTTGGCCGCACGCTCGCCAATACCATTGCCCCCATCCTCGCGGCCAGCAAACCCCACGTTATCGAAGCCGGTGCCGGCACCGGCAAACTGGCGGGAGACTTGCTGCAAGCACTCGAAGCCATGGGCCAGCTGCCCGAACGCTACGATATTCTCGAGCTCTCGGCCGAGCTGGCTGAACGCCAACGCCAGCATCTGCAAGCCACCGTGCCACACCTCATGGATCGCATCCAGTGGCTAAGCAGCCTGCCCGACAGCCTTGAAGGCGTGCTCGTCGGTAACGAAGTGCTCGACGCCATGCCCGTAGAGCTGGTGCACTGGAAAGACGGCCACGGTCAACGCCTGGGCGTTAGCGTAGAAGCGGTTGATGATGGCATCCGCTTCATCACCACCCCCGGCCATACCAGCCCGGAGCGTGCCGAGCATATCCGTGCGCTCGCCAGTAAATACGATTGGCCTGATGACTACACCACCGAAATACCGGAAGCGGGCCCTGCCTGGATTGCTACGCTGGCGCAACGCATGACGCAGGGTGCCTTGCTGCTCATCGACTACGGTTTTCCCCGCCACGAGTTCTATCACCACGAACGCACCGGTGGCACCCTGATGTGCCACTACCGCCACCGCGCCCACCCCGACCCGTTCTACTGGCCGGGTCTGCAGGACATTACCGCTCACGTAGACTTCACCGCCATTGCCGAAGCAGGCTTTGATGCCGGCCTAGAGGTCGCCGGTTATTGCACACAGGCGGGTTGGCTCATGGATGCCGGCTTACTCGACCTATTGGCCGCCGAACAACCGGCGGACCCCGCACAAATGACCCCGGCCACGGTACGCACACAACATGCCGTACAAACGCTGCTCTCTCCGGCCGAGATGGGTGAGTTTTTCAAAGTGATCCTGCTAACCAAAGAGCTACCGGGCTCACTGCGCATCCCCGGGTTTATTCGCAGCGACCGTTCTCACACGCTATAAAGTCAAACGCCCAACCCTCGCTTGATAATGCGCGCTGCCAAACAACATTGGCCGGAGGGCAGAGTGTCAAAGTCCAGCTTTGCAAGTTATCGCGGAATGGCTGATCGACTCGCTTAAATACCTCGGGCGATAGAAACGCGAGGCACTCCCCACCGGGGTTGCGTACAGACTCATAACGAACCGCTTCAACATTCGCTTGTCTTGCCACATCGGCCAGCAATTGAGTGGCTGTGTAATCATCTGGGCTCGTCCACTTCTGAGACTCTGCAACAAAAGGCGCCGTCGTTAAATCAATTGCGCTGCCCGTCTCGGCATGAAATTCAAACAGCGTAATTGGTATGGATTGTGTTCTACCCTGCAGGTATTCGCTATCCATCCAGAATCGCATCCGCCAGTAACCGCTCTCTGCACACGCTGTCTTTCGATCAGCTGCTCCATAAAAGACGCCTGGATCTTGCCTTCGTCTAAATCGTGAGCCACAAGCTAAAGGTTTATAACGAAACGGGGTAAACAATAGCCAGTGCATAGCCACCGTTTCTGAAGGCTTAGCTGGTTTAACCTCTTCCAGGATATCTTCAAGAAGCGCCTGACGCTTCACATTGCCGTGCACAAGCCCCATCGTGGCAACCTGGTTTTGCGCCTCAACAGCACGCCATCCAGTGCCACTCCAAGGTCTTGCTTCAGATCCGAGCGCGGTGGGCGTCCAGGTATTCACAGACATTTAGCAATCCGTCTACGCGTTTGATCAGATCGATTGGTTTTTGACTATCGAAGGCCTTATTCGACGAACGCAGCCAACCGCTAGCCAACTCATCGCTTCCGCCCACCATAGAAAACAACGCACGATACAGCCGCACCAAATGAGCAGACAATTCCCATTCCTTGCTGTGCTCTTTCAAAAGATAGTTGCCTTTAAGCATGCGAGACGCCGTAGGTTGACTCAGCCCCACAATGTCACCGGTATCTGTTGGTCCAATACCCAAACGATCTGCAACCTCAGAAACTGCCATACTCAAAACGGCGGCTCTTTCGTTGCTTGCAGTTTTTAATTGGCTTTTCATCACGTCCTCCCCAAGGCAGTTTTCATTCTATAGAATAAAAACCGCATGTAAAGTAATTTTTTCTCCAGGCCGCGAAGTGCCGACACAACCGCTCTCAAAGTAAGCCGTTGGTCAAATCCCAAAAGCTTTCAAGACGCCGTCCATTAAGCCTTCTAGCCCACTTTTCTTGACTTGCCTTGAACTGGTTTCACTGGCTGCTTCTTGATGCACAACGAATCCGTTATCGCCAACAAACCGGTCTTTTAATAGCGATTTCTTGCGGCTGAAATAGCCACCAAAAGTTTATGTTCTAGAGGTGCCATATCCCAAGTTGGCACTAAATGCCAAAACATATTCAGGAGATATCAGCAATTCATCTTGAACATGCGTCACAACAGCGCCTCGTCCGCCTTTCATGATGAGCGAAACCGGGCCTTCGATAAGGACATGCCTAAACTGGAGCTTTAGCCACTGGTCTTTTTGGGAGGCCAGTATCATGAGAAATAGCGGCAACGACTATATCGTTCTAAAAACGACTCTGAGTATTGTCATTGCAGTCTTTGTGGGAGTTACGCATGCGGCACCACCGGGTGCAACTCAGATTAGACCGGGCGGTAATGCATACAACCCACCCACGTTAACCATCCAAGGCAGCAAGGTATACAAAGGTGCATCTACTTACGGTACCGTGCAATACACCATTGACAAGAACATGATCCGTGAAGGCGCGACAGGCTACGGCAAGGTCATTGCCACTGTTGATGGCAAAGGAAATGTTCATGAAGGCTATGGCACTTATGGCCCCATAATCGCTACCGTCCGCCAAGGCAAAATCCAAGAAGGGGGCTCTGGTGCAGCATTTTTCCTCAGAAACTAGGGCGCATCTTTCACCACAGCCACCAACCAGTCATTGAGCACGCTGGCCACGTGCTCCCAATCCCGTTCCAGCATGATGCCGTGGCCCATGCCGGGGAAGATCACGGGTTCTACGCCATAGGCTTCAGCAGTGGCGCGCACCTGGTTCGCCGGTATAAGGTGATCAAGTTCGGCACCCATGACCAGCTTAGGGCCCGGCTTGAGCTTATCCGGGTTAATCAGGTTGAACATGGTCATATCCCAGATGGCACGCTGCGATTCCATTTGCGAGAGCATAAGGTAGCGTTGCAAATCCGTCATAGACGCTGGCTGTGCAAACAAGGCATCTTTAAGTGAGTCGATATCCACCGGGCCGCCTGTCATTAACTGGGATAGGCCACCCATCAGATCGGGATGCGACCACATCATCGATAGCGAACTGGCCAGCAACCCCTTCGGCGGTACGGAACACATGAGCACGCCTGCAGGGAAGGCTTGCTTCTCAAGACACTTCTGCACGACAAAGCCGCCCATGGAGTGACCGATCAACACGGGCAGTTCGCCGAGCTCTTCGACCACTTGCATGACGTCCGCGACGTAATGGTCGATGCCCCAGTTGCCGAGCTGCTCTAAGCCTTCACTGCCCCCATGACCACGCAGAGAGATGGCATGAACCGGCCAGCCGCGTTCTGCGAACCAATCCAGAAAATGCTCAGACCAGCACCAGGCAGCGGTGAAGGCGCCGTGCACAAACAATAACGGTGTGCGGCGCTTACCCTTGCTGGGGTAGCGGCTAATAACTTCGAGTGACAATGCGTCGGACAATGGGTTTACCTCAGGCAATATTCTGTATGGCTTCGATACGCGCATCGCGTATGCGGGTAGCAATGTGTTCTTGTGTGCGCACAGCCAGCGCAATGGCTCCGGCATCGACACCGGCTGCAGCGGCCAGTGTTTTTAACCAGCACTCCGCAAGTGATGCATCGGCACCCAGGCACGGCAATGCGGAGAGCAGGTCTTTGAAACGATCAGTACGACGCAAGGCATCGCACCGTTCTAGCGTGTTCAGTTGATCTTCTGCGCTGAGAGCGTTGAATGTGAGTAGCGCGTTTTTATGGCGTACCAGCAATAGGGTCATATCTTTACAATCGGTGGGCAAACGCAAGGCATTGGCGAGGGCACTGACTTGTTGATCGGTGCAGGCCGAAAGCCAGAGTGCCACGCGCACCGGTAAAGATAATGCTTTCTGTGCGGCACAAGCCAGCACGCCCGCTGGTGGCAACACGCCCGCAAAGAGATCAGGCGCAGCGCCACAACTTTCCAGCACGGCAAACATGCGTTCGGGTTGCTCAGCCATCAGGCCGCGAGACAGTTCCTGCCACACACGTTCGGCAACAAGGTGTTTGACTTCGCCCGATTGCACCATACGCTGCATGAGCGTTTGCGTTTCCGACGCTACGCTAAATTGCGGAAAGCGTGCCGCAAAGCGGGCGAGTCGCAAAATGCGTACCGGGTCTTCGGCGAAGGCGTCACTCACGTGGCGCAGTATTCTGGCTTGCAGATCCTGCTGACCGCCATAGGGATCAATCACCGCACCACTGGCATCTTCGGCCATGGCGTTGATGGTGAGATCGCGACGGATGAGGTCTTCTTCCAGCGTCACGTCGGGCGCGGCATAGCAACTGAAGCCATGATAGCCGTGGCCGGTTTTACGCTCGGTGCGCGCTAACGCATATTCTTCATGCGTTTTAGGATGCAGAAATACGGGGAAGTCTTTGCCAACGGGTTGGTAACCCGCTGCAATCATTTCATCAGGCGAGCCGCCGACAACGACGTAGTCACGATCGCCAGGGGTAAGCCCAAGCAGGCGATCGCGTACCGCACCACCGACCACATAGATTTTCACGACGAGAGACCCTCAGCCGTGGCGCGGTTGTGTGAAACGCTTAACGACCGGCGCGGCTGCGGTATTCGGCAAGCTGTGCTGCATCACCGCTATCGAGCAGATACAACGGTGCAACCGCTTCTAGTGGCTGCGGGTTCCAGCCTGCTGGTGCTTTGCAATCCGGCGTCCATACGCTGTCAACTTCCATCGAGCGCAGGTTGTCTTGCGAGATCATCGGATTTGGCAGCAGCGACAGAAAGCCCGCTTGCACATAGGCCAGGCTCTCTGGCAGCGCAACGATCTTACGCTTGAAGCCGATAACTTCACCGGTATAGGCAACGAGTTCTTTGAGTGTGTAGACCTTCGGGCCACACAAATCAAAAGTCTGATTCTCCATACTAGGGCTAGTGAGCGCTTGCACAAAGGCATTGGCAACGTCATACACTGCTACTGGCTGGAAGCGTGCACCGGATGAGGCCAGTGGCAAAATCGGAAACATACGCAGCAGTTTGGCGAAGGTGTTCAGGAATGCATCGCGCATGCCGAAAATAACCGACGGACGGAAAATAGTGGTGGTCAAACCAGATTCGTTAATCACGGCTTCGCCGGCAGCTTTAGAACGCAGATATTCGGATGGTGCACGATTGCTGGCGTGCAGGGCGCTCATATGCACCAGGCGCTTTACGCCCGCCGCTTTACAGGCAGCCACAATTCTCTTTGGCAACTCAACGTGCGCAGCCGCAAATTCCTTACCGTAGGGAATAGCCGGCGTAGCGCCATGCAGAATACCCACCAGGTTGATCACAGCATCTTTACCGGTGGCCAGATGTTCAAGGACACCTGCTTCGTTGATGTCGGCTTCGACCAGAATCACGCTTGGCAACATGGTGATGTCGCGGTTCTTTTCGTAGCGACGGGTCGGGATGGTGACTTGTACACCTGCCTCGACCAGCGCACGGGCCAGATGACGGCCAACAAAACCGGTGCCACCAATGAGGAGAATTTTGTGGTTCTTCAGCATGAGTCTTCCTTGGTCGATCGTCTGATCAGTAGTTAATCGCTAATTTCAGCATTTTATGTCATTTCAAGGCAGTTCTGGCGCTGAATCGCCTTTACTGCTCTTCGGCGCAATGGTGCCGAGCATAACTTTAAGCGACGGCGAATTGCCGGTCATGACGGTCTGATAGAACACGGCGTTGCTCATCACCTTCTTCACGTAGTCCCGGGTTTCAGAGAAGGGGATCGTTTCAGCATAGATGGCGCCTTCCAATGGCTTTACATCGCGCCACTTACGCGCACGACCGGGGCCGGCGTTATAGGCAGCCGAAGCCAGTACCGGGTGGTTATCCAGGCTTTCTAGCACCAGGCGCATGTAGGTGGTACCGAGCATAACGTTGGTATCGGGGTCGTGCAGATCGCCCGGGCCAAGTTTCACGCCGATCTTGTTGGCCACCCATTTGCCCGTAGATGGCATCACCTGCATCAGGCCAGCAGCACCCACATTGGATTTGGCGTTGGTCACGAAGCGGCTTTCCTGACGCATCAGGCCGTAGACCCAGGCTTTATCCAGATTCTGTCGATCGGAATGGGTCATGATCTTGTCGGCATGTGGGGTCGGGAAGCGTAATTTGTAGTTATGTTCGTCTTTCGTGCGGTCTGCTGCGCTGATCGAGCGGTCAATGATCTGATTGCGCTGGGCGATTTCGGCAGCAGCCAGGAGCTGGCGGTCGTTCATGCCACGCAAGGCCCAGCTCCATTCCTTAACGCCTTCGGGGCGCAGGTCGAGGCGATACATGGCCAGTGCACGACGGATGCCGGGTTGACGCTCTACCTGGCGGATTTCATCGGTGGTGGCGGGTGATGCCTGCGTTGGCAGTTTTGCGCGGCCACCCAATTCTTCAGAAGCGAGCACGCCATAGAAGTTAGGCTGTCCGGCGATCTTTTTGAACTGGTCTTCGGCGGCGCTATCTCGACCCTGCGCCTTGAAAGCACGACCTAACCAATAAACCCATTCTGGCGAATTGATCATGGGTTCTGGCATGGCCTCGATATCTTTACGCACCAGGCTCCAATCCTGCGCACGCAATGCCACGCGTATACGCCATGCCATGGCATCATCTGGCAACAGCACCGTGCCACTGCGTTTTACCGCATCGAGCGCTTCGGGGCTTTGCTGAATCCCTAACTGCCAACCAATGATGCCCCAGACGTATTCCTGCTGCGACTTATCCAGGTTGCCGCCATAGCGCTTGAGCGCCGGCACGGCGCTGCCCGGCTCGTTGCGCGCCATGCGCACCAGCGCCAGCGTGGCAAGTTCTTTCTGGGTATCGTCGTTCGGGGTGCCCATGCGCTCCAGGTAAATGACGGGGCGACTCAGCACCGCATCGAGCCCACCGGCGGCATCGTTCACGTTAACGCACATGACGCTCAGGGTCTGGCGTGCCTGATTCAACTTGTTCATGGCCACCTGACGACGGGCACGCGCCCAACCGTCACTGGCTTTGAGTGAACCATTAGCCCATAGGGCATCGAACAGACCCTGACAGGCATCCGGCGAATCCACACCCGTGGTCCACAAAACATTACCCTGATCGCGGGCGGCACTATCGCCATTGTTTACACGCGGCTGCAGGCCATAGCACTGCACATCCGGCTCCGGCTGCAGCATCAGCACGCCCTGCTGCGCGACCAGCGTCCAATTACCCTGTTTGGCCTGCGCACGAATCCAGTCTGCACGCAGCAATTCTGCCGGGCGTTCTCCATCGTACTTTTTAAGAAAGGCTCGAATTTCAGGACTATCAGTAGAAAGCTGCGGCTTGAGTAGCCACGATTCAACATAAGGCGCTAGTTCATGTTGTTTGAGCTGTGGATACAGTTGCTCCACCTTACCTAGCTGCCCATTTTTAACCGCATCCCGTGCACTGAGATAAGTTGCATCTTGCGCCATGGCGTTAATGCCAATCGCCAGCAGGCTCAAGGCCAGCCCGCGTTTCAAGGTGCCGGATACAGCAGGGAAAGCAAGGGTCATCATTAAAACCAGAGAAGTAAATTCGATCAGCAGTGTGCTAGTGTCCGACTTATGTCGACACCCACGGATGAAAAATTCTATCGTAGTACGCTACGTACGCGCATGAAAGGTTGGCGCCGCCAGTTAGCGGCTCAGGATCATGCTGATTTTAGCCGCAAGATCTGCGACATTCTGGAAGATCATTTTCATCCGACGCCGTCCCCTTTTGCCTTTTATTACCCGATCACCAAAGAGCCCGACATTCAGCCGCTGATGCACGAGTGGTATGCCGCAGGGGTGGCCGTTTGCCTCCCGCGCGTGGTAACTGCCTGTGAACCGCTTGAGTTTTATCTGTGGCAACCGAATGTGCGGCTAACCATGGATGAAGCGGGGATTTTTGCACCCCCGGCCAACCCGGCTACACGCGTCGTACCCAAGCAGATTTTTATTCCGTGCCTGGGGCTGGACCAAGCGGGTTACCGGCTGGGCTATGGCGGCGGCTATTACGACCGCACATTGCCGTTGCTACCCGGTGTAAAAACGATTGGCGTGTTGTTTTCCGGGCAGCTACTGGACGACATACGTCCGCAGGCACACGATGTGCCACTGGATGGCTGGATTACCGAACAGGGGCTGGTGCTTTAAGCCACTGCCGGTTGTTTGAGCGCCATGCCGGTAAGCACATAAAGCAGGGCGGCCTGACCCAGGCCAAACAGCGCGTCCGATTGATCGTACATCGTGGTCTGCACGGTAAAGAATGCCGTATTAAGCGTCCGATCAAAGGCCACCACCAGTAGCAATGCCAGCCAGAAACGTACACCGCTTACGCCACCAGACCCCGGTACACGCGGCAATAGGCGACAGAGCGCCCAGCCCATCAACACCAAAGAACCGGCCAGCATATAAACGGTGAGGTCGAACATGACGGCGACTAGTTTTTAGGCAAGAAACAAACGATAGGCCGGGTTCTCACGCTCATCTCGGAACGGATAACCCAGGCCAGCCAGGAAAGCATCAAAAGCCGCCATGTCGTTAGGGGGCACCTGGAAGCCGACGAGCACACGACCAAAGTCTGCGCCGTGGTTGCGGTAGTGGAACAGACTGATGTTCCAGCCCGCGCTCATGTTTTCGAGGAACTTCATCAGCGCACCCGGGCGTTCCGGGAATTCAAAGCGGTAAACCAGCTCGTTAAGCGCACCGGCAGATTTAGGCGTATGTCCACCCACCATGTAACGCACATGGAGTTTGGCCATTTCGTCATCGGTCAGATCCAGCGCAGCATAGCCTTCGGACTGAAGCTTTTCAATGAGGGCCGTGAGTTCGGCACGGTTACCGATCTGGATACCCACAAACACATGCGCGGCACCCGGATCATTGAACCGGTAATTGAATTCGGTGATGCTGCGGCTACCCAGCAGCGAGAGGAACTTACGGTAACTGCCCGGTTTTTCCGGGAGGGTGACGGCGAGAATGGCTTCGCGCTGCTCGCCCAGTTCCGCACGTTCGGCCACAAAGCGCAGACGATCAAAATTCATATTGGCGCCCGAGGCCACAGCCACCAGCGTTTTACCCTGTGCCTTATTCTGGGCGGCCCAGGCCTTCATGCCGGCCACGGCCAGCGCGCCGGCCGGTTCCAATACCGAGCGGGTATCTTCAAAAACATCTTTGATGGCGGCGCAGATGGCGTCGTTATCAACACGAACCATTTCGTCCACATAGGCTTCGGCCAGACGGAAGCATTCATCACCGACTTGCTTAACGGCGGCACCATCGGCAAACAGGCCCACTTGATCCAGGCGTACGCTGTGGCCAGTGGCCAGCGATTGCGTCATAGCATCGGCGTCGACGGCCTCAACTCCAATGATCTTGATTTCAGGACGCACCTGTTTAATCGCGGCAGCCACACCGGCGATGAGACCGCCGCCGCCGACACAACAGAAAACGGCGTCGATGGGTTTAGGGTGCTGGCGCATGATTTCCAGACCCACGGTACCCTGACCGGCGATGACATCCGGATCATCAAAAGGGTGCACGAAGGTGAGGCCTTCTTCTTTTTCCAGACGACGTGCTTCGTTGTAGGCATCGTCAAAAGAATCACCAAACAGCACCACTTCGCCACCGCGCGAGCGCACGGCATTCACCTTGATGCCCGGTGTCGTCGTCGGCATAACGATGACGGCACGACAGCCCAGCTTCTGCGCCGAGAGGGCAACGCCCTGGGCGTGATTACCCGCTGAAGCCGCGACCACGCCACGCTTGAGCGCTTCAGGCGATAGCTTGGCCATCTTGTTATAGGCGCCACGCAGCTTGAAAGAAAACACGGGCTGCTGGTCCTCTCGTTTGAAGAACACCTCATTGCCAATGCGGCGCGACAGATTCGGCGCAAAATCCAGCGGCGACTCAATGGCCACATCGTAGACCTCGGCCGCTTCGATGCGGCGCAGATAGTCGGTCAGCGGGAAGGGCACATCGGTCTTGGCGGTCATGGCAATCAATGCTTTGAAATCGTTATAAATGCATCGCAAAAGGCTACGGCGACGCGTGTTTGCATTATACCGGTGGGCGCAAAGAGCGGCAGATCGGGCGCCTTATCCGCAAAACCCCATGCAAGGCACGGTTTTATCAGGGATTTCGGCAACCGTGAAAGCCTTGTCAGACCTTCTGTTGCGCTACAATATGGGGTCTAAAAGATAGCCTTTGGCCCCCATCTGAGAATCATGAACGCACGCCTTCGCGAGATCCCCTACAACTACACCTCGTACTCCGACCGGGAGATCGTCATCCGTCTGCTCGGCCAGGAAAACTGGGCGATTCTGGACGCACTACGTAGCGAACGTGTGACCGGTCGCTCGGCCCGTATGCTGTACGAAGTACTGGGTGATATCTGGGTCGTGCAACGTAACCCGTACCTGGAAGACGATCTGCTGCAGAATCGTCAGCGTCAAACTGCGCTGATCTCGGCGCTGCGTCATCGCCTGGCCGAAATTGAAAAGCGTCGCGACGGTAACGAAAAGGTTGCGCAATTGCTCAAGGCCACGGGCGAGGCCATTACCCGTTTTGCCAAACACCTGGACACCAGTGCCGCGCGCCGCCGTAAAGTGCAGCGCACGCTGAGCAAGCATACCCGTAAAGACAACATCGCCTTTGATGGCCTGGCGCGTGTATCGCACGTGACCGATGCTACCGACTGGCGCGTGGAGTACCCGTTTGTGGTGCTCTACCCGGATACCGAAGAAGAAATCGGCCCACTGGTGCGCGACTGCATCAAGCTCGGGCTGACGATTATTCCGCGTGGCGGCGGTACCGGTTACACCGGTGGTGCCGTGCCACTAACCGCCGATTCGGTGGTGATCAATACTGAAAAACTTATCACGATTGACCCGGTTGAGTTTGTGAATCTACCGGGCGTTGATCGCCCAGTCGGCACCGTGCGCACTGGCGCCGGTGTCGTGACCAAGCGCGTTTCCGAAGCGGCTGAACGCTCGGGTCTGGTATTTGCTGTAGACCCAACGTCTGCCGAAGCCTCGTGCATTGGCGGCAACATTGCCATGAATGCCGGCGGCAAGAAGGCCGTACTGTGGGGTACTGCGCTCGACAATCTGGCCTGGTGGAAGATGGTGACGCCGGACGGTAACTGGCTGGAAGTAGAACGCCTTGACCACAACCTGGGCAAGATCCACGAACAGGAAACGGTGCGCTTTCGCCTGACGCGTTTTGATGCGAGCGGTAAAAAGCACCTAGGCGAAGAGATTCTCTCGCTACCCGGCGCAGCCTGCCGCAAAGTGGGTCTGGGCAAAGACGTCACGGACAAGTTCCTTGGTGGCGTACCGGGTGTACAGAAAGAGGGCACCGACGGCATTATCGTGGCCGCCCGCTGGGTACTGCACAAGATGCCGGCGCACACACGTACGGTGTGTCTGGAATTCTTTGGCCAGGTGCGCGAAGCTGTACCGGCTATTGTAGAAATTACCGATTACTTCAAACCGAATGGTGGCGGCCGCGATCTCGGCGTGCTGCTGGCGGGTCTGGAGCATCTGGACGAGCGTTATCTCAAAGCCGTTGGCTACGCGACCAAGGCCAAGCGCCACGGCCGCCCGAAGATGGTGCTGATTGGCGACCTGGTCGGCGATGACGAACAGGCAGTGATGCAAGCAGCGTCGGATGTGGTGCGCATGTGTAATCTGCGCGCGGCCGAAGGCTTTATTGCCGTGAGCCCGGAACAACGCAAGAACTTCTGGCTGGATCGTTCACGTACGGCGGCGATCTCGAAGCACACCAACGCCTTCAAGCTCAACGAAGACGTGGTGATTCCGCTGCCGCGCATGGGTGATTACTGCGACGGCATCGAACGTATCAATATCGAACTCTCCATCGCCAACAAGCTGGAGCTGTGCGATGCACTGAGCAACCACCTGGGCGGCAACCTGACGCTGGACGCGGGCGATGCCAATGTGGGCAAAGACGTGCTCATCGGCGACCGCGCTCAACAAGCGCTGGATGCGGTGGCGCAAGTCCGCACGCGTTGGCAATGGCTGCTTGACCACCTGGATACACCGCTCGGCGAAGCCGAAGCCTCGTTCGTCTCTCTGGGCGTGGTGGCTGGCCCACTGGAAAACAAGGCCGCTAATCCGGTGCTGTTCCACCGCCTGCAGGATTACAGCGTGCGCGTGTCGTGGAAGCAGGAACTGAAGCCGGCGCTGGAAAGCATTTTTGACGGTAACGTGTACCGCCCGATTCTGGATCGTATCAACGCGATTCACAAAGAAGTGCTGCGCGGCCGCGTCTTCGTGGCGCTGCATATGCACGCGGGTGACGGTAACGTACACACGAATCTGCCGGTGAACTCGGACAACTACCAGATGCTGCAAACCGCCAACGCGGCGGTGGATCGCATCATGATTCTGGCACGCTCGCTTGATGGGGTAATCTCCGGCGAACACGGTATCGGCATTACCAAGATCGACTATCTGCAAGACGACGAGATGGCCGCATTCTGGGCCTATAAAGAAAAGGTTGATCCGGAAGGCCACTTCAACCGCGGCAAGCTGATGCGCGGTGGCAATCTGGATATGGCATACACGCCAAGCTACAACCTGATCGGTAGCGAATCAATCGTGATGGAGCAGTCGGGGATTGGCGAAATATCGGCGATGGTGAAAGACTGTCTGCGTTGCGGCAAGTGCAAACCCGTGTGCTCGACACACGTACCGCGCGCTAATCTGCTGTATTCACCGCGCAACAAGATTCTGGGCACCTCACTGCTGATCGAAGCCTTCCTGTACGAAGAGCAGACCCGTCGCGGCGTGTCGCTGGCGCACTGGGCCGAATTCGATGATGTGGCGGCACACTGCACCGTCTGTCACCGTTGCGAGAAGCCTTGCCCGGTGGATATCGACTTCGGTGATGTCACCATCGCCATGCGTAACCTGCTACGCAAACAGGGCAAGAAGCAGTTCAATCTGGGCACAACAGCTGCCATGACTTTCCTCACCATCAAGGACCCGATGTTCATCAAGGGTATCCGCGAGGTGATGATCCGCTTTGGTTATGCAGCACAGAACAAGCTGTACAAGCTGGGCAAGTCGTTACACCTGATTCAGGATCAGGTGGCGCACCCGCCAGCGACAGTACACAAACCTGCGGTACGCACGCAGATCATTAACTTTATCAACAAGCCCATGCCGGGCAATCTGCCGAAGCGTTCGGCGCGTGCCTTGCTGGATATTGAAGACGACAAGGTGATTCCGGTGATCCGCAATCCGAAGCTGAGTGCGGACGAGTCGGAAGCCGTGTTCTACTTCCCGGGTTGTGGTTCGGAGCGTCTGTTCTCGCAAGTGGGTCTGGCCACACAAGCCATGCTGTACGAAGTGGGCGCTACGACGGTATTGCCACCGGGCTACCTGTGCTGCGGTTATCCGCAGACATCGGGCGGCCACGAAGATAAGGGGCAGCGCATTACCACCGACAACCGCGTACTGTTCCATCGCGTGGCGAATACGCTGAACTATCTGGATATCAAAACGGTGATCGTTTCCTGCGGCACCTGTATGGATCAGCTGCAGAAGTACCAGTTCGAGCGTATTTTCCCGGGCTGCCGCTTGCTGGATATCCACGAATATTTGATGGAGAAGGGCGTTAAGCTGGAAGGCGTTGAAGGTACGCGCTATATGTACCATGACCCCTGTCACACACCAATGAAGACCTATGCACCATTGAAGGTTACCAGCGAATTGATGGGCACCAATGTGCCGCTTAATGACCGCTGCTGTGGCGAGTCGGGCACGCTGGCGGTAACACGTCCGGATATCTCGACCCAGGTGCGCTTCCGTAAACAGGAAGAGCTGGAACAGGGCACCAGTGAATTACGTGCCGATGGCTTCAACGGCCCGATCAAGGTGCTGACCTCCTGTCCATCCTGCCTGCAAGGTCTGTTGCGCTTCCGCGACGACACGGGCGAAGAGGCGGACTACATTGTCGTGGAGCTGGCAAAGCATCTGCTGGGCGATAACTGGATGGCAGAGTACGTCACTCGCGCCAACACTGGCAGCATCGAGCGCGTGTTACTTTAAAAAGTAAGGGCCGGGGATGATCGTTCGACCGCATCAGCACTGGTTCCTTTCCCTTTTCAGCTGGAGAGGTTCGGTTCTTCCGAATATATCCTCCCGCCTGTCGTTGAACTTTGCGCTTTCCGTCAGCGCAGTGCTTCTGCTGCCTTATTACGACAGCCTTGGCCTCCACTTAACAACCGCGCCATTCAGCCTGGTGGGCATTGCCATCGCCATCTTCCTGGGTTTCAGGACTAACACCAGCTATGCGCGGTTCAATGAAGCCCGCTGCCTATGGGGCATGCTGCTGATAACCACGCGTTCCATTTCACGCCAGGTACAAAGCATCCTGAACGATAAAGCAGACAGTCTGCTCGTTGCTCAATTCCTCATGGCCTTTAGTTGGTCACTCAAGCATCAATTGCGGGGCACTAATGCTCAAGCAGATATTGAGCGTCTGCTGCCCGAACCTTATCTCTCAGAAGTGCTTGGTAGCCCATTGCGCACTAATCGCATACTGCTCTTGCTTGGCGAGTGGTTAGGGCAGAAGTATCGCGCCGGCCAGCTCAGCGATATTGTCTGGGCAGATATTGATAAAAACCTGAATGAGATGGCACATATACAAGGTGCTTGCGAGCGGATTGCGAACACACCGATTCCCTACGCATATGGCCTCATTCTGCGCAGAACGGTCTACCTTTTCTGCACGATTCTGCCTTTCGCCCTGGTCGATGATCTGCGGTATCTAACCCCACTGATCTCCGTTTTTATCTCTTACACGTTCCTTTCTCTGGAATACGTTGCAGAGGAGATTGAAGAACCTTTTGGAACAGCACCCAATGATCTGGCGCTCGATGCCATTTGTACGACAATCGAGATTAACCAGCTGGAAATGAACAACATTCAACCGCTGCCCGAATTTATAAAGCCGGATAAGAATTACAACCTGAGCTAAGCCTAACTAAGCAATGCACGTAAGGCGCTGACCCTACAGTGCCTACAAGCGGCATGAAGACACCCCCACATTTTTCCGGATGACGTCATGCATAAAACACACTCACTCCTGATTGCCGCCTGCCTAACGGTAGCCTCCAGTTTTGTGATTGCGGCCGATTTTGAGCAAACGCTGGAACTGCAAGGCATTAGCTTTAAAGTACATGCGACCAACAAGGGTTCAATCAATACGCTGACCATTAAGCCCAAAGGGCTGAAGCAGGATAACAAGACGATCTCCCGCGAAATTAATGGCACGGTGGTTGAAGCGGAAGTGGCTGATATGAACGCCGATGGCTCGCCTGAAATTCTGGTGTACACCGTGTCGGCCGGTTCAGGAAGTTATGGTGGCGTGGTGGGCTATGCGGCCAATCGCAAGAAATCGCTCACGCCGATTTATCTACCCGAACTTTCGGATGATAAAGAAGCCAATACCGGTTATATGGGGCATGATGAATTCTCGGTCGTCGAAACACGACTTGCGCGTAGATTCCCGATTTATCGTCCGGGTGACACCAACAGCAACCCGACCGGAGGATTACGTCAGTTGTATTACGTGCTGACGCCGGGTGAAGCAGGCTGGGTGTTAAAACTCGATGAAATCGTTAATTTCAGTCCAGAAGACCTTGCTGAAAATTGACCCTCGGGTATACCTAAGCCTAGGGGACCTTGAAAAAATCGCTCATTTCGATTCTGCCACCCCTTGCCGCTTCTAACGCATTGATTTGTAACGGATTTATTGGTTTTGGTTTTTCGCATCAAGAACCGATCGACACCCAAACTCTGAAGTTTTCTGTTTTCGCTTAAACTGCTGAATCGTTGCCGTCGTTCACGACTCAATCCAGGGATCTATCCGCATGACTGAAAAAAACTGCCCACTCTGCAAAACTGATGGCGAAGATATTCTGTTTAGCAATGCGCTGTATCGCATCGTTGCAGTCAATGATCCGGCATGGCCAGGTTTTTGTCGGGTGATTCTGAACCGTCATGCCGGAGAAATGACGGACTTACCGATCGAAGATCGCTCGGCATTGATGAAAGCTGTGTGTGTGGTGGAGTCTGCTTTGCGGGATTTGATGCAACCCACCAAGATTAATCTGGCCAGTTTGGGCAATGTCGTACCGCACGTTCACTGGCATATTATTCCGCGCTGGGCAGACGATACGCACTTTCCGGACCCGATCTGGGCACCGGCCAAGCGCCCTGCTTCTACGATAAGACCTGCCCCGGATCGTGCGACACTGGTACAAGCCATTACGAACTGTCTGCTATAAAGCTTGAGCAAGGGCTGAAAACGGTAGGCCAAGGACAGAATTCTGCGGAGTGTTTCACGTGGAACACTCGATCAATGGGCTTTACTCACCCCGGGTAACTGGCAGGAAAGTATGGCCTGACGAACAGCGTCGATGGCTTTAGGGCGCGGGAATGTAGTGCGCCAGGCTAGCCCAACCGTACGACCCGCCGTATCTAATGCTAAATCTGCACCCTGTTTTTTAGCCGTTTGCGCGAAGGGCAGCACTTTAACCATGGGTTCTTTAGTCATGAGCGGATCGGCCGCCGAGCTTGGCATGACGGCGATCCCTGCCCCACTGGCCACCATGTGGCGGATGGTTTCGAGGGAGCTTCCTTCCAATGAACCGGCCAAGCCTTCTGCCCGCTGTAGACGTGGGCAGGCTTCAAGCACCTGATCCCGGAAGCAGTTACCGCTTCCCAGCAACAGCAGGTTTTGTCCATCGAGCTCGTTGTTACTGATTGATTGACGGCCAGCCCATTCATGCCCAGCGGGCACAACGACCCGGAACGGTTCTTCATACACTCGCTGACTCACCACACCCGGCGCTTCTACGGGCAAGGCCAGAACAATGACATCCAGCTCCCCTTCTTTCAGCATCGGGATTAGATTGGCGGTGAAGTCTTCCCGTAGGAAAAGCGGCATATCGGGCGCCAGTTTATGCAGCACCGGAATCAGCGCTGGCAAAAGATAGGGCGCAATGGTGTAAATCACCCCAACCCGCAATGGTCCTTTGAGTGGATCTCGGCTTTGTGTAGCAATTTCTTCCAGGCGAAGCGCTTCATCCAGCACCCGTTTTATCTGCGCCACGACCTGCTCACCGAGTGGCGTGGTTCGGATTTCCGAGGCCCCACGCTCAAAGAGAGGCGCACCAATCTGTTGTTCTGCTTTCTTGATGGCAACCGATAAGGTGGGCTGACTCACATGACACAGTTCCGCCGCTTTGCCAAAGTGGTGGGTTTTATCCAGCGCAGTGATGTACCGCATTTCTGTCAGCGTCATTGATGCCATATCTTTTCTCCTTGATCGAGAAACCCACTTTGATGTTCCACGTGAAACATTATCTACTTAAAGCGCCGGACTAAGCGACCTCGGAAAGAGATGTTTCACGTGGAACATCGATACAATGATTACTTAGGTGTCCACCCTGCCTTGTGCATCCGCTCGGCATCTAGCCATTGCCATTCCCCCGGCGCCAGATCTTGTGGCAAAACCAGATCGCCAATAGCCGTTCTCTCTAGGGCATTCACATGATTACCGGCAGCGGCAATCATCCGGCGAACCTGATGGTACTTACCCTGGGTAATGGTCATTTCCAGAACCTGTGGCTCGAGCAAACGGCAAGCGTCGGCTGCGATGGTTTCTTCCTCATCTTTGAGCAAGACCCCGGCCAGCAATTTGTCACACAGGCTCTGATCGGCCGCTTCGGCCAACGTGGCCCGATAGACTTTTGGCACTGCATGCTTGGGAGAGGTCAGCACATGAATACATTGGCCATCATCTGTGAGCAGCAACAAACCCGTCGTTTCTACATCCAGGCGACCGACGGGTTGAACATCACGGGCGCGCAATGGATCGGGCAATAAGGCCAGAACACTGGGGTGATGCTTGGGTGCGCGGGAGCATTCGTGACCCAACGGTTTATTGAGCAGGATGTAGGCTTTGTCACAAAACGGCCAGACCCCCTCTACACCTTCGACTTCAAGCGTGAGCCCTTCCGTGGCAAAGACTTCGTCAGGATCGTCGCAAACGGTGCCATTTACCATGACCGAACCGTTGCGCACGAGCATACGGCACAGCTTGCGGGCACCAAAGCCCTGGTTCTGCAAAATCCGTTCGATACTGAGTGGTTTAGCGGCTTTGCTCATCGTGATATGTCTTTATGTTCTGTTAACGTGTCACTAACGTGCAATTAAAATACTTTAACTTTTGTCATTTGCGCTATAAACAAAAACGGCCCGCTGTTAAGCGAGCCGTGTTTTGCTGTGCGACCACTTAGGCGTCGATGTTGCGCGCCGTGAGTGCGTTGCTTTCAATGAAGGCGCGACGCGGCTCCACCAGTTCGCCCATGAGCGTAGAGAAGATCTGGTCGGCGCCGATAGCATCTTCGATCTGTACCTTGAGCAGGCGGCGAACGGTTGGGTCCATGGTAGTTTCCCACAGCTGCCCCGGGTTCATCTCGCCCAGACCTTTATAGCGCTGCTTGCCGATGCCACGTTCGACTTCGCCGAACAACCAGGTCATGGCTTCGCTGAAGCGCGTTACCGCCTGTTGCTTCTCGCCACGTTGAACAACGGCGCCGCCGTTGGTCAGGTCGGCCAGCAGTTCAGCCGTTTTACGCAATTGGGTGTAATCGCCCGAGCCGAGGAACTCATTATCGATCAGACCTAGCTTGAGATTACCGTGATGCCAGCGTTCCAGGCGCAAAACCCAGCTCTCGCGATTAGCATCATAGGCAGGAACGATCTCCAGAGGCTTCTCATGCGACGCAATGGCCGGTCCCAAGCCCATGGCCTTAGTCAGTTCTTTTGCGGCGCTCTGAGCGGCCTTCTCGTCGCTCAGGTCAATGCTCAGATTATCATTGACCAGGGTATGCAGCACTTCCGGATGAATCAGATACGACAAACGATCAATAATGGCTTCGGAAAGAATGAAGCTACGCGCCAGGTCGCCTAGCGCTTCGCCTTCGATGGCTTTACCCTTAGCCGGCTGCAGTTTGGCTTCGTTAAGGGCCATTTGCAGCAGGAACTGGTTGTATTCGTGATCATCCTTGAGGTAACGCTCGGTCTTGCCGTGCTTGACTTTGTACAGCGGTGGCTGCGCAATGTAGATGTGGCCACGTTCTACCAGCTCAGGCATCTGACGGTAGAAGAAGGTGAGCAGCAGTGTACGGATGTGTGCACCATCGACGTCGGCATCGGTCATGATGATGATGCGGTGGTAGCGGAGTTTTTCCGGTTTGTATTCATCTTTGCCGATACCGGTACCGAGGGCGGTAATCAGTGTGGCGATTTCCTGCGAACCGATGAGCTTGTCGAAACGGGCTTTTTCAACGTTGAGGATCTTGCCCTTAAGCGGCAGGATAGCCTGGAACTTACGATCACGACCTTGTTTGGCAGAACCGCCGGCGGAGTCACCCTCCACCAGGTACAGTTCGCACTTGCTCGGATCTTTTTCCTGACAGTCGGCCAGCTTGCCGGGCAGGCCTACGCCATCCATAACGCTCTTACGACGCGTCATTTCACGCGCTTTACGGGCAGCATCACGGGCACGGGCCGCTTCAACGATCTTGCCGGTGATAACTTTGGCATCCGCCGGACGCTCGAGCAGGAAGTCGGCCAGTTTCTGGGCAACAACTTCTTCAACAGCCGGACGGGCTTCTGACGATACGAGCTTCATCTTGGTTTGCGAAGCAAACTTCGGATCTGGCATCTTTACCGACAGCACGCAGGTCAAACCTTCGCGCATATCGTCACCGGTAATATCGACCTTGGCCTTTTTGGCAATGTCGTTTTCTTCGATGTACTTGTTGATGACGCGGGTCATTGCAGCGCGCAGACCCGTCAAGTGCGTGCCACCATCCGATTGCGGAATGTTATTGGTGAAGCACAGTACGTTTTCTGCGTAGGAATCATTCCACTGCATAGCGACTTCAACCGAAATCGTTGCTTCCCCTGCTTTGGATTCGCCGGTGGAATAGAACACGTTTGGGTGCAGCACGGTTTTGTTCTTGTTGATGTAATCAACGAAGCCCTTCACGCCGCCCGAGAAAGCAAAATCTTCTTCTTTGCCGTTGCGCTGATCAACCAGGCGAACACGCACACCATTATTCAGGAACGATAGTTCGCGCAAACGTTTGGCCAGAATTTCGTAATGGAATTCCACCGTACCAAAGATTTCCGGGTCGGCCAGAAAGTGCACTTCGGTACCACGGTTTTCAGTTTCGCCAATGATTTGCAGCGGCGATACTTCCACACCGTTCTGCATTTCAATCACGCGGTTAACCGCTTTACCCTGATTGAACTCCATAAAGTACTTCTTGCTATCACGGCGAATAGTGAGCTTGAGCCATTGCGACAATGCATTAACACAGGAAACACCAACGCCATGCAGACCGCCTGATACCTTGTAGCTGTTCTGGTTGAACTTACCACCCGCGTGCAACACACACATAACGATTTCAGCAGCTGAACGCTTCGGTTCATGCTTATCGTCAAACTTGATACCTGTTGGAATACCACGACCGTTGTCTTTAACCGAAATCGAGTTGTCTGCATGAATCGTTACAACGATGTCGTCGCAATGACCGGCCAGTGCTTCATCAATCCCGTTATCAACGACTTCAAACACCATATGATGCAAACCACTGCCATCGGACGTATCGCCGATGTACATACCCGGGCGTTTACGAACCGCTTCCAGGCCTTCCAGTTGTTGAATCGAGGATTCGTCGTATTCAGGAGCTTGTGCAGGTTTCTTATCGGCCATCGTTTTCAACTTAGGTAATTCAAACGGAGTATTTCGGAGTCAGTATTTACTTAGATGCGCATCGGCATAACAACGTACTTGAACGTACTGTTATCTGCTGGGCCAAAGAGAGCACTTGAATTGGAATCGTTGAAACGCCAGACGATCTGCTCATCTGTGACGTGACCCAGTACATCCAGCAGGTAATTCACATTGAAGCCAATATCCAGACGTTCGCCGTTGTATTCCACTTCGATTTCTTCTTGTGCTTCTTCCTGTTCGGCATTGGCAGCACTAATTTTCAGGACGCCATCTTCCAGAATCAGACGAACACCCGAGAATTTTTCATTCGAAAGAATACGCGCACGTTGTAGTGCCTGGCTGAAACCGATGCGGTTCAACGGCAATTCATTCGAGAATGCAGGTGGAATAACACGGGTGTAATCAGGGAACTTGCCATCGATAAGCTTGGTAACAAAAACCACATCACCAAACGAAAAACGTGCCTGATTATGTGCCAGCGTAATGTTGAGGGGTTCTTCAGAGTCAGCAAGCAGGCGGGCCAGTTCCAGTACCGACTTACGCGGCAGAATGATTTCCTGCTTTTCCAGATTTTCTGTAATGGCTGTTTGTGCAAAAGCCAAACGGTGACCATCGGTTGCTACTGAACGCAGTGCATTGCCTTCTACCTGCAACAACATACCGTTGAGGTAGTAACGCACGTCTTGTGCGGCCATGGCGTATTGCGTTTGACCCAGCAGATGTTTGAATGATTTTTGCGTGACGGTAAACGATACCGGATTCGCAGCATTCATGTTCATCTGTGGAAAATCTTCTGCAGGCAGTGTTTGCAGTGAGAAGCGACTCTTACCGGCTTTAACAACCAGACGCTTTTCATCCAGATCCAGACTTACCGTTGATTCTTCTGGCAGCGAACGCAGAATGTCTTGCAATTTGCGAGCAGCAACCGTTACTGAACCTTCTGCACCACCTTCTAGACTAACGCCAGTGGTGATCTGGATTTCAATATCTGTCGCGACCAGGGTCAGCATAGACCCTTTCTTTTCGATCAGTACATTGGACAGAATAGGCAGCGTATGCCGTTTCTCTACAATCCCTGAAACGGTTTGCAAAGGGGCCAGAAGTGTTTCTCTAGAGGTCTTTAATAACAACATATATAGAATTCCTAATACGAATAAGCTCAGGTCAATTCTGTGGATAAGGTGATTTTCTCACGAAAATTCATGGGATTGCTGACTGTAGAACCCTAAGGAAAACCCAGGGGAACGCTGGTTGACGAAAAGGGGACTAAAAACGACCTCTGGACAAAACCCGAGGTTACCCACAAAACGTCCACGTACTGTACAGGAGTTATACATCATCCTTTGAGCACCTGTAGGAGCACGTGGATGTCGTGATTGATTTGTTGGTCTTTCGTGCGCATATCTTCAATGGTTCGTACGGCATGAAGCACTGTTGTATGGTCACGGCCACCGAATGACTCGCCAATCATCTGATAACTATGGGGTGTGACTTCTTTGCATAACCACATAGCAACCTGACGTGGACGAGCGATCATCCGACTACGTTTCTTGGAATAAAGGTCGCCAACCTTCAATTTATAGTAGTCAGCAACCATTTTCTGGATGTTTTCTACAGTAATTTGCCGGTTATAGGCACCAACGATGTCTTTTAAAGCCTCTTTTGCTGTTTCAAGGGTGATTTCTCGTCCGTGGAACTGTGCAAAAGCTAAAACCCGGGTCAAAGCACCCTCTAACTCTCGTACATTCGAGCGTAAATGCTTGGCAATGAAGAAAGCAACTTCATCGGCCAGTACTTTACCTTCGGTTTCTGCCTTCTTTTTAAGAATGGCAACCCGCATTTCTGTTTCTGGCGGTTCGATTTGTACCGTTAAACCCCAGTCCAGGCGCGTAATCAGCCGGTCTTCGAGGCCTTCAATGGCTTTCGGGTAGGTATCGCAAGTAATAACAATCTGCTTGCGTGCTTCTACTAAAGCATTGAATAGATAAAAGAATTCTTCCTGTGAGCGATCTTTGCCCTTGAGGAATTGCACATCATCCAGTAGCAACAGATCAATAGACCGGTAAGTGCGTTTAAAACTATCAAAGGCTTTTTGTTGATAGGCACGAACGACGTCGGAGTAGTAATCCTCGGCGTGTACGTAACGCACCACTTTGGTAGGGTCTGCTGCCAGCACGGCGTTACCGATAGCGTGAATCAAGTGGGTTTTACCCAGACCCGCGCCCCCGTAAATGAACAGCGGGTTATAAGCACCACCGGGTGATTCGGCAACCTTCATGCAAGCGGCTCTGGCTAATTCATTGGCTTTACCAACCACCAGTTCATTGAAGGTGAAATGGGTCATTAATCGCGTGCCCTGACCAGAGGCCTTGGACTGGGTCGGTGCAACGCTGGGCGCCGGTTTATTGGGCGCTTGATGACTAACAGGTGCCGGAGTATTTGGGGCTGCGGATGTGTTTATGGGCGCAGCAGAACGGGTCGGCGCGCTATCGGCTGCAGCTTGTGCTGCGCCAATCGTAAAATTAACCGTAACGGGTTGGCCATAAAATGTGTCAGCCAGATCCTGGAAGGTACCCAGGTAGTTATCGCGTACCCACTTGAGAATAAAGCGATTCGGCGCAGAAACTGTCAGTTCGTTGGTTTCGCTATTGCGATCGGAAGCCAGCTGTAACGGGCGAATCCATGTGCTGAACTGCTGGGCGGGAAGTTCTTCCCCCAGCTTTTCAAGACAATAGTTCCAGAATGGATTCATGTGACAATAAGACCCGGTAGCCGCTGAAAGCGACAAGTTTTAGCGGCAAAGCCCGCAGATTGCGCAACCTTTTAGGATACCTTAAGCCAGCCGCTTTGTCCGGCGTTCTTGTCCGTAACCTATGGATTAAACATAGTATCGGTTGAGGATATAACTTGACAGACACAGGGAAATTCCTGTTTAATCACGGGTTTTTCGCGGCACCGCTGCGATTCTTTGGCAATTTACTGGATTCTGGGGAGCCCCCGTCATGAAACGTACATATCAACCATCCGTTGTTCGCCGTAAGCGCACTCACGGTTTCCTCGTTCGTTCGCGTACCCGTGGTGGTCGTGCTGTGCTGGCTTCGCGCCGCGCCAAAGGCCGTCATCGCCTGTCTGTCTAAGTGCGACGCGTCCGGGTTTCCGGACGTTATCGGATTAGACGTTTCCTTATTTAATCCGAGCAGAACAAAACGGAACAACGGTGAGTTTGACTAAAACTCAAACCCGTTTTCGCTTTAGCAGGGCATCAAGGCTACTTAAACCGTTGGAGTTCCAGGCGGTCTTTGATGCCCGTAAAGCTTGCCGAGGGCAATGGCTGACGGTACATCGTTATCAGCCTAGCCAATCTCGAGCGTGCTCTGAAAACGAGCAGATCGAATTCATCGAACAAAATTTTTCGACCAGCCGGTTGGGTCTAATTGTGGCCAAACGTCTGGTTGCTGCCTCTGCACGTCGAAACCTGATCCGACGAGTGTTGCGTGAGCATTTCCGCACTACACCGGCGGCTTTTCCGGCGGGGGACTGGATTGTTCGGCTGCATGAATCACCATTCCGCGTGAAAAAAGGCGAGGTCGCACCTACCCGACTGCAGGTCGCTACAGGGTTGCGTACGGATATTCGGCAGATTATGAACCGTGTCGCCGGTCATATCCGAAAAGAAAAACAGGATCAGCCGGCATGAATCACGACCTGTTGGCGCGCCTGATGTCCCTGCCGGCCAAGCTGACACAGCAGTTGTTATTGGCGCTGATACAGGTCTATCGCTATGCCTTAAGCCCTTTTTTAGGGCAGCGCTGCCGCTTTTACCCGAGCTGTTCTGCCTATGCGGCAGAGGCTTTAACCCGATATGGACCGTTACGCGGATCGTGGCTGGCCATAAAAAGAGTGTTGCGTTGTCACCCTTTCCATCCCGGTGGACACGATCCTGTGCCCTGAATCTGGTACCCTTGCATGCTTTGTAGCGTTGCAAACGCAGCGCCCGTTTTTTTGAACCTTCTCGCTGGCTGAACCATGGATTACCGTCGTTTATTTCTTACCCTGATTTTCACCATCTCCGTATTCCTGCTTTGGGAAGGCTGGGGCCAGCATAAAGCTGAGCAGAAAGCAGCCAACATGCCGCCGGCCGCTGCACAATCAGCTGATTCGCCCAAGGGCTCGGTTGATCTGCGTGCCAAAGATAGTGGCGCTGTTCCATCGCGTAGCAATGGAAATAGCGACAAGGCTGTTGCACAGCCAGCTGCAGTAGCTAATGCGCCAACGGTCACGGTAAAGACAGACGAGTACGTTGCCACGATTAGCTTAGCCGGTGCCAGCATTACTAACCTGGAACTGATTCAACACAAGGGTGATGACAAGTCCGGGTTCGTTGAACTGTTTGGCAAGACACACCACTATGCCGCGCAATCGGGCCTGATTGGCGATGGCATGCCGAACCACAAGACATTGTGGCGCCAGGTCTCCTCGGGTAACGAACTGAAAGCGGGCCAGAATACGCTGGATGTCGTTTTTGAAGCCGACGCAGCCAATGGCGGCAAAGTTAGCAAGACACTAACCTTCAAGCGTGGCGACTATGGCATTGATGTCACCTACAAACTGAAGGGTGTTGCTGCCGATAAGGCAGATGCATACTTCCAGCTGGTGCGTGATGACAAAGCACCGGCCGGTGATCCAAACATGGTGAGTGTTTTCACAGGCCCGGCTTTCTATACCGACGCCCAGAAATTCAACAAGATCAAATTTGGCGACATTGCTGATGGCAGTGCCAAATTTGAAAAGACCGCTAACGACGGCTGGGTTGCCATGATCCAGCACTATTTTGTAACGGCCTTTATTCCTGCTGCTGGCACGCCACGTGAGTTCTACACGCGACAGGTTGAGCCGGGTGTATTTGCCGCCGGTGTCATCGTGCCAATGCCAGTCGCTACGAATGGTGTGAGCACACTGACTGTGCCGCTGTACGCAGGTCCTCAAGAACACAGCACGCTTGAAAAAGTGGCGCCTGGTTTTGATCTGGTTGTTGACTATGGTTGGCTGACCGTTCTGGCCGCACCAATTTTCTGGGTGCTGGAATGGCTGGAAGTTCTGACGGGTAACTGGGGCTGGGCGATTGTGCTCATGACCATCATGCTCAAGCTGATCTTCTTCCCGCTGTCAGCTGCTAGCTATAAATCAATGGCGCGCATGCGTACCGTGACCCCACGCCTGATGGCGCTGAAAGAACGTTACGGTGACGACAAGCAGAAACTGAATCAGGAAATGATGGATCTATACCGCAAGGAAAAGATCAATCCACTGGGCGGCTGCTTGCCGATCCTGGTACAGATTCCGGTATTCATTGCGCTGTACTGGGTGCTGCTCGGCGCTGTTGAAATGCGTAACGCCCCATGGGTGGGCTGGATTCATGATCTGACCCAGCCAGATCCGTTCTACATTCTGCCTGCCATCATGATGGCCACCATGCTGTTCCAGGTGAAGTTGAACCCAACGCCGCCGGACCCTGTGCAAGCCAAGATCATGTGGATTATGCCGCTGGGCTTTGGTGTGATGTTCTTCTTCTTCCCGGCAGGTCTGGTGCTGTACTGGACGGTGAACAACGTCCTGTCGATTGCGCAGCAGTGGGCCATTAACCGCAAGATCGAAGCCGCCAAACACGGCCACCGTTAAGATGTTGAATCCACCCATCGCGGCCATCGCCACGGCGCCGGGTCGCGGTGGTGTGGGCATTGTGCGGTTATCGGGTGCAGGGCTGGCATCCTGGATACAACCACTAACAGGCAAACCCCAGTCGGCCAGTTTTGCGCAGCCGCGGGTTGCTACCCTTGCCCAATTCGTTGACGGTGCCGGCCAGGTGCTGGACGAAGGCCTGCTGATTTATTTTGCCGGCCCTAATTCGTTTACGGGTGAAGACGTGCTCGAGTTGCAGGGCCACGGTGGTCCGGTCGTAATGCAACTCTTGTTATCGCGCTGTCTGGATTTAGGTGCACGTCTGGCGGAGCCGGGTGAATTTACGCGCCGCGCATTTCTTAATGGCAAACTGGATCTGGCCCAGGCCGAAGCCGTTGCCGATCTGATCAATGCATCCACAGCAACGGCCGCACGTTCGGCCGTACGTTCATTGCAAGGCGATTTCTCACGAGCCATTGATGCGCTGATGGACCCATTGATCGAGTTGCGGGCATTAACCGAAGCCACGCTGGATTTTCCCGAAGAAGAAGTCGACTTTCTCAAGAGCATTCAGGCCGAGGCCCGTTTACAGAATATTCGTGAAGCGCTGGGCAAAGTTCAGGCGAGCGCAAGGCAAGGCAAGCTGTTGCAAGATGGTTTAACAGTGGTGCTGATTGGTCAGCCTAATGTGGGCAAGTCATCATTGCTCAATGCACTGGCGGGCGAAGACCTAGCCATTGTGACGCCAGTAGCCGGTACCACGCGAGACGTTGTGCGCGCCCATCTGCAAATCGAAGGCGTGCCCTTGCATGTGATTGATACCGCAGGCTTGCACGACACGCACGATGAAGTGGAGCGGCTCGGCATCGAGCGCACCTGGAAAGAAATCGAAAAGGCGGATGTGGCAGTGTTGCTGACCGATGCACAGCACGGATTAACAGCGGCCGAAGAAGCCATCATTGCGCGACTGCCTGAAGGCACAACACGCGTGATGGTGCAAAACAAGATTGATCTGGCAGCGGGTGTGGTTGCAGAAGCGTCGGTTGTGGCGATCTCTGCCAAAACCGGTGCGGGTGTTGATCAACTGCGTACGCGCTTGCTGGAGATTGCCGGATGGCAACCAGGCGAGAGTTTATTTATTGCACGTGAGCGTCATCTGCGCGCACTCAGCGACGCGGCAGAACATCTGGCTACCGCAGCAGCGGCATTGCCTGCATTGGAAATCTTCGCCGAAGAACTGCGTTTGGCCCATAAGGCATTGCAAAGCATTACCGGTGAATACACGCAGGATGATCTGCTGGGCGCGATTTTCTCGAAATTCTGTATCGGTAAGTAAATACATCATGGCCTGGCTCGCTACGAAATACCTGATTACGGCTGCAGTCGTTGTACTGATTTCAGAAGTGGCCAAACGCAGCGATAAGCTTGGCGGTTTGATTGCGGCTTTGCCGATGGTGACGTTTTTGGCGCTGATCTGGTTGTATGTGGAAAAGCAGCCTGCGGAAAAGATTTCCAATCACGCCTGGTATACCTTCTGGTACGTGGTGCCTACGTTACCGATGTTTCTGGCGTTTCCGTTTTTGCATGAGCGCATTGGCTTCTGGCCAACGATGGCTGCCTGTGTGGGCATTACGATTGTGTGCTTTGCCGTGTTTGCGTACGTGATGAAGCACTTCGGCGTAGAGCTTCTATAGGGCTAGGGTTTTAAGCAGCAAACCGGCTACGGCGCAGATGCCGATGAGGTGCATGACATTGGCTTTGAAGCGGAACAAGGCAACAAAGGCGGCGATGGCGATGATTGCAGAGACGCTATCGAAGTGGCCTTGAAATCCAGTCGGCCAGAGCACGTGATAGCCAAAGAAAAACGCTAGATCGAGAATAACGCCGACAACGGCCGCGGTAATGGCGGTGAGTGGTGCGGTGAACTTTAGATTGCCATGCGTGCTTTCTATTAATGGCCCGCCCAGTAGGATGAGAATGAAGGACGGTAGAAAGGTAAACCACGTCACAATGGTTGCGGCTATGGCACCGGCTAAAAACAGGGCATCCGGTCCGAAGACCTCTTTGAGGTAGCCGCCGATAAATCCGACAAAGGCCACGATCATGATGAGCGGGCCGGGTGTGGTTTCTCCCAGCGCTAGGCCATCCATCATTTGCGACGCCGATAGCCAGCCGTAGTGCTCGACGGCCCCTTGAAAGACATAAGGCAATACGGCGTAGGCGCCACCAAAGGTGAGCAATGCCGCTTTGGTGAAGAAGAACCCCATCTGGGTATAGACACCATCAAGACCAAACCAGGTGATCAGTAGCGCAATGGGTATGGCCCAGAGCAATAGACCCGATGCGATGACCTTGGTTAAGCGCCGCCCACTGAAGCGCGCGTGCTCAGGCGCAGGTGTGTGGTCGTCGATAAGTGCTGCGCCGAATGATTTGGCTGCGCCGCTGTGGCCACCGCCGATGCTGAACTGATCAGGGACGTATTTTCCGCCGAGGTAACCCATCAATGCGGCAGCCGCAATGATGGACGGGAACGGTAGGTTGGCTACAAAGATGGCCAGGAATGAGGCAATGGCAATGCCCCATAGGTATTTGTTTTTGAGCGCACGTGAGCCGATGCGATGCGCCGCCTGGAAGACGATAGCGGTGACGGCTGGTTTGATGCCGTAAAACAGACCCGCAATGACGGGTAGGTCGCCGTAGGCGATGTACGCCCATGACAGTGCGATAAGGATAAATAACGAGGGCAGCACAAACAGTGTGCCGGCGACGATGCCGCCCAGGGTGCGATGCATGAGCCAGGCGATGTAGATAGCGAGTTGCTGAGCCTCTGGCCCCGGCAACACCATGCAGTAGTTGAGTGCGTGCAGAAAACGTCGTTCGGAAATCCAGCGGCGACGCTCGACTAACTCCTGGTGCATGATGGCGATTTGTCCGGCGGGACCACCAAAGCTGATAAAGCCAAGCTTTAACCAGAAGGCAAACGCTTCCCAGAAGCTAACGGGAACGGGCGGGGAAAGAGGTTCTTTGGTTGGATCTGACATGGAGCCGATCCTAACAGGATAGCGGAACCTGGTTAGAAGGATTTTTCATATCAGGTTATAGTCGGGACATATAAAACGTTGGTGCGATAGGTCATGAAACGATTACTGGTTCTGCTAAGTGCAACATGGATGCTTACGGCTTGTGCGCCGTCTCTTTTTCCTGTTGAAATGCCGGTGACGGCATCGCTTCCTGATTCGGGCGGCACGGCCTCGTTGATTCCGTACCAACCGTTGGTCGTGCGTCTACCGGCCAATCCGAGTACCGGTTATGTCTGGTCTTACGCAGTCGCAGGCGATGATGTGCTGCGTCTTGAAACAGTCAGTGGTGAATCGGCTGGCGCAAATGGCATGGTGGGCGCCCCGGGTGAGCAGGTATGGTCGTTTCGCGCTCAAGGATCGGGTCTAGCTGTACTGACCTACGTGTACGCGCAGCCGTGGGAGAAAAATACGCCGCCCGCCAAGATTTTTACGCTAAAGGTTCAGGTTGCGCCTGCGCAGTAAGCCAGTTTAAAACGCCGTGCCCCGCTTGTAGGCCCGTGGCCAAGCAGGCAGTTAGTAGATAGCCACCAGTAGGCGCTTCCCAATCCAGCATTTCTCCGGCCACAAAAACGCCGGGCAGCTTTTTGATCATGAAGTGTTGATCGACATCGTCGAAGCAAACGCCGCCTGCGGTGCTAATTGCTTCGGCAATCGGGCGTGTGGTGTGCACGGTAATCGGCAATGCTTTTATCGTTGCTACTAAGGTTTTTATATCGTTGACCTGTTCTTTGCCGAGCACTTCGTAGAGCAGTACCGTTTTAACGCCGGTAAAGCCCAGTGCTGATTTGAGATAGCTCGATAGTGATTTGCTGCCACGTCGGCAGAGGGCATCCAGAATTTTTTTGGGCGTGCGCTCGGGCGCCAGATCGATGGTGAACGTGGCGCTGCCTGTGTGATTGATGGTCTCGCGTAGCGGGCGGGACAGCGCATAGATGAGGCTGCCTTCGACACCCTCTCGGCTGATGATGCACTCGCCTTGTCGTTGATACGTTTCACCGGTGTGATCAGTAAAGCTAATAGCGATGGACTTCAGCGGTTCACCCGAGAACTTCTGTTTGAGCAAGGCAGACCAGGGCGTTTCGAATCCACAGTTGGCGCTTTGCAATGGTGCCGGGTTAATGCCCTGCGGTTTAAGCAGTGACACCCAGGCCCCGTCGCTGCCCAGTTTGGGCCAGCTGGCCCCCCCCAGCGCGAGGATGGTGGCATCGGGTTGGATGGTGATGTCACCATCCGGGCCGGTGATGCGAAGCGTGCCATCATCTGCCCAGCCTTTCCAGTGATGCCGCACGTGAAAACGCACGCCATTCAGGCGCAGACGATGTAGCCATGCCCGTAGCAAAGGGGCGGCTTTCATTTCTTTTGGGAAGACGCGGCCCGAGGTGCCGACAAAGGTATCAATGCCGAGGCCGTGTATCCAGGTGCGTAGGTGGTCTGGTTTGAAATGATCGAGACTGGATTGGAGCAGGCTTTGTTCTGCACCGTAACGGCTGCAGAACTTTTTGTAGTCTTCACTGTGCGTGATGTTCAAGCCGCCGATGCCGGCCAGTAAGAGCTTACGGCCTACCGATGGCATGGCATCGTAAAGGTCGACCTGGATGCCCGCCTTGCTAAGTACTTCGGCAGCCATCAGCCCGGCTGGCCCACCTCCAATAATGGCGACTTGGCTACAGGCGTGGTTGGCGGCAGACTCGGGCAATGTCATGCCGCCATTTTACGCTGCGAGGCGATTAAGCTGGCGCAGAGCTACGAGTTACGAATGAGATAATCGAAAGCGCCGAGCGATGCTTTGGCGCCCTCGCCCATGGCGATGATGATCTGCTTGTACGGTACGGTTGTACAGTCGCCCGCCGCGAAGATGCCTGCGGCGGAAGTCTGGCCACGGCTATCAACTTCGATTTCGCCCATCTTCGAAAGATTGAGCGTGCCCTTGAGCCAATCAGTGTTGGGAAGCAGGCCGATCTGTACAAAGATTCCTTCGAGTTCAAGGCGAACGTTGTCATCGGTCTCGCGGTTTTTGTAAACGAGGCCGTTGACCTTGTTGCCATCACCCAGCACTTCCATCGTTTGGGCGTTCTTGAGAATGACCACGTTAGGTAAGCTGGCCAGCTTGCGCTGGAGTACGGCATCGGCACGAAGTTCTGCACCGAATTCGATGAGCGTGACATGACCCACAATACCGGCCAGATCAATTGCCGCTTCAACCCCCGAGTTGCCACCGCCAACCACGGCAACACGTTTGCCTTTGAACAACGGGCCATCACAGTGCGGGCAGTAGGCAACGCCCTTGCCACGGTATTCCTGCTCTCCAGGTACGTTAAGCTCGCGCCACCGCGCCCCAGTGGAAAGAATGACGCTCTTGGCTTTCAACACGGCACCGCTGGCTGTGCGTACCTCGGCATAACCGCCGGGCGTTGTTGCTAGCGTGAGCGACTCGGCACGCTGCAGGTTCATGATGTCGACTTCGTAAGACTTCACGTGCTGCTCTAATTGAGCAACGAGCTTTGGACCTTCGGTTTCCTGAACGGAAATGAAGTTCTCGATGCCTACGGTGTCCATGACTTGGCCACCGAAACGTTCGGCGAGAATGCCGGTACGAATGCCTTTGCGGGCGGCATAAACTGCAGCGGCCGAGCCGGCGGGGCCGCCGCCGACGATGAGGACATCGTAGGGCGCCTGAGCGCTGATTTTTTCGGCTTCGCGGGCGGCTGCACCGGTATCGAGTTTGGCGAGAATTTCTTCGATGGTCATGCGACCGGCGCCGAATTCCTCACCATTCAGATAGACGGTGGGCACGGCCATGATCTGACGTGATTCAACGATGTCCTGGAACATCGCACCATCGATCATGGTGTGTTTAACGCGGGGGTTAACTGCCGCCATGAGATTGAGCGCCTGCACGACATCCGGGCAGTTATGGCAGCTGAGTGAAATGAAAGTTTCGAACTTGTAGTCGCCCGGTAGATTGCGGATCTGCTCAATCACGCTGGCATCCACCTTCGGCGGGTAGCCGCCCATTTGTAACAGGGCGAGTACCAGCGAAGTGAACTCGTGGCCCATTGGCAAACCGGCAAAGCGGGCAACACCGCGCTGATCGATGTTGTTGAGCGGTGCAACGCGGAACGATGGCACCAGTTCTGAATCGTTACTTTTAATAACGCTGACTTTGTCGGAGAGCGCTGCAATCTCGTTGACGAGTTCGCGCATCTGTTCCGAGTTGCCACTTTCATCCAGTGAGGTGATCAGCTGAATGGGTTGTTCGAGGCGTTCGAGGTAGGCCTTAAGTTGTTCCTGGATGTTGGCGTCAAGCATGATGGACTCCTGAAGCGTTAGCTTAAAATTTTTTGCTGCGGTAATCGCATGACAAAACAGGGTCGGGTTTTGGGCAAAGCTATGCCGACTCGCTGCTTGGCGATGCAATCACAATATTTAGGGGGTGCCCGGAGCCGAAGCTCCGGGCGTTCTCTGTTGCGGCTGATTTAGACCGCAGTCCGACGGTTCATAGCCGTCGTGGACTTAGATCTTGCCAACCAGATCCAGCGATGGCTTCAGCGTCGTTGCGCCTTCTTTCCATTTGGCTGGGCAAACTTCACCCGGATGCGATGCGGTGTACTGAGCAGCTTTCAGCTTGCGCAGGGTTTCCGAAATATCGCGAGCGATTTCATTCGAGTGGATTTCCAGAGTTTTAATCTTGCCTTCTGGGTTGATGATGAACGTACCGCGCAGTGACAGACCTTCTTCTGGAATGTGAACGCCAAAAGCGTTGGTCAGTTGATGTGTTGGATCACCGATCAGTGGGAACTGGGCCTTGCCAACGGCTGGCGAGGTTTCGTGCCAAACCTTGTGCGAGAAGTGCGTATCGGTAGTAACGATGTACACCTCGGCACCAGCCTTCTGGAATTCGGCGTAGTTGTTAGCCGCATCTTCGATTTCGGTTGGGCAGTTGAAGGTAAAAGCGGCTGGCATGAAAATCAGCACGGACCATTTGCCCTTGAGGCTGGCTTCGGTGATTTCGACGAACTTGCCGTTGTGAAAGGCCTGCGCCTTAAATGGTTGAACTTCGGTGTTGATCAGTGACATGTTGAACTCCTGTTTTAAGTTTGGGTAAGGCAAATGTCGTATCGACAAGAAGCAGTGTACGGACACTGCGCCGATAAATCCAATTGATTGTTACTAAACATCTGTTAGCTAAAAGCTATTGGCCGGCGGGTGGCTTATATGGGTAAACGTGAAGAAATCCTTGAAAAATCAACCTAAAGGGCGATGCATTGACTAAAATTAGCACCCTTTTGTGTTGCGCAGATTAAGACTTACTGAAATCGCAGCAAGTTTTTGTGGTGGGCTGATGGAATTTCCGGATCGTTTTGATGTGATTGTTGTGGGTGGCGGCCATGCCGGTACCGAAGCTGCGCTGGCTTCGGCCCGCACGGGTGCGCGTACCCTGCTGTTGACCCACAGCATGGAAACGCTGGGCGTGATGAGTTGTAACCCATCCATTGGCGGCATTGGCAAAGGCCACCTGGTTAAGGAAGTTGATGCCTTAGGCGGTGCTATGGCCGCGGCTACCGATGAAGCCGGTATTCAGTTTCGTATTCTCAATGCGTCCAAAGGCCCGGCGGTGCGTGCCACGCGTGCGCAGGCAGACCGGGTGCTGTATAAACAGGCAATTCGCCGTCGGCTGGAAAACCAGCCGAACCTCACCATCTTTGCGCAGGCCTGTGATGACCTGATTATGGAAGGGGATCGCGTGGTGGGTGCGGTAACCCAACTCGGCGTGCGCTTCCGTGCAGAAGCCGTGGTGCTGACTGCCGGTACCTTTCTGAATGGTCTGATCCACGTGGGGTTGAACAATTATTCCGGTGGCCGTATGGGCGATCCGCCTTCGGTGTCGCTGGCCGCGCGCTTGCGTGAGCTGAAGCTGCCGCAGGGCCGTTTGAAAACCGGTACGCCACCACGTTTGGATGGCAAGAGCATCGATTTTTCGGTGATGCAGACCCAGCATTCGGATGACCCGATGCCGGTGTTTTCTTTCCTCGGCAATGCCGCGCAACACCCGCAGCAGCTGCCCTGCTGGATTACCGATACCAATGAGCGGACGCACGAGATTATTCGTAATAACCTCGACCGCTCGCCGATGTATACCGGAGTGATCGAGGGCGTGGGCCCGCGTTATTGCCCATCGATCGAAGACAAGATTCACCGTTTTGCCGATAAGGCCAGCCACCATGTGTTTCTGGAGCCGGAAGGCTTGGATACACACGAGATTTACCCGAACGGGATTTCAACCTCCCTGCCCTTTGATGTGCAGCTGCAGATTGTGCGCTCCATCCGAGGCATGGAGCAGTGCCATATCCTGAGACCGGGTTACGCCATTGAATACGATTACTTTGATCCGCGTGGCTTGAAAGCATCGCTGGAAACCAAAGCGATTAACGGCCTGTTCTTTGCTGGTCAGATCAATGGCACCACCGGTTATGAAGAAGCCGCCGCCCAGGGTTTGTTGGCTGGTTTGAATGCCGCTCGCTCAACGCGTGGAGAAGCCGCCTGGACGCCGCGTCGCGATGAGTCGTATCTGGGTGTGCTGGTAGATGATCTGATTACACGCGGCGTGAGCGAGCCCTATCGTATGTTTACCAGCCGGGCTGAATACCGCTTGAGTCTGCGTGAAGACAATGCCGATCTGCGGTTAACCGAGATTGGCCGAGAAATGGGCCTAGTGGATGATGTGCGTTGGGCTGCTTTCTGCGACAAACGTGATTCGATTGAGCAAGAACAGCAGCGATTGCGCGGTCTTCGTGTGAACCCGCAGAAAATTGCTCAGGAAGTGATTGAACCGATCCTGGGTAAGCCGCTGGAACGCGAAACGACGATGTTTGAACTATTGCGCCGTCCGGATACTAACCATGCACAGTTGCAGCAATTGGCTGCCGCGGCGGATTTGGCTGTGACGGTGACTTTGCCAGCTGAGGTGGTTGAACAGGTAGAGATTCAGGCCAAATACCAAGGCTATATCGATCGCCAGCGCGATGAAGTGGCGCGCCAGGCCGCTTATGAACATTTAAGCTTGCCGGAAGCGCTGGATTACACCGAGGTCATCGGGTTGTCGCGCGAGGTTTGTCAGAAGCTGCAGACGCAGCGGCCGCAAACGCTGGGTCAGGCTGCGCGTATTCAGGGCGTGACCCCGGCGGCGATCGGCCTGTTGCTGGTCCACCTCAAGCGCTTGGGCGTGGCATTGGGCGCGGTGCTGTGAGCGAGTTTACCAACACTCATCGAGCGGCCGAAAGCGCGCAGCTGATGGCGGGCGCTGCCCAGATGGGCGTGTCGCTGACGGAGGCGCAAGCCGACAAGCTGCTTGATTATCTGGATCTGCTGCAGAAATGGAACAAGGCCTATAACTTAACCGCGGTACGCGAACGCCCGGCGATGCTAACGCAGCACTTGCTGGATTCGCTCTCGATTGTGCCGCATTTGCCACCGGGTGATTTGCTGGATGTGGGCAGTGGTGGTGGTTTGCCGGGTATTCCGCTGGCCATTCTGCAGCCGGAGCGCTCGATTACGCTGGTTGATACGGTGGGCAAAAAAGTCGCCTTTCTCAAACAGGCGGCGATGACGTTGGGCTTGAAGAATCTGAATGCGGTTTCCACCCGGATTGAAAGTTGGGTGCCGCCAGCCGAACACGCAGGGGGTTTTGCGCTGATTACGGCACGGGCATACGCCACTTTGGCCACTTTAGTGGGGCAAACCCGGCGACTTTTGGCCCCAAATGGGGGGTGGTATGCCATGAAAGGTGTTAATCCTGCCGCTGAGATGGCAGAATTAGCCCCCGATGTTTCTGTTCGTGCGGTCATTCCGCTTGAAGTGCCTGATTTGGGCGCAGAAAGACATCTGATTCTGCTGGCTCCGGTCGGCTCCGGTTCTTAAGGTTAAAAAGGCGCAGCATGCGTATTCTGGCAATTACCAATCAAAAAGGCGGCGTGGGCAAAACCACCTCGGCCGTTAATCTGAGCGCAGCGCTAGCTCATTTGAAACAGCGTGTGCTGTTGATTGACCTGGATCCGCAAGGCAACGCCACCACGGGTTGCGGCATTGTTAAAACCGATGCGCTGCCTACGGTGTATCAGCTATTGCTGGGCGATACCACGCTGGGCAATGCCATTCAGAAAACCGAATTTGGTTTCGATATCCTTCCCGCAAACCGTGAATTGGCGGGCGCCGAGATTGAGCTGATTGAGCTGGACGGCCGCGAGCAGAAATTGAAAGAGGCGCTGGCTACGGTGAGCGATCGTTATGATTACGTGCTGATTGACTGCCCGCCGGCGCTGAACATGCTGACGGTAAACGCCCTGGTGGCATCGCAGTCTGTGATGATTCCGATGCAGTGCGAGTACTATGCGCTGGAAGGCTTGTCGGATCTGGTCGAGACGCTGCGCAAAGTGCGCGGCAATTTGAATCCGGATCTGGAAATCGAAGGCCTGCTGCGCACGATGTATAACGCGCAGAACACCCTGACCCAGCAAGTGTCGGATGAATTGACCAGCCACTTTGGCGACAAGGTATACAACACGATTATTCCGCGCAACGTGCGTCTGGCCGAAGCGCCGTCACACGGCAAACCAGCGATGGCCTACGATGCGTCATCCAAGGGCGCTCAGGCTTATGCGGCACTAGCAGAAGAGTTGCTGGGCCGTCACGGCAAAGCCGTGGCCGCTAAATAAGTAGAGACATCAGATGAACGCAAAAAATAAATCTCGTGGTCTGGGTCGTGGCCTGGATGCGCTACTCGGCGGCAACGCCGCAAAATCGGCGCCAGCAGCAGCGTCTACGCCGGTAACGAACGAGGTGCCGCGCACGCTGCCGGTAAAAGATTTGCAGCCGGGTAAATATCAGCCGCGGACGCGTATGGATGAGGCCAGCCTGAACGAGCTGGCCGCGTCGATTGCAGCGCAGGGCCTCGTGCAGCCGATCATCGTGCGCCCTCTGAGCGCGGGTGCTTCGACACCGTACGAAATTATTGCGGGTGAGCGTCGTTGGCGCGCGTCACAAATTGCCGGTTTGAAAGAGGTGCCGGTACACGTACATCACATCGCCGATGAAAATGCGCTGGCAATGGCGTTGATCGAAAACATCCAGCGTGAAGATCTGAATCCGCTGGAAGAGGCGCAGGGTTTGCGTCGACTGATCGATGAATTTAATTTAACGCACCAGCAGGCGGCCGAAGCTGTGGGCCGTTCGCGCTCGGCAGCCACGAACCTCTTGCGCTTGTTAGAGCTGGCGCAGCCGGTGCAGGATTTGCTGATGCACGGCCGTATTGATATGGGCCATGCCCGCGCCTTGCTGGCGCTGGCGGGTAGCGACCAGATTGCGGTGGCGCAACAGGTGGTGATCAAGGCCTTGTCTGTGCGCGAAACGGAAGAGCTGGTCCGCCGCCGTCAGAGTGCGAAACCCGCGCCGAAGGCGGGCGCAGGAGTGGGCAAAGCAGAGAATTCTGACGTCACACGGCTGAGCGAAAAGCTGGCCGACACCCTGGGTGCCGAGGTAAAAATCGCGGCCAACAAACAGGGTGCGGGCAAAATCACGATCAGCTTTCAGAGTCTTGATCAATTAGATGGGTTAATTGAACGTTTTTTTGATTGACGGCGGCCTAAGCTCGCCGTATAGTGACGGGGTTTGAAGGCGCCTTGTTAGGCACAGCACACAACGCGATGAGGTAATGGTGTTCCGAGTTATACGCCTGCAACTGATCGCAATAATCATAGCTGTGACACTGGCAGGGTTGCTTGTGGGGTGGCGTGGCAGTGTTTCTGCTGCGATCGGAGGAGGGGCGGTTCTACTACCCAATTTTCTGTTCGCGCTGAGATTAATGGCGGCGTCGGCGGGTCGTGCAAGTGTGGCGACAGCTGGAGTCTTCATCGTCTACGAATTCCTCAAGCTTGCCCTCACATTAATTTTGTTGGCGGTTGCCATCGTGTTGTATGCGGACCTTAACTGGCCCAGTATGCTGCTCAGTATGGTGATCACCTTGCAGGTAAATTTTTTAGCATTGGCGAAAAGAACCTGAGATGGCGACTGAAAACGTAGCAAACGCAGCGGCCCACAGCGGCCCAACCCAGGGTGAATACATTGTTCACCACTTGACCCACCTGAACTCCACAGGTGAGGCGCAGAAGTCTATTGTTGACTTCTCGGTGCTCAATCTTGACTCCTTTATTTTCTCTACCGCGCTAGGTATCCTGGCTGTCGTGTTGCTGGCCTTTGTGGCGCAACGTGCAACCTCAGGTGTTCCGGGTCGTTTGCAGTCGTCGATCGAAGTGCTGGTCGAGATGGTTGCTGATCAGGCCAAGGGAATTATTCACGACGCCAAGTCCCGTTTGTTCGTTGCACCGCTGGCGCTGACCGTATTCGTCTGGATCTTCTTCCTGAACGCCATGGATCTGCTGCCGCTGGATCTGTTTCCGAAGATCTGGTCAACCTATTACGAAGCTTCGGGTCACGATCCGCACCACGCTTTCCTGCGCATTGTGCCGTCGGCTGACTTGAACATCACGCTGGCCATGGCGCTGGGCGTGCTGATCGTCTGCTTGTACTACAACGTAAAAATCAAGGGTATCGGTGGCTGGGTGCATGAGTTGTTTGCTGCCCCGTTCGGTTCCCATCCGGCGCTGGCCCCGATCAACTTCCTGATGCAGATGATCGAATTCGCCGCTAAAACTATTTCTCACGGCATGCGGTTGTTCGGTAACATGTACGCCGGTGAGCTGGTCTTCATGCTAATCGCCCTGATGGGTGCTTCGTGGGCCGGTATGCATTCGTTGTCGGGTGGTCTGCTGTTTGCGGGTCACGTGATTGCTGGTTCCATCTGGGCCATCTTCCACATCCTGATCATTACCTTGCAAGCATTCATCTTCATGATGCTGACGCTGGTGTATGTTGGTCAGGCGCACGAATCGCACTAAGTTTCTTAGTTTTGTAGTTGTAGTTCTCGTTTTTCCTTTAGTTTTTCTTTAACCCGCTGTTCTTATCCCTTTCAAGGAGTCGTCATGGAACATATCCTCGGTCTAGTTGCTCTGGCTTCCGGCCTCATCATTGGTCTTGGTGCTATTGGTGCCTGTATCGGTATCGGCATCATGGGTTCGAAGTACCTCGAAGCTTCGGCTCGTCAGCCTGAACTGATGAACGAACTGCAAACCAAGATGTTCCTGCTGGCCGGCCTGATCGATGCTGCATTCCTGATCGGCGTTGGTATCGCGATGATGTTCGCGTTCGCTAACCCGTTCGTGCTGAAGTAATCCTGAACAACCTTTTTCAGGAGGGCACGTAGCGTGAACTTAAACGCAACATTATTCGCCCAGCTCATCGTTTTCTTCATACTTGTATGGTTTACGATGAAGTTTGTCTGGCCGCCAATTACCAAGGCGCTGGATGATCGTGCGAAAAAAATCGCTGATGGCCTAGCCGCAGCAGAACGTGGCAAGCATGAGCTAGAGCTCGCCAGCAAGCGTTCGGCTGAGGTTGTGCGCGAAGGCAAAGAAAAGTCAGCCGATGTTCTGGCAAACGCTGAAAAGCGTGCTGTTCAGATCATCGAAGATGCCAAGGCTCAGGCCAAGGTTGAAGCTGATCGTATCGTGACTGCTGCGCGCGGTGAAGTCGAACAGGAAGTTGTTCGCGCCCGTGAACAACTTCGTGATCAGGTCGCTGCGCTGGCTGTAGCGGGTGCTGAAAAGATTCTCCGTAAGGAAATCAATGCAGGTGCCCACGCAGATATTCTGGTTGCCATCAAGCAAGGTCTGTAACAAATGGCTGAATCCCTCACCGTAGCCCGTCCTTACGCCGAAGCGGTTTTCCGCCTCGGTCGTGAGTCAAGCGCGCTAGCCGACTGGAGTGGTTGGCTAGGTCGCCTGTCGCTGATTGCCAATGAATCGGCAATGCGGGACTGCTTTGGCAATCCGAAGCTGAATTCCCGTCAAGTCACTGACCTTGTGGTGGGCGTGCTCGGGGTGGAAGCCCCGCAGGCGCTGTCACGTTTTATCGAGGTGCTCGCCGAAAACGGGCGCCTGGCACTCCTTCCCGAAATTCAGGCTCTTTTCGAAGAACTGAAATCGGAAGAAGAAGGCGTGAAGGAAGCACTGATCGTTAGTGCGTTCCCGATGGACGATGCCCAGGTTGCTCAGGTACTGCCTGCACTGGAACAGCATTTCTCTTCAAAGCTCAAGCCGCGCGTTACCGTGGACTCATCGCTAATTGGCGGAGTCAAGGTTGAAGTCGGTGACGAGGTGTTTGACGCCTCGGTGCGTGGCCAGCTCGACGCAATGGCTGTCGCGTTAAAGAACTAGGAGTTTTCTAAATGCAACTGAATCCTTCTGAGATCAGCGAGCTGATCAAGAGCAAGATTGAGAACCTAGGCCTGGGTGCTGAAACCCGGACCCAGGGTACTGTCGTATCGGTTACCGATGGCATTTGCCGCGTACACGGTCTGGAAGACGTGATGCAAGGTGAAATGCTGGAGTTCCCGAACGGCATCATGGGTATGGCCCTTAACCTCGAGCGCGACTCTGTCGGTGCCGTGGTTCTTGGCGAATACGAACAAATTTCCGAAGGCGACATCGTAAAATGTACGGGCCGCATTCTGGAAGTGCCAGTTGGTCCAGAGCTGAAGGGTCGTGTTGTTAACGCCCTGGGTCAGCCGATCGACGGCAAAGGCCCGCTTGGTAACAAGCTGACCGACAAGATTGAAAAGGTTGCTCCGGGCGTTATCTGGCGTAAGTCAGTATCGCAGCCGCTGCAAACCGGTGTTAAGGCTGTTGACGCCATGGTGCCGATCGGCCGTGGTCAGCGTGAGCTGATCATTGGTGACCGTCAGACAGGTAAAACTGCTGTCGCCATCGATACCATCATTAATCAAAAGGGTCAGGGCGTAACCTGTATCTACGTTGCTGTTGGTCAGAAAGCTTCGACCATTGCTAACGTCGTACGCGCTCTGGAAGAGCACGGCGCTCTGGAATACACCATCATCGTTGCTGCTACCGCTTCGGATCCGGCTGCTATGCAGTTCATCGCTCCGTACTCGGGTTGCACGATGGGTGAATACTTCCGTGACCGCGGTGAAGATGCTCTGATCATTTATGACGATCTGACCAAGCAAGCTTGGGCTTACCGTCAAATCTCCCTGCTGCTGCGTCGCCCACCTGGCCGCGAAGCTTACCCAGGCGATGTGTTCTATCTGCACTCACGTCTGCTGGAGCGTGCTGCTCGCGTTAGCGAAGAGTACGTTGAGAAGCTGACCAACGGTGAAATCAAGGGCAAGACCGGTTCGCTGACCGCGCTGCCAGTGATTGAAACCCAGGCAGGTGACGTTTCGGCATTCGTTCCAACCAACGTTATTTCGATTACCGATGGCCAGATCTTCCTGGAAACCGACCTTTTCAACGCAGGTATCCGTCCGGCCATTAACGCCGGTATCTCGGTGTCTCGCGTAGGTGGTGCGGCTCAGACCAAGATCGTTAAGAAGCTGTCGGGCGGTATCCGTACCGACCTCGCCCAGTACCGTGAACTGGCTGCCTTTGCGCAGTTTGCTTCGGATCTGGACGATGCAACCCGTAACCAGCTGGAACGTGGTCGCCGCGTTGTGGAAGTGCTGAAGCAGCCACAATACGAGCCGCTGAATGTTTCCAAGCAGGCCGTGGTTCTGTACGCGATCACCCGTGGCTACGCCGATGATGTGGAAGTGAACCGTGTACTCGAGTTCACCCGCACTCTGGTTAGCGAGATCGAGCACAAGAATGCTGCGCTGATGCAAAAAATGGAACAGACCAAAGATCTGGATGCCGATTCGGAGAAAGCACTCGTTGCTGCCATCGAAGCTTTCAAGTCCAGCTGGGTTTGATCTAGGAGAGCGCCATGGCAAGCGGCAAGGAAATCCGTACTAAGATCAAAAGCGTAGAAAATACGCGGAAGATCACCAAAGCTATGGAAATGGTTGCGGCATCCAAAATGCGTAAAGCGCAGGAACGGATGCTGAAAGCCCGTCCTTATGGCGAGAAGATCCGCCGCGTTGCTGCGCACCTTTCGCATGCGTTGTCAGAGTACAAGCATCCGTTCCTCGAGAAGCGTGACCAGATCAAAAAGGTCGGCATCATTCTCGTGACATCGGATAAAGGTCTCTGCGGCGGCCTGAACACCAACGTTCTGCGTCAACTCGTGAATAAAATGCGCGAGCTAGACGGTCAGAAGGTCAATGTTCAGGTCACAGCGATCGGTAGCAAAGGCTTCGCATTCCTCCAGCGCAACGGCGCAGAAATTGCATCGCAAGCCGTCGGCCTGGGTGACAACCCGCACATTGACAGCCTGATTGGGCCAGTTAAGGTGCAGATTGACGCCTATAACGCCGGTGAAATCGATGAGCTGCACATTGCCTACACGCGTTTCGTTAACACGATGCGCCAGGAGCCGGTTGTTGAGCAACTGCTGCCGCTTGCGGGCGACACAGTTGGTTCGGAATCGAGCCGCTGGGACTATGTTTACGAGCCGGATGCCAAGTCCGTGATCGATGATCTGCTGGTGCGTTACCTCGAGGCGCTGGTTTACCAGTCCGTCGCCGAGAATATCGCATCGGAACAAAGTGCTCGGATGGTAGCCATGAAGGCTGCTTCCGATAACGCAAAGAACGTAATCGAAGAGCTGAAACTGGTCTATAACAAGACCCGCCAAGCAGCGATTACGAAAGAGCTGTCCGAGATCGTCAGCGGCGCAGCAGCGGTTTGATTTTTTAGATTAGGGATATAACGATGAGTCAAGGAACAGTCGTTCAGTGCATCGGTGCTGTGGTTGATATCCAGTTTCCGAAAGAGCACATGCCTAAAGTCTTCGAGGCACTCCGCCTCGACGATAGCGCCAGCAATAGCCTGGTGGAATCGGGTCTGACTTTTGAAGTTCAACAACAGCTCGGTGACGGCATCGCCCGTACCATTGCGCTGGGTTCCACCGACGGTATCCGTCGTGGCATGAAGGTCAACGCCTCAGGCGCCCCGATCTCCATTCCAGTGGGCCACGGTACGCTGGGTCGTATCATGGACGTACTGGGTCGCCCGATTGATGAAGCCGGCCCGATCGAATGTGATGAACTGCGCCCGATTCACCGCGCTGCTCCAGCCTTCGACGAACTGTCGCCATCGGTTGAACTGCTCGAAACCGGTATCAAGGTTATCGATCTGATCTGTCCGTTCGCTAAGGGCGGTAAAGTAGGTCTGTTCGGTGGTGCCGGTGTAGGTAAGACCGTTAACATGATGGAACTCATCAATAACATCGCTAAGCAACACTCGGGCCTGTCCGTGTTTGCCGGTGTGGGTGAGCGTACCCGTGAAGGTAACGACTTCTATCATGAAATGAAGGATTCCAACGTTCTGGATAAGGTTGGCATGGTGTTCGGTCAGATGAACGAACCTCCAGGCAACCGTCTGCGCGTTGCGCTGACCGGTCTGACCATGGCTGAGCGTTTCCGTGACGAAGGCCGTGACATTCTGTTCTTCGTGGATAACATCTACCGTTACACCCTGGCCGGTACCGAAGTGTCCGCGCTGCTGGGTCGTATGCCTTCAGCTGTGGGCTACCAGCCTACGCTGGCTGAAGAAATGGGCCGTCTGCAAGAGCGTATTACCTCGACCAAGACCGGTTCGATTACATCGATCCAGGCCGTTTACGTGCCAGCCGATGACTTGACTGACCCATCGCCTGCTACCACCTTCCTGCACTTGGACTCGACCGTTGTTCTGTCGCGTGATATCGCCGCACTGGGTATCTACCCAGCCGTTGATCCACTTGACTCGACCTCGCGTCAGCTCGACCCGCACGTTGTTGGTGAAGAGCACTACAAGGTTGCCCGTGGCGTTCAACAAACGCTGCAACGTTACAAAGAACTGCGTGACATCATCGCGATTCTGGGTATGGACGAACTGGCAGCGGACGATAAACTCGCCGTTTCCCGTGCTCGTAAAATCCAGCGCTTCCTGTCGCAGCCGTTCCACGTGGCTGAAGTGTTTACCGGTTCGCCAGGTAAGTATGTTTCCCTCAAAGATACGATCAAGGGCTTCAAGATGATCGTTGAAGGTGAGCTGGATCATCTGCCTGAGCAGGCTTTCTACATGGTGGGTTCGATTGAAGAAGCCATCGAAAAAGCCAAGACACTGCAGTAACCGGAAGTTCCATCCCCCCGCCGTGCGGCAACGTGCGGCGGATCAGGAGCATATATGTCAATAAGAATCCATGTAGACGTAGTCAGCGCCGAAGAGATGATTTTCTCAGGCGAAGCTGATCACGTGGTACTGCCGGGTGAATCGGGCGAGCTGGGTATCTGGCCACGCCACACCCCGCTGCTGACGCGCATCCGTCCGGGTGCCGTACGCATCAAGCTGCCTGACGGCGGCGAAGAGTTCGTCTACGTTTCCGGCGGCATGCTGGAAGTGCAGCCGACGATGGTTACGGTTCTGGCCGATACCGCTATCCGTGCTCACGATCTGGATGAAGCTCGTGCTCAGCAGGCCAAGAAGGCTGCCGAAGAGCTGCTGCAGAAGCGTGATAGCAGCATGGATTATGCCAAGGCTGAAGCAGAACTGGCTGATGCGATTGGTCAGCTGGCTGCCATCAAGAAGCTGCGTAATAAGCACTAAGTTTCAGGTAGTAATACCTCAAACGCAAAAGCCACCTTCGGGTGGCTTTTGTTTTGCTGCTAAGTAAGTGCCTTGAGCGCGATGGCTTATCGAGGTAGCAACCGATCTACACGTTGCTGCAATCGGGCGACATCGTTGCGCAAATTCGATACATCATCCATAAAAGCGTGCACTTCAGGCGTTGGCACGATGACTGATTGCCCTTCGGCCACATGTTCGGTGAATTGGTCTTTTAAGCGCACTACAAGCGCTTCAGCACCCTGTTTAAAAGCCGTGGCAAAGCCCATGATCCTGTGCGCCGCGATGTCGCCGATCTTAGAGGCTAGATACGCTTCTGGATCCGGTCTGATTTGATCCATGACCTCGTTTAAGGCATTCGCCAGATCAATGTTGCCACGGATCTTGGCGGCTTTAATGACGCCCTGGCGACCATGACTCAGAAAGAGTGAGGCAGCATTAGCTGGCAGATCAATAGACAGTGTGGGCTCGTCATCACCAAAGACCTGGTGTGCCGCCAGCAGACCATCCGGCTCGATCGTGTAACGCATGAGCGAACGTTCGGCCAGGGAGATGCGTAGCGATGCACCACTAAACGCCGCTAAGCGCGATGCAGCCCACGGGTCATCGCGCAACGCACGATTGATGACGGGTAGAGACAGGCTGTGTAGCATGGCGCTATTTAGAACTTATCGCCAATGTGGAGTGCGACGACGCCACCGGTGAGGTTGTGATACTGCACGCGGTCAAAGCCGACGCCTTCCATCATTTGTTTCAGCGTTTCCTGGTCCGGGTGCATGCGGATTGATTCAGCCAGATAGCGGTAGCTATCGGCATCCTGTGCCACGATCTGTCCAACCTGCGGGATGACCTTGAAGGAATAGAAATCGTAGATGGGAGCTAGCAGCGGCGTTACTTTGGAGAACTCAAGCACCATCAGCTTGCCACCTGGCTTTAAGACGCGACGCATCTCGGCTAACGCGCCGTTTTTATGCGTCATGTTGCGCAGACCAAAAGCCACGGTTACGATATCGAAATAACCATCAGGGAACGGCAGCTTTTCAGCATCGCACTGGGCGGTTTTAATAACGGTGCCGGCGTTGAGCAAACGATCACGACCGCAGGTCAGCATGGCATTGTTAATGTCGGTAAGCCAAACCTCACCATTCGGCCCGACCTTTTTGCTGAAGGCTTTGGCAAGGTCACCGGTGCCGCCCGCAATATCAAGAACCTTCATGCCGGGGCGAACACCACTGCGGCCGATGGTGAAGATCTTCCACAACCGGTGCAGGCCGCCAGACATCAGGTCGTTCATGATGTCGTATTTGGTGGCGACCGAGTCAAAGACCTGGCGTACGCGCCCTGCCTTCTCCCGTTCGTTAACAGTTTCGTAGCCGAAGTGGGTGGTGCCCGGGTTGTTGGTGTGGTTTGTCACGTTATGCCTTGCGTGTATGACCGGCTGCTTGCAGCCGTTGTAGATAAGAGTGCCAGAGTGCCTGATGGTTGCTGGCGAATTCGTGCAGGACGTCCCAAGAGTAGAGCCCGCTGTCGTGGCCATCGGAGAAGATCAGCTTCACGGCGTAGTTGCCTACCGGCTCGATACCGGTGATGACGACATCTTCTTTGCCGACTTGTAGCACCTCATTACCCTGCCCGTGCCCACGAACTTCTGCCGAGGGTGAGTAAACCCGTAAGAATTCTGCAGCAAGTGTTACTTCATCCAAGTCTGGATAGGTGAGCGCCAAGGCTGCGCCGCCCGAACGTACACGGATTTCTTCCGGAATGGGTGTGTTGTTTTGGAGACCAGCCATATGCAGATGATAGCATTTGGCTTGAATTGATTTAAAAATGCAAGCATCAAGAAATTAGGTTTGCACCTTAGGAGCGCCCTATTCTCATGGCTCAAAGAAGCGTCGAAAAATACCCAGGTCAGCGTAGTAAAGAGAAGAGAGAGCTTTTCGGAGCATTCCGTTTTCGAGTAGTGGAAGATCTTTACAAACGTAGGTTTTTTGAGATCTTCCGAAACCGTTGTTTTAAGTGCGGAATGCCAGAAAAGTCAGTGCAAGATATCGGCGCCCCGCCGAACTTATGCATCGATCATCATATTCCAATGGCGCTGGGTGGACATCTTGTTCCAGGTAATCTTGTTGCGCTCTGCAGGCGCTGCAATGGCGCCAAGCTTGATAAAGATCCAAAAGATTTTTATTCGGCCGAAGAATTAAATCGCCTCCTACCTTTGCTGAATGCTCAACAAGAACTATTCATGTTTAGCTTTGATTGGGGTAAGTGGTCTGAAAACCGAGAAAGTTATTTATTAGAATTAGGCGTTCCGCCAGAAATAGTTCAACTAGCTTTGCATGACGAATGGTATGTCGGGTATGTGGGGACTGGCGTCAGTAAATTATGAGATCTTTTTTTCAGCTGATTTTTTTGCCGCGGTTTTTTTGGCAGCCGGTTTCTTGGCAGCTACTTTCTTAGCGGGCTTGGTGGCTTCGTCGCCTTCTGCCTTGGCCGTAGCTTTTTTGGCGGCAGGCTTCTTCGCAGCCGCACCGGCTTTTACCGGGCGAGGTTCGAATTCAAACCCTACTTTGCCGTCTTTATCTAATGCCAGAAACGCAGAGAATTTGCGACGCGTGCGCGAAGAAACGAATTCTTTGAGCAGATCTGTTTTGCCGGCAGTTAGCAGTTTCGACATCTGTTCGGTGTCGATGGGCTGTTGCAGAATGATCTGGCCAGAGCGGAAGGTGCAGGATTTCTCCGGCCCCACTGATTTCTCACAGACATACGAGGTAACGTACGGGTAAACGCTGGCCTTACATTTGGGGCAGGCACCAACGCTGGTAACACCTGAAAAGTCGACAGGTTCGGTAGAGCTATCGTCTGAATTACCAAAATCGAACGCAGGCTGGTGTTCGTCGTTCAGTTTGATGAGTGCCGCGAACGGGCGTCCCATCTTGTTACGGAAGCCGTTGAGCGGGCCGACCTGGCGCTCTTTGATAAGCGTTTCGATTTCAGCACCTTCGAACTGTCGTCCGGCAACGGTTTTCCAGAGGCCGTAGTCGCAGCTACCGCACTGGAATTTCTTGTAGGTTTCCTTCATGACGCCGCCGCACTTGGGGCATGGCGTACTCAGGGTGCCAAAGTCACCGGGGATGGTGTCATGCTCGAAGTTCTTGGCCTTGGCGACCATGTCTTCGGTCATCTGCGCAATTTCGGCCATGAACTGTTTGCGCGAAAGTTCGCCGCGTTCCATGCTGCCGAGTTTGGATTCCCATTCGCCGGTAAGTTCTGGCGAGGTGAGCGCGGTAACGCCCAGGCCTTCCAGCAGGGTCATGAGATTGAAAGCTTTGGCCATCGGCAAGAGTTCGCGACCTTCGCGCAGCAGATACTGTTCCGCCAGTAGGCCTTCAATGATCTGGGCGCGGGTGGCTGGCGTGCCGAGGCCGCGGCCGGCCATGGCGGCACGGAGTTCGTCATCGTCGATGCGCTTGCCGGCGCCTTCCATGGCGGAAAGCAGTGTGGCTTCAGAGTAGCGTGCCGGTGGGCGTGTGGCCGAGGCTTTAACGCGCACATCCTCTGTCTTGACCGCTTCGCCGGCAGTCACTGCGGGCAGGTTAGTTTCTTCGTCGCTTTCTTCCTTACCGTATACGGTGAGCCAGCCCTTTTTAACCAGGACTTTGCCTTCGGTTTTAAAGGGGTGAGCGCCTACGCGGGTAATGCGGGTGGTGACCAGATATTCGGCGGCCGGGTAGAAAACAGAGAGGAAGCGGCGCACGACGAAGTCGTAGAGTTTGGCTTCAACTTCCGACAAACTCTTGGGCACGGTGCCCGTCGGTATGATGGCGAAGTGATCCGAGATCTTGGTGTTATTGAAGATTCGCTTGTTCGGTTTGACCCAGCCTTCTTTAACGATTTCGTTGGCGAAGGGGGCGTACAGATCTGGCAGACCGGCCAATACGTTGTGTACGGTCGGCAGATAATCTTCGGGCAGGGCGCGCGAATCGGTACGCGGATAGGTTAAAACCTTGTGCCGTTCGTACAGCGCCTGGGCGATAGATAGCGTCGTTTTAGCAGAGAAGCCAAAACGCGTGTTCGCTTCACGTTGTAGGCTTGTTAGATCAAAAAGCAGGGGAGATAGCCGATTTTCTGGCTTTGCGGTGTCGGTGACGATGCCGGGTTTTCCCAGACAATCGCTGCGGATCGCAGCAGCTTCCTGTTCTTGCCACAGGCGTTCGGCACGGGCGTGTTCGTCTTCGCCCTTTTTGAAGCCTTCATCAAACCAACGGCCGGTGTAGTTACCGCCCGCGGCCTGGAATTCGCCTTCCACTTCCCAGTAGTTACGGGGAATAAAGGCACGGATTTCTTTTTCGCGCTCAACGACCAGCGATAGCGTGGGTGTTTGTACCCGGCCAACGGTGGTGAGGTGAAAGCCACCGGTCTTGGAGTTAAAAGCTGTCATGGCACGGGTGCCATTAATGCCGACTAACCAATCTGATTCCGAGCGGCAAACGGCCGCATCGGCCAGGCCCTGCATGTCCGCGCCATCGCGCAGATGTTCGAAGCCATTCTGGATGGCTTCTTTGGTCATGGATTGCAGCCACAAGCGCTGTACGGGCACCTTGGCCTTGGCGTACTGGGCGATGTAATTGAAGATGAGCTCGCCTTCGCGTCCCGCGTCACATGCGTTGATGAGGCCGTCGACATCTTTGCGGCGGAGCAGCTTTTGCAAGACTTTCAGGCGTGGCGCTGATTTCTCGATAGGCTGCAGATCAAAATGCGGGGGAATGACGGGCAGATGGGCAAAAGTCCACTTGCCGCGTTTGACTTCGAATTCTTCAGGGCATATTAGCGCCAGGAGGTGACCCACAGCGGAAGAAAGGACGTAATCGTCGCTTTCGTAATAGTCGTCATGCTTGGTAAAGCCGCCGAGCGCTTTGGAAATATCCAAGGCGACGGATGGTTTTTCGGCAATGATTAACTTTTTTCCCATGGGGTGCTTCTCGTAAGTGACCGCCGCATAATAGGAGGGCGCGCCGCGCTTGGCAAGCAGCGCGTTTTTAGATGCGGTTAATTGTAGGGGGCGCTCATGTCGTCGAGCAGGGTCTCGACGAGCAGACTATCGACCGCCTGATTACGGCTCCACAGCACCATGAGCACGATAATCTTGAAGTGGTCCAGGCTTAAATCTTCCATCGCCATGGCGCGGTCGATGATCAGTTCGCGTAGCCCGGCAGGCACAGCATTCTGCTTTTCCAGGGCGAACAGGTAGTTCAGGCAGTCGTGCCCGAGGTGTTCATATTCGCGATCAGTAAAGATGCGGACGGATTCGGCGGAGGGTGCCGAGATTGCACGGTAGCGCTCACCGCTGAGCCCTGCCAGCCAGCCAAAGGCCTGGTCGATCTCTTCGCGCTCGAACCCAGCTTCGATCAGGGTCTCGGATAACGGAGACTCTTCAAAACTGGTTTGTTGGTCACCGGCGCCGAGCTCTTCGAAGTGTTCGAACAGATAAACAAGGATGTCGAGCATGGGGCAACCTATCGCGTTGTGTCAGTCAGATAGCCTGAAGGGGTAGGTTAGCTGCGGATAAGACGTTGGTAACGCCCGCCCGGCAGGTTTGTCACCACACCTTCTAGACTGAGTTCGGTCAGCATCGCAAGAACTACGTCTGTCGTCAACCCGGAACGGCTGATTAATTGATCCAGTGTACTGGGGTCATGTCCCAAAGCAGCGATGAGCGGGGCGTGTGCCGGGTTGTCCGCAGGGGCTTCCGCGGGAGCGATGACGTTGCCTGCAGACTGCGGGCGTAGTTCTTCCAGGATGTCCTGAGCGCATTCAACGAGCTTGGCGCCCTGCTTGATGAGCGCATGGCAGCCTTTATATTGCGGGGCGTGTATGGAGCCCGGGATAGCAAAAATATCCCGACCCAATTCACCGGCCAGTCGGGCGGTAATGAGCGAACCGGAAGCGGGCGCTGCTTCAACCACCAGGCAGGCCTGCGACAAACCCGCGATGAGCCGGTTGCGACGGGGAAAGTTGCTGGCCGTGGCGGCGGTGCCTAATGGGAATTCCGAAATAATGCAGCCCTTGCCGGTAATGATGTGTGCCAGTTTTTTATTGCTGGCGGGGTAGACCCGGTCAATACCGGTGCCAATGATGGCAATGGTGCCGCTTGGCGCCTCGCTGCGTAGGGCACCTTCATGGGCGGCGGCATCGATGCCCAACGCCAGACCACTGATTATTGTAAAGCCGGCATCGGCCAGCACGCGGGAGAAAGCCAGCGCATTCTCAATACCCTGCGGGGTTGCGTTGCGGCTACCCACCACGCCAATGGCGGCACGGTTGAGGTAGGCGGGGTCGCCGTTCACGTAAAGCAGGCTGGGGGGATCAGCGGATTCCAGCAAGCGCTGTGGGTAATCGCGGTCGGCCAGGGTGACGATGTGATGGGCGGGTTCCTGAAGCCAGCTTAGTGTTTGCGTAATGAGTGCTTGCTGAGCCTCATTATTAATGCCGTCAAAAAGTGCTTGGGCGAGCTTGATGCCAATGATGCCGCTGACGGCGCTGAGGCCGGCATTAAAGACAGCATCCGGGCTGCCAAAGGCGCGCAGCAACTCCTGCTGCTTGCGTGGGCCAATGCCGGCTGGCAGCGTGAGGTTTAACCAGCTGCGAAGCTCATGTTGGGTTTGCGATGCGCTGAGTGGGGTCATGGTTGACTCTTTGTGGGGCTAAGGCGCACCAGGTCGCCCGGTTGAACCGCTTGTACGATTTGCTGAATCCGGATGATAGCGGTGTCTGGGTATGCGGCGACCACCATAGCGGTGCCGACACGATGCCCTGGTGTCTGGGCACGGGTAATAGCCGGGTTGTCATCGAAAACGCTGGCTGAGTCATTGCGGGTGTCGTCCACCGGTTGGTCCAGTTTGCGGCCGTAAGTGGCCACCGCAGGGCGCCACAGTGTTACTGTGCTGCCCCGGGTTAATCCGGCGGCGCAACCGCCGGAAACGGCCAGTAGATCTCCGCCAGACGAGAGCATGTCGGCTTGGCTCACAATGGCCATCACCCGTGGGGTGGCCGTGGGTCGTTCAGCAAGGGGTAGTGGCTTACAGATAGGGGGCGCGTATGTTTTTGCTTCGGCGCGGGTCATGACACTGTCGCCCCGCATGACTTCCTGTTGTAGGGATTGCAGACGCATCCAGGCCACACCGGGCTGATCCGGATGGGCGATTTCAGCGGCTTCATCCTTTTGGCTTAAGGTTTGGCCGTTGGCAACGGGCACTGCAAGAATGCCAAGTACGCGCCCTTCAGATGTGCTCAGGCGTATGCCCTGCCGGAATATCAGCAGCGGTGTATCAGGTGGTAAGCGTGCATCCGTTTCGGAAAGCTGAATCCGGATCGTGCTGTATTGATCCATCAGCCGCTGATTGAGCGTGTCACCCGTAATCCGTGGCAGTGCGCCAAAGGTCGCTTCCGGTACCACTAGAGGTAGCGGCTCGGCCAAAGCCGAGACTGACGACAACCCCATAAGGGCAATAGCCAGGAAAACAGCACGGTTGAATTTAAGGCGCATCGCTATAATATTGATCCGAAAGCGGCGCCATTCTGTGGCAGCCCGAGATAAGCATAAATCATTTTACACATCAGCAACGCTGGTGCGCCCATACCGAGTACACGCATGGCATTGTTACCGATACTGAGATTTCCTGACGAACGGCTACGCACGGTTGCCAAACCCGTTACCGTGTTTGATGACGCCTTGCGCAAACTGGTAGCGGACATGGCAGAGACCATGTACGAAGCGCCGGGTATTGGTCTAGCTGCAACGCAGGTGAATGTGCATCAGCGTGTGGTGGTGATTGATGTCTCGGAAGACCAGAAAGGTTTACAGGCCTTTGTTAACCCGGTGATCGAATCGTTGAGTGGTATGCAGACCTATGAAGAGGGTTGCCTCTCTGTTCCGGGTGTTTACGATAAGGTCGATCGCCCCTCTGATGTGCGCGTGCGCTACCAGGATTTGGATGGGAAAGAACATGTACTGGAGACGGGCGACTTGCTGGCGATTTGCATCCAGCATGAGATTGATCACCTGAATGGCAAAGTGTTTGTTGATCACCTCTCTCAGCTTAAACAGACCCGCATTAAAAATAAGCTGGCCAAGCTGGCCCGACAGAACGTATGACGTTACGCGTTGGTTTTGCCGGTACACCGGCCTTTGCAGAGCAGGCCTTGCAGGCCATACTGGATGCCAAATTTAATATCGTGGTGGCGCTGACGCAACCGGATCGTCCTTCGGGCCGCGGCATGCAACTCACGCCCTCCCCTGTAAAGCAGTTGGCGTTGAAGTACGGCATCCCGGTAGAGCAACCTGTATCGCTACGTAACGATGAGGCACAGGCGCTGGTGCGCGCCTACAACCTGGATGTGCTGGTGGTGGTGGCTTACGGTTTGATCCTCCCGCAGGCTGTGCTGGATATGCCACGCTACGGTTGCCTGAATATTCACGGATCCATTTTGCCGCGCTGGCGTGGTGCCGCGCCTATTCACCGTGCGATTGAAGCCGGAGATTCAGAAACCGGTGTCTGCATTATGCAGATGGATGCGGGTCTGGATACGGGAGGCGTGGTGGATGAAGCGCGTCTACCGATTGCTGCGACAGATACAACGGCGTTGTTGCATGACCGGCTGGCGGCATTGGGTGCCGAACGGATTGTTGCGGTGCTGAAAAAGCTGGCGGCGGGCGAAGCGCTCGTTGCGGTGGCGCAGCCAGAAGCCGGCGTGACTTATGCCCACAAGCTGGAAAAGCAGGAGTCGTTGTTAAACCTGCAAGCGCCGGCTGTAGAACTGGATCGAAAAATTCGTGCCTACAATCCATTCCCCGGTGCAGTGCTGCATTCGGGGACGCAAGCCATCAAGATCTGGGGCGCACGCATTGTTTCTGCCAAAGGCCAGCCTGGCACCGTGCTGTCATCGGATGATGCCGGTGTGGTTGTGGCGTGTGGTGAGGGGGCTTTATGTCTGGAAGTGCTGCAGGCCCCCGGCGGTAAGCGTCTGAAGGCCGCAGACTTCTTGCGGGGTCACCCGCTCCCCGTTGGCACCTTGCTGACTTGAAAATTTCCGATGAGTCGCTAAATGTTTAGCGATTTCCTAAGGATTTATTAAGGCGGATGTAGTTCTAATAGACGCCATAGGTCATAACGTTTCTCCGCAGAGGTGATCACATGGGTAACTGGTTTAAAACAACGGTTCTGTTTGCGGCCATTCTGGCGCTGTTCATGATGATCGGCGGGCTGATTGGTGGCCGTGAAGGCATGATGATGGCGCTGCTGCTCGGTGGCGGCATGAACTTCTTTGCCTACTGGTTTTCAGACAAGATGGTGTTGCGTATGTATAACGCGCAACCTGTGGATGAAACCTCATCGCCTTACCTGTACAACATGGTGCGCGACTTGGCGACACGTGCCGAGCTGCCAATGCCACGGGTGTATCTGATCGACGAGGCGCAACCGAATGCGTTTGCCACCGGGCGCAATCCGGACAATGCGGCCGTGGCTGCCACCACCGGTATTGTCAGTCTGCTGAGCGAGCGCGAGCTGCGTGGTGTGATGGCTCATGAACTAGCGCATGTGAAGCATCGCGACATTCTGACGTCGACCATTGCGGCCACCCTGGCGGGCGCAATTTCTGCGCTGGCCAACTTTGCGATGTTCTTCGGTGGGCGTGATGAAGAGGGGCGGCCGGCGAATGCGGTGGTGAGCGTCATCGTGGCAATCATTGCGCCGCTGGCCGCGATGCTCATTCAGATGGCGATTTCGCGCGCGCGTGAATTTGAGGCAGACCGTGGTGGTGCCGAGATCAGTGGTGACCCGCTGGCACTGGCCGGTGCGCTGGCCAAAATTGATGCCTACGCACGTGGTATTCCCTTCCCTACTGCCGAGGCACATCCGGCAACGGCACAGATGATGATCATGAATCCGTTGGCTGGTGGTGGGATTGATACGCTATTTTCGACGCACCCTAAAACGGCTGAGCGTATTGCACGCCTGGAGGCGATGGCGCGTTAACGGATATCTTTTAGCGCTTGTTCAACAGCATAGGCCAATCGCCGCCCAGCCAGTGCTAAACGCTCACGCGTAACATCGCGCCCTTCTAGCCAGTAATCCTGTCGGACGAGGAAGGCGCCGGGTTTTTCCGGGTCGGGAATGAGACCCGGGTAAACCTGATCGCGGGCGATATTGAAAGACTCTTCAATCCAGTGCCGTGGCGGTGTCTGGATTTCTACGTTGTTAATCTGCTGTGCCTGGCGCTGCAGTCTTGCGGTTTCCTTTGCGAAGCGCGGAGTACCCGGCCGGGCATGGCCAGGCAGCTCGTCCCACCAGCGGTGCAGACTAAGCGGTTCCGGCGGCCGGCGTCCGGCATCCAATACGATAACGGTATTGCCGCCGGCATCTAGTTGACCCGGATTGAGTGGATCCATACGGCTTGCGGTATGCAGCGGCTGGTGGGCATCGGCAACGAGATGGCTAACCCAGGCTAGAGCAACGGCACGATCTTCGCGCGTGAGCGATTGATCGCCTAGCAAGCGAATCTGTTCGTTGAGTGCCTGTTCTAGAAGTCCATACACGGGCTGGTTGAAAGGCTTGGCAATATTCCGGTCGGCAAAGTGCCAGCGGCGTGTTGCCTCTCCCGTGCGGGCCCGACTGAGCCATTGCCGGGTGGTGCGCGGCTCTGCGTTGTCCGCATTATTATTGGGTGCCTGATCACGAATGTCATCTGGCCAGAGAGCTGCCGCCATCCAGGCCTCTTCTGCAGAGAGCGTTTGCAGATTCGGAATAAGCGTCTGGCGTTTGAGTATTGATCCAATCGCCTCTTGTGTGGGCATCGGTAGCGTTGACCAGGCGATCGCGACCACTTCACGATGACCGGTTGCATTCCATGCGCCTGCATGAAGACTCACCAGACAAAGCATGCCAGCGACTAATTTCAGGAGTCGATGGCGGTGCGTAACGGGGTGCTGCGTAGTGAGAGTCATGGGCAGATTATGCCTCTAGATAGTGTTGTAAACATGCTACACTCAAACCAATAATGAATAATGCACAATCACGTTCACGTCCACAGCGAACGGCCTCGCCGAGCAGGCCGCTAAAACCTACTCCGCCGCCCGCTGCGCTGGCTCCGGACTCGTTAGCCTGGGCGATGCAAACCGCTGCAGCTTGTGTGACGGAAGTGGTGGCTTATGGTCGCAGTCTGACGGCGATATTAGCGAATTTGCGGCAACGTACGTTGCCAGAAAACGCCGTCCGTTCACAGGCGATTGATCTTACCTACGCCACATTGCGTCGTTACTGTCGCGGTGATGTAGAGCTATCAGTGTTGCTGGATCGTCCCACAGCCGAGGACGAGTTGCGTAGCCTGTTGCGCGTGGCGTTGTGCTGGCTGGAAATGCATCCGGAACGTGCGCACGTGGGTGTCGATCAGGCCGTTGAGGCAGCAGCAACTTTATCGGCCGGCCGCTACCGCGGTTTTGTAAATGCAATATTGCGTCGGGCATTACGCGAGCGTGCCGTGCTGGATCAAACGATTGCCAATAACCAGGAAGCGGATTGGCAGTACCCGCAGTGGTGGCTGGAACGTCTGCAAATAGATTGGCCAGACCGGTGGGAAGAAATCGCCGCAGGCGGTAATCGTAAACCACCGATGGGTTTACGCGTGAATCGTCAGCTAACGACTGTCGAGGCGTATGCACAGCAATTGGCAGCCGCAGGTATAGAAACGCAGCCGCGCTTGCCGGAAGACGGCCCGGATGCATTATTGCTGGCACAGCCGGTAGCCGCAGAGTCATTGCCCGGGTTTGCGCAAGGTGTGGTGGCCGTACAGGATATAGGCGCACAACAGGCTGCCCGCCTGTTGAATGTGCAGCCGGGTATGCGCGTACTGGATGCTTGTGCTGCTCCGGGTGGCAAAGCGGCTCATTTGCTTGAATCGGCCGCGATTGAACTGATTGCCGTTGAAGCGGATAAAGATCGTTGTGCCGCCCTAGCGCGTGCGCTGGATGCATCGCGCTTTCCGGCGGATCGCAGCATTCATGTCGTGTGTGCGGATGCTGCCGAAACGGCGGCGCCTTGGGCTAAGCGGCCATTTGATGCCATTTTGCTGGATGCGCCCTGTTCGGGTTCTGGCGTGGCCGGTCGTCATCCGGATGCCAAGTGGCTACGTCGGAATGATGATGTGTACGCGCTGGCGCGAACACAGAAGCGGTTGCTGAAGGCATTGTGGCCGTTGCTAAAACCGGGCGGTCGGTTGCTGTATGGCACCTGTTCGGTATTCGCACTGGAGAATCAGGCGCAGATCGCCAATTTTCTGGCGCAGCATCCTGATGCAAAACTCGAATCACAAACATCACTGTTACCTGATGCGCGGCACGATGGATTTTTTTACGCCCTCTTGAGCAAGGTGCCGGCATGACATTCAACGACCGTTTCATTTCGAAATGGTGGTTGTTAGTAGCAATGCTTTTCTTCAGCGCGCAGGTGTTGAAGGCGCATGCCGGCGCAGAAGTCAGAGAAGTGACGCTGACGCAAAGCGAAGAAGCGGTGAGCTTGAACGGCAGCTTTGCGCTGCAACTCTCACCTTCTCTGACCGATGCAGTAAATCATGGCATCCCGCTAGTCTTTCAGATTCAGGCGCAGGTGCGTCGTCCACGTTGGTACTGGGTTGATGAAGCCCTGTATACAGCGCATACAGATCGGCGCCTGACTTATAACGCCCTGGTGCGCAATTACCGGGTGACGGAAGGGCAGGAAGGCCGCAATTTTCTGAATCTCTCGGATGCATTGAATTATGTGGCGCGCCCGGTGAGTTGGCCTATCGCCGGCGGGCGGATTCGTTCTGGTGAGGTGGTTGATGTGCAGGTGCGCTTCCGCCTCGATCCGGCGTTCTTGCCTAAACCATTTCAGGTTGTTTCATTTGGTGATCGCGATTGGCGCCTGGATAGTGATTGGCGCAGTTTCCGTTTGACGGTACCCGCCGTCTCGGGAGGCAAATAATGCGTCTGGCCATGTTCATCATGACGCTTGTGTCAGTGGCGTTGTTGTTTTTACTGACACAGGCCTCAGCGAATACAGACTTCTTTGCCCGCCATTACTCATGGCTGGTGGGGTTGAATATTCTGCTGGGCGCAGCGATGCTGCTCGTGATTGGCGTACAGCTGTTTCGATTATGGCGAGACCACCGGCAGCAGATTTTTGGCGCACGACTGAAGTTTCGTTTGATGCTCATGTTGGCCATTATGGCGTTGGTACCGGGTGCCCTGATTTATGCAGTATCGGTACAGTTTGTCACGCGCAGTATCGAGAGCTGGTTTGATGTGCGCGTTGAGCAGGCATTAGAAGCCGGCTTGAATCTGGGGCGTGATGCGCTCGAAGGCGTGACGATTGGATTGGTGAGCACTACACGTGATGCGGCAACGGCGATTGCCCAGCGCGATGCCGCACAAGCACCCGCGGTCCTCGCCAAGCTCAAACAGGTCACGGGTGCTCAATCAACGGCGCTGTTACAGATTTCGGGCAACCGCATTGAAGTAATAGGCAGTACGTTGGCACGCGGTGAAACACCGGTGCTGCCGCTGCCAGCGCAGGTAGCAGAAGCCCGCAAAACCGGGGCGTTTAGCGTTATCGAAGCCGACAGTACAGGGTTGCCAATCCTGCGCGCCATCGTTTTGTTGCCGACGGCTTCGCCGCAACAGGTTGCTAATCGTTTGCTGGAAGCAGTGGTGCCGGTGCCGGCGAAGCTTGCTGCCGATTCGGAAGCCGTACAGTCAGTTTATCGTGAGTACCGTGAGTTGGAATTGGCGCGTGATGGGTTAACGCGCCTATATGCCATTACGTTAACGCTGACGCTGATGTTGGCGCTGGCTGCCGCTTTTTCTGCAGCCTTTATTCTGGCGCGCCGGTTTACGGCACCATTAACTATTCTGGCGGAAGGTACGCAGGCTGTTGCAGCGGGTGACTTCTCTCCTAAGCAAACAGTGGTTAGCAATGATGAGCTGGGTATTCTTACTCAATCATTCAATCGCATGACGTTTCAGCTGCGTGAAGCACATACTGAAACTGAACGGCATCGTGGTGATCTGGAACGTGCTCGTGCCTACCTGCAGGAAGTACTTGATAACCTATCGGCCGGGGTTCTGGCCTTTGATCGCCGATTTGTCTTGAAGGCGGTGAATGATGCGGCCAAGACATTGCTCGCGGAAGATTGGGTCGGTTTGATTTCAGAGCCACTGGAAGCCTGGCCACGACAGGAGCATCTGGCACGGACCATTCGCGATGGATTTGCCAAATACGGTGATGCCTCCTGGCAGATTGAAGTAGAACGTGTGCTGCCGGATGGGCGTAAACAGCAGTTGATGGTGCACGGCTCGGAATTGCCGGAACAATCCGGTGGCGGTTATGTGGTGGTATTTGATGACATCACTGAGCTGATTGCAGCTCAGCGGGCCACGGCCTGGGGTGAGGTTGCGAGACGACTGGCGCATGAAATCAAGAACCCGCTAACGCCAATCCAATTGGCTGCCGAGCGGCTTGAGCATAAATTGGCGAAACAATTGGCGGATGCCGATGCCGACATGCTGCAACGTTCGACACGTACGATCGTCAATCAGGTTCAGGCCATGAAGCACATGGTGGATAGCTTCCGTGATTACGCGCGCCTGCCCCCTGCTAATTTAATGGCGATTGATCTGAATGAATTGTTGCGCGATATGCTGGTGTTGTATGAAAGCTCCAAGACACCGATTAATGCCGAGCTTGCTGCAGCGTTGCCTAAGATCAAGGGTGATCCGACACAGCTACGACAGATCATTCATAACCTGATTCGTAATGCGCAAGACGCTACCGAGGGTCTGCCGGATGCCAGGATTGATGTGACGACGCATCTTGCGGGCAAACAGATCGTCTTGGTGATTTCAGATAATGGCGCGGGCTTCCCACCTGAAATTATGGCGAATGCGTTCGAGCCTTATGTCACGACCAAGCCCAAGGGGACGGGTCTGGGTTTGCCCATCGTTAAAAAAATTATCGAGGAGCACGGCGGCAAGATTGCCCTCGCTAATCGAGAGACAGGTGGCGCAGAAATTCGTATTACCTTACAGGTGGCTAATGACACCGAGTCGATTAATCAAGAACCACAGAAGTCGGTAGGAGCCTGATATGGCAGAAATACTGGTAGTTGATGACGAGGTTGGTATCCGGGAATTGCTTTCCGAGATCCTGGCGGATGAAGGGCACAGCGTTATGCTGGCTGAGAACGCCACGCGGGCGCGTGAGCTGCGCGTCAGTCGCCGACCTGATCTGGTGCTGCTCGATATCTGGATGCCGGATGCGGACGGTATTTCATTATTAAAAGAATGGTCAGCCAACGGCTTGCTCACCATGCCGGTGGTGATGATGTCGGGTCATGGCACCATCGATACCGCTGTTGAAGCAACCCGTATCGGTGCTGTCGATTTTCTTGAGAAGCCGATCGCGCTTCAGAAACTGTTGGCCACCGTTAAGAAATGTCTGAAGCCGGATGCCTCTGCGACGCGTCAGCACTATGCAGTCGATTCACTCTTGCAGATTGGTTTGCTGAAGAAGTTCGGCCAGCGCATTGCCCAGTCCGCGAAGCATTCGCCGATTCTATTCTTGCGCGGCGCACAGGGGCTGATTGCTGAAGTTGGTGCGCGTAGTCTGCTAACGCCGCATGCGCCCTGGCTGAATCTGTCGCAAGAAAGTCGTGCTATTACGCAGGAAATGCTGGAACAGAACGCAGGTGGCGTACTGTTTCTCCCCGAGCTACATGGCGCGGGTCGTATGGCTCAGATGAATCTTAGTTTTGTGCTCGATCGTCTTGCCAAGTACCGACTGACACTGGTGGTGGCGAGCAGCGTTTCAGCGGAAGCGATTGTCGAGAGTGGTGTTGATGCTGCATTGGTTAACCGACTCAGTGATGTCTGGGTTGGTCTGCCGGCCATCTCTGAATCCGCCAATGATTTGCCGGAGCTATTGCCGGCTTTGCTAACGCTGCTCTGCGAACAGGGCAATGTGCCCCATCGCAACATGGCACCCGATGCGCTTAATGTATTGCGCCAGAAAAACTGGAGTGGCTCGGACGGTGGATGGAGTTCGCTGCTCGGTGCCTTGAAGAACTTGGCATTGAATGCGCTCGATGAAACGATTAGTCGTCAGGATGTCGATGGCCTATTGCTTTCTGTTGCTGAACCGATGGCAGCAAAGTCTGACGACGAGTCCGAAGGGTCGCTCGCCGACTTTTATGCGATGCCGCTTAAAGAGGCGCGCGATGCTTTCGAGCGTCTGTATCTAACGCATCATATTTCACGTAGCAGCGGCAACATGACGCGTGTCGCCGAGCAGAGTGGCTTAGAGCGCACGCATTTGTATCGCAAGTTCAAACAATTGGGTATTACGCTGGAACGTAGAGATAACGTTTCCGGCAGTTAGTTTTTGCTTATCTTTTCTACTTATAAGATCGTCTGGAGTTATTGTGTCCCGTCCTCGTAATGACCTTTTTTTGCGTGCCTTACTTAAGGAACCCACTGAAACGACACCGGTATGGCTAATGCGCCAGGCCGGCCGTTACCTACCAGAATATCGGGAGACGCGTAAACGCGCCGGTAGCTTTCTGGGGCTGTGTAAAAACCCGGCTTACGCCTGTGAGGTGACGCTACAACCCCTGGCGCGTTACGATCTGGATGCCGCAATTCTTTTTTCCGACATTCTCACCGTGCCTGATGCAATGGGCTTGGGATTATATTTTTCTGAAGGCGAAGGCCCTAAGTTCGAGCGACCACTGCGCAATGAGTGGGAAATTCGCAATCTGTGCGTGCCAGACCCTCATGATCAGCTGCGTTACGTCATTGATGCTGTTGCCGAGATTCGTAAAGCGCTGGATAACAGCGTACCGCTGATCGGTTTTTCAGGCAGCCCATGGACTTTGGCTTGTTATATGGTTGAAGGCGGGGCTTCGGATGATTACGCCCGGATCAAATCGATGCTTTATGATCGACCGGATCTAATGCACAAGATTCTCGAGGTCACGACCGAGTCGGTGATTCAGTACCTGAATGCACAGATTGAAGCAGGTGCTCAGGCGGTGATGATTTTTGATTCCTGGGGTGGCACGCTGGCCGAATCCGCTTTTCATGAATTCTCTTTGAATTACATGAAGCGTATTGTGGCTGCTTTGCACAAGACCTGGGACGGTGAACGGATCCCGTCAATTGTCTTTACCAAGGGCGGTGGCTTGTGGCTCGAAGCCTTGGCGGATACCGGTGCTGACGGCCTGGGTCTGGACTGGACAATTGATATTGGTAAGGCACGCGCCCGTGTAGGCGATCGCGTAGCGCTGCAGGGGAACCTAGATCCGACCATTCTGCGTGCCGGGCCGGAAGCGGTGGCGCGTGAGGCAGAAAAAGTGCTGCGCAGCTTCGGTCAGGCTGATACGGGGCATGTCTTTAATTTAGGGCATGGTATTAACCAATTTACCCCACCAGAGAACGTATCGGTGCTGGTAGATACGGTGCATTCGGTCGGCCGGGCGATGCGCGCAGGGCGGTAATTCGGATGGATGGGAAGACCCGAGTACAAGGCTGTGCTGTGGCTGGTTTCAACCTGTCAAGACGGCTGTCTTGGGTCTTTTACCCACAAAGTTATCCACAATGCAGAAATGCCGCTTTGCCTATATATATCAGCATGTTGCAGCGGTTGGCAGAGAACTCCGTTAAGAAATATCCGCTAACGCGGGGATAACTGCAGGCCATGCAAAAACCCCTTGAAAATCAGGCTGTTTTGTGGCGATTGCGTGTTGCCATTGATGCCCCTCTAGCGGTTAATTTTGATTACCTTGCCCCGGCGGATGTCACACCGGATGATGTGGGTTTGCGGGTGGTTGTTCCTTTTGGAACAGGGCGACGAGTCGGGGTAATCCTGGCCGTGTTGCCCTTAAGCGATCCAGATGGCGCACTAGATGCACCAGATGCCGCCCAGTTAAAACCTGCCGAAACCATTTTGCGTGATCTACCGCCGATGCCTGCGGACTGGATCTCGCTGTGCCTGTTTGCTGCGAGCTATTATCAGGCGGCGCCTGGTGAGGCGCTATTACAGGGAATTCCAACAGGTTTGCGTAAGCCAGATCCGGTGAAGCGTCGAAAGTTAGCGCCGGCCAAAGCAGCCGACGCTGCCGAGTTACCGAACGATGGGCGCCCGGTGCTGACTACAGGGCAGTCGCGCGTTCTTGATGATCTGCTGCCGCGTATGGAGGGCTACTCGGCCAATCTTTTGTTCGGGATCACCGGTTCCGGTAAAACTGAAGTCTATTTACGTCTCATTGAAGCGGCACTGGATCGGGGCAAACAGATCTTGTTGCTGGTGCCCGAAATTAACCTCACGCCGTTACTTGAATCACGCGTTGCAAAGCGCTTTCCGAACGTTCCGGTGGTGAGCCTACATAGCGAAGTAACTGAGGCAGCGCGTGCACGCCATTTCGCCGCAGCGCTGGCAGGTGACGCAAAGATTGTGATCGGTACGCGTCTGGCTGTATTTACGCCTATGCCTGCCCTGGGTCTTATCATCGTCGATGAAGAGCACGATCCGGCCTATAAGCAGCTGGAAGGCATGCGTTATCACGCGCGTGATCTTGCTGTATGGCGTGCGCATCAGCTGGGCGTGCCGGTTGTATTAGGGTCGGCAACGCCATCGCCGGAAAGCTGGGCCAACGTGCAAAGCGGGCGCTATAAGCGGCTGGATTTACCAGAGCGTGCTCATGCCGATGCCGTGCTGCCAGATATAACGTTGTTGGACACACGACGTATGACCCTCGAAGAAGGGTTGTCTCCTCAACTACTGGATGAACTTGCCCAGGGGCTCGCGGCCAAAGAGCAGAGCCTGCTATTCATTAATCGCCGCGGTTATGCACCGGTGCTGACCTGTACCGCGTGTGGCTGGGTCTCTAATTGCCGTCGATGTGCGGCACATCGCGTTGTACATAGTCTGGATCGCACGTTGCGCTGTCATCACTGCGGTGACACCTCGCCGATTCCGCGTCAATGCCCCGATTGCGGCAATGCTGATTTACGACCATTGGGGCGCGGCACGCAACGCATTGAAGAAGCACTCCGTCAGCATTTTCCTCAAGCGCGAATTCTGCGTGTTGATCGTGATGTCGCCACAACGCGAAAACAGTGGGAGGCGCTGGAAGCACAGATTCGCTCTCAGGATGTCGACATCCTGGTGGGCACGCAAATGCTGGCAAAAGGCCATGACTTTCCGGCACTCACACGCGTCGGGGTGGTCGGTGCAGATGCCGGCCTCTTTGCTGCGGACTGGCGTGCGCCGGAACGATTGTTTGCGCAATTGATGCAGGTTGCCGGTCGTGCCGGTCGGGCAGAGAAACCGGGTCGGGTCATTGTGCAAACCGAGCATCCGGAACATCCGCTCTATCAATGCCTATTACGCCATGACACACCAGCGTTTCTGGCTCTGGAACTGACAGAGCGGCAGCGTGCCGGATTTCCGCCGTATGCGGCGCAGGCGATTGTTCGGGCAGAGGCTAAACAAATTGATAATGTGCTGGAGTTTCTGCAGCGTATTCGTACGCTCGTGCCGCAAGAACAACATCCGGATGTCTTTATTTATGATCCGGTGCCCATGCGTATGGTGCGGTTGGCTGGTCGGGAGCGGGCGCAGCTCTTATTGGAATCGCCCAGCCGGATTGCTTTGCAGAATTTTCTGAATCAATGGTTGCCAATGATTAGTGCCGGACGTGGTATGACACGTGGCCATGCACCGGGTGGCGTACGGTGGGGTGTAGAGGTAGACCCGCTGGAATGTTAAATCAGGCGTGCGGCACCACGCACGCCGGAACTATCACCAAAAGCCGGCAATAAAATTTTCGTTTGTAGTGGTGTGCCGGCGGGTAGGAAAACGTGTGCAGGCAGTGCTGCGTAGAGGCTTGTAATTAAACCGGGGCGTTGAGAGACGCCACCGCCTAAAACAATAGCCGCCGGATCAACCGCATTAATGATGAAAGCTAGAGCGCGGGCTAATCGTTGTGTATGACGATCCAACGCTTCTTCTGCGTTGTTGTTGCCCTGTGCTGCCGCGTTAACGAGGGCTGGCACATCGGTGATGGTGTGATCGTGAGTCTGGCGAAGATAGTCTGCAACCAGTGCAGGACCAGAGAGCCAGGCTTCAATGCAGCCCCGTTTGCCGCAGTAGCAGGTAGGGCCTGTTAGTTCATCGAGATTTTTAACAGGAAATGGGCTATGCCCCCATTCGCCAGAGAGCCCATTAGGGCCTTGGTGCAATTGCTTGTTAATAACCCAACCGCCACCCACACCCGTGCCGAGTATGACACCGAATACGGAGGCGAAGTCACGGGCAGCACCGTCGGTGGCTTCCGAAAGTGCGAGACAGTCCGCATCATTGGCCAGTTTTACGGGGCGATTTAACAAGGACTGTAAGTCGTCCTTGAGTATCTCGCCGTTAAGGCAGGTAGAGTTGGCATTTCTAATGCGACCATCCAGTGGATTGGCCGATCCGGGGTGGCCAACGCCTACCGCGGTGACCGTTTGCTGTAATGCTGACTCGGCAAGTGCCAGCAGCGTTTCAATGGCTTTCAGCGTTGCTTCATAATCACCCTGCGGGGTGGGAATGCGTTCCCGGAATGTGAAGTTGCCGGCGGCATCTAGAATGGCTGCTTCAATTTTGGTGCCACCCAGATCTATACCGAGACGCATATCAGGCTTTTGCTGTGGTGGTGGGCAAATCGTCTTCGGGTAAATGGCCCGTGTTGTGGCGCCACAGCGGATGCAGGCACAGCGCGATGAGCGATACCAGTGCGCCGATCATAATGACCAGTGCGGGTGCCATGGAGAGATTAAATCGGGCGATCAGAAACTCGGTAAGCATTGGGGCCAGACCACCAAAAACACCAACAGCCAGACTGTAACCAAAGGAAAGTCCTGTTACCCGCACTTGCTTTGGAAGCAGCGTCGCCATGCTGGCGGACAAAGGACCGAGAAAGAAACCTTGTCCAACGGCAAGCAGTAATCCACCGCACAACATGGCAACCGTCTCGCCGGTACGGAACAGGCTGAATGCAGGCCAGGCGCCCAGCAAGAGAGTCAGGACGCCGAGGCGGCTGATACGCAGTCGACCATAACGGTCACCGAGCAGTCCGCCTGCTACGGAGAGCAAGCTCACCATGAGCAAGCTAAACAGATTCACGGCCAGCGCCAGTGTGGTTGGAACTCCTGCTTCTTTAACCATCCACGGGACGCAATACATGAAACCGATGAAGGAGACGATGCCGGTTGCCGTGTTCGCTAGGGCAATGGCCGCCATGGGTTGCCAGTAACGACGGAAGGCTTCGCGCACGGGAGACTTCAAGACCTCGTCTTGGTTCAGGATGTCCTGGGCCAGAGTCCTACGCGCTGCAATGCCGATTCCCGTTAGAAAGATGCTGGCAATAAATGGGACGCGCCAGCCCCAGTCTGCCATGACGGCTTTGCCGAGCGCCGTGGTGCAAAGGAAGCTGACGAGCGTGCCAAGTAGTAGGCCGCCAAATGCACCCATGGGGCTAAATCCACCGACGAACCCGCGTTGACTGGGTGGTGCATGTTCAATGAGAAAAACAATTGAGGAAGAATATTCGCCACCCACTGAAAGCCCCTGCAGCATACGCAGTAAAATTAGCAAGATAGGTGCCCATAATCCGATGATGGCGTAGGTGGGCATCAGGCCGATGAGCAATGTGGGGATGGCGATGAGCAGGACTGAGAGCTGCAGTGCTGCTTTGCGTCCGATGCGATCGCCGATGTTACCGAAGACGATGCCGCCTACCGGACGCATGATCATGCCGGTAGCGAATGCACCGTAGCTGGCGAGCATGGCAGCTACGGGATCATGCGTCGGGAAAAACTGGGCGGCAAAGTAACTGGCCAGATACGCGTAAACGATAAAGTCGTAGAATTCGATCGCATTACCAACGGCGCCAGCCAGCAGTGTGCGTTGCATGCCGACTGTGCGCATGGATTAGGCTCCGGTATCAAAGCCGCTCAGCGCATGATTGTAGGCTGGGCAGATAGCATTGAGGCTGTGGATAGAGATGTTCAGATTGCTAACGATGCCATCCTGAAGCCCGTAAATCAGACCGTGTACGGATAGTTCCTGACCACGTGCCCAGGCATCGTAAACCACTGTTGATTGAGCCAGGTTAAGCACCTGTTCAATAACGTTAAGTTCGCAGAGCCGGTCATGGCGTTCGGCTTCAGGGGAAGCGTCGATGATGCCCTGGTGTTTCTGTTTTACGTCATGAATATGCCGTAGCCAGTTATCAGCAAGGCCAACGCGCAGGCCATCCAGGGCAGCCTTAACGCCACCACAGCCATAGTGGCCGACGACAAGAATGTGTTTGACGCGTAATACTTGTACAGCGTATTGCACAACAGAGAGGCAGTTTAGATCGCTATGTACCACGACATTAGCAATATTACGGTGTACGAAAACCTCGCCCGGTTTTAGTCCCATGATCTGGTTGGCAGGCACGCGCGAATCAGAGCAGCCAATCCAGAGGTATTCGGGTTTTTGTAGTCGTGCGAGATCGCTAAAGAATTCCGGGTTTTCAGTTTGGGTTTTTTCGGACCAGATCCGGTTCTGTTCAAAGAGGGGTTCAAGGATATGCATGATGGTAGCTCTCTGTTTTTATTCGTTATCGGGGTATGGCGTATTATAAAGGAGAGCAAAAAACGGGATTCATAACCCGTCAGTTAATCCAAGGAGGCGCTATGCTGGTTCGGTTTGTTTCACAGGCGACAGCTAATCTATTGATGTTTGACGATGTGGCGCGCGCGCTGCTTAAAGTCATCGGCAAGACCCCCACACAACGGGGGGTAATCACCATTGAGGAGATGGCACCGGCACTGGTGCGTTTGCATGCGCTGACCGAGCAGGAAAAGCGGATGCGAGAAGGCCGTGAGCGGCGCGAAGAGCTGCCTATTCCAGAAGTGGGTATCGAGCCGCATGAATTGGTGGGGCTTGCAGTCCGGGCACAGCCTTTCATCAAGATGCTTGATCAGGCGCAGCGCGAGAAAAAAGAGATTACTTGGGAAGCCCCAAAAGATTTTTCTGCGCAATAAAAAACTAAGCCACCTGATGGTGGCTTAGTTTTAGCGTTACAGGTTAGGCGCGAGCCAGCGTTTGGCTTCATCCACGGATAAGCCGCAACGACGTGCCCAATCCTCAAGCTGGTCCATACCGATCTTGCCAACCGCAAAATAGCGGGCAGACGGGTGCGCCAGATAGAAACCCGAAACCGAAGCAGCTGGCCACATGGCGCACGATTCAGTGAGTGTCATGCCGGCTAGTTTAGGCACATCTAGTAAATCGAATAGACCGCGTTTGGCCAGATGATCTGGACAAGCCGGGTATCCCGGTGCCGGACGGATGCCGACGTAGGCTTCTTTGATCAAAGCGGCGTTATCCAGGGTTTCATCCGCTGCATAACCCCAGTGCTTCATACGCACTTCGCGGTGCAGCCATTCGGCAAAGGCTTCGGCCAGACGGTCGGCCAGCGATTTGAGCATGATGGCGCGATAATCATCGTGTTCAGTTTCAAAGCGCTTGAGGGGTACTTCGATGCCTTCGCCACAAGAGACGGCAAACCCGCCAATCCAGTCGGGCGTTGTGCCTGACGGTTTTTTCTCGGCAATAAAGTCGGCTAGGCACCAGTTTGGTTTGCCGGCCGGTCGTTCTTGTTGCTGACGCAGGTTGTGCCAGATCATACCGGTGTACTGACGTGCCTCATCGGTATAGATCTCGATATCTTCACCCACGCGGTTTGCGGGGAATAGACCAAATACGCCGCGTGGCTTCAGCCATTGCTCGGCAACGATCTGCTTGAGCATCTCCTGGGCATCGGCATAGACCTGTTTGGCTGTTTCGCCGACGACCTTGTCTTCCAGAATCGCCGGGAATGAGCCGGTGAGATCCCAGGTCTGGAAGAAGGGACTCCAGTCGATATAAGGCACCAGTTCAGCCAGCGCAGGTTCAATGACCTGTACGCCGGTTTGATTGGGCGTGACAGGCAGATAACCATTAAATTGGCCGCCGAAGCCGTCAAAGGCATTGGCGCTGGCGGCTTCCGCCGAGACGAGCGTAACGCCCTTCTTGTTGGCGTGCTGCTGCCGCACTTTTTCGTAATCGGCATTGAGTTCGTCTTTGTAGGCTTGTACTTTGGCCGGATCTGAAGAAAGCAGATTCGATACAACGCCTACGGCACGTGAGGCGTCAGGTACATAAACCACCGGATGTGCATAGTTCGGTGCGATCTTGATGGCGGTATGAGCCCGGCTGGTGGTCGCGCCACCAATCATGAGTGGCACGTTGAAACCCTGGCGCGTCATTTCGCTGGCGATGTGGGTCATCTCTTCCAGAGACGGGGTAATCAGACCCGAGAGGCCAATGACTTGTGCATTATGTTCACGTGCGGCCTTGAGGATTTGTTCGCAGGGCACCATGACGCCGAGGTCGACCACTTCGTAACCATTACAGCCCAGTACAACCGCCACAATATTCTTGCCGATATCGTGCACGTCACCTTTAACGGTGGCAATCAACAGCTTGCCCTTGGCTGCGGCACCGGTGCGGGCTTTCTCTTCTTCGATAAATGGCACCAGATGGGCAACGGCCTGCTTCATGACGCGGGCAGATTTGACCACCTGCGGCAGGAACATCTTGCCGGCGCCAAAAAGATCGCCAACCGTGTTCATGCCGGACATCAATGGGCCTTCGATTACCGCCAGCGGGGGTTGGCCGGCAGCAGCCAGTTCGGCACGACATTCTTCGGTATCGGCCACCACGTACTCTGTGATGCCTTTCACCATGGCGTGGCTTAAGCGTTCTGCAACTGGCCAGCTACGCCAGGCAAGATCTTCAACCTTTTCTTTAGCGGTGCCTTTTACATTCTGGGCGAACTCGACGAGGGCTTCGCCGGCGCCGGCATGTTTGTTCAGTACGACGTCTTCTACCTTGGCGCGCAATTCGGCATCTAGCTGATCGAATACGCCCAGCTGTCCGGCATTAACGATGCCCATTGTCATGCCCGCCTGAATGGCGTGATAGAGGAAGACCGTGTGAATCGCTTCGCGTACAGGATCGTTGCCGCGGAAGGAGAAGGACACGTTCGAGACGCCGCCCGAAATATGGGCATGCGGTAGATGAGCTTTGATCCAGCGTACTGCCTCGATAAAGTCGACGGCATAACCATCATGCTCGGCAATACCGGTGGCGATGGCAAAAATGTTCGGGTCAAAAATGATGTCTTCTGCAGGGAATCCATTAGCGACCAGCAGCTTGTAGGCGCGTTCGCAGATTTCAGTCTTGCGGGCGAAGGTATCGGCCTGGCCCTTTTCGTCAAAGGCCATGACGATCACAGCGGCGCCATACTGGCGTGCCAGACGTGCCTGACGCAGAAACTCGGCTTCGCCTTCTTTCATGGAGATCGAATTGACGATGCCTTTACCTTGAATGCACTTGAGACCCGCTTCAATGACCGACCATTTGGACGAATCGATCATGATGGGCACGCGAGAGATATCAGGCTCCGAAGCGATGAGCTGCAGGAAGCGCACCATGGCGGCTTCCGAATCCAGCATGGCTTCGTCCATGTTGATATCGATGACTTGCGCACCATTCTCAACCTGTTGACGTGCAACGGCCAGCGCATCGTCGAAGCGGCTTTCCAGAATCATCTTGGCAAAAGCGCGTGAGCCGGTCACGTTGGTACGCTCACCGACGTTGACGAAGAATGACTCGGGGCCGATTTCGCAGGGTTCCAGACCAGAGAGACGTAGACGGTGCGGTACTTCGGCCGGTTGCCGCGGTTTTACATCTGCAACAGCATTGGCAATAGCCCGGATATGATCCGGCGTGGTGCCGCAGCAGCCACCGACAATATTGACCAGGCCATGCACGGCCCATTCGCGGATATCTTCTGCCAGCATCTCCGGCGTTTCATCGTAACCACCAAAAGCGTTAGGCAGACCGGCATTCGGGTGGGCAGAGATGTAGGTTGGACAGATACGCGACAGTGTTTCAACGTGCGGGCGCAATTCTTTAGCGCCGAGTGCACAGTTCAGACCCATCGAGATAGGTTGTGCGTGCGCCAGCGAAATCCAGAAAGCTTCAGCAGTCTGGCCGGAAAGCGTGCGCCCCGAGGCATCGGTAATGGTGCCGGAAATCATCATGGGCCAGCGGCGGCCACGATCCGCAAAGACCTGCTCGACGGCCACGACTGCAGCTTTGGCATTGAGCGTATCAAAGACGGTTTCGATCAGTAGGATGTCGGTGCCACCATCGATCAAGCCATTGGTGGCTTCTTTGTAATTAGTGACCAGCTCATCAAAAGTGACGTTGCGTGCGCCCGGATCGTTCACATCGGGGGAAATCGATGCAGTGCGCGACGTCGGGCCGATGACGCCGGCAACGAGGCGTGGCTTGGCAGGATTTTGTGCCGTGTATTTGTCGCAGGCGGCACGCGCCAGAGCGGCACCTGCAACGTTGAGTTCGTAGACGATCTCTTCCAGTTTGTAGTCAGACTGGGAAAGACGCGTGGCATTGAAGGTGTTGGTTTCAATGATGTCGGCGCCAGCCGCCAGGTATTGCTCGTGAATCCCCTGGATAATTTCCGGGCGGGTCAGCAGCAGCAGATCATTATTGCCCTTCAGATCATGGGCATGGCTGGCGAAGCGCGCACCGCGAAAATCGGCTTCGGTCAGGCTGTGTCGTTGGATCATGGTGCCCATGGCGCCATCAAGCACAAGGACACGTTCTTTCAGGAGGGAAAGAATCTCTTCGGTACGATTGGGTTGCAGCTGGGGTTGCGGTGCGTTCATGGCCAGTCATCTTCAAAAAAACAAAACCCGCCGATCAGCGGAGCTGCAAGCGGCGGGTGTTCGGCATCCCATCGCTTTAGCAGTATTTTTTAACGCGCCCGCAAGCTGAGGAGCTCAAATCGGCGCGTGGCATTAATCCAAGCCGTGACAATACGGGTCTGAGGGCGCTACGTCAAGCAAATCAATGGGTTGGCGAATATAAAAAGTATATGGTTAAAATGCATCGATTATGGCACGCGCTTGGTACCTCGTTCAAAGCAAACCCCGCAATGAAGCGCGGGCGTTGGAGAACCTCGTCCGCCAGGGCTATGAGACGTATTTGCCGTTAATGGAAGTCGAACGCCTACAGCGTGGCAAGCTCCTGAAGAAGATGGAACCCCTGTTTCCCCGTTACCTGTTTTTGCATCTGGAAGAAGGTAACGATAACTGGGGGCCGATCCGTTCCACGCTCGGTGTTGCAGGGCTAGTGCGTTTTGGGCTGGCTTACGCTGTGGTCTCTAATGAGGTGATTGAGGCTGTGCGTGAACGGACACAAGACATTAAGAAATCACTCTTTGAATCTGGCGATAATGTTCGTGTGGTTAGCGGCCCTTTGCTTGGGCTAGAGGGTATTTTCGAAATTGCAGATGGGGAGCAGCGCAGCTTTGTGCTGCTTGAATTCATGCAGAAGCAACAGCGGGTTTCTATTTCGACGGTAGATTTGCGTGCTGGCCTCTGACCGAGTGAGACACCTTAATCGGTGTCTGCCAGAAAATCTCGCGCCAGAGAAACCCAGTAGGAAATACCCAGCGCAGTAATTTCATCGTTAAAGTCGTAGTGTGGGTTGTGCAGCGTACAACCGCCCTCACCCGGACCGTTGCCCAGCCAGACATAGCAACCCGGTTTCTCCAGCAGCATGTAGGCAAAGTCTTCGGCACCCATTGAGGGTAACTCGTTCTTGATGACGTTTTCGGTGCCGAGTAGACGAGATGCGACCTTCTGGCAGAAGTGCGCCTCAGGCGCGCTATTCACGGTAGGCGGATAGCGGTGCTCATAGCGTACTTCGATTTGCGCGCCATAGGTGGCGGCGATACCGTTACAGATTTCCTGAATCCGGTGCTCGACCAGTTGCTGCACTTCCGGTTTGAAGGTGCGGATCGTGCCACGCAATACGGCGTCTTCCGGTATGACATTCCAGGCATCGCCCGCATGAAACTGGGTTACTGAAATAACGCCCGCATCACATGGGTGCAGGTTGCGTGAGATGACGCTTTGCAGGGCTTGCACAATCTGCGTGCCGACGAGAATCGTATCGACGCCCTGGTGTGGCATAGCGGCATGACAACCATGACCACGAATCAGAATTTCCAGGCCGCAGGTGCCGGCCATAACGGGTCCAGGCATCACGGCCATCTGGCCCACGGGTAGCCCCGGCCAGTTGTGTAATCCGAAAACAGCATCGACCGGGAACTGCTTGAAGAGCCCTTGTTCGATCATGACACGGGCACCACCTTCACCCTCTTCAGCAGGCTGGAATATCAAGACCACCGTGCCATCAAAATCTCGATGTTCCGCAAGATAGCGTGCGGCGCCGAGCAGCATGGCGGTATGACCATCGTGGCCACAGGCATGCATCTTTCCGGCATGGCGTGAACGGTGCGGGAATTCATTCAGTTCCGGCATGGGCAGTGCGTCCATGTCGGCGCGCAAGCCAATCATCCGTTTGCCGGAGCCTGCTTTGATCACGCCCACAACACCCGTACCCGCCAAACCTCGATGGACTTCAATGCCATAGCTTTCTAGTGCCTTAGCGACCACATCAGCAGTGCGGCATTCTTCAAAGGCCAACTCGGGATGGGCATGGATATCACGTCGAATGGCGGTTATTTCCGCCAGAAAAGGCAGGTCAAGCAGTTTCATGGTGCACCTGAGGCAGCGCCTCGATGTTGAACGTTGTGCCACCATTATGGCGCATTCCCCGGCTATACTGAACCCCATGGAACTTGTCGTTATCAGTGGCCTTTCCGGCTCAGGTAAATCAATCGCTCTCGCAGTGTTGGAGGATGCCGGGTATTACTGCGTCGATAACTTGCCTGCCGATATGTTGCCGGTGCTGGTGGGACATTTGCGCCGTGATGGCTATACGCGGATTGGCGTTGCGGTAGACGTGCGTAGCGGACCATCGCTTGAAGCATTGCCGAAGGCGTTGGAAGATTTGCGACGCGATGCCCGCGTGAGCGTTCTATTTTTAGATGCCAGTGACGAGACCTTGTTGCAACGGTTTTCAGAAACACGTCGCGCCCACCCGCTGACCAGTGAAACAATGACACTGGCTGAGGCATTGCGCCATGAGCGGGCGTTGCTGGAACCTGTGGCCGAGATGGGGCATCGTCTGGATAGCAGCCATTTGAAGCCGGCTGTGTTGCGCGCCTGGATTCGCGAATTTCTGAAAGTTGATAGCCAGGATGGGTTAACACTGGTCTTTGAATCTTTTGGTTTCAAACATGGCGTGCCGCGGGATGCTGACCTTATGTTTGATGTGCGGTGCCTGCCCAATCCTCATTACGATCCGGTGTTGCGCCCACTTACAGGTAAGGATGCGCCGGTCGCTGCGTTTCTCGAAGCCCAGCCTGACGCTATTAAATTGCGCGATGATATCGCCCGTTTTGTGACGGATTGGTTACCCAAATATGGGCACGACAATCGTTCTTATCTGACAGTGGCGATCGGCTGTACGGGTGGGCAACATCGTTCTGTCTGGATGACGGAATGGTTGGCCACGCAGTTTGCCAATCGTCCGGATGTTCTGGTGCGGCACCGTGAACTGGTTCCCGAAGCAAAAAATAATAAAACTACTGCGACCCGGTGATGTGTTGGTATTGCTGGCCGGCATTGCTGGCTGGGCAGTGTTGACGCTATCGCTGTGGCAGTCGGGGCCGGCAGCGCAGGCGCAAGTGCGACGTGACGGTGTGTTGGTTGCCGCATACCCCCTGAATGAGGACCGAACGGTGTCGGTGGTGGGCCCACTGGGCACCACCATGATTCGTGTCGAATCCGGGCGTGCCCGCGTGGTGAGCGATCCGGGGCCACGTCAGTATTGTGTGCGTCAGGGTTGGCTGACACGACCCGGAGAGATGGCATTGTGTGCCCCGAATCACATCAGCCTGACACTGACGGGCGGTCAGCCTGCCTACGAATCGATGGCTTACTGACATGTTGCATCGACTCATCCTAACCCCTGATGACCATCGAATCGCGCGGCTGACTGCCGCAGCGATCGCGATTGCCTTGGTGGAATCGGCCGTGCCCAGCCCATTGCCGGGCGTTAAACCCGGGTTGGCTAATATCGTTACGCTATTGGTGTTGCTGCGTTATGACTGGACGACGGCTGCCTGGGTGACGCTGCTGCGTGTTCTAGCTGTAAGTTTGCTGGTGGGTCAGTTTCTTGCGCCGGGCTTTGTTTTATCGCTGGGGGGTGCGCTGGCCTCGCTGGTTATTTTGTTTATGTTGCAGCCGTTGGTGCGGCGGCAATCAGGCTGGTTTGGCCCAGTCACTTTGTCGATCCTGGCGGCGCTAGCGCATATGCTGACGCAGCTATTAATCGTTCGCCTATGGTTGGTGCCGAGCCCCGGCGTCTGGGTCTTGGCACCGGTGTTCTTCGGCGCGGCTTTATTGTTTGGCACGCTCAATGGGTTAATCGTTGCCTGGCTGATGCAGCCGAATGCCCATGGCGTAGCCAGCAATCAAAATCTGCCGCACAATAGTCAGCCATGACTGAATTAATTAACCACCCCGCAGCAGCGCCGCAGCGTGTTTGCCTGGCCTGGACGGGCGCATCTGGCTTGCCCTATGGCTTACGTTTGCTCGACGCTTTGCTGTCGGCTGGCGTAACCGTCGAGTTGATTTATTCGCAGGCGGCACAGGTGGTTGCTCAACAGGAGTTGGATTTGCGGTTGCCTTCATCTCCGGACGAAGCGTTGCAGTTGCTACAAAAACAGTTTCCTGATCGCTCGGGCAAGTTGCTCGTATATGGACGTGATGCGTGGTTCTCTCCCGTTGCGTCGGGTTCTAATCCGCCGGATGCCATGGTGGTGTGCCCCTGTTCTATGGGCACCTTGGCCAGTATTGCCGCCGGCTTGGCCGATAACCTGATTGAACGGGCGGCAGATGTAGTGCTCAAGGAGCGTCGCCCTTTGATTATGGTGCCGCGAGAGACGCCCTTCTCGGTGATTCATCTGGAAAACATGCTGCGTCTGGCGCGTGCCGGTGCCGTGATTGTGCCGCCATCGCCAGGCTTTTATGAGCACCCGCAGAGTGTGTCAGATATGGTGGACTTTATTGTGGCACGCATACTTGATCAGCTGCGCGTGCCGCACGCCTTAGGCAAACGCTGGGGCGGCAAGGTTTAGGTCTTAACCTTCTGCGGCCTCGGCGACGAGAAGTTTGCGCCAGGGCGTAGGTAACGCCAACTCTTCGGCGGCATTCAGCGGATAAGCGTCCAGTTCGCGATGCCGGTTCAAGGCGGTGGGTTCCGTGGTGCTTTTAATCACGTAACGTGCTACTTCGGCCTGTAGCTCGAAGTGTGTGAATTTATGGCGAACACTTTTGCTGGGTAGAGCGATAGCACTCGCAGGCAGCTGCACGCTGTCGGCCTCCGGTAGGCTGAGCAACCCACCCCAGATGCCACATGCCTGACGGCGTTCCAGCCACACGTGATCGGCATCGCGGATCAACCAGACTTTGCTGGTGCGGACCGGTAGGCTGGCTTTCACTTTGCGGTGCGGGAGCTCAGCAACACGGCCCGTGCGCAGTGCAGCGCAGAAATGCGCCATGGGGCAGACGTCACAGCGTGTTTTGGTGCGAGTACAGCAGGTGGCACCCAGATCCATGAGGCCCTGTGTATAGGCTTCGATTTCCTTTTTGGGAAGCAGGTTATCCGCCAACTGCCAGAGTTGTTTATCCACGGCTGATGTCGTTGGTACGCCTTCAACACCAAAGACACGGCAGAAAACCCGTTTGACATTGCCGTCCAGAATGGCCGCATGATGCCCAAAAGCAAAGGCGCAGATCGCTGCAGCGGTTGAACGGCCGATACCTGGTAGCTTCTCCAGAAGCACCGGATCATTCGGAAATTTGCCTTGGTAATCCGTTGCGATGGCCTGAGCGCAGGCATGCAGGTTGCGTGCGCGGGCGTAATAACCCAGGCCGGCCCACAGGGTGAGCACATCGTTGACGTCGGCATTGGCGAGCGCTTTTACTGTGGGGAAACGCGTCAAAAAGCGGGCGTAATAGGGAATAACCGTTTGCACCTGCGTTTGCTGCAGCATGATTTCCGACAGCCAGATTCGGTAAGGGTCCGTCGTCTGTTGCCAGGGTAGGTCATGGCGACCATGCTTTTTTTGCCAACGAACCAGCGCCGGAGTGAATTGGGTCAACGCGGCTGTATTGGTTGTTACCGAACTAAGATCGGTAGTGGCGGTGGCTATCTTGCGCATCGGGCATCTGGTCGTTATCGGCAGGGGGAGCGGTATAATCAGCGCCCATCCTAACGTATTAGATCGTAAACCGGTATGCCCCGAATGACGCGGTCTCCAGAGACTGACAATCCAGAACCCTTCCCTTTTGAGCAGGCTGGCTCGACGGGTGATGCACAACGCGATTTACGTATGGCTCTCGGTCGTTTCCCTACGGGAGTTGCGGTCATTACGGCTTTAGACGCAGACGGATTGGCGATCGGCCTGACAGTGAGCTCGTTCAACACGGTTTCATTAGAGCCGCCGTTAGTGGTGTGGAGTCTGCAATTGAGTTCCCGTCATTTACAGACCTTTGAGACAGCGCATTGCTACGCGATCAATATCCTTTCCCAGGCGCAGGCCGAAGTATCGAATCTGTTTGCCTCATCGCTGGACACACCCTTTGAAGCAGTTGCGTGGGCGCCCGGCCTGAGCGGTGTGCCATTGCTGGCAGGCTGTTGTGCCTGGTTTGAAGTTGATAACTTTCAGCAGCTCGATGGCGGTGATCATCGGCTGTATCTGGGCAAGGTCCGCCGCTTTGCGGCAGACCCATCACCTGTGCCGCTAGTTTTTCATGATGGCGATTACGCCGGTTTGAGTCAGTAACTGATGGCAACACACCAGAAGCCAAGATTGTTTCTGGTGCTTGGGGATCAGCTACACCCCGACCCACACCCTTTGCTGGCACAAGCAACCGCAAATGATTTTGTCTTGATGGTCGAAGTGCCGGATGAGTCCAAGCATGTCTGGAGTCATAAAGCGCGCTCCGCGCTGTTCTTTTCAGCTATGCGGCACTTTGCCGCGCATCAGGAGTCTCTGGGTAGAGCCGTCAATTACTGGCGTATTGGCACGCATGAATACCGTTCTCTGGCATCGGCTGTACAAGCCTTTGTAGGGCAACATCCGCAGATCACCACCCTTTGCCTGATGGAGCCGGGGGATCAGCGGGTTCTGGCATCGCTGCAGGCTTGCGCCAATGCGCTCAATCTCCCGCTATGCGTTTCTCCAGATCCCCACTTTTTATGTAGCTTAGACGAGTTTAATCAGTGGGCGGCGCGTAGTGACAAAGCGGGCAAAGACAGTTTGCGGATGGAGTTCTTCTACCGCTGGATGAGACAACGTACCGGTGTTCTCATGCAGGATGGACAACCGATTGGTGGCCAGTGGAATTTTGACGCAGAGAATCGGAATGGCTTTGGCGCGGGCGGACCGCCACCTGTGCCAGCTCCGAGACGGTTCACTCCGGACGCATTGACACAGGAAGCCTGTGCCGATGTCGCCCGTTATTTCCCTGATCATCCGGGGTCTCTCGAGTCTTTTGGCTGGCCGGTAACGCCACAAGAAGCTCTGCTTGCGCTGGATGATTTCATCACGCATCGATTGCCTGAGTTCGGTCGCTGGCAGGATGCGATGTGGCAGGGAGAGGCTTTCCTCTGGCATTCGTTGATTTCTGCCGCGCTGAATCTCAAGCTGCTTGATCCGCGTGTTGTCATCGCACGGGCGGAGGCGGCCTTGGCATCGGGCGCTGCTCCGTTGTCGTCGGTAGAAGGATTTATTCGGCAGATTCTTGGGTGGCGCGAATTTGTGCGGGGCGTTTACTGGCGTTACGGCGAACAATGGCAAAACACTAATTTTCTGGATGCACAGCGCCCATTGCCAGCCTGGTACTGGTCGGGCAAAACCCAAGCGGCGTGTTTGAAAGAGGCGATTCAACAGACTTTGTCGAACGGTTACGCCCACCACATCCAACGGTTAATGGTGACGGGTAACTTTGCACTGTTGGCTGGCTTGAATCCCCGGCAGGTGGCCGATTGGTATCTCGCAGTTTATGTCGATGCTGTGGATTGGGTAGAAGAACCTAATACCTTGGGGATGGCACTATTTGCCTTGGGACCGCGCATGACCAGCAAGCCCTATATTGCTTCCGGCGCCTACATTAAGCGCATGAGCAATAGCTGTAAGCAGTGCATTTATAAGCCTGAAGTACGTACAGGCCCGAAGGCCTGCCCCTATACAACGCTGTACTGGTATTTCCTGATGCAACACGCATCGTGGCTACGGCGGAATCCGCGCATGGCCATGGCCTACAAGAATTTAGACCGCATACCCGAAGTGGAGCAAACGGCAATCAATGAATGGGCGATCGTCCGTATGCAAACACTGGAGACGCTCTAGTTACTCCTGGGTTTCGTTCGTCACATTAATCATCTCATTCACGGCGAATCCGAGCGATGACGCCTGCTGTTTTAGCGTGTTAATGACCTGCGGGTCGAGTGCGGGCGTACGAGCGAGTATCCATAGGTAGGAACGGTTAGGCGCACCTACCATCACCCAGCGATACTCGGGGTCTAGCGCTATGATCCAGTAATCTCCCCAGACAACCGGAATCCAGGCCAGCCAATCGGGTGCAAAGCGAACGCGCAATTGGCCGGGCTCTGCAGGGTTGGGTACTTCAGCAATGCCTTTGGCCGAGATAAACCCATCGCTAGTGGCGCAACGATTAATAACATCAATCCGTTTATCTTCGCGAGGCGTGTAAGTAGCCGTGATATTGCCGGTACATTTACGCTCAAACCACATCGGGAGGCGCGAAATCTCATACCAGCGGCCGGCGTAGCGCTCGAGATCTACCTGGTTGACGGTGGGTAGCGCAGGCTCTGCTGCTAACAAGGGGCTTTGCAGCAGAGCGATGGTGCAAATCGTGGCTAGGAGTGCACGTAAATACGTATTCATCGGGAGCTCCGTTTAAACCCATGTAGATTTTGTGGCCAATTAAGGATTCCGTAATGCGCATGCGGCACAATAACCGCTAGAAACCAAGGAGTACATTATGCGCCTACGCAGCTTTATGAAGCCATTTCTTGGCGGGTTGGTAACACTGCTTTTGTCTGCTGGCATGCTTCCAGCGCACGCCGAAACGCCACAGAATTTTCTGGATACCTTTGCTCAGGAATCCAAAGCACAAAATCCGGCATTCAAAGGGTTTTCTGCCAAGACAGGTGAAGCGTTTTATAAAAACAAACATGGCGGCGATTGGAGCTGTTCCAGCTGTCATACAGACAACCCTGCAGCAGAGGGTAAGCATGCGGTTACAGGCAAAGTAATTCAGCCGCTATCGCCGAATGCCAATCCGTCTCGGTTCACCGACGCTGCCAAAGTGAACAAGTGGTTCAAGCGTAATTGTAATGATGTGCTCAAACGCGAATGCACACCGGAAGAAAAGGGTAATCTGTTGACCTATCTGTTGTCGGTCAAATCTTGAGAGTGCGTCACATGAAAATTTCGACCCGATTCCTTGCTGCAACGCTATTCGCTGGTGTGGCGGTTACCGCTACCGCCGGCGATCACAATTACGGCCCATATCCGGCGTATTACACCGAGGAATGTGGTAGTTGTCATGTGCCTTATCCGCCGCAGCGCATGACGCAGGCCGGGTGGGAAGTCCAGATCAATGGCCTGAAACATCATTACGGCACCGATGCCAGCGTTGATGTGCCGGCTAGCCAGACTATCTTGTCTTATCTGGTGAACAATGCGGGATGGAAAGACAAGCTGGCGCCGACAGACGCAACCGCACGTATTACAAAAACACACTGGTTTGTAAAAGAACATGGTTCAGCGGCACCCAAGGGCAAAAGTTTTAGTGATTGCGCCCAATGTCATACCAAGGCGGTACAGGGTGATTACAGCGAGCAAACGCTAAAGGTGCCAACAGGTTGGCGTCGCGGTAACTAATATGACAGAAATGGCACAACAGTTACCAGACGAGCCGGTGCAGACGCGCATCCTGGTCTGGGATATTCCCACCCGGATCTTCCATTGGATTCTGGTGCTGTGCTTTGTGGTTGCCTACCTGACTAGCGAGTCAGAGCGCTGGCAGCTTTGGCACGTAACTGCAGGCTACATCTTTGGTGCGCTTCTTTTGTTCCGGTTGTTCTGGGGCGTTGTCGGCAGTCGATATGCCCGGTTTAGCCAATTTGTGCGCGGCCCTCGCCATATATTGGCGTATTTGCGCTCGCTACTGACCAGAAGTCCTGAACATTTCACGGGGCATAACCCGGCCGGTGCGTTGGCTATTGTCGGTATATTGGGTTTGGGTCTGCTCACCGTGCTCACCGGATGGGCGAGTTTTAATGACTATGGTGACTGGATCGGCGAACTCCATGAAGGCATTGTCAACGTGTTGCTTCTTATCATTGGTATTCATATCGGTGGTGTGCTGATTTCCAGCGTGTTGCATCGAGAGAATCTTGTGCGCGCTATGATTAATGGACATAAGCGAGGCGTGGCAGTCGAAGCGATTCGCTATCCGCAGTGGATTGTCGGAGTGCTGTTGCTGGCGGGGTTGATCATCTTTTTGTGGGCATTGTTGAGCGGGCAGCTGCCTTGGCTAATGCCTTGAGTCATTGTCTACGGCATACTGTTCCCATCAGAGGATAAAACGATGCGTATTTTGATTGTGGAAGATGACCCAATGCTGGGCGAAGGCTTGCAGGTGGGGTTGCGTCAGGCTGGTTTTCATCCGGAGTGGGTTAAAGATGGTGAGTCGGCGTGGCAAACTTTGCGCCACGATACTTTTAGCGCGGTAGTGCTGGATCTCGGTTTGCCTAAGTTGGATGGGCTCGAGGTATTAAAGCGTGTGCGTGCGAATGAGCAAAAATTGCCAGTATTAGTCCTAACGGCACGTGATACCGCACAGGATGTGATTGATGGTCTTGACTCCGGTGCCGATGACTACATGGTGAAGCCATGCGATCTAGGTGAATTGGCTGCGCGTTTGCGGGCATTGATTCGTCGAGCAGCCGGTGCAGCGGCACCCATTATGCAAGTGGGTGAGTTAACGCTCGATCCGGCATCACGGGATGTGCGTTATGAACAGAAAGAAGTCGAGCTGTCGCCACGCGAGTTTGATCTGTTGCATGAGCTGATGCTGAATGCAGGACGGGTTTTAACCCGAGCACAGCTAGAATCGAAGATCTATCCCTGGGGCGAGGAAGTGGAATCGAATGCACTGGAAGTGCATGTGCACCATCTGCGCCGTAAAACAGCCACAGAGGTCATTAAAACCGTACGTGGTGTTGGCTACATCATGCCGAAATGAAGCTGAAGCATTGGTGGCAAAGAGCCCGCAAGGGCTCTGGAAGTTTGCAACTTCAGTTGCTATCAGGGACGCTGGGTCTCGTTGCGCTGATTTGGGTGGCGTTAAGTATTAGCGCATGGCATAACGCTGTTTCTGAAGGCGATGAATTATTTGATGCGCACTTGGCACAAACAGCCGCGTTACTTGCCGTGTTGAGTAGTGATGGTTCAGACGAAATTCCCGATGAACTGCCTTCACATCGTTACGCCCGTAAAGTGGCTTTCCAGATCTGGACAGAAAAAGGCCGGCTACTAGCAAGATCAACATCGGCACCTAAAGATGCGCTAACAGATCAGACAAGAGGGTTTTCGGACCGACGTATTGATGGACGGAGCTGGCGCGTTTACAGTTTGCGAGACACGCGACATGGCCACCTTATTTTGGTGGCAGAAACGCTAGAAGCGCGCCATGCGATTGGTGCCGAATTGGCTAAACAATTACTGACGCCATTTGCGATTGGGTTGCTCTTGCTGGCAGCAAGTCTGGTCCTGTTGATGCGCTCCCGTTTTATGCCGCTCCGCCGTTTAGCTATTTTTATAGGCCAGCGATCGCCGGAGCGATTAGATCCAATTGATCTGGTCGATGTGCCCGGTGAGTTGCAACCAATTATCGAGCAAACAAATCGATTGCTCGAACGTGTTGCTACATCGATTGAGCAGGAACGCCGATTCACTGCCGATGCGGCGCATGAAATTCGTACACCACTGGCGGCCATCCGTACACATGCGCAGGTGGCGATTGCGGCTACCGATAGAGCAGAGCGGGATCACGCATTGTCGCTAGTGGTACAAGCCAGTGATCGGGCTACCCATTTGCTGGGTCAATTGCTGACTATGGCGCGCCTGGATAGCGTGAGCCTTGTCGGTGGTTTTGTATTGTGTGATCTACGTCGTATCGCAGTGGATGTTATTGCAGATCTGACGCCACAGGCGCTAGCTAAAAATGTGGAGTGCATGCTTAACGAAGGGAGCGTGGCTTCGGTAAAGGGTGATCCGGCGCTGTTGGCGGTGTTGGTTCGCAACTTGGTGGACAATGCAATCCGCTACTCACCTGCTGGCACGGCTGTTACGGTGACGATTCGACAGATGGATGGCGAGGTGAAGCTGGTGGTTTCTGATCAGGGCCCGGGTATTCCTGCAGAGGAACGTCAACGGGTCATGTCGCGCTTTACTCGCCTTGCGGGGAACGATGCGCCTGGTTCGGGTTTGGGGTTATCAATTGCCTTACGTATCGCCGAACTGCATAACGCAACACTCATGCTTACCGATGGTCCTGCCCAGCAGGGTCTTAGCGTCGTGTTAGTCCTGCCGGCTTGCTCTGAGTAGGCTTGTGGCCAAATTGGCCAAGGCAATGCCGCTCAGCATGAGCAGCATGGAGCCAACAATGTCTCCGGTTGCCATGCCGGCCCAGAGTCGGAACGTATCCCAGGTAGAAGGATTGCTGTAAGTCCCCTCGAGATTCATTCTGGCAAAGACGATCTGATGCAGCGTCGCGGACAAAAGACCTTGGCTAAAGACAATAAAGAGCACATCGCTGAACTGAAGCTCTTCGAGGTCGGAACCGATTTTCCGCCGCCAGCAAACGAGCTGCATCATCAGATAGGCAGAAAAAGCCGAGATTGCACAAATAACCAGCAGAATTGATGCATCAAGGGCCGGCAGGTGACCCATATAATCGATGGTTGAAAAAATGGATCCGCAAAATACGCCCACAGCACCTCTGAATCCGAACACTAGTACCGCCAGCGTTCTAATGCCGGCAGGTAGGAAAATCAAGGCAACGCCCACTTCGTAATCCAGTTCGGGAATGAGTCGTTGAAGCAGAAGTTGCATTTGCCATGCGATCGTCCAGCCCAACGCCCCGAAAAAGTAGGGGGTTAGCTTGGCATTGACGATATTTTCGAGAAATTTAGCCGTTTGCATAGGAATCCCGCGTGCATTTTATGGCATTTGCTGGGCATCCTCTATAGATGGATTCGATTACAATAACGACCTGTTTGCCAAAGCGGGCATCGTATAGTGGCATTACCTAAGCTTCCCAAGCTTATGAGGAGGGTTCGATTCCCTTTGCCCGCTCCAGTTTTTTGGCTCGCCGGCTGCGTGCGGGCTCCTAGGATTGCCTTATGAAAATCACTGTCAACGGCGCCGAGCATCAATGTGCAGAAAATGTACTGGTCAGTGATTTGCTGGTACAGCTCGATCTGGTTGGGCGTCGTGTGGCGGTTGAACGCAATGGTGATATTGTGCCGCGCAGCTTACACGGTGCCGTAGTGCTAGCTGAGGGTGATCAAATCGAAATCGTTGTTGCCGTGGGCGGAGGTTAGTGTGCATACCCAGGATTCTTTAAACGCCGTTACGATTGGCAGCAAAACTTACCGCTCCCGTTTGCTTGTGGGTACAGGCAAGTACAAAGACTTTGATGAGACAGGTCGGGCAATTGCTGCTTCGGGTGCCGAGATTGTGACGGTTGCGATTCGCCGTACTAATATTGGTCAGGATGCCAGCGCCCCTAATCTTCTGGATGTGATTACGCCAAATCGTTATACGATTTTGCCGAACACGGCCGGTTGCTACACGGCTGATGATGCTGTGCGTACGCTGCGACTTGCGCGTGAGCTGCTGGATGGTCATCCGCTCTGTAAGCTGGAAGTGCTCGGAGATCAGACGAGCCTGTTTCCGAATATGCCGGAAACGCTGAAGGCTGCGGAAGTGCTTGTGCGCGAGGGCTTCGAAGTTATGGTGTACTGCTCGGATGACCCGATCCAGGCCAAGATGCTGGAAGACATCGGATGTGTGGCAATTATGCCGCTGGCCTCTCTGATTGGTTCAGGGATGGGTATTCTCAATCCATGGAATCTGCGCCTGATTCTGGACCAAGCCAAGGTGCCGGTGATTGTTGATGCGGGCGTAGGTACTGCCTCGGATGCCACGATTGCGATGGAGCTGGGTTGCGCGGGTGTGCTGATGAATACAGCGATCGCGCATGCGCAGGATCCGGTGTTGATGGCATCGGCCATGAAGCTTGCCGTGGAATCGGGGCGCGCTGCCTATGTGGCAGGTCGTATGCCACGTAAGTTTTACAGTGCCGACCCGAGTTCGCCAACAACAGGCCTTATCGGCCGTAATTAATTGATGCAGAAAATGCGTGGCTGTCTGTGGGCGCTACTGTTGAGCTGGGTGGTCACGGTAGCGGCGCAGGATGGTCAGCAAGAGCAGCGTCATCATGCCTATGCGTTTGATAACCCCGAGTTGGTGAGCACGCAGCGGGTTTTTGGTGTGGGTAATGCGACAACGCTGCTCGGAAAAGCCTGCGCTGATTTTCCAGAAGCCAGTAAGAGCTATGCAACTTGGTTGCAGAGCAATCAGCCTACGTTGACGGCAATGACAGATACTTTAGCAATTCATTACCGTATTCCATTGGATACTGACCGATTACAAGCGCGTGTCGCCGAGGCGATGCGTTTGAAGACCTCGTTGGATCTGTCGCAGGCGACGCTAGACGAAGTTTGTCCTAATTTGCCGGAAACCCTGGCGCTGCCGAACATGAATTTACAGCAGCGTTATCGCGAATCACTGATCGAAGTGCGCGATCCGAATTATCTGAATCCGAAACGTAAACTTGCCACAAAGCCACAACAGGCAGCAGCAACGGAAGAAACCGAATGAATGAAAAAAGCAAAACCGTGTTGAGTGACCTGCCCGAGCATTTTCGCCGGATTCGCAGCTTTGTACGCCGTGAAGGGCGCCTCACAGAAGGACAGGCATCAGCCATTAAAAATGGCTGGCCCCGTTGGGGCGTGGAATACACGCCAACGTTAACGGATTGGAACCAGTGCTTTGGTCGTCAGGCACCACGTTATTTGGAAATTGGCTTTGGCATGGGTGGTGCTACGGCCGAGATTGCTAAAAATCATCCACAAAATGACTATCTCGGCATCGAAGTGCATCGCCCGGGCGTGGGTAATTTATTGAAGCTAATCGAACAGGATAGCCTGACGAATTTGCGTTTAATGTCTCACGATGCAGTGGATGTCGTGAACGAAATGATTGCCCCGGATTCTCTGGATGGCGTGCTCGTGTTTTTTCCTGATCCCTGGCACAAGGCACGTCATCACAAGCGCCGTTTGATCCAGCCGGAATTCGTTCGTATGCTCGTTTCTCGACTCAAGCCGGGCGGCACGATTCATTGCGCGACGGATTGGGAAAACTATGCCGAACAGATGCTTGAGGTGTTGAGTGCCGAACCGCTTCTGGAAAATACGGCAGCCGGCTATGCTGAGCGCCCGGCCTATCGGCCGCTGACCAAATTCGAGGCGCGTGGCCTTAAGTTAGGCCATGGCGTCTGGGACCTGGTTTTCCGTCGTAAGTGAGTTACAAGAAGCGTTGAAGCAATACGTTCAAGAAGCGGCGTCCCTGAAGCGTTGGGCGTAAATGCTGGTTGGGTTCGACCCATTCGAGAAAGCCATCTTTGATCGCTGCATCAACCTGACGGCTGATGATTAGCCAGGGTAAGCCGGTATAGCGTTCGTAGAGTTCAATGCCAAAGCCTTCGTTCAGACGTAAGGCATTCATCATGAATTCACCAGTGAGATCCGTGGCAAGTACTGGTTCATCTGTCTGGATAAATGCGCCCGTTGCTGCAGCAGATAGATAGGCTTTGGGCGACTTGTGTCGCATCTGCCGTCGCGCGCCTTCGTGGTTGGTGAGCTTGCTATGTGCCCCCGGGCCAATGCCCAGGTAATCACCGAAGGTCCAGTAATTCAGATTGTGCCGGCACTGATGACCAGGCAACGCAAATGCCGATGTTTCGTAATGGGTGTAACCAGCCTCTGCCAAGCGTATTTCGAGTTGGTCTTGAATTTCCGCGCAGACATCTTCATCCGGTAAGTGGGCAGGCGGTGTCGCAGCAAACGGGGTGTGTGGTTCTAGCGTTAATTGGTAACAGGAAAAATGCGGCGGGTTGAAAGCCAATGCCTGGTTAATGTCTGCCAGTGCCGCAGCAGTGTCCTGCTGAGGTAGTCCAACCATCAGATCCAGGTTGAAAGTGTCAAAGTGCTTAGCGGCGGCTTCAATGGCCGTGATGGCCTGAGCACGATCATGAATCCGCCCGAGCGCCTGTAGACTTTCATCGTTAAAACTTTGGATCCCAAGCGATAAGCGGGTGATGCCCGCCGCACGAAAGGATGCAAAACGTTCGGCATCGACTGTGCCCGGGTTGGCTTCCAGTGTGATCTCAGCTTGCGGCGAGAGCGGGAGTAGCGTGCGAAACCCTGTGAGTAACCTATCGATGGCCTGTGGCGAAAGCAGGCTCGGTGTGCCCCCGCCAAAGAAGATGGTTTCTACACGACGTCCCCAGATGCCGGGCAGCGCCAGCGTGAGATCCTGAAGCAGGGCGTCAACCAATTCCTGTTCGGGTAGTTGCTCTGGTGCGGCATGCGAATTGAAGTCACAGTAAGGGCACTTACGCACACACCAGGGGATGTGCACATAAAGTGATAGCGGTACGGCCTGCGTAAAGTTCGGTTTCAATGCACCCGATGCGGCGGCACGCGAACCGAGTGATGGTACGAACTGGATGGTTTGCACAGCTTATAGATCAGCTAATTGTGTGAGTAGTTTCTGCATCGCGATCGCCCGGTGCGAACAGACATTCTTTTCTTGGGGTGGCATTTCAGCCGCTGATTTTCCTGCGGCAGGTACCCAGAAGAGCGGGTCGTAGCCGAAACCATCCTCACCGCGGGCTTCGGTCAGAATCTCACCGTGCCAGTTGCCTTCGGCAATAATGGGTTGGGGATCATCTGCGTGGCGAACCAGCACCAAGACACTGACAAAATGCGCTGCGCGATTGTTCTGATTGGCGAGCGCCTCAAGCAAATGCGCATTATTGCGTGCATCTGATCGTGGCTCACCGGCGTAGCGTGCCGATAGAACCCCAGGTGCACCGCCAAGTGCCCGTACACAGAGCCCGGAGTCATCTGCCAGAGCAGGCAGACCGCTTAAGCGTGACGCGTGGCGTGCTTTAGCAAGCGCATTTTCGACGAAGGTAAGAAAGGGTTCCTCGGCCTCTGGAATGTTCAGCTGTCCTTGAGGGATCAGTTGGATACCCAGTGGATCGAGCAGCGCCCCTAGCTCTTTGAGCTTCTTGGCATTGTTCGAGGCAAGCACTAGTTGCTGCATGCGATTAACCCTTAACGGCTTGCGTCTGTGCGGCCACCAGTTGCTTGATGCCGGCATCGGCCAGATCAACCAGCGCATTCAATTCATTACGGCTGAATGGGGTGCCTTCAGCCGTGCCCTGAATTTCAACGATGCCGCCGCTGCCCGTCATAATGACGTTCATATCGGTGTCGCAATTGGAGTCTTCGGCGTAATCCAGATCCAGTACCGGCTGGCCATCGAAAATACCTACCGAAATAGCGGCGACATGTTCGCGTACCGGATTCGAAGGCAACACGCCTTCGGCAACCAGTTTGGCACACGCATCGTGTAAGGCGACCCAGGCACCGGTGATGGCGGCACAGCGGGTACCGCCATCAGCCTGAAGCACATCACAATCAAGGGTGATTTGGCGCTCACCCAGAGCGGCGAGATCGGTTACGGCACGTAGGCTGCGGCCGATCAGGCGTTGAATTTCCTGTGTGCGCCCGGTTTGTTTACCTTTGGCTGCTTCGCGGGCAGAACGGGTGTGGGTGGCACGTGGCAGCATGCCGTATTCGGCTGTTACCCAGCCCTGACCCTTGCCGCGCAAGAAGGGCGGCACTGAAGTTTCCACGCTGGCAGTACAAAGTACGCGGGTTTGCCCGACTTGAATAAGCACCGAGCCCTCGGCATGAGCGGTGTAGCCGCGTGTCAGAGAAAGCGGGCGTAATTCATCAGATTGTCGTTGGCTTGGGCGCATGGCGGTTCCTATCGTTTAAACTCGTCGGCATTGTACGATTTTCCAACCGAAATCAGGATTTCCGCATGATTGCCAGCATGACCGGCTTTGCCGCTATGACCCGCCCTATTTCTGGTGGAACGCTGACTTTTGAGATCAAAAGCGTCAATTCGCGTTTTCTCGACCTGGTATTCCGCTTTCCCGACGAGTTGCGTGAGCTGGAAATGCCTCTACGTGAGTTGCTGGCCAAACAGCTGTCGCGTGGCAAAGTCGAGTGTCGGGCGGGTTGGTCTATTAATGCGGCCGAGATTAACGAAAAGCTCGATGCAGATCGTTTGCAGACCTTGCAACGCCTGGCGATGCAAGTACAGGCGGTATTCACAGAGAGCCGTGGGTTAAGCACAGCCGATGTGCTGCGCTGGCCTGGTGTGGTGCAGACGGCCGCGCTTGATTGGTCGACATTGTTGCCGCAGTATCAAAGTATGGCGGCTGAAGCGATCCAGGGGCTGAAGGAAGCGCGTTTGCGCGAGGGTGGCCGTTTGGCATCGCTCATCCAGGAGCGTACGGCAGCGATGCGGTTGCTGGTGGCTAAGGCCGAACCGCTAATCCCGGCAGCACAGCAGGCATTTGCGGACAAAGCGCGCGCCAAGCTGATTGAAGTCATTGGCAGCGCCGAAGATGAGCGTATCCGCCAGGAGTTAACCCTGTATGCCGTGCGTACGGATGTGGCCGAAGAGCTCGGACGGCTGAAAGTGCACCTGGATGAAGTAGATCGGGTGGTGTCGTCTAATGGCCAAGCCGGTAAGCGCTTGGATTTCCTGATGCAGGAGCTGAACCGCGAAGCGAATACCCTTGGATCCAAATCGGTGAGTGCCGAGGTGTCGGGTATTGCCATGGAATTGAAGTTGCTGATCGAGCAGATCCGCGAACAGGTGCAGAATATTGAGTAATGCGAATTGTAGAGAACGTAATGACCCAGAAATCTAACACTGCCGGGCCTGGTAGCCTTTTCGTTATTGCAGCGCCTTCAGGTGCTGGAAAAACCACCCTAACCCGTATGGCACTGGCGCAGAACAAGCGGCTGGCGTTATCTGTTTCGACAACGACGCGTGCCCCGCGCCCCGGCGAGGAAGACGGGGTGCATTATCACTTTGTATCCGTGGAGACCTTTAGACAGATGCAGGCTGCCAGCGATTTTCTGGAATCGGCTGAGGTGCACGGTAACTTTTATGGCACGAGTCGTCAGGGTATCGAGGCCTTGCTGGCTGCAGACCGTGATGTGATTCTGGAAATCGACTGGCAGGGTGCGCAACAGGTGCGTAAAGTCTATCCGGAATCGGTCGGTGTATTCATTCTCCCTCCCTCTTTTGGTGTGCTTGAGACCCGTTTGCAGGGGCGGGGACAGGATTCGGCCGAGATCATTGCCCGGCGAGTGGCTAATGCCCGCGAGGAATTACAACATCTGAACGAGTTCCCCTACGTTATAATTAACGAAAATCTGGAAGAAGCGCTTGCCGAGTTGCTCGCCGTCTTTGCGGCGGCCCGGGTGAGACTGGACAACCAGTCACAACGGCATTCGGCACTGATTGCTTCGTACCTCTCTTGCTAAATTGAACGGAAAACACCATGGCACGTATTACTGTCGAAGATTGCCTGAATCGCATCCCTAACCGCTTTCAAATGACGCTGGCCGCGACTTATCGCGCTCGCCAGCTGGCCAACGGTGCAACGCCACATGTTGAAGCAGATCTGGATAAGCCAACGGTGATCGCGCTGCGTGAGATCGGTGAAGGTTTTGTGGGTACCGAAATTCTGACCCGCCCGCAGGCCTGAGTGATGGCATAGGCAGAAATCGAGGGGCATACGATGAATACGGAAGCCCGTGCTCCGGTTAGCCCCGAGATTTCGCCAGATCTACCGCCGGCCTTAGGGTCGGATGACCCGGCATACCGGGTATTTATTGATAGCCTGGATTATCTCTCCGCGGCCGATCTGGCACGCGTTGAGGAAGCGTTCGTCTTTAGCGAACAGTGCCATCGTGGACAGGCCCGCATTTCTGGTGAAGCCTACATCACCCACCCGCTAGCCGTTGCCGGGGCACTCGCTGATTGGAAAATGGATGCCGTGGCCATTATGGCGGCATTGCTCCATGACACGATTGAAGATACCGGTGTCACTAAAGCGGAGCTGGCGCAGCGTTTCGGCAAACCTGTTGCGGAGTTGGTGGAAGGGTTGTCCAAGCTGGACCGCCTGGAGTTTGCCAGCCAGCACGAAGCGCAGGCCGAAAACTTCCGCAAAATGTTGCTCGCCATGGCGCGGGATATCCGGGTCATTCTGATCAAGCTGACCGACCGTTTGCACAATATGCAGACCTTGGGTTCGATGCGCGCCGATAAACGGCGGCGCATTGCCCGAGAAACACTAGAGATTTATGCGCCTATTGCCAACCGCCTAGGTTTGAATACGCTGTTCCGAGAGTTGCAGGATCTGGCATTTCAGAATATCTATCCGAATCGTTATGACGTGCTTGCACGTGCAGTGAAGTCGGTACGCGGCAATCGTAAAGAAATGGTGCAGCGGATTCTGACTAGTTTGTCAGACAAACTCGCTCAGTCTGGCGTGAAAGCCGAAGTCTTTGGTCGGCAGAAAACGTTGTATTCGATTTACCGGAAGATGATCGAAAAGCACCTGTCGTTTTCGCAGGTGCTCGATCTGTATGGTTTTCGTGTCGTTGTTGATGATGATTCGAGTTGCTACACCGCGCTAGGGGCGCTGCACGCACTTTATAAACCGCTGCCCGGCAAATTCAAGGATTACCTGGCTATTCCAAAAGTGAATGGCTACCAATCGCTGCACACCACGCTGATTGGCCCGTACGGTACCCCTATCGAAATACAGATTCGTACGCGGGATATGCACCGGCTTGCTCAGGAAGGCGTTGCATCACATTGGCTCTATAAAGAGTCGGGCAAGTTCTCGGACGATTTGCACGATAAGACTGCCAAGTGGCTTGAATCATTGGTTGAGATGCAATCAATGAGTGGTGACTCTAGTGAGTTTTATGAGCACGCCAAAGTCGATCTGTTTCCGGATGAAGTATTTGTATTCACACCGAACGGTAAGATCCTTACGTTGTCGCGTGGTGCGACGGCGGTTGATTTTGCCTATGCCGTACACACGGACATCGGCAATCGCTGTGTTGCAGCGCGCATCAATCGCGAATTTGCACCATTGCGTACTGAACTGCAAAACGGGGATCAGATCGAAATTGTAACGGCCGTAATCCCTAACCCGAATCCAGCGTGGTTGAAGTTTGTAAAGTCCGGGCGTACGCGCAGCAAGATCCGCCATTTCTTACGATCAGCGCATCACGAATCATCGGCGGCTTTAGGCAAACGCATGTTGTCGAGCGAGCTTGCTCGGTACGGACAACGTCTGCAGGACGTGCCGGTTGCGGGCTGGGGGCGTGTGCTTGAGCGCTCTGGCTCAGAAGCTGAGGGCAATGTGCTGAGCGAAATTGGCACGGGCCAGCGACCGGCAGCTGATGTGGCCGTGGCGCTGCTTGGCCTAGATCCGAAGCAGGCGCTGCCAACAACTAATAGCGCACCAGTTCTGATCAATGGATCGGAAGGCGTCGCGGTTCACTTGTCGACTTGTTGTCAGCCGATCCCTGGGGACCCGATTGTTGGTTCTCTGGATGCCAGCCGAGGTTTGGTCGTTCACACCCACGATTGTTTGCGGATTCGTCGACATCTTGGTCAGGATGCGCAGAAGTGGGTGGATGTAGAGTGGGCGCCGGAGATTAATAGCCAGTTTGATGTGCGTATTCGGGTTGAGATCCGCAATCAGCGCGGTGTGTTGGCCAAGATCTCTAGTGCCATCGCCGAAGCAGATTCGAACATCATGCATATCAGCATGGATGATGCGGGCGGCATGTACACCACGCTGTTCTTTACGTTGCAGGTTCGGGATCGAAAGCATCTGGCACATGTGATGCGCGGCGTGCGACATATTCCGGAAGTCTCGAGAATTTCACGGATTCGGGATAGCGAAGAGCGCGCTGTATGAAAGTCATCGTGATTGGTGCCGGCGTTGTTGGCACAGCGTCGGCATGGTATCTCGCAGCGGCCGGACATGAAGTCACGGTGATTGATCGGCAACCGGGCGCCGGCCAGGAAACCAGCTTTGCCAATGGTGGACAGATCTCCGTGTCACACGCAGAGCCTTGGGCAAACCCACAGGCCATTGGAAAGATCTTGCGCTGGATGGGCAAGGAGGATGCGCCCCTACTGTTTCGTTGGCGGCTTGATCCGGAATTATTTCGCTGGGGGTTGCGGTTCCTAAGTGAGTGCACGGCATCGCGAACGCGTGCCAATATTCGCGCAATTGTTAGCCTGGCAAGTTACAGCCGAGATTGCTTGCAGCAGCTCCGTTCCGACACCGGCATCGAGTACGATCAGTTGTCGCGCGGCATTCTGCATTTCTACACCGACGAAAAAGAATATAAAGCAGCGGCTATGGCTGCCGATATGATGCGCGATTATGGATTAGATCGGCGTCCGGTATCGGCTGCAGAGTGTGTGAATATCGAGCCTGCGCTGCAGGATGCGCGCGCGACGATCGTCGGTGGGCATTACACACCTTCTGACGAGTCCGGCGATGCGCATAAATTCACACGCAATCTTGCCGAGCTTGCTAAGGCTCAGGGCGTCCGGTTTTTAACGGGCACGCCTGTGGTGCGATTGCGTGGTAGTGGCGCCAAGATTGAATCTGTGGAACTGTACAACGGTGAAAAACTGCAAGCAGATGCTTATGTGATTGCCTGTGGCAGTTTCAGTAACACACTGTTATCGCCCTTGGGTCTGAGCTTGCCGATTTACCCTGCTAAAGGCTATTCGGCGACGTTTGCGCTTGAAGAGGGTGAGAGCTTTGCACCAACGGTCAGCTTGACCGACGATGGCCGCAAGATTGTGTTCTCGCGTCTTGGCAATCGACTGCGTGTGGCCGGAACAGCAGAAATGAATGGTTACGGCATGGGTTTGAATCCGGTGCGCTGTGCCGCGATCGCAGAACGGACCCGGGAGATTTTTCCTCATTTGCGCACGCTGGGCGAGCCAGAGTACTGGACAGGTTTACGCCCGGCAACGCCTTCTAATGTGCCTTTTATTGGGCGTGCAAAACCATCGAATCTCTATTTGAATACAGGGCATGGCACCCTGGGTTGGACGATGGCCTGCGGATCCGGGAAGGCGTTGGCCGACATGATGTCTGGACATCGTGCAGAAACGGATTTCCCGTTCCAATATCGATACTGAGGACGCGGTTGTGCCAGATACGGCGATCACCTGGTTCGATACCCATGTGCACTGGGATGCAGCAGAGTTTGATTTAGATCGCGAAGCTGCGCTTGATCGGGCTTATGCTGCAGGCGTTCGTTATTGCTTGAATCCTTCGGTGACTGTGAGCGGCATCGAGAAGGTGCAGCAGCTGGTTGTGCTGTCAGAGAGCCGCCCTTTCTGGCCGTGCATCCTACCGGCTTACGGTATCCATCCACTTTATGTGGATCGGTGCCAACCGGATGATATTCAGACATTAGAGGCGCAGTTGCGCATGCAGCGCCCAATTGCCATCGGTGAAATCGGGCTAGACGCCTACATCGGTGCGCCTGATTTTGAAAAGCAAAGACTGATTTTTGAGGACCAACTGGTCCTGTCAGTTGAGCATCGATTACCCGTCGTGCTGCATGTGCGACACGCGGTTGAAGCAGTCATACAATCGATTAAGCGCGTGCAAGCTAAAGGGCAAAAGATTCCCGGAGGGATTGCGCATGCCTTTAACGGTAGTCACGTTCAGGCAAAGCAGTTAATTGATATGGGATTTCTATTGGGCTTCGGCGGTAGTTGTACTTATGAGGGCTCAACACATATCAGGTTGCTGGCTGAGCAGCTCCCTCTGAGTGCGCTGGTGCTGGAAACCGATGCGCCCGATATGGCGCCTGCATGGAACCGAGGGCGGCGTAATGAGTCTAGCCAGTTGCCGCGTATTGCAGAAACGTTGGCTGTGCTGAGAAAAATTTCATTGGTAGCATTGTCCGAACAGACTACGGCCAACGCGCTGCGTGTATTGGGGTTGCCCGAAAATGGTGCGGCCGCACGATAAAACTATTCCGAGAAATACTTGGTAATCCATTGTCTGAGCAGGCTTTTTTGGGTCACTATGAAATTGTGAGCGCAAGGAATTGGTGCGTTTCTGAAGAGTTATTTAGTCGGGAAATGGCTTGCAGTAAGGCCTTGCGGGATGGGCCGCATTAAAAAATTCACGTAAAGACTTGCAAAACCATTGGGGAATCAGGGCATAATGATCCCACGAGATCAATCGACGACTGGTTGATCCTATCGATTTTGTACAAACTATCGGGAGACACCCACATGAATAAAGCTGAACTGATTGAAGTAATCGCTAAAGAAGCCAAGCTGAGCAAAGCTGCTGCACAAGCTGCTCTGGATGCTACTGTTGCGGCCGTTGTTAAGGCTGTAACCAAGGGTGACTCGGTAAGCTTGGTTGGTTTTGGTTCGTTCTCGAGCGGCAAGCGCGCTGCCCGTACTGGCCGTAACCCACAGACTGGCGAAACCATCAAGATTGCTGCTGCCAAGACCGTTAAGTTTTCAGCTGGTAAGGCATTCAAGGATTCCGTGAACAAGCGTAAGTAATTGCGTTTCGTTTCATGAGAACGGCCCGCTTCGGCGGGCCGTTTTTTATTGCGCTGCACTTTGCGTTTCGTCAAACAAAAGAGGAAAATCCCCCTTTGACTTTGCGCCTGCATTCAGGGCAAAGCCCCCCAATTCAATCCATCCGGAGAGACCGCTCTTGCCGGGTGATGCTGGAGTAGTTTATGGAAAAGGATCTGCGCGCCGCAGCACTGGAGTATCACCGCTATCCCACCCACGGGAAGATTTCGGTAACGCCAACAAAGGGACTGACGAATCAGCGCGACTTGGCTTTAGCTTATTCGCCAGGCGTTGCCTTTGCGTGTGAAGAGATCGAAGCAAATCCGGATGAAGCCGATACGCTCACGTCGCGCGGCAACCTGGTCGGTGTGGTTACCAACGGCACTGCAGTGCTGGGTTTGGGTAATATCGGCCCATTGGCATCGAAGCCGGTGATGGAAGGCAAAGGTTGCCTATTCAAGAAATTTGCTGGTATCGATGTCTTTGATATCGAGTTGGCTGAGAATGATCCCGATAAACTAATCGACATGATCGCCGCGCTGGAGCCAACGCTCGGTGGTGTCAACCTCGAAGACATCAAAGCACCGGAGTGCTTCTATATCGAGCGTGAACTCAAGAAGCGCATGAAGATCCCGGTCTTCCATGATGATCAGCATGGCACTGCAATTATTTCGGCATCAGCCCTGATTAATGGCCTCAAGGTTGTCAAAAAAGATATCGCCAAGGTGCGCGTGGTAGTTTCCGGCGCAGGTGCCGCCGCGATTGCCTGCCTGGATTTGTGGTGTGGAATCGGCGTGAAGCGCGAGCACATCACCGTGTGCGACTCCAAGGGTGTCATTTATGTTGGCCGTGAAGAAAACATGGAGCCGACGAAAGCCAAATATGCGCAGCAAACAGAAGCGCGCACGCTGAAAGATGCGCTGGTCGGTGCAGACGTTTTCCTGGGTTTGTCAGCTGCGGGTGCACTCAAGGCAGAATGGCTGCCGCCGATGAATGACAACCCGCTGATTTTTGCTTTGGCGAATCCAACGCCAGAAATCATGCCGGAAGAAGCACGCAAGGTGCGCCCTGATGCCATCATTGCAACCGGTCGTTCGGATTACCCGAATCAGGTGAACAATGTCTTGTGCTTCCCGTTCATCTTCCGTGGAGCGCTCGATGTGGGTGCGACGACTATTACGGAAGAGATGAAGCTGGCTTGTGTTTATGCAATTGCCGAACTGGCCGAAGTAGAAGTGTCTGATGAAGTGGCCATGGCCTACGCCGGTCACGATCTGCAATTCGGGCCGGAATACCTGATTCCGAAACCATTCGACCCCCGTCTGATTACACGTATTGCACCAGCCGTTGCCAAGGCAGCGGTGACTTCGGGCGTTGCACGTCGCCCGATTGCTGACATGGATGCATACATCGAGCGATTGAAGGAGTTCGTCTATCACACCGGTATCGGCATGCGGGCTGTGTTCGTGGCCTGTAAAGAAGGAGCACGTCAGCGCATTATTTTTGCCGAAGGTGAAGATGAGCGCGTGTTGCGCGCCACCCAGATTATTCTGGAAGAACAGTTGGCCACACCAATTCTGATTGGTCGCCCGGGTGTTGTAGAGAAGCGCCTGGAGCGTGCCGGTTTGCGCATCCGTCCTGGTGTCGACTTCGAACTGGTGAACCCGGAGAATGATCCGCGTTACCGCGATTGCTGGACGGCCTATCACAAGCTCATGGCCCGCCGTGGCGTAACGCCTGCCGTAGCTAAGTCAGCTATGCGCCGTGACACAACCCTGATGGGTGCCATGCTGATGAAGTTGGGCCACGCTGATGGCATGATTTGTGGTGTCCTAGGTCAATACGCGGATCACCTCAGCGTTGTGAATGATGTGATTGGTAAGCGCAGTGGTGTGGGCGTATTCGCCGCGATGAATTACCTGATGCTGCCAGGCCGTTCGCTGTTTATTGCCGATACGCACGTGAATGAAAATCCGAATGCCGAACAGATAGCCGAAATTGCCATGCTGGCCGCTGATGAAGTGAAGCGTTTTGGTGTGCATCCGAAAGTTGCACTGCTATCGCATTCGAACTTTGGTTCTTCGTCATCGGAATCGGCGCTAAAGATGAGCCGCGCTGCCGCGCTGCTGCCAGCACTATCTTCAGGCGAAATGGATGTGGATGGGGAAATGCATGGCGATGCCGCATTGTCGGAAGAAATCCGTCTTAATGCCTACCCGGATTCGGCGCTCAAGGGCGAAGCGAACGTCCTGGTGATGCCGAATATTGATGCGGCGAATATCTCGTACAACCTGATCAAGATGATTGGTGGTTCAGGTGTAACGATTGGCCCGATTCTGCTGGGTGCTGCGCATCCCGTACATATTCTCACTTCGTCGTCTACGGTACGCCGCGTCGTTAATATGACGGCCATGGCGGTGCTGGATGCATTGAAGATTAAACGCTAACTTGCCGATAATCGTTAAAGAGAATAGAGTATTTCGACAATTCGCAGCGATGCGAATACCCGCATAACCCAAGGAGATGTGTGTGAAAAAAACAATTCTGATTGCTGGTGCAGTATTGATTTCTGTTTCGGCATTTGCGGCAGCACCTGCTGCGCAACCGACGCAGCGTGTTACGAGCACGGGCGAGATCGTTCAGCTCTGTAAAGATAAGGCCAATGCGCAAGTGCAAGCTTACTGTAATGGTTTCGGTCAGGGCGTTTATGACTCCTACTTGGTGACCCGTCATCCAAAAGCTGCGCCTTCAAAGATCTGTGTGAAGCAGCCTGCACCACAACGTCAGCAAGTACTCGATGAGTACGTAGCATGGGCAGAGGCAAATCCGAAAATCAAGGATATGCCAGCTGCTGAATCAGCGCTGCGTTTCCTTGCAGAGCGTTTCCCTTGCTCAACCGCCAAAGCTGGCAAGTAATCTGATTTCGGAGTAAAAACCATGAAAAAAACTTTGATGATTGTTCCTGTTGTTGCAGCATTTTTGACCGGTTGCTCGGGTATGAGTGATACGCAGCAACGCACCCTGTCGGGTGGTGCTATCGGTGCCGCTGCAGGTGCTGGCATTACCGCTATTGCGGGTGGCAATCCAATTTGGGGTGCTGTGGGTGGTGCTGCTGTGGGCGCTATCGGTGGTTACGCTTATGACCAGTACGAGAAGTCGAAGCAGAAAGAATACAACCAAGGCTATCAGGCTGGTAAAGCATCGCAGTAATTCGCTGCTACTTGCTTAAAACAACAAGGGGCACCCGCGGGTGCCCCTTGTTATTGGTGCGAACCGTTCTTAAGCTTTGCGTGACACCTGGCTGATATCACGTACTGCACCACGATCAGCAGAGGTGGCAAATAAGGCATAAGCCTTCAGCGCCTGAGAAACAACACGCTCACGTGCTACTGGCTTCCAGGCTTTGTCGCCACGAGCTTTCATCGCCGCTTCACGCTTGGCAAGATCGTCTTCGCTAACGGCCAGATGAATACGGCGGTTAGGGATGTCAATTTCGATCGTGTCACCGGTTTCTACCAGACCAATCAGGCCGCCATCCGCTGCTTCTGGAGATACGTGTCCAATAGAGAGACCTGAGGTACCGCCTGAGAAGCGGCCATCCGTTAGCAAGGCACAGGCTTTGCCCAGACCACGAGATTTCAGGTAAGAAGTTGGATACAACATCTCTTGCATGCCAGGGCCGCCTTGTGGGCCTTCATAACGGATCACAACAACATCGTCCTCAACCACTTCGCCTGAGAGAATGCCTTCAACTGCGTCTTCCTGGCTTTCGTACACACGGGCTTTGCCGGTGAACTGCAGAATAGATTCATCAACGCCAGCCGTTTTAACAATACAGCCGTTTAGTGCCAGATTGCCGTGCAGTACGGCCAGGCCACCATCTTGCGAATAAGCGTGGGCACGGTTACGGATGCAACCTGCTTCACGGTCGGTGTCCAGTTCATCATAGCGACGATCTTGCGAGAAGGCGGTTTGCGTTGGGATGCCACCAGGAGAAGCACGGAACAGTGTTTGAACGCGTTCATCGGTAGTGCGTGTGATGTCGTATTGATCCATGGCCGCACCGAGGGTTGGCGCGTGTACGGTGGGCGTGTCGCGATGAATAACACCGGCACGATCCAGCTCAGCTAGTAGACCCAGAATGCCACCGGCGCGGTGCACATCTTCAATATGGTACTTGTCCGTCATCGGTGCCACCTTGCACAGGCACGGGACATGGCGGGAAATACGGTCGATGTCTTGCATCGTGAAATCAACACCCGCCTCTTGAGCAGCGGCCAGAATATGCAGTACGGTATTGGTAGAACCACCCATGGCCACATCTAGTGCCATGGCATTTTCAAAGGCTTTTTTGTTGGCTACGTTGCGCGGCAGTACGGAGGCATCATCCTGCTCGTAGTAGCGTTTGCATAGTTCGACAATGCGCTGACCGGCACCCAGGAACAGCGATTTACGATCCGCATGAGTGGCTACCAGTGTGCCGTTGCCTGGCAGCGATAGACCCAGCGCCTCGGTCAAACAGTTCATTGAGTTGGCCGTAAACATCCCAGAGCAAGAGCCACACGTTGGGCAAGCCGAGCGTTCAACCGCTTCGACTTCTTCGTCGGAGCATTTCGAATCGGCGGCTTTGACCATGGCATCCACCAGATCCAGCGAAATCACCTTGCCACCAATTTTTACCTTGCCGGCTTCCATCGGGCCACCCGACACAAAAATCGCCGGAATATTCAAGCGTAGGGCTGCCATCAGCATGCCCGGAGTGATCTTGTCACAGTTAGAAATACAGACCAGCGCATCGGCGCAGTGGGCATTGGCCATGTATTCCACCGAATCAGCGATCAGCTCGCGTGAGGGCAGGGAATACAACATGCCACCGTGACCCATGGCAATGCCATCATCCACGGCGATGGTGTTGAACTCTTTGGCAACGCCACCGGCGGCTTCAATTTCACGCGCGACCAGTTGACCCAGATCTTTGAGGTGAACGTGACCCGGTACGAATTGCGTGAAGGAATTCACCACCGCAATAATCGGTTTGCCGAAATCGCCGTCTTTCATGCCAGTGGCACGCCAGAGTGAACGGGCACCGGCCATGTTGCGGCCGTGGGTCGAAGTACGGGAGCGGTATTGCGGCATAACAGATCCTTTGGGAACAAACAGACGGGCTTTGCCTGAGCCGATGGCTCATCGTGGCCTATAATTTCGTTATTCTATCGCCACAGCGGTGTTTTGCTGTGAACTTTGCAGGTTGCTATGTCTTATCTGATTCATCCGCAGTTTGATCCTGTTGCAATAAGTATCGGCCCGCTGTCGGTGCACTGGTACGGCCTGATGTATCTGCTGGCTTTTGTGCTGTTCGTGGTGCTCGGGCGAGTTCATGCCAAGCGCCTACCTGACGCTGGCTGGAGCAACCAGGCGATTGATGATCTGTTGTTCTACGGCGCACTGGGCGTGGTGCTGGGTGGCCGTTTAGGGTATGTCTTGTTCTATAAGCCGGCCTACTTCCTGAGCAATCCTTTGGAAATCTTCGCGCTCTGGCAGGGCGGCATGTCGTTCCATGGTGGCTTGCTTGGCGTGTTATTCGCGATGTGGCTTTATGGCCGTAAACACGGACGTAGTTTTTTTGAAGTCACTGACTTTATTGCCCCATTGGTGCCGCTGGGTTTAGCCGCTGGTCGTATGGGTAACTTTATTAATGGTGAGCTCGTTGGTCGGGTGACCGATGTGTCTTGGGCCATGATCTTCCCACGTACAGACTATTTTCCGCGCCACCCATCGCAGCTCTATCAGTTTGCCTGTGAAGGCGTGCTGCTGTTTGTACTGCTCTGGTGGTATGCCGCCAAGCCGCGACCACGTGCAGCTGTTTCAGCCGTGTTCCTGATGGGTTATGGCCTCGCACGTTTCGTAGCTGAATTTGGGCGTGAGCCGGATGACTTTCTCGGGTTGCTCTTTGGCAACCTATCGATGGGGCAATGGTTGAGTTTGCCCATGATTCTTGCTGGCATCGTGATGTATCGCTATAGCCAGCACCAACCTGTTTAATTCTTTAAGGAGTAAGCATGACTCGCCCATTCAAGATTCTCGGTGTTCAGCAAATCGCCATTGGTGGCCCTTCGAAAGAAAAGCTGCGTACCCTGTGGGTCGATATGCTTGGCCTCGAAATCACGGGTAACTTTGTGTCCGAGCGTGAAAATGTGGATGAAGATATTACCGCCATGGGCAATGGCCCATTCAAGGTCGAAGTCGATCTGATGCAACCACTGGATCCGGAAAAGAAGCCAGCCGTGCATGCAACACCACTGAACCATATTGGCCTGTGGGTCGATAATCTCCCGGTTGCCGTTGAATGGCTAACAGCTAGCGGCGTGCGCTTCGCACCAGGCGGTATCCGCAAGGGTGCGGCTGGTTATGACATCACCTTTATGCACCCGAAGGCCAACGATGAATTCCCGATTGCGGGTGAAGGGGTGCTCATCGAATTGGTGCAAGCGCCGCAGGAAGTGATTGACGCGTTTGCCAAGCTGGCGGGTTGAGCCAAAAACACACCCATTTAAACCCATTCCCAGGCTTGGACTTCTGAATCGGGTGTAAATGGGTGTATTATTGGTGGCATGCTCCGTACTGATACCCTCCAAATTACCCCTGAGATCCTCAGGCTGATCGCCCGGATCGACGAATTCAAGGGTGCCTGGCGAGCTTTGGGGACGCTGGCGCCAGATCGGCTTTCGGCACTGCGGCGGGTGGCGACCATCGAAAGCATCGGATCGTCTACCCGTATTGAGGGCAGCAAGCTGACAGACCGCGAAGTGGAGCGTTTGCTCTCCAACTTGGCTATTAAGTCTTTTGATACCCGTGACGAGCAAGAAGTAGCCGGTTACGCTGAATTGATGGATCTGGTTTTTGGCTCGTGGCAGGACATCCCGTTCAACGAGAACTACATCAAACAGCTGCATCAGATCCTGCTGCGTCACAGCGCAAAGGATACGCGCCACCGAGGGCAGTACAAGACCAATTCAAACAGCGTTGCCGCGTTCGATGAACACGGTACACAGATCGGCATCGTTTTCGAAACAGCCACCCCGTTTGATACGCCACGACTGATGGCCGAGTTGGTGTCTTGGGTGAACGATACGCGTGATCAGGGTCTGTTACACCCGTTGTTAATCATTGCCATCTTTGTGGTCGTGTTTCTGGAAATCCACCCCTTCCAGGATGGTAATGGGCGCTTGAGCCGGGTGCTTTCAACCCTGTTGCTAATTCAGGCGGGGTACGCTTATGTGCCATACAGCTCGCTTGAGAGCGTGATTGAGCTGAACAAAGAGGCCTATTATCTTGCCCTACGCCAGACGCAAGGCACCATCCGCACGGAAAAGCCTGATTGGCAACCCTGGCTGTTGTTCTTCTTCCGCTCGCTGGGCGAGCAAGTGCGGCGGCTAGAAAAGAAAGTGGAACGCGAAAAGATCGTGCTGGCTGCATTACCCGAATTGTCACTCCAGATTATTGAATTCGCCCGAGAACACGGGCGGGTCACCATGATGGACGTGATTAAGCTCACTGGTGCCAGCCGTAATACATTGAAGCAGCACTTCCGAGACCTGGTCGAACGTAACCATCTGGAGCGCCAGGGTAGTGGGCGTGGTGTGTGGTACGGGTTAAAGTGACGTGCTTTGCCGAGGTGCTTACTCGGCAGAGCGATAGACTTGAGTACCTTGGTTGAGGAGGTTACTGGTGCCGCCTGGTTTTCTGTAGTCAGATGCTAGGGTGATGCGGCTGCCTAGGCGTGGGTTTTCAACCAGCAGTCGGTCTCCGGTCAGCAGAACTGCCTCGGGGTGGCAGGCAAGTAACGCCCACAGATGCGCATCGCCACCATCGGGTGGTGTATGAATAGCATCCGCATTCGGCTCTGACCATTTGGCATTGGCTGTCAATTCAATCAGTATCTGGTCAATTTCTGGCTCAGACAAACCATGCCGTTGGGTGAGTGCTGGTCTTAGCAGGACAGCGCGATACTCCGCCAATAGCGCTGGCGATAGTACAAAAATCATCCGAGCCGACAGCATGTCGTTCAGAACTTGGGCCGTTGGACTTTTCTGGTCTTTGCTCAGCAAGCCAGATACGACAATGTTGGTATCAACAATCCACAGTTGCATGCCGGTCACTTCTGCTGTGACTGACGATGTGCGCGTGTTTCTGCAACGGCCAGATCGGTTGCATCAGATTCTGATAAATAGCTAGCCCGCTGTGATTGCGCGACAAGCTCACGGGCGTTGGACATAGGCTTGATGCCCCGAAACTGTAGGCTCTCTTCGATAATCGTCCCAATCGTCCGCCCCTGACGGGCGGCGGCCTCTTTTAGTGCCTGATGTAGGTTGTCGTCGAGGGTGATGGTTAGTCGTGCCATGATGCACCTTGGTGTGTTGGTGTTAATGCATCATAGCACTATTGGTTGTGTTTTGGGTTTCTGTATACGACTACCAACAAAAATCCCAACCTAAGCTGGGATTTTTGTTGGTGAAGCAGCGAGTTTCAGATCATTCGAATTCGATAATGATCTGATCCACCGACAACGATTCGCCGGCAGCAGCCGAAACCTTCTTCACCTTACCGTCTTGCTCGGCCTTGAGGATGTTTTCCATCTTCATGGCTTCGATAACGGCAAGCTTCTCACCGGCTTTGACTTCCTGACCAACAGTCACAGCCACTTCACGCAGCAGCCCCGGCATTGGCGAGAGCAGGAACTTGGACATGTCCGGTGCCTGCTTTTCTGGCATGAGGCTGAGCAGTTCGGCGGCGCGGGCGCGCATGACGATCAGATCAACCTGGGTGCCCCAATGGAACAGGCGGTAAGCCAGTTTGCGACGTTCCAGTTGCATGGTGAAGGGCTCGCCGTTCACGGTGCCTTCGAACAGGGCTTCGCCCAGTTTCCAATCGGAGCGCAGCTTGAAGGTTTCGCCCGAGTAAGTCACGTCGTAACCACCCTCGGCGTTCTCCACGGTGACGTTGTGCGAAACACCATCACGCAGCACGACCCATTCGTCACCGACCTTGAGCTCGTGACCAGGCAGCTGGCCAGTGACGGCAGCGGCACGGTCGATGTAGGTGCGGTGAACAAAGGCAGCTACGCTGAGCAGTAGTGCCGGATCATCGTGCGGTACATCGCTGGCATCAAAGCCCTTCGGGTATTCTTCAGCGATAAATGCCGTAGTGAAGTTGCCTGCCTGGAAACGCGGATGTTGCATCAGCGCCGACTGGAACGGGATGTTTGATGAAATGCCACGGATCACAAAGCTGTTCAGGGCATCGCGCATACGCTCAATGGCCTGTTCGCGGGTTGCTGCGTGAACGATCAGTTTGGCAATCATCGAGTCGTAGAACATCGAGATTTCGCCACCATCGTAAACGCCGGTATCGACACGCACCTGGCCAGGTACTTCTTGCGGCGGGGCAAATTTCACCAGGCGACCGGTTGAAGGCAGGAAGCCACGGAAAGGGTCTTCGGCGTTAATACGACACTCCATAGACCAGCCATTTAGCTGCACATCCGATTGGCCAAAGGCAAGCTTTTCGCCAGCGGCAACGCGAATCATTTGCTCAACGAGGTCGAGGCCGGTAATCAGTTCGGTAACCGGGTGCTCTACCTGCAGACGGGTGTTCATTTCGAGGAAGTAGAAGGACTTGTCCTTGCCCACCACGAATTCAACTGTGCCAGCAGATTGATATTGCACCGCCTTGGCCAGTGCAACCGCTTGCTCACCCATGGCTTTACGGGTGGCTGGGTCGATGAATGGCGATGGTGCTTCTTCGATAACCTTCTGGTGACGACGCTGAATCGAGCAGTCACGCTCATTCAGGTAAACCACGTTGCCGTGCGCATCGCCCAGCACCTGGATTTCGATGTGACGTGGTTCTTCAACGAATTTTTCGATGAAGACACGGTCGTCGCCGAAAGCGTTCTTGGCTTCGTTCTTACACGAGGCAAAACCTTCGTAGGCTTCCTTATCGTCAAAGGCAACGCGCAGACCCTTGCCGCCACCACCGGCCGAGGCCTTGATCATGACCGGGTAACCAATACCCTTGGCGATCTCAACGGCCTGTTCAGGCGTGTCGATTGGATCGTTGTAGCCAGGAATGGTGTTGACCTTGGCTTCGTTGGCCAGTTTCTTCGAGGCAATCTTGTCGCCCATCGATTCCAGTGCTAGCACTTTCGGACCAATGAAGACGATGCCGTTTGCTTCCAGCTGGCGACAGAAATCGGCGTTTTCCGAGAGGAAGCCGTAGCCCGGGTGAACAGCTTCAGCACCGGTCTGTTTGCAGGCAGCGATGATTTTTTCGATTACCAGGTACGACTCTTTCGAGGCCGCTGGGCCGATACAGACAGCTTCGTCCGCCAGTTCAACGTGGCGGGCTGAGGCATCCGCTTCCGAATATACGGCAACAGTCTTGATGCCCATCTTACGGGCAGTTTTGATAACACGACAGGCGATTTCGCCGCGGTTTGCAATCAGGATTTTCTTGAACATGTTTTTATCTCCCGGGCGATCAAAGCGGAATGTTGCCGTGCTTGCGCCACGGATTCTGGATGTCTTTATCTTTCAGCATGGCCAGCGAGCGGCAGATGCGCTTGCGGGTTTCGTTCGGCATGATGACGTCGTCGATAAAGCCGCGTGCGCCAGCCACGAATGGGTTGGCAAATTTAGCTTTGTATTCGGCTTCGCGCTCAGCCAGCTTGGCTGGATTGTTCTTTTCTTCGCGGAAGATAATTTCCACAGCACCCTTTGGACCCATCACAGCGATTTCTGCTGATGGCCAGGCAAAGTTAACGTCACCACGCAGATGCTTCGAGCTCATCACGTCGTAAGCACCGCCGTAGGCCTTACGGGTAATGACGGTGACTTTTGGTACGGTACATTCGGCGTAGGCGTAGAGCAGCTTGGCGCCGTGCTTGATGATGCCGCCGTATTCCTGTGAGGTGCCTGGCATGAAGCCCGGTACGTCAACGAAGGTGACAACTGGAATGTTGAAGGCATCGCAGAAGCGAACAAAGCGGGCAGCTTTGATCGACGACTTGATATCCAGACAGCCGGCGAGAACGAGCGGTTGGTTCGCTACGATACCAACCGGGCGACCTTCCATACGACCAAAGCCGATGATGATGTTTTTGGCGTAATCCGGTTGAATCTCGAAGAAGTCACAGTCATCAACGGTCTTGATGATCAGTTCCTTCATGTCGTACGGCTGATTCGGGTTTGCCGGTACCAGCGTGTCGAGCGAATGGTCCAGACGATCAGCGCTATCCAGCGTTGGCTGTACCGGTGGCTTTTCTTTATTGCTCGATGGCAGGAAATTGATCAGACGGCGCAGCATCATCAGTGCTTCGACATCGTTTTCAAAGGCCAGATCAGCAACACCGGATTTGCTGGTGTGCGTAACAGCACCACCCAGTTCTTCAGCAGTCACTTCTTCGTGCGTCACTGTCTTCACGACTTCTGGACCGGTCACGAACATGTAAGAGCTGTCTTTGACCATAAAAATGAAGTCGGTCATCGATGGCGAGTAAACAGCACCGCCGGCACAGGGGCCCATGATCATCGAGATCTGTGGAATGACGCCCGAGGCCATTACATTGCGTTGGAATACGTCGGCATAGCCGCCCAGAGCTGCAACGCCTTCCTGAATACGCGCACCACCTGAGTCGTTGAGACCGATCACCGGTGCGCCGACCTTCATGGCTTGATCCATGATCTTGCAGATTTTCTCAGCGTGCGTTTCAGACAGCGAGCCGCCGAGCACGGTGAAGTCTTGCGAGAACACAAATACCAGACGACCGTTTACGGTGCCGTAACCTGTAACGACACCATCGCCCGGCAGCGATTGTTTTTCCATGCCGAAGTCGGTGCAGCGATGTTCTTTGAACATATCCCACTCTTCGAACGATTCCGGATCGAGGAACAGTTCAATGCGCTCACGGGCTGTCAGTTTGCCCTTGGCGTGTTGCGCATCGATGCGCTTCTGACCGCCGCCCAGACGCGCTTGTTCGCGCTTCTGTTCGAGCTGATGGATGATGTCTTGCATGGTGGGACTCCTTAGGTGATATCCGGAATTAGTTGCCTAGACCGGTGGTCATAGGCGATGTTTTAGCAAGGGTTGTGCCAAGGAAGGCACTTAAAAGCTGGCGGGCAGCCGAAGCGGGTGTCTGGCGTGCTTCGTCGACGGCCTGGCGGATGCCCGGCAAGTTAGCAAGCACAGTGTTGTTGGCGTGAAATGCACGGCGTAGACCCGAATCAATCAGGCTCCACATCCATGCTTGCGCCTGGTGGCGGCGTCGTTCGGCAAATTCGCCAGTAGGCACCAGGGCCGTGCGATATTTCTCAATCGCTTCCCAGAATTTTTCAATGCCATCGTGATGCAGGGCGCTGAGCGCAATCACCGGTGGCTGCCAGTTCGGGCTGCTCGGGCGCAGCATGCCGAGGGCGTTTCTCCACTGCGCAGCGGTCACCGTTGCGGCACGTGGATCGATATCGGCTTTATTGATGACGACGAGGTCGGCAATCTCGACGATGCCTTTTTTAATGGCCTGTAGGTCATCGCCCGCATTCGGTAATTGCAACAGGCAGAACATGTCGACCATGCCAGCCACGGTGGTTTCCGATTGGCCAACACCGACGGTTTCGACAATGATGACATCGTAACCAGAGGCTTCACAGAGCAGCATGGCTTCACGGGTCTTTTCGGCAACACCGCCGAGAGAACCGGACGATGGACTTGGGCGAATAAAAGCTTCTTCGCGCATGGAGAGTTGTTCCATGCGTGTTTTATCACCGAGAATCGAGCCACCTGAAACGCTGGAGGACGGATCAACGGCCAGCACAGCCAATTTGTGGCCTTGCTTGATCAACCACATGCCGAGCGCTTCAATGAAAGTCGACTTGCCTGCACCGGGCACGCCCGAGATGCCAATGCGGATAGCATTGCCAGTACTCGGCAGGAGCGCGTTCAGCACTTGCTGGGCACGGATTTGATGATCGTCTCGTGTCGATTCGATCAGCGTAATGGATTTGGCCAACGCCCGACGTTGCCCCGCAAGTACGCCCGCTACCAAAGCCTGATCGGCTTCGGTAAGCGTGGTGACTTCTTCTGGGCGCATCGCGTTCATGCCGGGTGCAATAAGGCGGAATTACTTGGCCAGCGCTTTACGGATTTCGGCCAGCACGGTGCGTGCCGAATCTTCAATGCGGGTACCTGGGCCAAAGATGGCCTTGGCACCAGCCTTGTACAGGGTGTCGTAGTCTTGCGCCGGGATGACACCGCCAGCGAACACAATGATGTCGTCCGAACCTTGTTCTTTGAGTGCGTTGACCAGAGTTGGTAGCAGGGTCTTGTGGCCAGCGGCCAGTGACGACACACCAATCGCATGTACGTCGTTTTCAATCGCCTGGCGTGCGGCTTCTTCCGGCGTCTGGAACAGTGGGCCCATGTCGATGTCGAAACCGAGGTCAGCGAAGGCAGTTGCCACCACTTTGGCACCGCGATCGTGACCATCCTGGCCGAGCTTGGCAATCATGATGCGTGGACGACGGCCTTGTTCCTGAACGAACTTTTCGATGTCCTGCTTGATCTCTTCCCAGCTTTCCTGACCCTGCACAACGCCTCCGTACACACCAGAAATTGTTTGGTTGTTGGCGCGGAAACGGCCAAAGACCTTTTCCAGCGCATCAGATACTTCGCCAACCGTAGCGCGCAGGCGGATTGCTTTGACCGTCAGGTCGAGCAGGTTGCCCTGGCCTGATTTTGCCGACTCGGTCAGCGCGTTCAATGCAGCATCAACTGCAGCGCTATCGCGCGTGGCGCGGATTTTCTGCAGGCGTGCCACCTGGGCTTCGCGCACGGCGTGGTTGTCGATATCGAGAATATCGATCTCGTCTTCCTTGGCCAGTTTGTATTTGTTCACGCCAACAATAACGTCTTTGCCGGAGTCGATGCGGGCTTGCTTGTCAGCCGCACAGGTTTCGACCTGCATCTTGGCCCAGCCAGATTCCACGGCCTTGGTCATGCCGCCCATGGCTTCGATCTCTTCGATGATCGACCAGGCCTTGTCGGCCATGTCTTGGGTGAGTTTTTCCATCATGTAGGAACCAGCCCATGGATCGATCACGTTGGTGATGTGGGTTTCTTCCTGAATGATCAGCTGCGTGTTGCGGGCAATACGTGCCGAGAATTCGGTTGGCAGGGCAATGGCTTCATCCAGTGCATTGGTATGCAGCGACTGGGTGCCACCGAATACGGCTGCCATTGCTTCGATCGTGGTACGTACGACGTTGTTGTACGGGTCTTGCTCGGTCAGTGACCAGCCTGAAGTCTGCGAGTGGGTGCGCAGCATGAGCGACTTGGCGCTCTTCGGATTGAATTCCGACATGATCCGATGCCAGAGCAGACGCGCCGCGCGCATTTTGGCAATTTCCAGATAGAAATTCATGCCGACGGCCCAGAAAAACGACAGACGGCCGGCGAAGGCGTCAACGTCCAGGCCCGAGGCGATACCGGTACGTACATACTCACGACCATCGGCCAGCGTAAAGGCCAGCTCAATGGCCTGGTTCGCACCGGCTTCCTGAATGTGATAACCCGAAATAGAGATCGAGTTGAACTTTGGCATGTGCTGCGCCGTGTAGCCGAAGATGTCCGAAATGATCTTCATCGACGGCGTTGGTGGATAAATATAGGTGTTGCGAACCATGAACTCTTTGAGGATGTCGTTCTGGATCGTGCCAGACAGCTTGTCTTGCGGAACGCCTTGTTCTTCAGCGGCAACAATATAACCAGCCAGAATCGGCAGCACCGCGCCGTTCATGGTCATCGAAACGGAAATCTTGTCGAGCGGGATCTGGTCGAACAGAATCTTCATGTCTTCGACTGAATCGATGGCAACGCCGGCCTTGCCGACGTCACCGACCACGCGGGCGTTGTCCGAGTCATAACCACGGTGTGTGGCTAGGTCAAAAGCCACAGAAACGCCCTGGCCGCCAGCGGCGAGGGCTTTACGGTAGAACGCGTTAGAGGCTTCGGCGGTGGAAAAACCGGCGTATTGACGAATCGTCCACGGCTTTACGGCATACATGGTGGGTTGTGGGCCACGCAGGAACGGTGCGAAACCTGGCAGTGTGTCGGCGTACTGCAGACCTTCGACATCCTGTTGTGTATAGAGCGGTTTAACCGTCAGGCCTTCTGGCGTGTGCCAGTCGAGGCGGCTCAGATCGCCTTCGGGCGATTGCTTGGCTGCAGCCTTTTTCCAGGCTTCAATGGCCTCAGGGGTGGCTTTGTTCGAATGACTCATGGCAAACCTCACGACGGAAACTCTTGACGGTTGCGATGCAGCACGCCGCGCAGACAATCACGTGACCCGTGCTTCGCAGGAAGTGCTGCTTTGAGTGTAAAGCAGCAAACTGTGGCAGACTGCGGGCAGCACACCACATACATAAACCGAATCATACGTTATTCATAATTATGGGCGCAACATCCCCGACCTCCCCAAAAAAGACGCCGCGCGGCGCTCGGCAACCTATTGTTTCTTCAGCGCTTTATCAGGAGGTTGCTAACCGCCTGCGCGAAGAGATTTTCGATCACGTGCTGCAACCGGGTGACTGGATCGACGAACTGGCGCTCGTCGCCCGATATGGCATCTCCCGTACACCGTTACGGGAGGCGCTGAAAGTTCTGGCAGTTGAGGGTTTGGTCACGCTAAAACCGCGTCGTGGTTGTTATGTGGCCGAAATTTCCAAAGAAGACGCAGCCGAGATTTACCCGGTCTTGGCCATGCTCGAAGGTCGCTGTGCCTATGAAGCCACCCGTAAACTGGATGATGCGGCTGCCAGTCGGCTACAGGCATGCCACGATGCATTGGAAGTAGCAGCAGCGGCCAACGAAATCCGGCAGTTTTTTGAAGTCAATCAGGAGTTTCATCGTATCGTGCAGGAGCAAGCGGGTAACCGTTGGCTGATCCAGATCATCAATGATCTGCGCAAAGTCCTGAAGCTATCTCGCTTGAACTCATTGTCCCGCGTAGGCCGGTTAGATTCGTCTCTGGCCGAACATCGCCTGATTCTGGCTGCCATGCTGGATCGTGATGCCGAAGGCGCCGATGCGGCGATGCGCGCGCACCTGTTGGCGGGGCAACATGCGATTCAGAAGCTGATGAATGAGGGTGCCCCCCGCGAACGTAGCAATACCTAGGTGACTCTGAACCTGGGTTCAGTGAGGCCGACGGCGTACCGCATCAGGTTCACCCGCAAGGGGCAATCACAACAGCAGCTTAAGTGCCTTCGACCATTGCTATAAGCATTGGTTCAAGCAACGCTGGGCATCACCAACGCCGCAAGGGGCATAGAGAACTAGAACAGCGCGTTCTGGTGGGTTTCAATAGCCGCTTCGGCGCGCTGAACCATGGCGTCCACTTTACGCTGGGCATCACCTGTGTCAACGGCAACGGAAACTGGGGCGCCGCTTTGCGCTTGCAGTAGCTCGTGGGCCAGCGTCACTGCCGCCATAATGGCCGCACGCTCAGCAGAGATCTGACGCCCCTTGCCAGCCACTTCCTGCATTTTGCCGTCAACCAGGGCAACGGCCTGCAGCAAGGCTGCTTGTTGTTCGGGTGGGCAGGCCAGACGGTATTCGCGTCCAAAGAGCGTGATGTCCAGGTGATTAGCGGTCGTCATGACAGATTTACCGATTCCGGCAGGCGGGCTACGACCTGCTCGAGCTTTGTACGTGCTGCGTTCATTTGCGTCTCGAGTTCAGTGCAACGCGCTTCGGAACTATCCAAACGAGCGCGTAACTGTGCGCTTTGCTCCCGACTTTGGTCGAGTAGCGCAATGAGTTGAGAGAGCTTTTGATCCAGCAGAGAGAGATTACTTTCCATGCCGCGAACTATAGGACGCCATGGCTTCAGGGTCAACTCCATTTGCAGTAAGTTGATGTTTTTTAACGAATTGATATTTTGGTGCTAGAATTCGCATCAATCTTGGGCGAATGCCCCTGATCTTCCGAACGGTGCCCCGTTGCAGTGAAACTGCCTCGGGGTGAAACGGGAAACCGGTGACGCATATTCATGCTATCCCGGTGCTGCCCCCGCAACGGTAAGCGCTAGTCGTACCTAAAAGCCACTGGATCTTCGGATCTGGGAAGGCGGTACGTTCGGCAGGAATGTCCTGCCCGGCGCGAGCCCGGAGACCGGCCTTTTGGAAACCAAGCGCTGCGGGTGAGCAGCTCTGGACAGCCATTGCGTGGCCGTCTGAGCACTCCTTTCAGTATTTTTATTGTCTTGAACCTGCGGGGACGCTCGTTCAGATAGTTGGCACGCGTGTGCCAGGAGTTCTTATGTTTGATATCCAAAAGCCGAGCGTTGCTCGCTCACTGGTGGCGTGTGCCATCGCTTTATTGTCTATGTCAGCAATTGCGCAAGAGCAGGAAAATTTTGCGCAAACGACGGATATCGCCGATCCGATTGTTGTGACAGCTACACGCATACCTACGCGCTACAACAAGCTGATATCCGATGTGACGGTCGTGGATCAAGAGCAGATTCGTGATTACAGCCCTGCGGAGCCGATTTCAGATGTGCTGGCAAACACTCCGGGCGTTACCGTTCGCTCAAACGGCGGTTTAGGTACTGCAACCAACGTGCAGATTCGTGGCGGTACCAATGCCCAAACGATTCTTCTGATTGATGGTCTGCGCCTGAATTCAGCAACGACAGGTGCCCCGCCTTGGGCTTATATTCCGATGCCGCAAATTGGACGTATGGAGGTGGTGCGTGGTCCAACGTCATCTTCTTATGGTTCGGATGCAATTGGTGGCGTTGTACAACTGTTTACGCGTAAGGGCGAAGGCCCGACTAAGTTTTATGCGGATGCCGGTTACGGTACTTACAACACGACTTCGCAGAATGTCGGTGTGGAAGGATCGCAAGATGGCTTCAGTTATAGCGTCTATGGTTCAAATACCCATTCAGTGAGTTTTCCTACGAAAATCTCCAATGCAAGCGATTACAATCCAAATCCTGCGTCTTATACGAACACCAGCGCCTCAGGAAATTTTGCCTACACAGTTTATCCAGGTCAGGAGATCGGTGTAAAAGCCCTTTGGGGTAATGGACAGAATGGTTTCACGAATAGCAAGACTCAAATGGCGACAAGCCTAGAGTCGTTAAATGTGCTTTCAGCTTATACAAAGAACCGGATTGTTGAAGATTGGACCAGCTTGATACGTTTCGGTTCGTCGCAGGATAACTCACGCAGTTGGTACGCAAATAATAGCCAAACTGTTTTTAATACAACGCAGAAACAAGCGCAGTGGCAGAACGATTTGAAGTTACCTGTTGGTAATGCCATGCTGGCTTACGAGTTTTTGAATCAGGCAGTGAATTCGACAACGGCGTACAACGTAACAAGCAGAAATATCAATACCGTGCAGGGTGGTTGGAATGCAGATATAGGCAATCATTTGCTTCAGGCTAACCTACGCAATGATGATAATAGCCAGTTTGGTAATGCCACAACGACATCACTGGGCTACGGATATTTTATTTTGCCGACTGTGCGTGGTACGGCTTCATGGGGCACCGGACTCCAGGCGCCAACATTTAATCAATTGTATTACCCGGGGTCTGGTGGGCTTTACAAAGGGAATGCTAACCTGCAACCAACCCGTTCAGAAAATACTGAAGCCGGTTTACGATACAACGATGGCGTGCATAGTGCAGGGGTTATTTACTACTACAACAACATCACAAACCTCGTTAACTACACTAACAACTATGCGACCTACACCAATGTAGGTCGCTCCATTATCCAAGGTGTAACCACGAGTTACGATGGCAGAGTATTGGGGTTGAATGTGATGGGTAGTGTGGACTACCAGAACCCGCAAAACGCTGATGCCGGTACCTGGCTGGCTTATCACCCGCAGGGCTTCGGCAGTTTGACGATTGAGAAAGCCGTTACTGACTGGAAACTGGGTGCTCAGATGCAAGTACAGGGGCCGCAGCAGACAGCTCCGGGGACTTCGTACAATACGACGTTGGGTGGCTATTCCTTGTTTAATCTTTATGGCAACGTGAAACTGTACAAAGATGTGTCGCTTTTTGCGCGTCTTAACAATATTTTTGATAAGCAATATCAGACGATTCAGAATTACACGACGCCCGGTTCGAACGTGTTTGTCGGTTTGCGTTTCGATAATCGATAGAATGCACGCATGACTACTCGCTACCGATTGCTTCTGGTCGTAATGGCACTCTCACTGCTAGCAGTGGGGGCCATCGCCATCGGCTTGTCAGTCGGTAGCGTCAAAATGCCTTTTGCTGAAGTGATGGCCGGGTTGTTAGACCCAGCTGCGCCAGGGGCTAGCGTGATTCGTGATTTGCGCTTGCCGCGAACGCTCGCGGCATTTGGATGCGGTGGGTTGTTGGCGCTGGCCGGAGCGCTGATGCAGGTATTGTTGCGCAACCCGTTGGCAGATCCATACATCCTCGGCATTTCAGGTGGTGCCGGTGTTGGCGCGTTGCTCGCAATTTTCTTTGGTATGGGTGTTGCCGGGTTGAATGGCTTTGCATTTGCCGGTGCGTTACTTGCGATCCTCATCGTTTTTGGTTTGGCTCATGGTGATGGCAGTTGGACACAAACACGTTTGTTGTTAACGGGGGTGATGGTTGCAGCCGGTTGTGGCGCCGTGATTACTCTGCTGTTATCGATTGCGCCCGAAGAGCGTTTGCGGGGTATGCTGTTCTGGCTGATGGGAGATTTTTCCCAGGGTGTTAATCCGACATATGCCTTAATTGGTATGTTGGGAATTGGACTACTGACTGCGCCGCTGGCTCGCGATCTCAACGTGTTGATTCGTGGTAACGATACCGCCAAGGCGCTGGGGGTTTCGGTGAGTTTTGTGCGCATTGCCATTTACTTGCTTGCTTCTATGGCTACGGCGGTATCAGTCACGACAGCAGGTTCGGTGGGCTTTGTGGGATTAGTGATTCCACACCTGACACGCATGCTTGTTGGTAACGACCAACGAATTCTGCTGCCAACATCAATGTTGGCAGGCGGCATCTTTCTGGTGCTTGCAGATACATTAGCCCGGTTACTGATTGCGCCACAACAGTTGCCCGTGGGTGTGGTTACAGCACTGATCGGTGTCCCTGTGTTCCTTTATCTGCTTAATCGGACACGTTACCAATGATGGCTCATCAAAATATCGATGCGCTGAAAGCGCTGTTTAAAGTCTCAGCCCTTAACTTGCAGGTCGGTGAGACTAATGTGTCTCGTGATCTGGGCTTCGAGATTTTTCCGGGAGAGATGACGGCCATTCTTGGTCGCAATGGCATAGGGAAGTCGACATTATTGTCTTGCTTGGCCGGATTGCCGCGCGGTGAGATGACCGGTGATGTTTTGTTGGGCAATAAGACCTATGCGCAGTGGGGAGACCGTGCTGCCGCCTGTTGGCGAGGCTGGTTGGCCCAGAAGCAGCAGGATCAATTTAGTGCGACGGTGCTGGAAACGGTTATTTCTGGTCGGCACCCGCACCTAAATCGTTGGGCCTGGGAGTCTTCGGATGATCAGGCAATAGCCTTGGCATCGTTGAACGCAGTTGGGATGGATAGTTTTGCCGAGCGAGATGTGCTGACACTGTCGGGTGGCGAGCGGCAGCGTGTTGCCGTGGCAACAATCCTTACGCAAAATCCATCGCTGTATTTTATGGATGAGCCACTTGCGCACCTGGATCTGAATCATCAGATCGAAGTGCTAGAGCTCATGCGAAACAAAGCACGTAAAGAGCGCGTGAGCTGCATTATGGTTATGCACGAGCCAGGGTTGGCGCATCGCTACTGTGATTCTGCGCTGCTCTTATTCGGTGAGGGTGAGTGGCAGTATGGTTCGGCATCTACCGTGCTAACTGCTGAGAACTTGTCGCGGCTATATGGCTATCCGCTGTTGCAGATTGAGCGAGTTGATGCTGCTGGTGTGATGCAGCGCTGGTTTGTGCCAGCGTAATCTGACGCTAATCTCGAATTAAGACAAGACGGCGAGTGCACCCAGGTAGAACGCCAGTTCACTGATCTGTTGCGTTGCCCCCAGGCAATCTCCCGTGTAACCGCCGAGCCATTTTTGCAGTTTGCGACCTAGCCAGATGGTGGCTAATAAACCTGCCGCAACGCCCATCAATGCCGCCGTGGCCGGAATTAGCAGTAAAGGCAGAAGGCCGAAAGCCGAGGCGACCCATAAGGCGTTTTTAGTGAGTTTGGTAGCGAGGGGTTTGGATTTGCTTAGTGCATCATCACGCACGTAAGACAATCCAGCCATGATGAGCACTGCGCAGTATCGGGAAAATGCGTGAGCGGTAATGAGCAGGAAGGGTACCCAGAGCGGGTCGGAATTATCCAGAAGCACAAACTTGCTAAGCAACGCCATGGTGATGGCAATGACACCGTAGCTACCGACTCGCGAGTCTTTCATGATCTCGAGGATCCGCATTTTTTCCCAGCCACCCCCCATGCCATCGGCCATGTCTGATAGGCCATCTTCATGAAAGGCACCACTTAGATAGATGCTGCTAGCCATGGCAATTAAAACTGCAACCGATGTTGGCAACGCCAGCGCAGCGAAAAAAAACGCCATTGCGCTTATGGTGCCGACCAAAAGACCTACAGCCGGAAAGTATCTGGCAGCGTGGTTTAGGCTTTCCGTAGAATGAGGAACTCGATCCGGAATCGGGATGCGCGTAAAGAAACGAACCGCCGCCAGAAAGGCAATGGTTTCACGCTGGACCATATTGTGACTCAAGGCTTAGCCTCGCGCTTTGGGCGATGATCGCGCGCTGTTTGCAGGGCTTCGCAAAGGATTTTCGTACCATCCAGAATTCTTGGGCCGCTACGGTTCATGAGATCCGATTGAACGAAAAAGAAATTGTTGCGTTGGGTCGCGGTTAGGTTTGGCCACTTCTTCCAGGCATCTAGCATTTCCGGGTTCTGGTCTGCCATGCCGGATGTGACGATGGCCTCGGGATTTGCTGCAATTACCGCTTCAAAACTGACACGTGGTGCAAGTGGTTTGAGGGAACCAAATATGTTGTCGCCACGACAAAGCGTAATGGCATCAGACATAATCTGTTGGCCGCCGATAGTGATCAAGGGGTTTTGCCAGACTTGATAGAAAACCGTCACAGGTGACCGATCCCGATATTTACTGGCGAGTACCTGATAGCGTTTCCGGAAATCATCAGCGGCTTTTTTGGCGATAGGCAATGTGCCTGCCAGTACGCCAATGCGTTCGATTTCACCGGGGATGTCAGTCATCTTGTGCGGCTGAGACATGAAAACGGGGATGCCCAGCTGGCGCAATTTCTCGATGGCCGTTGGCGAGTTGCCGGACTCCCAGGCGATGATCAGATCGGGTTTGGCCGCAACGACCGCTTCAAGATTGATTTTGGAGTGGCCGCCAACGCGTGGGATTTTCAAAGCCGATGCGGGGTAATCGCTGTATTCGACAGTGGCAACAATCTTGTCGCCAGCACCGGCGGCATAGGTGACTTCAACCACAGAAGGCGCCAGCGTCACGATTCGACTAGCAGGGGCGGGCAGGTTTACCGTATTGCCAAGGTCATCTTTAACGCTGACAGGGGCAGACATTGCAACGCCTGCGAACAGTGCGCAGAAAATGGCAACAAAAGAGTGGGCAGAAAATAAACGGTTATTCATGCGAAGCATTCTAGAAGATCAGCGAAAGAATTGCAGCCAAAGAAATGGTGGCTAGCCAGAGCCACAAGGCGTGCCGCTGAAGTTGTTGTGCGTTAGCAATATCAGATGCTTTCGGCAAATAGCCACAGCCTAGTTGCGGCCGATGTTCGGTGGCGCCATGATAGTCCGCAGCACCACCGAGTTTGACATTGAGCGCCCCGGCACCAGCAGCCATCACTGGGCCGGCATTTGGGCTGTCCCATTGTGGCGCTTGCGTTTGCCAGCAGACCAAGGCTTGGCGGGTGTTGCCAACCAGTGCGTAGGAAAGTGCTGTCAGGCGAGCCGGTACATAGTTGAGTACATCATCCAGTTTTGCTGCAGCACGCCCGAAGTTCAGATAACGGGTTGTTCGGTAGCCCCACATGGCATCTAGTGTATTGGCCAAGCGATACAGAATGGCGCCCGCTGGTCCCAAAATGCAGAACCAGAAAATTGGTGCGAACAATGCATCGTTGCCGTTTTCCAATACAGACTCGATGCAGGCCTTGCTCACACCCCGAGCATCCAGTTCAGTCGTGTCACGGGAGACCAACCAGCTAACATGGGTGCGTGCAGCATCCAGATCGTTCGTTTCCAGATCAGTTCGCACCCGCTCGGCATGCTCCTGTAATGAGCGACCGCCAATAGCGATGTAGAGCACGATGCTTGCAGCAACAAATTGAAGCGATGCGCTGAGCCATGTGATGAGGAGACCGGCAAGAAACGTGGGCGTTACCACGAGCAAACACCAGCAGAGCAGGCCACGCAGCTGGCTGTGTGCTCCAGCTGCTGGGCAACGATTAAATCGTTGTTCGCAAAGCTTTGCGAGATTGCCAAAGCCGACGAGCGGGTGAAAATATTTAGTCTCCCCCAGCAAGCGATCCAATAGACAGGCTGCGAGCACCATTAATGCTGTAATGGTAAAACTAAAGTCGGGCATCAGGACAAGAGCGTAGCCACCGTGTTGGGTGCGCTGGGGAAGTAAGCGTGAAAATAAGTGGCTGTCAGACGCTGCGTGCGATAGACGGCTTCACTCTGGCGTTGATGTGCATCAATCGTGTGTGCGATCGGCGTGAGCGGGCAATCAAAGGTGGAGTAGTGGAAAGTATGGCCACCCAGGTTGCCGGTGTCTGCCGCCAGGGATTGCATGCCTAGTGCAGCAAGTTTCTTATGCATACGGACAGTGCCCGGCAGAATGCCGATGAGCGGCTGGGATTGCTCTTCGGTATCTATCAGAGACTCGGCAAGCGCGATCATGCCTCCGCATTCGGCGAATACCGGTTTGTCGGCGTCGATGTGTAGGCGTAATGCCTGGATCATTGCCTTATTACTAGCGAGTGCTTCTGCGTGCAACTCCGGATAGCCCCCGGGCAGCCAGATCGCGTCACAGGGTGGCAACACCGCATCATGTAGTGGCGAAAAAAAGCTTAACTGAGCGCCCATATCCTGCAGGCATTCTATGTTTGCGGGATAAGCAAAGCAGAATGCGGCATCGCGTGCGATGGCAATTGTTTTTCCAGCCAGGGATTGCTGTAGGTGAGGCTTGGGCGCATCAGGAAACTCTGCGGCTGGCGGCAAAGCTGCTGCTGCCGTTTCAGCGATACGATCTGCCAATTGGTCAATGCGATGTGCCAGGTCTGCAATTTCAGCCGCAGGGAGTAGGCCAAGGTGACGTTCAGGCAATGCGGATTCTGCGTTACGCGGAATGGCGCCAAACCAGGCAATGCCTTCGGGTAGGCTTTGCTCAAGCAATTGAGCGTGATAGGCAGAACCCACACAATTGGCGAGTGCGCCAACAACGCGCGTATCGGGGCGATAGGTTTTCATGCCCAATGCGATCGCGCCGAATGATGTGGCCATGGCGCTGCCATCGATTACCACCAGAATGGGCAGGTTGTAGCGCTTTGCCAGGTCGGCGGCGGAGGGGTCTCCATCAAACAGACCCATGACGCCTTCAATCAGAATGACATCATTGTCGCGGGCAGCTCGTGCTAGTCGCCAGGCGACATCAGCTTCGCCACCCATACGGAAATCCAGGTTTTCACAGGGTGCTTCGCTGGCGATAGCGTGGATCTGCGGATCCAGAAAATCAGGGCCGCATTTGAACACTTTGACGCGCCGCCCTTGCCGCCGGTGAAGGCGAGCCAGTGCTGCGGTGATCATGGTTTTACCCTGCCCCGAAGCCGGGGCAGCAATCATCAGCGCTGGACATTCAATACGCTGAGTCATGTTAGTGCTCAATACCATTCATGGCCTTGATGCCTTGCTGGAATGCATGCTTGACCATGCCCATTTCCGTCACTGTGTCGGCGACTTCGATCAGCTCAGGGGGAGCGGCTCGCCCGGTAATGATGACATGCTGCATGGGCGGACGTTGCTGTAGCGAGGCAATGACGGGCGCCAGTTCCAGCCAACCGAATTTAAAAGCGTAGGTGAATTCGTCAAGAATGACCAAATCAATGGAAGGGTCTGCCAGCTTTTTGCAGACCTCTTCCCACGCGACGAGTGCTGCACGCTTATCGCGTTCGCGATCCTGTGTTTCCCAGGTAAATCCTTCGCCCATAACTTGCCATGAAACCTGTACCGGGAATTTGCGGAAAAAAGCTTCTTCACCGGAGTCTGATCGACTTTTTACAAACTGGATCACGGCGCACTTCATGTCGTGCCCGATGGCGCGTGCTAACACGCCAAAAGCAGAAGATGATTTCCCTTTGCCGTTGCCGGTATGAATCAGCAGCAAGCCCTTTTCTGTTTGAGCAGCGGCAATTTTCTCATCCACCACATCTTTTTTACGCACCATGCGTTGTTGGTGGCGTTCGTTGCGCCCGCTGTCGTTTTCTTGTGTCATGGGTTTCTCTGAGGGTTGGTGTTGCACCAGTCTTTTAATGCCAGCTCTAGGCGTTTCCATTCATGATCGGCAGCAATGCCAATCCGTATCAAGGATTCTTCACCGAAGAGTCGCACCAGAATGCCGCGCCGGGCAAGGTGCTCAAACAAATCGTGTGCTTCGGATAGCCGGAACGTGCTGAATAGCCCCGTAGACTGCACAGGCGCTTGAGGTGCGATGATTTGTGTAATGAGCAGTTTCAGTCGAATGCCTGCATCTTTGATGTGTGTGATCTGATTCGATTGCCAGACGGTATTCGCCAATGCGTCTTGAGCGACCCAGCGGCTCGGGCCACTGATCGTCCAGGGGCCGAGTGTATCCGAGAGACGAACCAGAAGCGCGGTATCTGCAAAGACAAAGCCCACTCGCGCGCCAGCTAGCCCGAAAAATTTACCCAGCGAACGCAGGGTAATCAGACGAGGCGCCTGCGAAGAACCTGCAAAAGCGGTAACGCTATGTTCCGGATAGGCATCACTATAAGCTTCGTCTACCAGCAGCCAGCCATCACGTGCTTGCAACTGTGCTGCGGCTTCCAGAAGCTCTGCGCGCTTGTAGTGCATTGCCGTCGGATTGTTAGGATTGCAGAGGAGAACAATGCTGTCGTCGGTAGCGAGTGCACTGGAAAGATCACCGACGATTTTTACGTCATGAGTAGTGTGCCAGGCGGCAATGTGTTCGTTATAGGTCGGGCCGACGATGGCAACCTTGGATCGTGGAAAAAGTGATGGCAGTGCTTGAATAGCCGGTTGGCTGCCTGCGGTTGCGAGCAAGCGTGGGCTGCCGTAATACTTGGCAGCTATTGTATTGAGAGCATCGTCAGGTTCGGGCAAGCGATGCCAGGCGGAATCCGGGATAGCTGTTACGGGATATAGCCAGGGGCTAATCCCAGTGGATAAGTCGATCCACTGCTCGAGAGGCACGCCGAACTTCTCGGCGGCTACGCGTAAACGCCCACCATGTTCAAGCATAGCCGTACTGCTGTCTTAATGCTTGATAGGTTTTTGCCAGGGGATCGTCTGCGTCACCGGTTTCTCCCCAGGTATCGTGAAATACAAGATCTTCAAGAGGGAGGCGCGACAACCAGCCGGATTTTTCCAGTTCTGGACGATCCAGAAACTCGCTGACATAACCCAGGCAGAGATAAGCGATCGGGACAATTTTTTTCGGGATGCCTAATGCATCCTTGAGTTCGTGCTGATGAAAAATGCTGACCCAGCCCACGCCGATGCCCTCCGCGCGCGCTGCTAACCAGAGGTTCTGCACAGCGCAGACGGTGCTGTATAGATCCATTTCTTTCATATGTGTACGACCCAGAACCGTTTGCCCGGTTCGTTCACGGTCGCAGGTAATGCACAGATTTATGGGGGCGTCGGTAATACCTTCTAGTTTCAGACGGCTGTATAGATCCTTCCGTCCTTCGGAAAACTGATCCCGTGCTTCGTCGTTGGCCTTACGAAATAACGTTTGAACTCGGGCTTTCGTCTCGGCGGAACGGACTAGCAAAAAGTTCCACGGCTGCATGAATCCTACGGAAGGCGCATGGTGTGCGGCCATTAGTAAACGACCGAGTACCTCATCAGGGATGGCTTTAGGCAGAAACTGGCTACGGACATCTCGCCGAGAAAAGATAGCCTGATAGACCGCATCGCGGGCGGCCTCTGAAAATGGGTGGCTGGCGGGTGTGTCAGAAGTGGTCATGATGCCGTAAATGCCTGTCAGGCATGGGATAATAAACGATTAAGGCGGTGTAATTACGATTGCTGCCGCCTCTTTTTTATCGACAGGATTTCGTTTGATGCCATGTGCTTCCCTGATGGTTCAGGGTACGACCTCTGATGCGGGAAAATCGACGCTGGTTGCCGCTATGTGCCGCATTCTGCAACGCCGTGGCGTACGCGTGGCGCCATTTAAGCCACAGAATATGGCGCTGAACTCTGCGGTGACTGAGGATGGCGGAGAAATCGGTCGCGCTCAGGCGTTGCAAGCCTACGCCTGCGGCCTTGAACCGCACACAGACTTTAATCCGGTGTTACTCAAGCCAACGACTGATCGTCAGGCCCAGGTCATTATTCAGGGAAAAGTGGCCGCAGATCTCAATGCCAAGGATTATCACGCATATAAGCCACGGGCGATGGCTGCAGTGCTCGATTCCTGGCAACGCCTGACACAAGCTTACGAAGCCGTGCTGGTTGAAGGGGCTGGTTCACCAGCTGAAATCAACCTTCGGGATCGCGATATTGCCAACATGGGTTTCGCCGAGGCAGTTGATTGCCCGGTGATCCTGGTAGCGGATATTGATCGTGGCGGCGTCTTTGCTCATCTGGTTGGCACACTTGATTTGCTATCACCCTCGGAACAGGCGCGAGTTAAGGGCTTTGTCATTAACCGGTTCCGTGGAGATATCAGTTTGCTGGAATCCGGTTTACGTTGGCTGGAAGAGCGAACGGGTAAACCCGTCCTCGGTGTATTGCCCTATTTGCATGGGCTGTTCCTGGATGCAGAAGATGCGATCGCGGGCGGTCAGGAGCTGGACGAAAAACCAAAGCTTAAAGTCATTGCTCCGGCGTATCCCCGGGTGTCGAATCACAACGATCTCGATCCTTTGCGCCTACACCCAGAAGTGGACTTCCAATGGGTTGGCCCAAACCAGGAAATACCAGCGGCGGACTTGATTGTTTTGCCTGGTTCCAAAGCGGTTAGGGCAGATCTGGACTGGTTGCGCACGCAGGGATGGGATAAAGCCATTGAGCGACATCTACGTTACGGCGGCAAGGTCATGGGTATTTGTGGTGGCTTCCAGATGCTAGGTGGGCAATTGCACGATCCACAAGGGCTAGAAGGTGCGCCCGGAGCGTCTCCTGGATTAGGTTGGTTAGATATTGAAACCACGCTTGAATCGGAAAAGCAGCTAAAGAATGTGCGGGGCTACCTAGGGCTGCCGGGTGATGCTGCTATGAGTGGTTACGAAATCCATCTGGGCATCAGCAAGGGTAAAGATTTGAGCCGCCCCTTGGTCAGGCTGGATGATGGTAGATGCGATGGTGCGTGCTCGTTGGATGGCCAGGTGATCGGTACCTATTGCCATGGTATCTTTGATCAACCAGCAGCCTTGTCGGCATTGCTTGGTTGGGCAGGCTTAGCTGATGCCGCCATCGTTGATTTTGTCGCCCGACGCGAGGCCGATCTAAACCGGTTGGCAGATGCTGTAGAGAATAGTCTTGATTGGCAGAAACTAGATCAAATTCTGCAGGAGAGTTGTCATGCGTGAACTAATTCTTGGCGGTGCGCGTAGTGGCAAAAGTCGTCTGGCAGAAAATTATGCGAAAGCCTGTGAACAGGCTGGAATGCAGGTGATTTATATCGCAACAGCAGAAGCCTTGGATGATGAAATGGCCGCACGCCTGCAGCATCATCAAGCGAGTCGCCCAGCCCACTGGTTTACCGTAGAAGAACCGCTACAGCTGGCTCGGGTGCTTGTTGAAAATGCAGCGGCTGATCGTTGCCTGATTATCGATTGTCTGACGCTCTGGTTATCGGCATTGCTTTTTAAAGGCGAGGGTGGTGCGCAGCTTGAGGCGGGTTTGCCGCTCACGTGCGAGCGTTTCTGGACGGAGCGCCAAGCTTTGCTGGAGAAGCTACCAACATTACCCGGCGAGATTATTTTGGTCAGTAACGAAATCGGTTCCGGCGTTGTGCCGGAAAATCGTCTGGCACGACGTTTCGCTGATGAGCAGGGACGTTTGAATCAGGATGTCGCTGTACTGTGCGAGCGGGTCACGTTGTCTGTTGCCGGTTTGCCACTCCACCTGCGCGGTTAATTTAAGGAAGATTGTGCGAAGTTTTAATATTCCATCTACGGCTGGCGCTCTGGCGCAACAGCTGCAACATAAAATCGACGGTAAAACAAAGCCACTGGGTGCACTGGGGCAGCTGGAAGTCTTGGCGCAGCAAATCGGTCTCATCCAGCAGACGGAATCACCAAAACTGAGTGCGCCGCAGATGCTGGTTTTTGCGGGGGATCATGGTGCGGCGAAAGCCGGTGTTTCGGCGTATCCGCAAGATGTGACCTGGCAGATGGTCGAGAACTTCCTCGCAGGTGGTGCCGCCATTAACGTTTTTACGCGTATCTATGGTTTGCCCTTAGCGGTTGTCGATTGTGGGGTTGCGCATGAATTTGGTGAGCGGACTGGGCTCATTAACTGCAAACTAGGCGCTGGCACGAACAACTATATCGAAGCCCCGGCGATGACCACCGCACAATGCGCTCAGGCCATTGAAAACGGCGCCGCACTCGTTGCGCGCTACGCAGATGCTGGTTGCAATGTCATCGGGCTCGGCGAGATGGGGATCGGTAATACAGCTTCCGCGAGTTTGCTGACCTATTGTTTGAGTGGCGAGTCGCTTGATGTATGTGTCGGGCGCGGCACTGGCTTGGATGACGCGGGTTTGAATCGTAAACAACAGCTGTTGGCCCAGGCCTTGGAACGCACAGGAAAAATCACAGACCCCGCTCAAGTGCTGCAAGAGTTTGGTGGCTTTGAGATAGCCACCATGGTTGGCGTTATTCTGGCTGCAGCAGAGCGCCGTATGGTGGTGTTAATTGATGGTTTTGTGGTGGGTGCTGCAGCGCTTGTGGCCTGCAAACTGTATCCGGCCGCACGTGATTATTGTGTTTATTGCCACCGTTCTGCCGAGGCGGGCCATCGTGTGCAGCTGGGTGCCATGAAGGCTGAGCCATTGCTCGATCTAGGCATGCGCTTGGGCGAAGGCACGGGCGTTGCATTGGCCTGGCCGCTTGTTCAGGGCGCTGTGGCATTCATTAACGATATGGCCAGCTTCGCATCGGCAGGCGTGTCGGAGAAAGCTTGATTGAAAACGATCCGGCTCTGGCTCGTTCGGCATTTGCCGCCAGACGTAGCGCCTGGCGTTTGCTATGGGCAAACCGATTTGCTACTACAGACACCAATCTCGCAGCAACCTGATGCGGTGAGCGTTATGCGCGCTCAGTTGCCAATCGCCGTTCCTTTATTTAGCAGTCCGCTATTGCGGTGTGCAGAGATGGCGGCGATGCTGGATGCCGCCTATGTTCAGGATAATCGCTTACAAGAACTGAATTTTGGTGCCTGGGAAATGCAGTCCTGGGATGATATCGGTGCGCAAGCGCTAGATGCATGGGCAAATGATCTGGCCGGTTTCTGCCCACCAGATGGCGAAACAGGCTATGAGCTTCAGCAACGGGCCTTGGCGTGGTTGCGCGAAATAAGTCATTTGCACGATGAAGTGATCGTCGTAACGCATGCAGGCGTTATGCGGGTACTGCAGGCACATCATCAAGCATTGCCCGGATCCAAGTGGCTCGATCTGCGGTATGACTATGGTCAGGTTCTTTGTCTGGAGTTTACAGCCGAGCAAATTGGCGCGGCACCGGTACAATAACGACATGCCTGCTGACGCCATTAATCTTTCTCAAGTTCGCCGGGTGCTCGTAACCAAGTTGCGACATCATGGCGATGTGCTGCTTGCTTCGCCAGTGTTGTCTGCACTGAAAGCTGCTGCGCCGCATGTGGAAATTGATGCATTGGTTTACGCTGACACGGCTGAGATGTTGCGCGATCACCCAGACATGGCGCAGCTGCATTGCATCGATCGTGGCTGGAAGGAATTAGGTCTGATTGGGCAGGGCGCCGCAGAGTGGGCCTTGTTCAAAGACATGAAGGTACGCCAGTACGATTTGATCATTCATCTGACGGAACATCCGCGCGGCGCCTGGTTGTCCCGCTTGCTTAAGCCCCGTTGGTCAGTTGCGCCACGCGTAAATGGACGTGGCGGTTTCTGGAAGAGCAGCTTTACTCACTTTGTATCGCCGATCATGGGTAGCGGCCGCCGGCATGTTGTTGAACAGAACCTCGATGCTTTGCGTCGTCTAGGTATTCAACCTGCTGCTGATCAACGTGCGCTCACATTAGTGCCTGGAGCAGATGCCGATGCGCATGTAAGCGTGCGTTTGCAATCGTTGGGATTAAAGCCGGGGGGCTTTGTGCATTTGCATCCCCCTTCGCGCTGGCACTTCAAGTGTTGGACGGCCGAAGGTTGGGCAGAAATTATCGCCCGTATCCGTGCGGCAGGTTGGCCAGTGGTGCTTACCGCGGCGCCAGGCGACAAAGAAGGTCGATTGATTGACCAGATTCAGGCGGCACTCGCTAAACGTAATGAACCGCCCGCTTTAAGCTTGGCGGGTTCGTTGTCGCTAAAAGAACTAGGTGCGTTGACTGGTCAAGCCAAGCTTTTTGCCGGTGTGGATTCTGCACCGATGCATATTGCTGCGGCCATGAAAACGCCAGTCGTTGTTTTGTTTGGTCCTTCCGGTGAAGGGCATTGGGGTCCTTGGGGCAAACCACGCGAGGGCGAACATCAGGTGGTGACGCGTAGTGCTCAGTTTAATTGCCGCCCTTGCGGTCTGGATGGTTGTGGCGGTGGAAAAGTGAGCGAATGCCTGACAAGTATTACGCCAGATGAAGTCTGGGGTGCAATGGCACCACTGCTTACGGCAAAATCACAAGACTGATTAGAAGTTTGCGGGAATTTCCGCGCTGACGGAGTGTGCGACACGTGCACAGCTAACTGTAAAACTATTACGGTAGTGATGTCATCAAGACGGCGTGCATGACAGATAACGTCAGAGCCTGCAGATATCGCAGCTGTTAGTCACAAATAGATTAGAAGCTGTCAGCGAGAATGCAAGCTGCGCTTTTTAATTTAGAATTTTTTGATGATTTCCTTAGAAGAAACCGATAAATAATAGGTAAACTCTAAGGCAAAATTAAAAACAAAAATGCGAGACAAATTTATCAGATGGTTTACGGGTGCTCAGCCATTTGTGGTTGGCGCCTGGTGGGGTCGTGCAGGCGTTTGCCTCGTGCGGGCTAAGCCTATGGATAATTTCCAGCGTGTTATGGAAGTTGTTTACGAGCCGTGCGGATTGGATTTTGCTAATCAACCGGATATAGGCTTGTCGAATCGTGGAGAGATGGTCAATGCCTTACGATGTGCGGCTGAGCGCTTAGGGGGAATCCAATTTACATTGGCGCTTGGCATTCCTTCGGGTGATATCTTCATTAAAAACATCGAGATACCTGCAGGGCTGACAACAAAGCAGATTGAACAGATTTCTGTGGTGGAGGCTGTCTCTAACCTGCCGGTACCCCCAGAAGAGATTTGTGCTGACTTTCTCAAACACAGCGCAGAAATGGCGGCGCATACAAAACGCATTGATATTGCATTTTGTAAACGAGGGCTAATCGACGAATTAGGGATCGTTGCAGAAGATGCGGGTGTTGTCTTAAGCATCGTTGATCGGGATATACAGGCCATACACGATGCAACACTTTGGTGCGTAAATGCTCAAGGCAGTCTGAAACCGGTCGAATATCCTTTGGGCATACTCATTGAAGGCGACGAAAAAACATTTATAGTTTCTCGTAATGCGCTTGACCATGTGTCATACGTATTTAAGAGCGCTGAGAATGACCCAAGTAATTTGGTCGTGACTGCAGACTCAGTCTCAAAGGAACTTCAAGCATATTGCCGTCGAGCAGGCTTGAATTTTGAAAACGGCAGGCCATTGAACCAACTCTTTCTAGTAGTTGATGCAGACTCGAGTACAGCCGCCGCATCAACCGTTGAAAGTTTGTCGCAAGATACGTTAGAAATTCATCCGACAACATTTGTGAAAGGCGATACCGGTATATCGCCGATATACGGATTGATGGTTGCATTGGGTATGGCCCTTAGGAAGCCGGCATGACTGGCCGTTTCAATTTGCTGCCACATCGGATGCAAAAGCAAATGTGGCTGAAACGAGTGTTGGCCCGTCAAGTTAGCCTAGTGTTGTTGCTTGCGTTTTTAACAGCGTTGTTTATTCATGGCGTCGTGGTCGCAAGATCAGATTATCTTGAGGGCTATAACACCAGCTTGCAGTCTGCCGTGACACAAATGCTTCCGGCGTATCGGGATGCCCAGCAGTTTGTAAAGCAGCGCGACGACATGCTGGAAAGACAGAAAATTCTAGAAAAGCTGGATGCTAGGCGTTCTACTAGCGTCATGATTCTGGATGACGTTGCACGCGCATTGCCGCCGGACGTTTATTTGACCAGACTGGAAGAAGATGGCGATAGATTTCGGCTCGAAGGCAAAGCGGTTAACAATGCTGCGATCGCTCACTTTTTTGAATTGATAGTCAGATCGGAAAGATTAACAGGGTTAGCGTTGGAAGAAATACGCATGCAGGAAGCCGAGAGTCTTGCCCCCTATGTTTTTCTGATTAATGGAAAGGTAAAACTTTCAGGCGTGGGCGACAACATGATGGTTGTTCTTGCTCATGAGTAAGTTAGGTAATTTGCGCGCAAATGGCATGGTTTGGGTTCGTGCCAGAGCTGCTGCCGTTAAAGGAAAATATAAGCGAATATGTGGCGCACGGAGGGACCGCAAGATTGTTGTTCCATGGTGGAAAAAAGATATAAGTGAATTGCTGGCAGATATTAGTCGTCTACGATTAAGTACTGATTCGGGAGTGGTGCTCCAATCAATAACCGATATTTCCTGCTGGACGATCCGCTTTCGGATAGCGGTTCTTCTTTTGGTCTTTGTGTTGGGTGTTTTGCTAGGCACGATGACGGTTTCCTCTGACGCGTTAAACGACATAGATACCAAAACAGTGGAACGTGAGGTGCTCAAAAATCGTTACTTAAGGTATGCCGAGCAGGTTGATATGTTGCCTGTATACCGGATTCAAACAGAAACAATCCTAGAGCGGTTTGGTGAGCTTCTTGATGCAATACCAGCTGCGCTCGAATCGGTACATGTTCTGTCGCAATTGAACAAGGCGTCTAAAGATTCAGGGCTGCAACTGGAATTCTTTAAACCGCTCGGTGAAGAAGTGCATGCCTATTACGTAGTGTTGCCTATCGAGATTCGCCTTCGTGGTGATTACAACGCAATTGCCAAGTTTCTGGAGCTGGTATCCAAGATGCAGCACTTGGTGACAGTAGATGTGGTGATGTTGCCATCGGCAACACATGCAAATCAAATAGTTTTGGCATCATTGCTCAAAGCATACCGTTACAAGGATTTGCCAAAAAAATCAGACGGCAAGGTTTCTCGTGATGCACGTTAAATTTTGGTTTTGCATTGGAAGCTGTTTTCTTCTGGGAGCCTGTTCCGTTTCAGGCGAAGAAGCCGCTTCGCAGTGGGTGCAAAGTAGAACGCCTTTGGTGGCGCCAGCTAATTCTTCGGTTGTGCCAACACTCGTGGATACGCCACCGGCGGTGTATACCGCAAAGCATGTGGTTGATCCTTTTGCGCCCGGACGCATCGGGCAGCCTCTTGCGCCTGGTAGCGATATTCAAGCCGTTATCGGGGAGCGTTGGTATTTTGCGGATGCACCTGTTGATTCACTTCGCATCGTAGGTTTCCTTGAAGTAAAGGGGCGATACATTGGGGTCGTCGAGGGAAGCGCAGGCTCTGTAAACGTCAAAGCTGGAGATCGGCTGGGTAATCAGCAGGCTGAAATTATTGATATTTCAAAACAGGGCATCCGTTTGCGGCAGGCAGATGGCTCTGAGTCATGGTTGCCGATTGCTCGGCGGAGTCGTTAAAAATGAAAATTCAATGCCGTTATTTGTGCAAGAAGTTTGTGCTGTCAGGTCTTTTGCTCATGTCGTTTAGTTTGGTCGTGCCTTATGCAATGTCTGGCGTGGCGAATCCGCGCATCACTCTGGATATTCAGAACGGCGATGTGCGTCAGGTATTAGCGCTTATCGGCCGTGAGCTGGGAATCAACATCGTTGCCAGTGAAGCGGTTAAAGGGCAAGTGACTATCGTGATGAATAACGTGCCGGCTTCGGAGGTTTTGCAGTCTATTTTCCAGCAGCGCGGGCTTGTGGGTAAACAGGAAGATGGCATTTTGATAGTGCGACCTAAAAGCGAAGCGATGGAGCAGGAGCGCGTAGGCATGGAAATCGCTCAGCAGGCTCAAAGTATTGGCCCGCTAAAGCAGGAAGCGTTTCGTTTGCGTTTTGCTCAGGCTATCGACCTTGAAAAACTGGTGCGTGAACAATTAACGCCACGCGGTAAAGTCAGCGTTGATTCTCGTACCAATACCTTGTTTGTTAACGACACAGCATCAAAGCTCTCGGAAATTGCGCTGTTGATTAAGTCGGTTGATCAACCGATTAGGCAAGTACTGATAGAGGCGAGGATTGTTGAGGCGAATGAAACCTTTAACGAAGAACTGGGTGTGCGCTTGGGTGCCTTGGATACGGTACGTATGGGCGGTGGAGGTCTGCAAATCGGTGGCGGACAATATGTGCCACCGACTCAGGCAGCGCAGGCGCTTAATTACAACAGGCTGGTTCCCGGTGGCACGCCGAGTTATCAGACTTTAAATAGCGTTAATGGACAACCCTTCTCGGTTAATCAAACGCTCGGTTCAGTTAATTTGCCAGTAACGCGCGCTGCTGCTGGAACGATGGCCTTTGCATTGTTGAGTCCAACAGGGTCGCGCATTCTCAATGTGGAGCTTTCGGCGCTGGAGTCAGATGGACGCGGCAAGATTATTTCTAGTCCTAAGGTGGTTACCGGTGATAACGTTAAAGCAGTGATTGAAGACGGCACCGAGATTCCTTATCTGTCCACAGCGCAAACGGGTGGCACAACGATTCCGACGGTGGAATTTAAAAAGGCTGTGTTATCGCTAGATGTAACGCCCCAGATTACGCCGGATGGCAAAGTGCGTTTGAAGCTCATCGTGCGTAAAGAAGAGCCTGATTATGCGGCCATGCAACTTATCCCCGGATCAACTAATCCACCAATCAAAAGCACGGTCGTCACGACAGATGTGCTGGTAGAAAATGCGGGTACCGTGTCCATAGGCGGTGTTTTCATCAAGAAAGTGGATAATCTCGTCACGCAGGTACCCTTTCTTGGGGATATCCCTTTTATTGGCAACTTTTTCAAATACCGATCGACCACCGAACAGCGGCGAGAACTGCTGGTGTTCATTTCGCCACAAATCGTGGCGGGCGGCACAACGGGACCTTGAGCATTTAGTATGACGATCGCACTCCCTGAAAATATCTTTCTCGTTGGCCTGATGGGCGCTGGTAAATCCACGGTAGGGCGGATTCTGGCGCGACGCTTGGGGAAGCGCTTTGTTGATACCGATCACGAAATCGAAAAGCGCAACGGGGTAACGATCCCGGTGATTTTTGAGATCGAAGGTGAAGATGGGTTTCGCCGCAGAGAGCAGGAAGTGCTCGCAGATCTGGCGCAGGAAAAAGATCTGGTGCTCAGCACCGGTGGCGGAATTGTGCTAAAGCCAGAAAACCGGGAAGTCCTGCGTAACCATGGTTTTGTGGTTTATTTGAACGCTCGCCCGGAATTGCTGGCTGAGCGCACTAAGCATGATCGCACTCGGCCATTGCTTAATGTAGAAGACCCGCTGACGCGTTTGCGTGAGCTCTATGCGGTGCGCGACCCGCTTTATCGGGAGGTCGCTCATGCGGTGGTGGAAACCGGTCGTGGTGCCCCGCAACAGGTTGTTCAGGCAATTCTGGGCGAAATTAGCCGCATAGACCGCTAGGGCGGCTTAAAATAACGCTTATGACTACAACGCATCAGACCTTGACCGTTGCGCTGGATGAGCGCAGCTACCCCATCCACATTGGCTGTGGCCTATTGGGCAATGCCGCGCTTTGGGCGCCGCACCTCAATCCTAAGATGGGTGCTGTGGTCATTACCAATACCACCGTAGCACCGCTGTACCTGGATAAGGTGCTGGCTACTTTGGCTGAATTGGGCTGTCCGGCATTCTCGGTCGTGCTTCCTGATGGTGAGGAATATAAATCCTGGGAAACGCTGAATACGGTGTTTGATGCGTTGCTAGAGAATCGCTGTGAACGCGGCACTACCTTGATTGCGTTGGGTGGTGGGGTCATTGGTGATCTGGTTGGGTTTGCGGCGGCCTGCTATCAGCGTGGTGCGCCGTTTATTCAGGTACCAACGACATTGTTGTCACAGGTAGATTCTTCGGTGGGTGGCAAAACCGCGATTAACCATCCCTTGGGCAAGAACATGATTGGTGCGTTTTACCAACCCAAGTTGGTGCTGGCCGATCTGGATACGCTGGATACGTTGCCGCCGCGCGAAGTAGCTGCCGGTATGTCGGAAGTGATCAAGTATGGCTTGATCCGGGACGAAGCCTTTTTCTGCTGGCTGGAACAATATGCCGAAGGGCTGATGCAGCGGGATAAAGCCCTGCTGGCAAAAGCGGTGTACCAATCGTGCGCTCATAAAGCAGAAGTGGTGGCACGCGATGAGCGCGAGGCAGGTGAGCGGGCGTTGCTCAATCTGGGGCATACCTTTGGCCATGCCATTGAAACCGGTATGGGTTATGGCAGCTGGTTGCATGGCGAAGCCGTGGCAGCCGGTACGATGATGGCTGCTTTGTTGTCTGAGCAGCTGGGTTGGCTAGACCGGCCAGCAGTAGAGCGTATCAAGGCACTTTTTCAGTGCGTCGGGTTGCCGGTCGAGGGGCCGTGGCTGGAGTCAACGCCGTCCGCGAGTGCGGAGCGGTATCTTGATTTGATGCGCCATGACAAAAAGGTGAGCGCTGGGGTGATGCGCTTGGTGTTGTTAAAGGCGATCGGCCATGCGGTAGTGTCAGCAGATGCCGATGATGCCGCCATTCTGGGCGCCGTGGTTGCCGGGCTGGCGCCAGAACCCAATAAACGGGCAGTGCCACCCACGGCTAATTAATTGCCTTGAATAGGGTGTTTGGGGTCGTTTAACGACCCCTTGGTGCGCTTTTGGCACGCTCATTGCGTAAGAATCTGTGGCTTAAATGCCATCTCCCTAAAAAAATTCCGGAAATTGCCCTTTTTTGCGGTGCAGCGTCTTGAATTGGAAGGGGGTTTGGGCGTATATTGGCCGGTTCATTTTGGTGCATTGCGCCCAAAATAGAGATCACTTTTGTGCATGGCCGGTTTGCCGGCGAGTTCATGGATTGATAGAAGGATAAGCACATGGGAGTACCGGAGCGTCAGGGTCTATATAACCCGGTGAACGAACGCGATGCCTGCGGCGTCGGTTTTGTTGCGCACATTAAGAATGAGAAGAGTCACGATATCGTCGAGAAGGGTCTGCTGATCCTGGAAAACCTCGAGCATCGTGGCGCTACAGGTTATGACCCCATGCTCGGCGATGGCGCCGGGATTCTGATCCAGTTGCCGGATGCATTCCTGCGCGCGGAACGCGCCAAGCAGGGTCTGCGTTTACCGCCAGTTGGTCACTATGCTGTGGGCAATGTGTTCCTGCCGCAATCGGTTACCGGTCGCAAGGCGTGTGAATCGGTACTGGCCCGCATTATTCATGAAGAAGGTCTGGAATTCCTCGGCTGGCGCGATGTGCCGGTTGATACTTCGATCCTGGCTCAGGCAGCCCGTGATCTGGAGCCGGTGACCCGCCAGGTGTTTATTGGCCGCCCTGAATCGCTGAAAGATCAGGACGCTTTCGAACGTAAGCTGTTTGTAGTGCGTAAACGCGCCGAACATGCTGTACGTAAATTGAAGCTCGAAGATGGCAAGCAGTTCTATCTGCCATCGCTATCGTCGCGCACGATGGTTTACAAGGGCATGCTGCTGGCTAATCAGGTTGGCGCCTACTTCCTGGATCTGCAGGATCCGGGTCTGGTTTCTGGCATCGCGTTGGTGCACCAGCGTTTCTCGACGAATACATTCCCAACCTGGGATCTGGCACACCCGTTCCGCATGATCGCCCACAATGGGGAAATCAACACCGTGCGCGGCAACGTTAACTGGATGCGTGCCCGCCAGAAGGCTATGGCCTCGGATTGGCTGGCGGAAGATCTGGACAAGTTGTGGCCACTGATCGTTGAAGGCCAGTCGGACTCGGCATGTTTCGATAATGCGCTGGAATTACTGGTCATGGGTGGCTATTCGATGCCGCAAGCCATGATGATGCTGATTCCGGAAGCCTGGGCTGAAAACCCGCTGATGGACGAAGAGCGTCGTGCATTCTACGAATACAACGCTGCAATGATGGAGCCGTGGGACGGCCCTGCCGCCGTGGCCTTCACCGATGGTCGCATGATTGGCGCCACGCTGGACCGTAACGGTCTGCGTCCGGCCCGCTATCAGATCACCGATGACGGCATTGTCATGCTTGCATCGGAAATGGGCGTGCTGACTTTCCCGCAGGAAGAAGTCAACAAGAAGTGGCGTCTGCAACCGGGCAAGATGTTCCTCATCGACCTCGAGCAAGGCCGCATTGTTGATGACGAAGAACTGAAGCGCAGCATTTCGACCGCGCGTCCGTATCGTCAGTGGATCGAAAAGAGCCGCCAGCATCTGCATACGCTGCCGGAAGTGGAAGACAGCGAAGGTCTGCGCGAGTCGCTGCTGCACACACAACAGGCATTCGGTTACACCCAGGAAGACATCAAGTTCATCCTGGCGCCTATGGCCAGCAACGCTGAAGAAGCCACAGGTTCCATGGGTAACGATAGCCCGCTGCCGGTGCTGTCGGATAAGAACAAGCCGCTCTACAACTACTTCAAACAGCTGTTTGCTCAGGTGACCAATCCACCGATCGACCCGATCCGTGAAGAAATCGTCATGTCGACGATGTCGTTCATTGGCCCGCGTCCGAATCTGTTGGGTATTGAGGTCAAGGCCGGTGAAGAGCCGCCACTGCGTCTGGAAGTAGAGCAGCCCGTGCTAACTTCGGCTGACCTGGCCAAGCTGCGTCAGATCGACAAGCTCACGAACGGCAAGTTCCGTGCGCTGGTGCTGGATATCACCTTCCCGGCTAGCGAAGGTACCGATGGTTGCCAGGCTGCGCTCGACGCGCTGTGTGCCCGTGCGGAAGCCAGTGTGGGCGAAGGTTACAACGTACTGATCCTGTCGGATCGCAATGTTGATCGTCAGCGTGCGCCGATTCCGGCCTTGCTGGCAACCAGTGCGGTGCATCAGCATCTGGTAAAGACCGGTCTGCGCACATCGACCGGCCTGGTCGTTGATTCGGGTTCGGTGCGCGAAGTACATCACTTTGCGCTGCTCGCCGGTTATGGCGCAGAAGCCGTATGCCCATGGCTGGCCTTTGACACGATTGCTGCCGTTGCGGGTGATCTACCGGGCGAACTGTCGGCCTACGAGGCTGGCAAGCGCTATATCAAGGCTGTGAACAAGGGTCTGCGCAAGGTGATGTCGAAGATGGGTATTTCGACATACCAATCGTACAACGGCGCACAGATTTTTGAAGCGATCGGCCTGTCGTCAGAGTTTATTGGCGATTTTTTCGCCGGTACCGCCACCCAGGTGGAAGGTATTGGTCTGGAAGAAGTGGCCGATGAAGCCCTGCGCGTTCACCAAAGTGCTTTCGAGCACGATCCGGTGCTGGCTAACCTGCTGGAAACGGGTGGTGAGTATGCCTACCGTGTCCGTGGTGAAGAGCACATGTGGACACCGGATGCGATTGCCAAGCTGCAACACGCAACGCGTTCGGGCAAATACGAAACTTTCGAAGAATACGCTCAGATCATTAACGATCAGACCAAGCGTCATATGACGCTGCGTGGTTTGTTCGAGATCAAGCCAGCGGGTCCGTCGATCAGCATCGACGAAGTTGAACCGGCCAGCGAAATCGTGAAGCGTTTTGCAACAGGCGCCATGTCGTTGGGTTCGATTTCGACCGAAGCGCACACCACGCTGGCTGTTGCCATGAACCGTATCGGCGGCAAGTCGAATACGGGTGAAGGCGGCGAAGATGCCAATCGTTTCCGTAAGGTTAAGGCGGGCGAAAAGCTTTCCGACATTATCGGCAAGGGTCGTATTGAAGCGGATCTGGAGCTAAAGGCGGGCGATTCGCTGCGTTCGGCGATCAAGCAGGTCGCATCGGGTCGTTTCGGTGTGACTGCCGAATACCTGGCTAACTCTGATCAGATTCAGATCAAAATGGCACAAGGTGCCAAGCCGGGCGAAGGCGGTCAGTTGCCAGGTCACAAGGTCAGTGAATACATCGGTTTCCTGCGTCACTCGGTGCCGGGTGTTGGTCTTATTTCGCCACCGCCGCACCATGACATCTACTCGATCGAAGATCTGGCACAGTTGATCCATGACCTGAAGAACACCAACCCGGTGGCTTCGGTTTCTGTGAAGCTAGTGTCGGAAGTCGGTGTAGGGACCGTAGCCGCTGGTGTTGCTAAAGCCAAGGCCGATCACATCGTGGTGGCCGGTCATGACGGCGGCACCGGTGCATCGCCGATTTCGTCGGTGAAGCATTGCGGTGCTCCTTGGGAACTCGGCTTGGCCGAAGCCCAGCAAACCTTGGTGCTCAACCGCCTGCGCGGCCGCGTCCGTCTGCAAACAGATGGTCAGCTCAAGACCGGCCGCGACGTTGTGATTGGTGCATTGCTGGGTGCGGATGAATTCGGTTTTGCAACAGCGCCACTCGTGGTCACTGGTTGCATCATGATGCGCAAGTGTCACCTGAACACCTGTCCGGTAGGCGTTGCAACGCAAGACCCAGAGCTGCGCAAGCGCTTTAGCGGTCAGCCAGAGCACGTGGTTAATTTCTTCTTCTTTATTGCTGAAGAAGTCCGCAAGCTGATGGCTACGATGGGTCTTAGCCGTTTTGATGATCTGGTCGGCCGTGCTGATTTGCTCGACACCCGCGCCGGTATCGAACACTGGAAGGCCAAGGGTCTGGATTTCTCCAAGATCTTCCACATGCCTGCCGTTCCGGAAGAAGTGGCGATTCGTCATGCAGAAACACAGGATCATGGCCTTGAGCGTGCCCTGGATCACGAACTGATTCGCGCCGCACAGCCAGCCATTGGTCGCAAAGAAAAGCAGACGCTGGACTTCCCGATCCGCAACCTGAACCGCAGTGCGGGCGCCATGCTGTCTGGCGAAATCGCCAAGCGTCATGGCGGTGAGGGCTTGCCGGATGGTACGTTGACGATTCGTCTGCACGGCACCGCCGGTCAGAGCTTTGGTGCCTTCCTGGCCAAGGGCGTGAACTTCGTCCTCGAGGGTGAAGGCAACGACTATGTCGGTAAGGGTCTGTCGGGTGGCCGTATTGTGGTTCGTCCGCCAGCAGCTTTCCGCGGCGAAACCCAGGACAACATCATCGTTGGTAATACCGTGCTGTACGGTGCGACCGATGGCGAAGCCTATTTTAGCGGTGTGGGTGGCGAGCGCTTTGCTGTTCGTAACTCCGGCGCAACGGCGGTTGTCGAGGGCGTTGGTGACCACGGTTGTGAATACATGACGGGCGGCACGGTAGTGGTGCTGGGCGAGACAGGTCGTAACTTCGGTGCGGGCATGTCGGGTGGTTTTGCTTACGTCTACGATGTAGATGGCAAATTCGCCAGCCGTTGCAACATGGCGCAAGTCGCCTTGGAACCGCTGCCAGCAGAGAAGGCCGCGGCCGATGCATCAGAGTTCGGTGAAGATACCGAATACGGTGCCGTCGACCTGCGTCACCTCACCATGCGCGATGAAGATCTGCTCAAGGAGTTGATTGCCAAGCACGTGGAGTGGACCGGTTCGCAACACGCCAAGAGCATGCTTGACCAGTGGGACAAGCATCGCGCCAAGTTCATCAAGGTGATGCCGCACGAATACCGTCGCGCCCTCGATGACATCAAGAAAAACGCTAAGGTGAAGGAGGCTGTGTAATGGGAAAGCCGACTGGATTCCTCGAATTCGAGCGACTGAGCGAGACCTACGAAAAGCCGGACGCCCGCAAAAAACATTACCGTGAGTTTGTTGCTGCGCTAGATGATGCATCGGCAAAGCAGCAGGGCGCACGCTGTATGGATTGCGGTATTCCGTTCTGTAACAACGGCTGCCCGGTCAACAACATCATTCCCGATTGGAATGATCTTGTTTATCACGGCAAATGGCGCGAAGCGATTGATGTGCTGCATTCGACTAATAATTTCCCGGAATTCACGGGTCGTATTTGTCCGGCACCGTGTGAAGCGGCCTGTACGCTGGGTATCAATGTGTTGCCGGTAGGCATCAAGTCTATCGAACGTGCCATCATCGATAAGGCCTGGGCTTCGGGTTGGGTTGTGCCGCAGCCGGCATCGTCTAAAACCGGCAAGCGTGTTGCCATCATTGGCTCTGGCCCAGCTGGCCTGGCTGCTGCGCAGCAGCTGGCACGTGTCGGTCATGATGTCACGGTTTTTGAAAAGAGCGATCGCATTGGCGGCCTGCTCGGTTATGGCATTCCCGACTTCAAGATGGAAAAGGCGATGATTGATCGTCGCGTGACCCAGCTGGAAGCCGAAGGCGTAACCTTCAAGACTAAAGTGCTGGTGGGTTCCAAAGAACTGCCGGCCGGCATCAACAATGATGCTGAAAGCTTTGTGTCGGCCGAACAGCTGCAAAAGGATTTTGATGCCGTCATTCTGGCCGCCGGTTCGGAAGTGCCGCGCGATCTGCCAGTGCCGGGCCGAGAACTCACGGGTGTGTATGCCGCACTGGAATTCCTGATTCCTCAGAACAAGGAAGTCCAGCAGGGTAAAGCTAACCCGATCAACGTCAAGGGCAAGCACGTTATCGTCATTGGCGGTGGTGATACCGGTTCAGACTGTGTGGGTACCTCCAATCGTCACGGCGCCGCCTCGGTTACTCAGTTTGAACTGATGCCGATGCCACCTGAGCAAGAGCACAAGCCGCTGGTCTGGCCGTACTGGCCGATCAAGTTGCGTACCTCGACCTCGCACGATGAAGGCTGTAGCCGTGACTTTGCTGTTGCGACGAAAGAGTTTGTTACCGATGGTAAGGGTAACGTCAAGGCGCTGAAGGCTGTCCGTCTGGATTGGCAAGGCGGCAAGATGACCGAAGTGGCAGGTTCGGAATTTGAACTGCCATGCGATGCAGCCTTCCTGGCGATGGGCTTTACCAATCCCGTGGGCGGTCTGCTGGAGGCCTTTGGTGTTGATAAAGATGTCCGCCAGAATGCCAAGGCAACAACGGATGGTGAAGGCTGCTACAAGACTAACGTCGCTAAGGTATTTGCCGCCGGTGACGTACGTCGTGGTCAATCGCTGGTCGTTTGGGCGATCCGTGAAGGTCGCCAGTGTGCACGTTCGGTGGATGAGTTCCTGATGGGGTCATCGCTGCTGCCACGCTAACTGCGCTAAGTAAGCAATGACAAAGGGGTGGCTTGTGCCACCCCTTTGTCATTTAGAACAACGCCCGATGCATGGCACCGGGCGTTGTATTGGTCTCAGACTTACCAGCTTGCTTAGGCTTTGGCTGCCTTTGCTTTGGCCGCGGGCTTTTTAGCATCTGCACGCATCTTGACGAAGGAGCCTGGTGCATCTTCGATGGCCTTGAGAGGGCCGGCACCCGGTACACGGGCAGCAACCTTCTTGTCGTTGATGGCTTCAACCCATTCGTTCCAGTTTGGCCACCACGAACCCTCATGCTGCTTGGCGCTATCAAACCATTCCTGAGCCGTGGCTGGCAGTTTGGAATTAGTCCAGTAGCAGTACTTGTTACCAGCTGGTGGGTTAACAATACCGGCGATGTGGCCCGAGCCACCCAGCACGAAGTTAACCGGACCCGAAGGCAGGTGGACGCCCATATAGGTGCTGATCCATGGTGCGATGTGGTCTTCAATGGCCGACACGAAGTAACACGGTGTCTTCACCTTACGGATATCGATTGGCACGCCGCCCAGCGTCAGACCACCCGGTTCTTTCAGGATGTTCTTCAGGTACATATTGCGCAGATAGAAGCTGTGCATGGCGCGTGGCATACGCGTCGAATCCGAGTTCCAGTAGAGCAGATCGAACGGGAACGGGTCTTTGCCCATCAGGTAGTTGTTGATCACGAAGGACCAGACCAGATCGTTAGCGCGCAGCATGCTGAAGGTGCCAGCCATTTCCGAGCCGTCGAGGTAACCGGTCTTTTCCATCTTCTTCTCGATGGTCGAGATGCTTGCTTCGTCAATGAACACGCCCAGCTCGCCCGGGTCGCTGAAGTCCAGCATGGTCGTGAAGAAGGTCGCCGAATTAACGCGCGTATCTTTTTTGGCGGCCATATAAGCCAGGGTCGACATGAGCAGCGTACCGCCCAGGCAGTAACCGGCCGTGTTGATCTTCTTCGAACCCGTGGCTTGTTCAACGGCATTGATGGCGGCCAGTGAGCCTTCGAGCATGTAATCTTCGAAGTTCAGGTTGGCGTGCTTCTCGTCCGGGTTGAGCCAGCTGATGATGAAGGTCGAATGACCCTGATCAGTCGTCCACTTAACGAAGGAGTTCTTTTCGCGAAGGTCGAGGATGTAGAACTTGTTAATCCACGGCGGCACGATCAGCAGGGGTACATCAAACTGCTGTTTGGTGGTTGGTTCGTAGTGAATCAGCTGGAACATTTCGTTCTGGTACACCACTTTGCCCTTGGTCGTGGCAACGTTCTTACCCAGCTCGAATGCCGAGGTATCTGTCATGCGGATGCGAAGCTTGCCATCGCCTGCTTCTACGTCATGCAGCAGGTTGTTCAGACCCTTGACCAGATTCTGGCCTTGCGAACGAACCGTCTCACGGAATACTTCCGGGTTGGTCAGCGCAAAATTGGATGGTGACAGCGCATCAATGTACTGACGGGTGTAGAAGTTCACCTTGTCGCGCTGTTTGTCATCCATGCCTTCGACGGTGCCGACGGTGTCCAGGATGTGCTTCGAGGCGATCAGGTAGGACTGTTTGATAAAGTCAAAAACGAAGTCCTGTTGCCAGCCTTCATCTTTAAAACGCTTGTCAGAACGCTCTGGCGCAACGGTGGCCTCTGCCTGCATGCCCATCATGCGCATCATCGAGTTCTGCCACAGTGAAAAATAGTTATGCACCATATTCATCTGGGTCTGAGCCAGCTGATACGGGTTTTGCATCAGACGTGCAGAGAGATCCATAAAGGCTTTGGCAATGCCAACTTCTTCGCCAGAGGGGTTGGCACCCTTTTGAGCTTGTCGCTCCATAAAGCCGCTCAATACACGCGAGGCGCGTTGAGCTACTTCTGCATATACATGAACCAGTTCGGCCGGGTTTTTGCCTTCTGCGCCCTCGGCGGGGTTAGGGGACTGCGACATGGAAATCTCCGTCAAAACGAATGCCAAAAAAATGTGCGAGCTGGGACATCATTCCTTCCCCAAACATGCACGCGGTGCGTCAGCCATAGATTGCCTGTAAAGACCCAATCGCACAAGGGGTAAGAAGGTTTGGGGGAACGAGCTTGAGGGTATTAAACTGACGGCTCTTAATTCATAAACCGGTTTCAGAGATGTCAGATCAGGAAATTGATGAGCAATACACCTGTATTGGGGTTTGTATGGCGGATCCGTCCTCTGGCCTCTGTCAGGGCTGCGGGCGCCCCTTGGCCGAGCCGGAATCGCCTGAGCCAGAGGCGGCGAATGATCATCAGCCCCCTGAAACGGGTGGCAAGTAGGCATTTATCCCCAAGTTTTCCGGGGGGCGCCGGGGGCAGGTATAATTGCAACATTGTGGTTATGTCCTTAAACACTTAAGCCGGAACCTTGTACATGAACATTGAAAAAGCACGCTTTAACATGGTCGAGCAGCAGATTCGTCCGTGGAACGTTCTGGATCCCAACGTTCTGGATCTGTTGTTTGAAGTTCGCCGCGAAGAATTCGTACCGCAGAACTACCGCTCGTTGGCGTTTGCCGATATCGAGATTCCGCTGACGCCCAAGGCCGTGATGATGCCGCCGCGCATGGAAGCCCGTATGTTGCAAGAGCTGGAACTGACTTCAGATGCGCGCATTCTGGAAGTAGGCACGGGCTCCGGTTACATGACTGCACTGCTTGCTTCGCAAGGTGCCCAGGTAACCAGCCTGGAAATTGACCCTGCCCTCAAAGAGCAAGCACAAGCAAACCTAGACGAAGCCGGTATCGAGAATGCGACCCTGCTGCTAGGTGATGGCCTGAAAGGCCATGAAAGCGGCGAACCCTATGACGCTATTGTGCTTACCGGTTCGGTGCCAGCCATTCCTGATGTGCTGCTGCATCAGCTGGCCCTGGGTGGCCGTTTGATGGCCGTCGTGGGTACAGGCCCAGTCATGGAAATGGTGCGCGTCCACTGCACTGGCCCAGGTAGCTATGCCCGCGAAACTTTATTTGAAACCTGGCTGCCACCGCTGGAAAACGCGCCGCGTAGCGGTCACTTCGAATTCTGATGCGCTAGCGTCAGAAGCTACAAGACCTGCGGCGGCGGGTCTTTTTTATGCGTGGCTATAACGCGCAATGAGCGCGAGTAGCTTGTCGGTGGCGCCGGTGGCCGAACTCACAAAGCGTGCTGCCGCTTCGGTGGCAGCCTGATGTTGCGTTGGGTTGTCGATGAATGCGTGTAATGCAATCGCAAGTGTTTCCGGTGTCACCGTATCGATGCGTGTTGCGGCACGGGTTTCTGTAGCAGCATCGGCGGCCGCACTGAAGTTGTAAGTGTGCGGGCCAATAATCAGCGGGGTGCCACAGGCAGCGGCTTCGATCAGGTTTTGGCCACCAAAGGGTAGGAGCGTGCCACCGATCGCGGCCACATCTGCCAGGCTGTAATAGGCCACCATTTCACCCATGGAGTCGCCGAGCCAGACATCGGTATCTGCAGTAGGCAATGCAGTACTACGGCGTGCCAGCATGAAGCCGTCTCGCGTAATAAGTTGAGCAATGTCATTAAATCGTTGTGGATGACGCGGCACCAGCACGAGCAAGGGGTGTTGGTGAGGCATCAACGCGCAAAGCGCTCGATGCGCGGCAAGGATGACAGCCTCTTCCCCTTCTCGGGTGCTGGCTGCCAACCAGATCGGACGTGTTTGTTGCGTCTGGATCTCACGCCGCCACTGTTGGCCCAGCAGCTGCAATGCGGGGTCGATGCGCACATCGAATTTGAGGTTCCCGGTAACGCTAACATTTTGAGCGCCCAGTTGCGTCAAGCGATCGGCATCATCTTGCGTTTGCGCACCAACAGCAGAGAGAGCGCTGAGTACCGGACGAATCAATTTGTCAAAGCGGGCGTAGCGGCGACCTGACCTTGCTGACATACGGGCGTTAATCAGCAGCATGGGCACCTGATGCGCACGGCTACGCAAAATCAGATTCGGCCAGATTTCGGTTTCCATGAGCAAACCCAACTGGGGCTGCACGCGGGTCAGAAAACGATCAACCGCATTGGTGAGATCGTAGGGCACATAGGCAATGAGGATGCGTGGATCTTTATACAGCGCGGTGCTGGTTGTCCGGCCCGTGGGCGTCATGTGGGTGAGTAGCACGCGATGCCCCGGATATTGTTCCAGCAGCGCATGCACTAGTGGTTCCGCTGCACGGGTTTCGCCAACAGACACTGCGTGCAACCAGATAATCGGGTCGCCAGCGGGTAGGTTGATATAGCCAAAGCGCTCAGCAATGTGCTGACGGTAGCCCGGTTGCTTGCGGCCGCGCCACCAGAGGCGCAGCAAGGCTAGCGGCACAATCAGCGTGAGTAGCGCCCGGTAAAACCAGGGCGCAGCCGATGGCATGCTCATGCCGGTAGAAAGCCCCAGGTTTTCAGTTGGCCCATGATGTCGCTCACCGGTGGGCAGCTATCCAGGTGGCCAAAGGTTTGGCGCAACCCCAGGCCGAACCCGCCCGCGAGTTCCGGGTCGGTGTCGGTAAAGATGGCGATGGTCGGCACGGTCAGTGCGCAGGCAATGTGGGTAAAACCGGTATCCACGCCCAGGCACAATCGGGCTTTGGAGATGCGTTCCGTGAGCTGGGTCAGCGAAGGGCGGAACAGCACCTCACCGATGGGGCCGCCCTCGGCAATGCCTGCTGCAATACGTTGTGAGCGGGCAGCTTCCACGTCGTTGCCGGCGGTAAATACAGGCACCATGCCTGCATCGCGCAGAGCGCGACCTACGGTGATCCAGTGTTCCTCTGGCCAGAGCTTTTTGTCACGGCTGGTGTTGGTGAACAGAAAGACTTCGTTGCCGGGCTGTAGCGGGTAGCGTGTGTTGAGACCAAAATCGAGTGGTAGCTCGGGCAGACGATCTGCGTAGCCGAGTGCGGTAGCGGCAATGGTGCGGTACCGTTCAACGGCATGAAGCGCATAAGGTACGGGTAGCGGCTGATTGACCAGCAAGCCGGACAGCGATTCACGCGCCTCACGCCAGTTCTGGCCGTAGACGGGGCCATGTGCCAGGCGGCCGAGCAGCACGCTACGCACCAGGCCTTGTGTATCGATGATGGCATCGTAATGTTCGGAGCGCAGGGCACCCAAGGCCAGGCTCATTTCTGACCAGGTATCTGCTTTGAAGAGTTGCTTGCGCCAGCGCCGGATTGATACCGGAATGATGTGGCGAACCCCGTGGTGCCAGGCCGGAATTTCTGCGAATGGTGCTTCTACGCACCAATCGACAATGGCACCGGGAAAGACCTGTTGCAGGTCGCTCACAACGGCGAGATTGTGCAACACATCGCCCAGCGATGAGGTTTTCATCAACAGAAAACGGGGCGGGTTCGAAAGCTTGGGCTGCATTAGTGATAATCTCGCGACATGGCCTCATTATAGCTGTGTGTATTGCTCCCTATGTCCGAGAAATTACCCCTCTCTTTAGTGCTGATTACCTGTAACGCCGCCGCGCGTTTGCGCGATGTGCTGGCATCGGTACCTTTTGCATCTGAAATCATTCTGGTGGATTCGGGCAGCACAGACGATACGGCGGCGATTGCGGCCGAATTCGGCGCTCAAGTCGTGCACCACCCCTGGGCGGGCTTCGGCCCCCAGAAGGCGCATGCAGTTAGCCTGGCAAGCAATGAATGGGTGCTCTGCCTAGATGCCGATGAAGCGCTTTCGCCAAAGTTGGCCGATAGTATTCGTGGTGCATTCAGAAAAGGATTGCCGGATTACCCGGTGTACCGTTTTGCCCGTTGCAACGTATTCATGGGTCGCCCCCTCAAACATGGCGAAGGTTACCCAGACTACAACACGCGCCTGTTCCGTAAAGACGCCGCCCGCTGGTCGGATGATATCGTGCACGAACATGTGCTCAGCGACTTAACACCGCGTACCCTTGAGGGTGACCTGCTGCATTACAGTGCGGATGATTTAAAGGTCTATTTGGACAAACAGAACCGTTACACCAGCCTGGCAGCCGAACGTGCGATGGCACGCGGTGAAGGCGCGCCACTGATGCGGATGCTGCTTTCGCCAGTAACGCGCTTTCTGAAATTCTGGTTGGTACGGGGTGGTTGGCAGGATGGCTTGCCCGGCTTTGTGCACATTGCCATTGGCTGCCAGAACAGCTTCATGAAATACGTCAAACTGCGCGAGCTACGCCGCCAGGCCGGTTTGAACGATCAGTAATAAAGCATCGACTCGATCTGGTCGTGCAGGGTGTGCGCTAGCTGTTTGCGGCCACGGTTGCCTGAATCCGCTTCAACGAATACGGGCGTGCCAATCTCAAGGTGAACCACCAGTTGGCGCGCTGACAGCATGGCGCAGAAGCATTCCCAAAGGCTGGTGTCGCCAGAGTAGGCGGGCAGCAATGAGCGCTGCCCCTGCGTGTCTAGATAGCTCAGCGCTACGGGCGTAACGGGTACGCCGGCATCAATGGCAGGCTGCAAGAGTGCACCATGAAACGGATGGAGATGCGTGCCATCGGTGGTGGTCCCTTCGGGAAACACCGCCAGCCAGTTACCAGACTGTAGTCGTTCGGCCATTTCCCGGCCGATGGTGTGTGCATGACCACGGCTACCGCGCTGCAGGAAGATGGTTTCGTTGTGGCGCGCCAGCGTGCCAATGATCGGCCAGTCAATGACATCATCTTTGGAAACAAAAGCCACGGGTGTGAGCGCGTTCATGGCAAAGATGTCGACCCAGCTGACGTGGTTGGCTGCAATCAACCCGGCCTGCGCGGGGAGCGTGCCCGAGATTTTAAGTTCAAAGGCAAATAATGCCAGTAGTTTGCGCGACCAGCGGTAACGTACCTGACGGCGGCGCTGCACGGAGAAGAAGGGGAAGGCGATGCCTACCCAGTAAAGGCCGCAGAGCAAGTGAAAAACCACGCGCACACCGCGCACGAAGCGGAGCGGCTTCGGGTTCGGTGTGCTTGTCATGCTGCGTGTTGCTTAGAGCGCTTCGCCGAAGGCAGCCTGGAAACGCTGGGCTACTTGTTCGAAGTTCACGTGGTAGTTCTGTGGGCCGGCATGGGCGATTTTGATCGAACCCATCAGTGACGCCAGGCGCCCTGACTTTTGCCAGTCGAATCCGTTGGCCATGCCATAAAGTAGGCCGCCACGGAAAGCATCGCCGCAACCGGTAGGGTCGACAATGGCTTCGGGCTGTACGGTTTCGATATCGATGCGCTTGCCGCCCGTAAAGATCCAGGCGCCTTCGCCACCGCGCGTCACAATCAGTGCGGCAACGTTTTCAGCCAGCTGTTCTAGTGTTTGGCCGGTACGATCACACAGCATCTGGGCTTCGTAGTCATTCACGCAGGCGTAGGTGGCCAGAGAGAGGAATTGCTTGAGGTCGTTGCCATCAAACATCGGCAGGCCTTGGCCCGGATCGAAGATGAATGGAATGTTGGCGTCTGCAAATTGGCGGGCATGTTCGATCATGGCGTCGCGGCCATCCGGGGCAACAATGCCCAGACCGATATTGTCTGCATGACCGACTTCGTTGAGATGCGCCTGACCCATGGCGCCCGGATGGAACGCAGTGATCTGGTTGTCATCCATGTCAGTGGTGATAAAGGCTTGCGCGGTGAAGGTGCCCGGTACCTGGCGCACGTGTTTGCGCGATAGACAGTGGGTATCTAGGCGCTGCAGATAAGGCACGCCATCGTCACCCACTGTGGCCATGATTTCTGCATGGCCGCCCAGGCTGTGCAGGGCATACGCGATGTTGCCAGCGCAGCCGCCAAACTCACGGCGCATTTCTGGCACCAGGAAGGCCACGTTCAGAATGTGAATCTGCTCAGGCAGAATCTGCTCACGGAAACGCCCGTTGAACACCATGATGTTGTCGTAGGCGAGTGAGCCACAGATCAGGGTTTTCTTGCTCATGTCGATCTTCAGTAAAAGTTGTTCGGTGTTTATTGAGGCAGAGTGCCGACCAGAAGGCTCCAGCCTTCCTGGGTGTCGGCAACGCGCATTTCTAACCACGGGCTGTAAATGCCGATCAGCTCTTTAGCCTGTTCGGCAAGCAGACCAGCCAGCACCAGAGAGGCACCAGGCTTCAAGCGTGCCGTCAGTGCTGGTGCCAGTACGCGCAGTGGGTTGGCCAGAATATTGGCCAGTACCACATCGTATTTCTGGGTGTCGTAGGGCGCAGCCAGCGTCTGGCTGGCATCAAAGAAGGCAGCGTCTACGTTATTAACTTCGGCGTTGTCATGCGCAGAGCGAACGGCCTGCGGATCAATATCGACACCGACCACCTCGCGTGCGCCGAGTTTGGAAGCGGCAATAGCCAGAATGCCTGAGCCACAACCATAATCGAGCACGGTACCCGTTGGGCGTTCCCGCACCAACCATTGCAGACACATGCGTGTTGTCGGGTGACTGCCCGTGCCGAAGGCCAGGCCAGGATCCAGCACCAGGTTTATGGCGTCGGCGTGCGGTGGCGTATGCCAGGTAGGCACAATCCAGAGCGGGCCAGCAATAGGGATCGGTTCGAATTGTGCTTGCGTGGCGCGTACCCAATCCGTTTCGGGCACCTCTTCAATCGTCAGCTCGGCTTGCAGACCGAGGTCTGCAGCGCATTGGGCAACGATGTCGTGCACCGGCGCATCGGCTTCAAATAGCGCGGAAAGTACGGAGCGCGCCCAGACCAGCTGGGTCTCCATACCGGGTTCGCCGTACTGGGGGGTTTCTTCCGGCGTGCCGGCATCGGCATCCTCGACGGTGACCGACAGGGCGCCGGCCTCCATCAAGGCATCGCCGAGTGCATCGGCTTGCTGGGCATCCGCGATGATGCGCGCGTTAACCCAGGCCACTTACTTGCGCTCGACTTCTTTTTTCGCGGCCAGCATTTCTTCCAGATAGTGGATGCTCGCGCCGCCGTCTACGAAGCCTTTGTCACGCATTAGCTCATGGTGCAGCGGAATGTTGGTCTTGATACCTTCAACCAGCATTTCCGACAGCGCAATGCGCATCTTGCGGATGGCTTGCTCGCGGGTTTCGCCATAGGCGATCAGCTTGCCGATCATTGAGTCGTAGTAAGGCGGTACTTTGTAGCCGGCATAGACATGCGAATCAACGCGGATACCCGGGCCGCCCGGTGTGTGCCAGGCGTTGATCGTGCCCGGCGATGGGACGAAGGTGTACGGGTCTTCGGCATTGATACGACACTCGATCGCATGGCCGCGGAATTCGATATCTTTCTGGCGGAAGCGGAGCTTCTCACCGGCTGCAATGCGCAGTTGTTCCTGAACGATGTCGATGCCGGTAATCATTTCGGTTACCGGGTGTTCAACCTGAACGCGCGTGTTCATTTCAATGAAGTAGAACTCGCCGTTTTCGAACAGGAACTCGAATGTACCTGCGCCACGGTAGCCGATCTTGCGACAGGCTTCGGCACAACGCTCACCGATCTTGGCGATCAGTTTTTCCGGAATGCCCGGTGCCGGTGCTTCTTCAATCACCTTCTGGTGACGGCGTTGCATTGAGCAATCACGTTCGCCCAGATAAACGGCGTTGCCGTGTGTATCTGCGAGAATCTGAATCTCCACGTGACGTGGGTTTTCCAGGAACTTTTCCATGTACACGGTCGGGTTGCCGAACGCGGTTTGTGCTTCCTGGCGAGTCATCTGCACCGCATTGATCAGGGCGGCTTCGGTATGCACCACACGCATACCGCGACCACCACCACCACCGGCTGCTTTGATGATCACTGGGTAACCTACCTGGCGGGCGATGCGAACGATTTCCTTGTGGTCTTCGATCGGCAGGGCACCATCTGAACCGGGCACGCAAGGCACGCCGGCGGCCTTCATGGCGTCTTTGGCAGAAACCTTATCGCCCATCAGGCGAATCGTTTCGGCTTTCGGGCCGATGAACACAAAGCCGCACTGCTCAACGCGTTCCGAGAAGTCGGCATTTTCCGAGAGGAAGCCGTAACCCGGGTGAATCGCTTCGGCATCGGTCACTTCGGCAGCCGAAATGATGGCCGGTACGTTCAGGTAGCTGTCTTTCGATGCGGCAGGGCCGATACAGACCGATTCATCAGCCAGCTTGACGTATTTGGCATCGCGGTCGGCCTCGGAGTGCACGACCACGGTCTTAACACCCAGCAGGCGACAGGCGCGCTGGATGCGGAGGGCGATTTCCCCCCGGTTGGCGATCAGAATTTTTCCGAACATGGCGATTAGCCGATGATGAAGAGGGGTTCACCAAATTCAACTGGCTGACCATTCTCAACCAGAATCGCTTTCACAACGCCCGTGGCGTCGGATTCGATTTCGTTCAACAGCTTCATGGCTTCAATGATGCACAGCGTCTGACCTTCTTTAACGCTATCGCCGACTTCGACAAAGGCCTTGGCTTCTGGCGACGAGGCACGATAGAAGGTGCCAACCATCGGGCTCTTTGTTTCATGACCAGCCGGTTGGGCTGGTGCGGCAGCGGCTGCCGGTGCTGCGGGAGCGACGGCGGGTGCAGCGGCCATAGGCGCTGGCGCTGCGTAAACCTGATGGGCAACCGGTGCTGCAGTCATTTGCTTGGCGATGCGTACTTTTTCTTCACCTTCGGTTACTTCCAGTTCAGAAATGCCGGATTCTTGTACCAGGTCGATGAGTTTCTTGAGTTTGCGCAGATCCATAATGGGCTCCTGAAGTCTTGTCAGTAAATGATTAAAAGGGAGAGGAGACTCAGGCCTGGCCTGGGTCTAAGTTGTCAGAAAGTGCGGCGATGATGTAGTCAAAAGCCAGCAAGTAGCCTTGTGCGCCGAGGCCGGTAATGGTGCCGATGGCTTTGTCCGAGAAGTACGATTGGTGACGGAATTCTTCACGAGCGTGCACATTGGAGAGGTGCACTTCAATAAAAGAGAGGTCCGAAGCCAGTACCGCGTCACGCAGCGCAACGCTGGTGTGCGTGAATGCTGCGGGATTGATGATCAGGAAATCAAAGTCTTCATTGCGCGCTGCATGAAGTCGCTCAATGAGCGCACCTTCGTGATTGCTCTGGAAAGTTTCCAGCACGATGCCGGCACGTTCGGCACGTTCAGCTAGTGCACGGTCAATGTCGGCTAGTGTCGTAGCGCCATAGAGGTGCGGCTCGCGCTGCCCCAGCAGATTGAGGTTTGGTCCGTTAAGAACCAGAACCTTACCCAGCGATTCGCCGTCAGGCGTATTGGTGCGATTATCCATGGTGGCGATTGTCTCCCAATTAGCTGCAAATTGCCAGTCTTTAACCTAATGATCGCCGCCAGATGTCTGCAAGATGGCGACCAGATCGAACTATTTTAGAGCTTTAGCGATGTCTGCTTCCAGGTCTTTACGTGTGTAAACGCCGAAGTGACGGCTGGTAATGCCTTCCTTGGCGTTAATCATCAGCGTAAACGGTACGGCATCGTGTCGATTGCCCAAGGCTTGCGACAGCTCAAATGCTGGTTGGCCGCCTACGGCAATCAGATAATTAACCGGGGTTTTCTGGAGGAATGCTTTGACGTTGTCTGCCTGATCGGCGGCGATGCCTACAAAAACCACGTTTTTGTCTTTGTAAGCGGTTTGCACCTCGCTGAACATCGGCATTTCTTCTACGCAAGGCGGGCACCAGGTCGACCAGAAGTTAATCACCACGGTTTTACCGCGCAGGGTCGTTAGATCAACCGGTTTGCCGGCAGCATCTTTGAACTGCGCATCGTAAAACTTGGCCGTCACTTGTGGACCGTTTAGCGTGCTCTGGCTATTGTCGAACTTTGAACAGCCCGAGATTAACGCGATAGCCGCTAGGCCAGCTAGCGTTGCATTACGAAACAGGGCGCGGCGGGAAAGTAGATTGAAACGCATGTGCATATTCTTTCGTGGGTGAGAGTGCCAGTGTTTTAGCGGCAGTTAGGTCTATTTTACCGGCAAATTAGCATCCGATACGAAAGCCGCGTCGATTGTCATCCGGGCGCGCACATTCTCGGCGTGGGCTCGCTCGCGCACGGTGCCATCGTGTTTTCTAAAGACGACTCGTTCATCATGACTTGGGTAAATCACGAGATTAACCACCAGTTCGTTACGAGATACCTGTAGTACGGCGCTAGTTCGGTCGTTACGCGGCTTGGTGAATTCATAGTCGATTCCTTGATTTAGTAAGAAGATCTCAACATCTTTGTCGCTATCCGGATAAAGCAGAATATCGATCATTGAATAGCGACCGGCCGTACCATCCAGCACCGAGCCTGTTAGGTAGGGGTGAAACTCTGAAAGGAGTTCCATCCAATACAGCGCTTCGGTGCGCATGATGGCAACACGTTCCTGTTGTTCGCTGTCCTGAAAAATGGCCTGGTGCGTACGAAGTGCGTCGTATACGGCCTGGCTGGTTGGTAGACCAATCCATTCCGGTAAGTTGAGCTGGTGTGCGGCTTTGCGTTTGGCCAGTTCCACATCATCCACGCCGTCTTCCGCCATCAGGCGGGCGGCAACGGCGGCAATATGGGCGGTGCCGTTGTTCTGCATGCCGGCTGGGCGTCGTCGGTGGCGCATCGGGTCTCTCCGGGGCAGGTACAATGGATTCCATTCTAAACCTACCTGCCGGATATTGCGCCGGCATGACAATGCAAAGACGAAAGACGGGAAAGACGATGCATTTGCATATTCTGGGTGTCTGCGGCACCTTCATGGGCGGTCTTGCGCAACTGGCTCGGGCGGCAGGACATAAAGTTACTGGTTGTGATGCGGGCGTTTACCCGCCCATGAGCGACCAGTTACGCGGTGCCGGTATTGAGTTGATCGAAGGCTTCGATCCATCACAGTTGGCGCTAAAGCCGGATGTGTTTGTGATTGGCAACGCCGTTTCCCGTGGCAACCCATTGCTCGAAGCAATTCTTGATGCTGGGCTGCCTTATGTGTCTGGCCCGCAGTGGTTGGCAGAACATATTCTGCAAGGTCGCTGGGTGTTGGGTGTGGCGGGTACGCACGGCAAAACAACGACGGCCTCACTGCTCGCCTGGATTCTGGAAGATGCCGGCCTGGCACCGGGCTTTCTGATCGGCGGTGTGCCATGCAACTTCGGCGTCTCTGCAAGGTTGCATGGTGCCTTAGAAGATTCACCGTTTTTCGTGATCGAAGCCGATGAATATGACACGGCCTTTTGCGACAAGCGTTCGAAGTTTGTGCACTACCATCCGCGCACAGCCATTCTGAATAATCTGGAATTCGACCATGCCGACATCTTTGCCGATCTTGGCGCGATCGAAACGCAGTTCCATCACCTGGTACGTACCATGCCGGGCAATGGTCTGATTGTTTCCAACGCCACAGAGCCAGCATTAACGCGAGTATTGGAGCGCGGTTGCTGGACGCCCGTTGAAGGCTTTGGCGCAGGCAGCGGTTACACCATTACGGGTGATGATGCGACGGGCAGCCTGATCGTTCACGAAGGCAGTAAAAAAATTGGCGAGGTTAGCTGGGCGCTCACCGGTGAACATAACCGGATGAATGCCTTGGCCGCTATGTTGGCCGCACGTCATGTGGGGGTGCCGCTGGATAAAGGCTTGGATGCCCTGTCGCGTTTTGAGAACGTTAAACGCCGTATGGAAGTGCGCGGTGTGGAACGCGGCGTCACGGTTTATGATGACTTTGCGCATCACCCTACTGCAATTACCACCACGGTAGCCGGCCTCCGTCGTAAAGTGGGCGATGCCCGCATTCTTGCGGTCATTGAGCCTCGTTCCAACACCATGAAGCTGGGCGTCATGAAAGATCAACTGCCGCAGAGCCTGGCAGCGTGTGATCGTGTCTATTGCTATGGCGCCAATCTCGGTTGGGATGCGGCTGCAGCGTTGGCCCCCATGGGATCAAATGCTGAAGTGCATGAAGACTTCAATGCCATGGTTCAAGCGATTGTTGCCGAAGCCAAGGCTGGCGATCACGTGCTAGTCATGAGTAATGGTGGCTTTCAGGGAATTCACAACAAGTTGTTAGAAGCCCTGATATCATCCTAAAACGCTTTGTATTTTGCGCTCCGCAAACAAAGCACCTTAATTTTCTCTTGGAGAACCCTGCATGAAAAAATCGCTGCTATTGGCCGCACTGCTGGCTACCGCTGGTCTGAATGTTCAAGCTCAAACGGCTGCTCCAGCTGCTGCCCCTGCCGCTGAAGTTGCTCCTGTTGCTGCAGAAGTTACCATCATGACGGCTACTGTTGATTCGGTAAACGCCAAGACACGTACCGTCATGCTGAAGAATGACCAAGGCCAACTGGCACCTATGACCGTTGGTAAATCGGTCACTAACTTCAACAAGATCAAGAAGGGTGACACCTTTGTTGTTGAGTACGCACAAGCCGTCGTTGTTGGCCTGGTTGCTGCCCCTAAGGGTACTCAGCCTAACATTACTGCTACCCGTACCGTAAAGGTTCAGGATAAAGCCAACAAGAAACCGTTTGCTGAAGAAATCGATACCATCAAAGCAACGGCTGTGATCAAGAGCATCGACGCCAAGGCACGCACGGCAGAGATCACCATGCCTGATGGCAAGGTCAACAAGGTTAAAGTCGACAAGGCTGTTCTGGGTCTAGAAAACTTCAAGGTCGGCGACGACGTTGTCGTTGAGTACGTGCAGGACATGGCCGTTGGCTTTGTGGCAACGCCTAAGAAGTAACTAGTACTATTCGCACAAACGATAAAGGCGCTTCGGCGCCTTTGTTGTTTTAGACTGCGCAAATACAGAATCAATGAGGTGATGTGATGTCCGTGAAAATTATCGGAATGATCCGGCTCAAGGATATGCAGTCTTTTGAGATTTACCGCAGCAAGGTAGGTGCCACGGTCGAACTTTATGGTGGTGCTGTTGCTGCAAGAGGCGCTGTTGATAAGTTCTATTGGAATGAGCTGCCGTGTGCAGAATTCAGTGCTTTTGTAGAACTCAGTTTTCCAAGTGCAGAGCAGGCAGATCGTTGGGCGGCGAGCCCTGAATATAAGGGCATCGTAGCCGTTCGCCAAGAGGCTATGGATTTAACGCTGTTTCGGGTGTAGGTGTCGTGAGCTGACAGGATGTTCGTTAGGGGGGCAAGCGAATTACCATTTCTCTGTGCGTGAAATCTTGGCGTTGGCACCTTCTCCGAACTGCTTGGTTAAGAACTCGATGAAGGCGCGTATTTTGGCCGCAAGATTTTGCTTTTGTGAATGAACGGCATAAATGTCGGCCGAGGGTAATTCATAGTCTTCTAACAAGACTTCTAGTCTGCCCGCGCGCAGAAAGCGTGCAGCATCCCATTCCGAGCGCATAAGCACGCCGTGGCCATCGAGTGCCCAGTTAAGCACAACCTCACCATCATTGCTGCTCAAGTTGCCTCGTACTTTGATGGTTTGCGATGACTTGCCTTTGCTGAAGCGCCACAGCCCATAGGCGCTTTCATCCTGCCGGAGTATGAGGCAGTGGTGCTTGGTGAGTTCATTCGGTGAGGTAGGTCGGCCGAAAGCTTTGATGTAATCGGGTGAGGCAAAGATTCGCCGCCGGTTGCTGGCAATTTTTCGGGCGATGACGCGTGCGTCCGGGGGTTCGCCGAAGCGTATGCCAACATCAACAGTGCCTTCGGCAAGGCTGAGTGGGCGATCTGTTAAGAGCAGTTGAACTTCGAGTCCCGGGTATTCGCGTTCAAATTTTGAAATAACGGGTGCGATATACGTACGCCCGAAACCCAAGGTGGCGTTGACCTTTAATAACCCTTTGGGGGCGTTGCGGGTGCTGGAGACCTCTTGCTCGAGGTCATCAATCTCGGCGAGGATTCGGCGGCTGCCCGTGAGGTAGGCCTCGCCTTCGCTAGTGAGGTTGAGTCGGCGCGTGGTGCGGTTGATTAACCGCACACCCAGTCGTTGTTCAAGGTTTGCCAGCCATTTGCTTACGGCAGACGGGGTGACGTCAAATTCCTGGGCAACGGCCGAGAGAGTTCCGAGTTTGACCAGGGTAGAAAAAAAGACGAGATCTGTTGGTGCGCTCATTTATTCCTCCAGGGAAACAATGGTTTTCTCCGGTGTTTATTTTATCTCATAAAGAAATGAGTAGAGTAATGGTGAATCAGGAGGAAGCCATGAAAAAACACAGAGTTGCCGTAATACCAGGAGACGGAATCGGTAAAGAAGTTGTACCAGAGGGCTTGCGCGTTCTGGATGCGGTGAGCTCTCGTTATGGCATCGAATTCCAGTGGGATGAGTTTGACTGGAGCTGTGACCATTACTTAAAGCATGGCCAGATGATGCCTGCTGATTGGAAAGAGCAGATTGGTAGCCATGATGCGATTTATTTCGGCGCTGTAGGTTGGCCTGAGACTGTGCCAGATCATATTTCGCTCTGGGGGCTTCTATTGAAGTTTCGTAGAGAGTTCGATCAATACGTCAATCTGCGTCCGGTTCGCCTAATGCCTGGCATTACCAGCCCTCTGGCCGGTCGGAAGGTGGGTGATATTGATTTCTACGTGGTGAGAGAAAACACGGAAGGCGAATACTCCAGTGTGGGCGGTCGAATGTATGAAGGCACCGACCAGGAAGTTGTTGTGCAGGAAAGTATTTTTACCCGTCGTGGGGTTGACCGTGTTCTGAAGTTTGCCTATGAACTAGCGCAAAAACGGGAGAAAAAACATCTCACCTCGGCTACCAAATCCAATGGCATTGCGATTTCAATGCCGTTCTGGGATGAGCGTGTAGAGGCAATGGCGCAGCACTTCCCTGAAGTGCGAACAGACAAATATCACATCGATATCCTGACGGCACACTTTGTCAGAAACCCCAATTGGTTTGACGTGGTCGTGGCCTCTAATTTGTTTGGCGACATTCTTTCTGACTTAGGCCCCGCCTGTACAGGAACAATTGGCGTGGCACCTTCGGCCAATCTGAATCCGGATCGTAAATTTCCATCCATGTTTGAACCCGTCCATGGATCGGCACCCGACATCTACGGCCAAGGAATCGCAAATCCTATTGGTCAAATCTGGTGTGGCGCCATGATGCTCGAACACTTGGGATATGAGGCCGCTGCTAAATCAGTTATGAAGGCAATGGAACAAGTGATGGCCGAAGGTCCCAGGACACCGGATATGGGCGGAAATGCAAAGACCATCGATGTGGGTAAAGCAGTAGCAGATGCAGTGAAAGTTTCGTGAGCAATAAATAGTTAAAAAATGAATCAAATAAGTGAAGTAAACAAAGGAGACTCAAATGCAAACTGAGATTGAAAAGCGCACATTGCGCCGAATTACATGGCGGATTGTTCCGTTCATTATGTTGTTGTATTTCATTGCGTACATTGACCGAGTCAACATTGGCTTTGCTGCGCTTACTATGAAGCAAGATCTTGGATTTACAGCATCGATGCTTGGTTTTGGTGCGGGGATATTTTTCTGGGGCTACTTCATGTTTGAAGTGCCTTCGAACATCATTCTTCACAAAGTAGGTGCTCGAATGTGGATTGCCCGTGTGATGGTTACATGGGGCATTATTTCAGGAGCGATGGCCTTTGTTGAGGGGCCTACTAGCTTCTACGTCATGCGATTCTTACTGGGTGCGGCAGAAGCAGGATTCTTCCCGGGAATCATTCTTTATTTAAGCTTTTGGTTCCCAGCCCGTCATCGAGCAGGTGTCACGGCTTTTTTCATGGCTGCCGCACCTTTGTCCACTGCGATTGGGTCGCCGATTTCTGCTGCCTTGCTGGAGATGGAGGGGGTAATGAACCTTCACGGCTGGCAATGGATGTTCATTCTGGAAGCTGTTCCCGCATTTATCTTAGGGTTCGTTGTTCTGGCATACATGACAGACAAGCCAGAAAAGGCCAAATGGCTTAAGGATGACGAGCGTAACTGGCTTGTTGATGCAATGGCAGCAGAGAACGCAAGTAAAAGCGGCGAGGCTAAGCACAGCATTATTCGCGGTCTTTCCGATCCTCGTGTTCTTGGCCTTGCTCTGATTTACTTTGGCACTTCCGCAGGTCTCTACACGTTAGGCATTTGGGCACCGCAAATTATTAAAGGCTTAGGTGTTTCTTCGATGACGGTGGGCATTCTCAATGCGATTCCTCCGATTGTGTCGGTCGTTGCCATGGTGCTTTGGTCGCGTCACTCGGATAAAACAGGCGAGCGCACATGGCACGTGATCATTGCCTGTGTGGCTGCAGCAGTTGGTTTAGTGATTGCTGCCAGCGCTAATAGCATCGTAGGCCTAATTGCTGCCTTGACGCTGGTTAATGTCGGTATCAGTTGTGCGAAGCCACCTCTGTGGAGCATGCCGACGATGTTCCTGTCGGGCGCGGCAGCCGCAACAGGTATTGCAACGATTAACTCGATTGGCAATCTTGGCGGCTTCGTTGCACCAAGCGTTATCGGATGGATCAAGGACTCGACGGGCAGTTATGCCGGCGGCCTGTATTTCGTGGCTGGTTTGCTCGTGTTTTCGGCAGTTCTTACGCTGATTATGTCGCGATTCCAAGCTAAGAAAACAACTTCAAACGTTTAACTCAACAGATCGAGGATTATAAAAATGGATAAGGTACAACAAGTCCAGTCTCTCACGGACACTATGGCAAAGTTCACAGCCTATATCGGTAAACGGCTTCCGAAAGACGTAAAAAAGAAGCTAGAAGAGTTGCGCACGCTGGAAACCAACCCGCTCGCAAAATCGGTCTATGATTCGATGCATACGAATCAGGAAGCAGCCGACAAGTTGAACCGCCCGAGCTGTCAGGATACGGGCGTGATTCAGTACTTCGTTGAAGCAGGCGCTAACTTTCCGCTGCTTGGTGAGCTTGAAGAGGTTTTAAAGGATGCGCTTGCAGAGGCAACTCGCCTTGGCCCACTGCGTCATAACGCAGTGGAAACATTCGATGAGAAAAACACAGGTACCAATACAGGAACTCAAATTCCTTGGCTCGATTGGCGCATTGTTCCGGAAAAGGATACATGCACGATTGACGTGTACATGGCTGGTGGTGGTTGCACCCTCCCTGGAGCCGCAAAGGTGCTGATGCCGGGCCAAGGGTACGAGGGTGTTGCAGAATTTGTGATGGATGTCATCACTGAGCGCGGCGTCAATGCATGCCCACCCTTACTCGTTGGTGTCGGTGTTTCGACATCGGTTGAAACTGCGGCTCGACTATCGAAG
>CAZCGW010000002.1:0-147671 GCA_964498255.1 uncultured Dechloromonas sp.
CAGCAGAGAAGCGAGACTATAGCAATCAAATATCACTCTGTCAACACTTCTTTTCTCAAACTTACCAACGAGTCGTTGGTTGCGGGGACAGGATTTGAACCTGTGACCTTCGGGTTATGAGCCCGACGAGCTGCCAGACTGCTCCACCCCGCGTCCGAGAAGCCAAGCATTATGCGGGGCTGTAGCGTTGATGTCAAGCCCCACCATCATTTATTTCTCTAGCCAGTCCAACAACGGCTGCCACTGCGCCAAATCCTGCTTGTGCTTCGAGCGTGGCGGATCAAAGATCGTACGACCAGCTGCCGCCGCATTAACGTAATTGGACGTTGGGCGGATATACGTAACGATAGGCGCATCAAAATGCTGCAAAAACTCCTCAAGCATTGCCGCAGCTCGCGTACGTGGATCTACCCGCATCGCAACGATACCTACTTTGTGGCGTTGGCCACGCAAATCGTTTCGCAGACTGTTTAGGAAGTCCTCTGTCGCCGCCATATCAAAGACCGAGGGCACCACAGGAATGATTACACGATCAACCAGGCGGACGTAATCGCTCAACTTATAGCCCTGCAGCCCTGCCGGCGCATCAATCACCGTGAAATCTGCCCCTTTGGGCAACGATGCCATCAGCTGGCCGCCGCCATAAAACCCACTGACCGGCGGTAGCGTCTCCTCCCGAAACGACATCCAGCGCAATGATGACTGCTGTCTATCGAGATCGCATAGCGTGACGCTCTTACCTTGATTGGCCGCCCAGCCAGCCAGGCTGGTTGCCAATGTTGTTTTGCCACATCCGCCTTTGGGGTTGCACACCATGACTGCCGTCATCTTTGATCCTTTATTGAATACAGATGCGCCACTGGCGCCGCTTTTGTTTAGACTCACACATTATAAGTTTCTTTATCGACGCATCCATGACAAAAAGCACTATGAGCGCTTCAGAAGCAAAACCGAACACCGGCAAACAGCAGGGTATCCAGTCTATTGAAATAGGCGGTTCGATTTTGCGTGCCCTGATTACTATTGGCCGCCCAGCAATGTTGAAAGATATCGCCCTAATTAGCCGAATGCCTGCCGCTAAAGCACACCGGTATCTTGTGAGCTTTCAGCGCATGGGTCTCGTGAACCAGGACTCTAATTCTGCGCGTTACCACCTCGGCCCTTTCGCGTTAACGCTAGGCCTTTCAGCACTCGCCTCATTAGATCCGATTCGATTAGCTTCTCCGATTCTTGACGAGCTTTGCGATGAGATCGGTATGGGTGTCGGCCTCGCCGTATGGGGAAGCAGCGGCGCAACCATTGTGCGCTATGTGGACACGGGAGATGCCATCTCTGTCTGTTTACGCGTGGGACGCGTGCTTGGCCTTCATGACTCGGCGACTGGCCGTTGCTTTAATGCGTTCTACAACCCTTCGGCAACTCAACCAGCGCTTGCCGCAGAGCTTGGCCAGATTGCCGGCAAAGACAAGGCTCTTCTCGCTGCTCTAGAACGCGAACAGGCAAGCATCGTTGAAGCCACACGCAAGGACGGCATTGCACGCGCAGGAGGAAGCCACACTCCTGGCATCAATGGTTTGAGCGCCCCGGTCTTTGATCACTCAGGGCAAATGGTCGCTGCGATCACCGCAGTCGGCACTGCGGGGCAATTTGAAGCAACCGCAAAAAGCGCTGAAGCTACGAAAGTTATTGCCGCCAGCGCTAAGCTTTCGAGCCTACTGGGCTACAGCACACCAACCGAATCGAACTAGGTGTTTTCCTCGATAAAGCGACCGAGCGACCCCATCAACAAATAAGGCACCAGAATTAACCAGTAAACCCAGGCCAGCGCAAAGGCGTAAAGCGGATTGCCGTTGGCAAAATGCTGAATCGAAAACAACACGTTTTCGCCATGGAAACGCCCTTCGATCACGGCTTCAACGACACTGAGCGCAAAAACAATGGCGAGATAGACCAAGGATCGCGGCAACACAATACGCCAGATGTCTCGACCATTTGAATGCCGCATCGGATAAACCGCTTGTCCGATCAAAATGAATTTTGCGCAAATCGCCGCTTTAATCCAAGCCAATCCCCAGTGCCCAAAGGGCAGACCATCCTGTTTGAGAATTTCGTGTGTCAGCAATGTCAGGGCACTGAACCAGAAACCAAAATAGAGCGTGAGATGAAGCGCTTTCTTCGCTTCACCAGCAATCCGTTGGCCGATTGTTTCTTCACCCATTACCCAACTCCAAGTCAAATCACTCCGGCAGTATAGCCAGCAAACGATTTGCCCGTACGCAATTTAAAGCAACGGTTTGTCTTCTCCCTCGCCTATCTCGTAAACCACATTTGCCCGTCCAACAATCAACGGATCAACCGGGCCAATTCGCGCACCATCTTTCTGGCCATAGGCAAGGCGATGCAGCACATAGCGCATTGCATTCAACCTTGCCCGTTTCTTGCAATCAGACTTGATGACGATCCATGGCGCATCTGCGGTATCGGTAGAGAAGAACATGGCCTCTTTGGCGTGGGTGTAATCATCCCACTTATCAAGCGATGCCTTATCAATCGGAGACAGCTTCCACTGTTTCAACGGGTGCTTCTCACGCTCTTTGAATCGACGACGCTGTTCCTTACGGCTGACAGAGAACCAAAACTTGAAGAGGTGAATACCACTGCGCACAAGATTGCGTTCAAATTCAGGCACCTGACGCATAAATTCGTCGTACTCTGCTTGCGTGCAAAATCCCATGACCCGCTCTACACCCGCACGGTTATACCAAGACCGGTCAAAAAGCACGATTTCTCCTGCCGTTGGCAAATGCTGGATATAACGCTGAAAATACCACTGACCACGTTCACTCTCACTGGGCTTCTCTAGCGCAACGACACGAGCACCACGCGGGTTCAGATGCTCCATGAAACGCTTGATTGCCCCGCCTTTACCTGCAGCATCTCTACCTTCGAATAAGATGACTACTTTCTGCCCAGTCTCCTTAACCCATGCCTGCAGCTTGAGCAGCTCGACCTGCAACTGATACTTTGAACGCTCGTAATTTTTACGAAGCATCAAATTTTTGTAGGGGTAACCGCCACTTCGCCAATCACTGGAAAGTTCCTCATCCGCCACTAACGATGTTTTTTCGGTTGTCGCATCCCCTTGGATGAGCGCATCGCGCAACACTTTCGACTCATCCGGCGAAGCACCCTGCAAAATGGCCGCCAGAGTATCAGCTACTTCCCGGGTGTTGCCCGGAATGTATCCGGACAACACATCCTTTAAAGCCCCCACATGACGGGCATCCGCCGCATCCACACCGCGCTCGACCATAAAGTTTCCAATCGCAGCTTCGGTTATCGCTGGAGCAACATCACCTGCTGCCACACGGCGTGGCCGCGCAGTACGGGTTGCACGGGGTTTCTTTGCGGGAGTCGGTTTCGTTGTCGTTTTGGCGCGCGTCATTTTTATGCTCAGCGATACTAAAGCTAGTTAGTCTACGCCGCTGCACTTCACATAACTCACCAAAACTTTGACGCAGATCATAATCCACCCAAATTTCTTGGCGCACTATACTTAGTGGCCAAGTCTCTTTATAATGCATGCCGGTTCGCCGGTTTAGCTCAGTGGTAGAGCAACCGCCTTGTAAGCGGTAGGTCGTCAGTTCAATCCCGACAACCGGCACCATTAAATTTTTCAAAAGCACCCACTAGGGTGCTTTTGCTTTTGTGAAGCGGATTCTTGAAGCAAGCACGCCGCTGGTAATAATCAGACAGATGGCGAGCCACCCGGTCATGTCAATCCGCTCGCCAAAGAATACCCCACCAAAGAGACTGGCAAAAATCACTGTCGTATAGGCCAAAGCATTAGACAGCAAGGTTTTGCCACTTTTATAGGCTCGCGTTAATGAAAGCTGCGCGCCTGTAGCGAATACACCTGCCCCGATTAACCAGCCCAGATCTTCTGTCAACGGCCAACGAAAGCCATGCCAGCCTACCCAAAGCAACGCGCCCAACGCTGAAAACAACGAAAAATAAAACACAGTGCGCCACTCGGGCTCCCCGAGAGAGCCAAGTTCCCGAATATGGAAATAGGCCAAGCCCGCCAACCCGCCAGAGACTAATCCGATCAATGCACCATACAGATGGTCACCGTCCATCGAAGGGCGCAAGAGCAGCACCACGCCACAAAAGCCTAACAAGAGGGCTATCAACGCAAAGCGCGTTGGTCGCACACCCCGCAAAATCATTTGCCACATCACAAAAAATATCGGCGAGGTGTAGTTGAGGGTCACGGCAGTAGCCAGCGGCAACTGCGTAATGGCATAAAAGTAAAGAAATAATGCCGAAAATCCAGAGAGGGATCGGAATGCGTGACTTCGTATATGAACCGTTCGAGGATGGTGCCGCCGCAACACCATAAAGCCGGACACAATCAACAAAGCAATAATGCAGCGCCAGAGGACGATTTCACCAGATTCATTATTTGCTGCGGCAAACTTAACGCAAACACCCATGCAACCGAAGAGAAAACTGGCAACAACCATCCACAGCGACTGCCAACCCGGGCGCGTGGATGGGGCTGTCATACCGGCACCAAGGGCATTAGCCCCCAAAAGGCTTTAGCTGTTGCCCGAGCATGCGGCGATAAAACTCATGGAAATGCAGCATCCCATCTTCCATCGGGGATTGATACGGCCCCGTCTCATTGCGACCCGCCAGCATGAGCGCACGACGGCCACGATCCATACGTTCGCCGATTTCGTCATCTTCAACGGCCGTTTCCATGTAAGCAGCCTGTTCTGCCTCAACAAACTCGCGCTCAAACTCAGCGATCTCTTCCGGATAGTAGAACTCCACGATGTTGATCGTTTTGTCTACAGACTGAGGGCGCAGTGTTGAAACAACCAATACATGGGGATACCACTCGACCATAACGTTCGGGTAATAGGTCAGCCAAACCGCGCCATGATTGGGATTAGTGCCCAGATGCTGATACTGACTCAACACCTCTTGCTGCCAACGCCTGTAAGTCTCTGAGCCCGATTTGGCCAGCGAGGTAATGCCCACACGCTGAATCGAGTACCAATCGGCAAACTGCCAGGTTAATTCATCGCAATTTACAAACCCGCCAAGCCCCGGATGAAATGGCTCAACGTGATAATCCTCAAGGTAAACCTCAATAAAGGTTTTCCAGTTGTAATTACACTCGTGGCTAATGACCTTGTCGAGCTTGTACCCCGAAAAATCAAACGCCGAGGCCAGATTCATCCCGGCCAGATCCGCCTGAATATCTCGCTTACCTTCAAACAGCAACCCGTTCCAATTCTGCAACGGCGTTCTCGACAAATTAAGGCAAGGATTTTCCGGGAAATGCGGTGCCCCCACCAGGCCACCAAGGCGATCATAGGTCCAGCGGTGCAAAGGGCAGACGATATGCTTATCTAAAGTGCCGGATCCATCAAGCATGATGGCCTGGCGATGCCGGCAAACATTCGACATCAGATCAAACTCACCACCCCGATTAACGAGCATGGCACCATGATCTTTCATTTCTAGGGTGCGATAAGCCCCCTCATGCGGCACCATGAGCTCATGCCCAACATACCCGGGGGCACCGTCGAAGAAAACTTGTTTTTCGAGCGCAAACAGATCAGCGTCTGAATACCAGGAGACTGGCAATTGGGCTTGCGCTGCCACCAGTGATTTGGGCGAGTCAAAGGCTGACATCCCCTTACCCTCCGCAAACATATGGGTTTAACAAAGCCGTACATTGTACCCTGCCCTTAAATTGACCGAAAGCCCCGAATCGGTTAACTTTCAAGGTTTTAGTGCAACCGAAACCGGCCTCTGCCGTGACGAAGGCTACCAACGACTATGCCCCCGCGAAAAGCTGCAGATGCTTCGACCAAAAACACACCGACTTCACCCAATGATCTGGGCTTTGAATCGGCAATGGCCGAGCTTGAAGCCCTGATTCAAAGCGTCGAAAGCAATCGCCTTCCGCTGGAAGAAACGCTGAATACCTATCAGCGGGGTCAACAGCTCATAGCCCGTTGCAATGCGCTGCTGCGTGATGCAGAGCAACGCATCCAGCAATTTGATGGCAGCCATCTCAGCGAAGCATCGCTACCGGAGCGTTCATGACGTTTCAGCAATGGATGCAACATGTACGCCAGCGCACAGAACTGGCGCTGGATCAACATCTGCCTCTAGCATCACACAACCCCGCCCGCCTACATGAAGCCATGCGTTATGCCTGCCTTAATGGCGGCAAACGTTTGCGTCCGATTCTAGTTCATGCGGCGGGTGCCGTATCTGGAGCCTCTTCCGAGGTGCTCGATGCGTGTGCCTCGGCCATTGAAATGATCCACGTGTACTCCCTGGTACACGACGACATGCCCTGCATGGATGACGACACGCTACGTCGCGGCATGCCTACCTGTCATGTCCAATTTGACGAGGCTACCGCGTTACTCGTCGGAGACGCGTTGCAAACCCAGGCCTTTATCACTCTGACGAATGCACCCTTATCTGCAAATACCATCAAAGAACTCGTAGCGACTCTCGCTCGTGCTTCTGGCGCAGCCGGTATGGCAGGCGGCCAGGCCATCGATCTTGGCGCCGTCGGCAAACCGCTGAACGAAGCCGAGCTTGAACAGATGCACATCATGAAAACAGGGGCACTTATTCGCGCCGCTATTCGCATGGGAGCGCTTGCGGGTGAATCACTCAACCAGCATGAACTAGAACGACTTGACCGTTATGGGAAAGCCCTCGGCCTGTTATTTCAGGTAGTTGATGACATCCTGGATTGCACAGGCACCACCGAAGCCCTTGGCAAAACAGCAGGCAAAGACGCGGCCGCTGACAAACCCACTTACGTAAGCCTGATGGGTTTAACCGGTGCCAGAGCCTTTGCCGACGATTTACTGGCACAAACACAGCATCTGATTGCCGATACCGGCGAATCGGGGCAACGTCTTAAAGATATCGCGCTGGAAATCGTCCAGCGCACGCATTAATTGGTAATGAACAAGATGCCAGGATCTCTACTCGCACAAATCAACGCTCCCGCTGATTTGCGTCAACTATCCCGAGAGCAGCTCACCGAGGTTGCGGGAGAGTTACGACAATATTTACTTGATTCGGTCTCGCAAACCGGCGGCCATCTGTCATCAAACCTCGGCACTGTTGAGCTAACCGTTGCACTTCATTCGGTGTTTAATACTCCGGAAGACCGACTGGTATGGGATGTGGGCCATCAAACCTACCCGCATAAGATTCTTACTGGTCGTCGTGACCGGATGTCGACGCTGCGTCAGTTCAACGGCATTGCTGGGTTTCCGAAACGGTCAGAAAGCCCCTACGATACCTTTGGTGTTGGACACTCATCGACCTCCATCTCTGCTGCGCTGGGCATGGCGCTAGCCGCTAAACAAAAAGGGGAGCAACGCCAGGTCGTTGCCATCATTGGCGATGGCGCCATGAGCGCAGGCCAGGCTTTCGAAGCGCTCAACAATGCCGGCGTGGCCAACGCCAATCTGCTGGTCATTCTGAACGACAACGAAATGTCGATTTCTCCCCCAGTAGGCGCACTCTACAATTATCTAACCCGCCTGACCTCCGGCAAGTTGTACAACGCTGCAAAGAAAGGGGCGGAAAAGGTACTTGGCGTATCGCAAAGCCTGCTCGATTTTGCCAAACGCGCTGAAGAGCACGTCAAAGGCATGATCAATCCGGGAACGCTCTTTGAAGAATTCGGATTTCACTACTACGGCCCAATTGATGGCCATGATCTGGACGCCCTGATTCCAACCCTGCAAAACCTGAAGCAATTGCCAGGGCCGCGCTTCCTACACATCGTCACCCGCAAAGGTCAGGGCTATAAATTAGCAGAAGAAGATCCCATTCTGTATCACGGCGTTACCAAGTTCGAGACCGCACAAGGGCTTGATGGCTCAACGACAAAAGGCTCATCTGCACTCACTTATACCCAGGTGTTTGGCGATTGGCTGTGCGATATGGCGGCCGCCGATCCAAAACTCGTCGCCATAACGCCTGCCATGCGCGAGGGCTCTGGGATGGTTACCTACGCCGAACGTTTTCCGGATCGGTACTACGATGTTGCGATTGCCGAACAGCATGCCGTAACACTGGCTGCAGGGATGGCTTGTGAAGGCCTCAAGCCTGTCGTAGCGATCTATTCAACATTCTTGCAACGTGGCTACGATCAGCTGGTACATGATGTCGCGCTGCAAAACCTCGACGTCACCTTTGCTGTAGACCGCGCAGGCCTGGTAGGTGCAGACGGCCCGACACACCATGGTGCATTCGACCTTTCTTTTGCGCTCTGCATCCCAAATATGGTTATCGCTACACCCAGCTCGGAAGCGGAGAGTCGCCAATTGCTCAGCAGCTGCTATCAACATCCCGGGCCAGCGATTGTTCGCTACCCGCGTGGGGCTGGCACGGGCAGCGTACCCTCGGTCGCGTTGGATACCTTGCCCATCGGTAAAGGGCAAGTTGTTCGCCAGGGAAAACGGATTGCCTTCCTGGCCTTTGGCGGCCTTCTGCGCTCGGCCCAAAAACTTGGCGATGAATTCGATGCCACAGTAGCCAATATGCGCTTTGCCAAACCGCTGGATCTCGAACTCCTTCGCTCTATAGCAGCCGAGCACGATCTAATCGTCACCTTTGAAGAAAATGCTGTTGCTGGTGGCGCCGGCAGCGAAGTCGAACGGGCATTACAATCGCTTGACCTATACCGACCCTGTTTGCGTATCGGTTTGCCCGACCAATTTATCGAACATGGCGACATGTCCAATCTTTACAAATCCGCTGGCCTCGATGCAGATACTCTGCGCAGCCGTATTCAACGCTTTCTATCGAATTAACGTTTCATCAATAAAAATCATGACCCAAGAGAAAAAAACCACCCCCGGCATGCCCGATGTGCAATCTTCGGCCGATAGCCGACAGATCGCTATCAACAAGGTCGGCATTAAATCCATCCGTCACCCGATTGTGGTGGCAGACAAGGCTGTTGGCGTTCAGCACACCATCGCCAATTTCAATATGTACGTTGGCCTGCCCCACAACTTCAAGGGCACGCATATGTCACGCTTTGTTGACATTCTGAACACACAATCTCGCGAAATCTCAGTAGAGAATTTCCCAGTGATGCTGCAGGACATGGTGAAACGTCTGGAAGCTGAAACCGGCCACATCGAGATGAGCTTCCCGTATTTCATCAACAAAGCAGCCCCTGTTTCAGGCGTTGAAAGCTTGATGGACTATGACGTAACACTCATCGGCGATATTGATGGAGACAACATTCGCGTTGCACTGAAAGTGGTGATCCCGGTAACCAGCCTTTGCCCTTGCTCAAAAGAAATCTCGGAACGCGGTGCTCACAATCAGCGATCTCACGTCACCGTTACGGTCACTTCAAAAGATTACATCTGGATCGAAGAAGTAGTCGCCCTGGTTGAGAAAGAAGCTTCCTGTGAAGTCTATGGCCTACTCAAGCGTCCCGACGAAAAGTACGTCACCGAACGCGCCTATGACAACCCCAAGTTTGTAGAAGACATGGTGCGTGACGTGGCTGCGCGTCTCAACGAAGACAAACGCCTTGATGCCTACTGCGTCGAGTCGGAAAATTTCGAATCCATCCACAACCACTCTGCTTACGCGATGATTGAGTGGCAGCGTCCTGCCTAATTCCAACTCGCAACAATAAAAAACGCCACCCGAAGGTGGCGTTTTTTATTGGCATTGCAAGCTGATTAAGCTGCAACAACCTTACGCTCAAGTTTTTCCTTGATGCGTGCAGATTTACCCGAACGCTCACGCAGGTAGTACAGCTTAGCGCGGCGAACGTCACCACGACGCTTCAGTTCAATCGAAGCAACCAGCGGCGAATATGTCTGGAACGTACGCTCAACGCCTTCACCCGAAGAGATCTTGCGCACGATGAAATTTGAATTGAGACCGCGGTTACGCTTGGCGATTACAACGCCTTCGTATGCCTGCAGACGCTCACGCGTACCTTCTTTAACCTTTACTTGCACAACCACGGTGTCACCCGGAGCAAATGAAGGAATGGTTTTGCCTTCGCTAACGCGAGCGATTTCTTCCTGTTCGAGGATTTGAATCAGATTCATGTCGTTAATCTCCTTATTGTTACGACCGCAGAGCTACTTGCCCGATTGCTCGAGTTTTTTAAGTAGTTGCGTTTCTTCCTTGCTGAAAGCTCGACCTTTCAGCAAGTCTGGCCGTCTTTCCTTTGTCCGTTTAAGGGACTCAGTCAAACGCCAAACGCGTATTTTCTCATGATTTCCAGATAAAAGCACGTCTGGCACTACGGAATCCTGGTAATTCTCCGGGCGCGTATAGTGCGGGCAGTCAAGTAAGCCTGCCGCAAAAGAGTCTTCTTCGGCGGACTGTGCATCATTCAATACACCCGGTTGATAGCGCAAAACCGCATCCATCAGCATCATGGCCGGCAATTCGCCACCAGACACCACAAAATCTCCGATCGACACCTCGAGATCGACTTTTCGCTCAATCACCCGCTCATCAATGCCTTCATAGCGGCCACAAATCAACACAAGGCCTTTGCATTGCGCTAACTCGCGAACCAAAGCATCCGTGAGCGGTACACCCTGAGGTGAAAGATAAATCACTTTAGGCGTAGCACTCTCGTCACGCACAGCATCAATCGCAGCATCAATCGATTTTTCCAGCGGTTCAGGCATCATCACCATGCCCGGGCCACCGCCAAAGGGGCGGTCATCAATCGTTTTATAACGATCAGTCGCAAAATCCCGTGGATTATGTGCCGTAAATTCGCTAATACCTGTTTCAAATGCACGACGAGAAATGCCAAAGCGGGTTATCGCTTCGAACATCTCGGGAAACAGTGTTACAGCGGCGAATCGCAATCGGTGAGCCATGGTTTTCGAACCCGAAACTACCAGTCTGCTGACCAGTTCACCAGAATCTGCCCAGAGGTTTTATCAACACTTCGGACAATATCGCCCACGAAAGGAATCAATCGTTCCCGCGGCTTCTCCGCCGAACTATCCTTAACGATCAATACTGCATTCGCACCCGTTTCGATCATGCGATCAACCTGACCCAGCACATCACCCTGGGCGTTAAGCACGGTCAGTCCAATCAGATCTGCCCAGTAGTATTCATCACTTGCGGTTTCCGGCAGGCTTTCACGTGGCGCACCAATCCAGTAGCCACGTAATGCTTCAGAAGCATTACGATCAACGACTTCTGTCAGTTTGACCACCAGCCCATCACCGTGCACCCGCAAAGATTCCGGAGCCACAGGCCGCCAAAGCGCCAGCCCATCAGGATCAGGTTCACTGGGAGTAATCCACCAGGTTGACACACGCTGCCAACCTTCGGGATCATCGGCAAAGGGGTGCAGATGAAACCACCCCTTGATACCGTAAGCCGCACCTACGCGGCCTAGAATGACGCAACGCTGCTGCGTTACGCCATCTTGCGCAACAGACTTAGGCTGCAATCTTGGCAGCGTAGCCCTTGGCTAGCAGGGCAACACGAGGCGACACTTGGGCACCAACGCTCTTCCAGTAAGCCAGGCGATCCATGTCGATGCGAATCGGCTCTTCTGCACCCGAAGCAACCGGGTTGTAGAAGCCGATACGCTCGACGAAACGGCCATCACGGCGCGTACGCGAGTCTGCGACGACGAGAGTATAGAAAGGACGCTTTTTGGCGCCACCACGGGATAGACGAATAACGACCATACGGATGATTTCCGGACAGAGAAAAACCGCAGATTGTACAGCACGATTAGCGGAAAAGCCACCCCTAGCGTGCTTTACTCCGGAAACACCGTAGCAATACTTGCTTGAACCGCTTCTGCAGCGGCCTTCGGGTCAGCGGCACCACGTATTGGACGGCCCATGACAATGTAGTCGGCACCATTGCGGAAGGCCTGGGCCACATCTACCGTACGCTTTTGATCATCTGACACCCGGTTCTCGACGGGGCGAATACCCGGTGTGACCACCATGATGCGCGGTCCTAACTCCTTGCGAATGAGCGGCGCCTCTAGACCCGAAGAGATAATCCCGTCACATCCGGCTTCCAGAGAGCGGCGAGCTCGCGAAAGCACCAGTTGCTCGATGTCACACTGAAAACCCAGGTCATCAAGATCGCCTTTATCCAGGCTCGTAAGCGCCGTAACTGCCAGCACCTTCAGATCGCCCTTTTCTTTGCCCGCAGCTTCCATAATTGCCTGGTTGCCATGAATCGTCGCAAAAGCAACCTTGCGTTTAGCCAAGGCACGAATAGCTGAACGAACAGTTTCGGGCACATCAAAAAACTTCAGATCCACAAAGACTTTTTTACCGCGCTCGCCAAGCCAGTCAATCAGCTCGAAATAGCCGCCGGCCATGAAAAGTTCCATGCCCACCTTATAAAACTGAACACTATCGCCCAATTGCTCGACCAGCGCTTTGGCCTCGGCCGCATCAGCCACATCCAGTGCAACAATCAAGCGCTCATTGCGAGGCACATTGATCTGGGAACGAAGGTCGGTCGAATTCAAAGCGGTCATCAGTCACTCCTGAGCAATCGGATTACAACGCTGCGCATTATGACAGAGCGCGCGTTGGTTCGACAGATGCCCAGCAATCGTTCAGCTTAAATAGCGCACGGCTTTCAATTGCCGCCCGGGCGATTCCGAAAGCTCCGCGGTAACTACACAGCCCAGCAGCACCATCAACCAACACAGATAAAGCCAGAGCAGAAAAACTGGCAAGATGGAAAAAGCGCCATAAACTGCGGTGAATGACGAGAATTTTTGCAAATACTGGCCAAAACCCCATTGCAACAACGAGATGCCTATTGCTGAGAAAAAACCACCAATCAGCGCATACCGGATACGCACATGGCAATTGGGCAGCACAAAATTCAACCAAGCGAGAAATGCGGTCAAGGTCATGGTCGCCACTGCGCCGGAGGCCAAACGCCTGACCCACTGTGGCTCACCAAAAAAACCCATAGACAGAGACAAGGCCCACATTAAACCGGCAAAACCCATCCCCAGAACGACAGGAACAATACACAAGAGCATCAGATAATGGGCCAACCGATGAAAAAACCGCCGGTCCGGGGTAAGTCGCCAGACACGATTAAAGGCCTGCTCAATGGCCCAGAACATTGCCCAGACAACCACCAGCAAAAACCCCATACCAACCACGGTATAGCGTGTTGCGTTGGCTGAAAAAGTGAGCGTGTAACTGGCAATCAACTTGCCCGCCTTTTCAGGCAGTAGATAGGACACGAGAAGCTGGTCAAATGCGGTATGAACTTCGGCAAAACCCGGAACATAGGTTGCAATAACAATCACCAGCGCCACCAGCGGCACCAGTGATAGCAGCGTTGTATACGCCAACCAGGCTGCCACCACATCTAATTCATCCGCACGAATTCGCGACAACAATGCGATGACCGGTTGAAACTTCAACCGGAATAGCCTTATTAGTGGCGCTATGGACGATGGCGAAATCGGAGAGTACATCTAAGATCAAGCCGCTGAGGGACCGCAGGCATGTAGTGAAAGTCGCAGGTATGATACGGCATGCGTAAAATTCTTGTTTTGTACTATAGCCAAAAAGGTTCTGTTGAAGCCCTGGCGCGCGCCATAGCCCATGGGATTGATAGCGTATCGGGTGCCGAAGCCGTTCTCCGAACGGTGCCTCGCGTCAGCGCAGTTTGCGAAGCCAGCGAAGCAGCCATTCCGGAATCTGGCGCCCCCTATGTGACGCTGCAGGATCTGACCGAATGCTCAGGCCTTGCACTGGGCAGCCCAGTTCGTTTCGGCAACATGGCGGCGCCCATGAAATATTTCTGGGATGGCACAGTAACAAGTTGGCTTTCTGGCGAGTTGATCGGCAAGCCAGCCGCTGTTTTTACCTCCTCTGGCAGCATGCACGGCGGCAACGAAAGCACCCTGTTGAGCATGATGCTGCCTCTTTTTCACCATGGCATGCTGCTGCTCGGCTTACCCTACAGCGAAGTGGCCCTATCCGAAACACAAAGCGGCGGCACGCCATATGGTGCCAGCCATATCGCCGGCACTAATGGCAACCCAACCCCAACGGCAGACGAAATTGCCCTCGGCAAAGCTCTCGGTAAGCGCTTGGCTGAAACAGCCTGCCAACTTGTGAAATAGCAAAATCAATAGTTATGAATGCTGTGAGCGCACACCAAACTAAACTTACCCGCTTGCGCTGGGCCGCTGTCCTATCGTTACTGGCGCTCATTGTGCTGTCACTACTCTGGGAGCGCTGGTTGGCACCGATACGCCCGGGCGGCTCCTGGCTTATGTTGAAAGCGGTACCGTTACTACTGCCATTACGTGGATTACTTAACGGGAAACGTTACACTTATCAATGGTCTTCCTTATTGATTCTGGCCTACATCACGGAGGGCCTGGTGCGCGCCACTAGCGACACCGGCACCAGCCAATGGCTTGCCATCATCGAAACGACGCTATCGATTCTCTACTTCATCAGCGTTCTCATGTTCTGCTACGACACGCGGCCATCATTAACCAACCCAGCGCTTAAGCGATCACGCAAAAAACGCTAGCTGATAGCCGGGTCACGCAGACCCGGTGCCGCCAACCGTCAAGCCATCAATCCGGAGTGTTGGTTGCCCCACACCCACAGGGACGCTCTGGCCTTCTTTGCCACAGGTGCCCACCCCTGAATCCAGCGCCAGATCATTGCCGATCATGCTAACTCGCGTCAGGGCATCCGGACCGTTACCGATCAAGGTAGCACCTTTGATCGGATACTGAATCTTACCGTTCTCTACCCAATAGGCTTCTGACATCGAGAACACAAATTTTCCATTGGTGATATCTACCTGACCACCACCGAAGTTCACCGCATAAATACCGCGATCAATCGATGCCAGAATCTCGGCGGGATCGGACTGGCCTGCCATCATGTAGGTGTTCGTCATACGGGGCAGTGGCAAATGTGCATAGGATTCACGGCGGCCATTACCCGTTGGCGCCACACCCATGAGGCGGGCGTTATGCGTATCCTGAATATAGCCTTTGAGAATGCCGTCCTCGATTAACACGGTCTGCTGTGCCGGCGTACCTTCATCATCGACATTGAGCGATCCGCGACGACCGGAAAGCGTGCCATCATCAACGACGGTCACGCCAGGTGCGGCAACGCGCTCGCCAACACGGTTGGCAAAAGCAGAACTGCCCTTACGATTAAAGTCCCCTTCCAACCCGTGGCCGATGGCTTCGTGTAGCAATATACCTGGCCAACCGGGGCCCAATACGACACTCATCTGACCCGCTGGTGCTGGGCGGGCATCAAGATTAACCACGGCCTGGTGCACAGCTTCACGCGCGTATTTGGCAAGAACATCATCGGTAAAATACGCATAATCCGTTCGGCCACCGCCGCCCGCATAACCTTGTTCGCGTCGCCCATCCTGCTCAACAATTACCGTAATGCCAACCCGCACTAGCGGCCTAATATCAGCAATTCGTTGGCCATCGGCGCGCTGCACCATCACCACATCATATTCACCCGCCAGAGAAGCCATGACTTGTTTCACACGCGGGTCAATTGCCCGTGCCAATTGCTCCAGCTTTTCCAACATCGCCACTTTGGCAGGCGCTTCCAATGAAGTAATAGGGTCTAATGGCAAATAGCGATCAGCACTGGCCAACAAACCTGCGCCGTGCCCAGTTGTTGCTACTGATTGTGCGGCACCGCTTGCACCAATCTCGCGAACAGCCGCACTCGCAGAGTTCAAAGATGGTAATGACACATCATCGGAATAGGCAAATGCGGTTTTCTCACCACTGATTGCCCGAACACCTACACCCTGATCGATACTGAAACTACCTGCTTTAACGATCCCCTCTTCCAAACTCCAGCCTTCTGATCGAGTCGTTTGAAAGTAGATGTCAGCATCATCCACCTGTGACTGCATGATGTTGCCAAGAACGGACTCGACTTGTGTTGCCGTCAAATCCTGTGATTCCAACAACAGGTTCTGGGCTACATCGAGTGCAACCGACGGGGTGTTTATAGTTGATTTCAGGGTCATGCTCAGATTCTACGATGTTTAAGGGCTGGTAAGCGATGGCGAACCGTTTCAAGGCGCTGGCGATTAAAATCGGCGCAAACCCAGCCCTCACCTGTCGGTAGCACGCTAAGCAACTCTCCCCATGGGTCGATGATCATGCTGTGCCCCCAGGTTTTACGCCCGGTCTCATGACGACCGCCTTGTGCACTGGCAATAACGTAACACTGGTTTTCTATGGCGCGCGCGCGCAGCAGCACCTCCCAATGCGCCTCCCCCGTTGTTGCAGTAAATGCGGCCGGCAATACCAGAATATCTACTGGGCCTAAGGCGCGGAAATACTCGGGAAAACGCAGGTCATAACAAATCGATAATCCGACACGCGCAAAAGGCGTATCAAATGCAACGGGTTGATCACCGGCTTCTATGCTTAAGGATTCGTCATAGGATTCAGCGCCCGCCTTGAATCCGAACAGATGCATCTTGTCATAACGACTCACCTGCACCCCTGCGGGATCGAACACGAGGGTGCTATTTAAGGCACGGGTAGCGTCCGTGCCAGCCATTGGGATCGAGCCGCCAATCAGATAAATCCCCAGTTCTTTTGCCAAGCCCGACAAAAAATTCTGTAGCGGACCACCCTGCGGGGTTTCGCGAATCGCAAGCCTGGCCTCATCGGTTGCACCGATCATCGGAAAAAATTCCGGTAAAACGACCAACTGCGCCCCATCGTTAACGGCGCCACGAACAAGGCGGTTCAACGCGAGCAGGTTATCTTCAACCCGCGGGGTTGAAACCATCTGCACGCTAGCCATACGAATCAGTTCAGACATAACTCATGGTGATTTTGTGTTGGTAGGGGCTGGCGCCGCTGATGGATTGGCGGACGGGTCATTGGTTGGCATGACAGCAGAACCAATCTCAGATACTACCTTGCCGGGCAAATCTACCGCTGCCTTGCCCGTTTTGACAACCTCTGTTGCCAAGGACTCTTTATCTACCAAGGGATCAGACCAAGTTCCTGTTATGTGATACTTAAAAGAGAAGACTTTGCCCAAAGGATCGCCAAGTACTTTTTGCGCAGCTAACGTCACGGCACCTGCTATTGGGTTGAGTACCGTTACACCCAGCGCAACACTATTACTCAATGCCGGCCGTACTGTAACGACAACATCCTGCGTCTGATTGGCCAGGTTTGTTTCTCCACTCATCAAAACAACGGCAGATGGCGTATCCATTTCAAGATCCGAGGTCTTCATAAGGCCATCACGGATATCAAATCGGCCCTGAATCGACTCGAAGGCCAGCCCCTCGCTAAAGATGTCACGAAAATCCAGTGAGAAACGTTGCGGTAAGGACTGGAGTGATAGCAGACCCAATAACCTTCCGACACCGGGATCCATTTTTACAAACTGGCCATCCTTAGCAGACATCTTAAAGTTGCCGGACAATTTTGCCGGCTCAAACCCGAACGGAAAACCGAATGGGGCTGATGGCCAACTCACCTGGCCTTCCATACTGGCAACCCCACGTTTTACCGTACCGGGAAAACCCAGCTTAGTCAGCAAATTCCCAACTTGCGGACTATTGAGCTTGAAGTCCATTGATGTGAGATTGACTGGCGCATTGGATTTCCCTGCTTGCACCACCCAGTTTAATCGGCCATTGAATTTAAGATCCGGCCCTTCTAACAGAAACGGATCAATCCGCCATGACTGGTTTTGCCCAACTTTCTGATTGCGAGCTCGAAAACTCAACTTGCCCCAAGGCTTACCTTGCCAGAACAACTCATCTACTTTGAATGATAAATCAGGCAGCGAATCAATTTCCTGCTTCACGGTTGACGAAGTGCCAGGCTGCGTATCTGTTGCCTCCGTAAGATCCAACTTGGTCAAATGACCTTGTAGCAACCCACGATCTCCACCCTCAACGGTACCCGATGGATACCATGCGATCTGACCTTGAATCTCACGGCTGCCTACCTGAATTGACGTGTGGTCTGCCCCTGTCTGTAGATTCGCTTTAAAGTCCTGGAATTTGCGGCCAAAAGCCTTAACAACCGGCGCTCTTACTGTAATAGCCAATGGCGCCCTCGTTATCCGGCGTGATGCTGTTGCGCTAGCCTGACGCGTGCTTCCACCCTCCAATGCTTTCAACCAGAAATCCAGATCCACTGGCTTCAAAGATTCAAACTGCAACCCAGGCTGGTCAGCCATTGCCTGAACCTGCCCCGAACCGAGCAGGACTTTGCCGCGCACGATCTGTCCTTTGGCATTCGCTCCGAGAGTCGCTGAAGCTGCGCCGCCTAAAGTCATGCGCCAAACCTGGCTAACCGCATCAAGTCCTTTACGCCCTGCCAAAGGAGCGCTCTGCCGGGAGACTGACAATGGCATAACACTGCTTGCACTCTTATTAAACGGGTCTGGCAGCGATGACGTAACCCCCTTCAAATCGGATGAAAGGCTCAGGTCAACCCTATCACCTTTCATAACCACTTTTGCCTGCCAATCAGTTTTACCCGAAAGCTGATCAAAAATTGGCAAATCATAGTGGTGGCGCAAATCTGCCACGTTGGCACGGCCAGTCGCATTAATAATAGCGCCCTTATCGTCTGTCGCTATGCGAATAGCCAAAGGCTCACCTGACCACTGCCCTTGCAAATCGTTACTATCGATGGTGCTTTCACTAAACCTGATTGTGCCGTTAACGGCATTCACGGGCGGCGCATTCGGCACAACTGCTAATTTGTTACTCACAAAAACATACTGTCCCTGCACTTTGACATCAGATGCATTCAGCATATTTAGATTAACGGCAATATCCAGCTTGCCATTGCCTTCGGCGCTCATATCATCCGCAAAGTGATGAATATGATCTGCCAGCGGCGTGTCTTTCAGGAAACTAACTGCACTAGAGGTTGGGCCCTCTGCCTGACCTGAAATAAGCAGGTGATTCTCATAGGCGCTCACGTCTGCCATATCAGCCTTAATTGCCGAGAATTTCATCCCGTTGATTTCGCCTTTATTGGCTACAATTTTGATCTGGTTCTGGTTCATGTCAAAACTGGCATCCAGATGCTCCAATGGTGGATACCCATCCGCATACTTTACCGTCAGGTTCTTGGTCTTGAATCCGAGATAGAACTTACCTGGCGCCCCCACGGCAGCACTTGAGCCAGGTGCAGCCCCCGCCTCAGGAGATCCATAGGGCATACCCCAAACCCGACCCGCCATTTCCATACGGAACCCGGAAATGGATCCACCAGAAACCGCGCCCTTGACCCACTTTGAAATATCAGGCGATGCACTGAGTGGAATATATTTCCAGCCACTTTCTGTCTTCGCGTAATCAAAGACAAGCTTCATATCCACCGTGCCGGCTTTATCCATATCGGATGCTGTCTCACCCAGGTCGCCAGACCAGGTGCCATTGGCCTCGGCCTGCAGATCCGCGTTACGCAACTGCAAACCTTTTACCTTCACGGCGATCAGATCAACCGTTTTTTTCCAGCTAATCTGCCCGGTTAATTGCTCCAGGGGCACTTCATTAATCGGCAGCACATTCGGTGCGGCAAGCACGCTGTTCTCGCTATTCAAGATCAGCTTACCTTCCTGATGCGTCATATCGATCTTGCCACTTAAGCCTTTAACAAACTTCAAACCATCCTCTGAACGAATGGCAATGTCTTTGAAGGCGCCTTGTGCTGAATACTCTCTAAGCGAATCGCCGATAACCAGGCCATGCGCCTTGAATTTTTCTAACATACCCGATGGTGCGGCCTTGTCTAACTGCTGACGTAATGTCGTCGGGATTGGCGCCGACTCGATCACGCCTCTTAAACGCCCAAGATCAAGTCGTGTAGCTCGGAACGTTAGATCCTGCGTTTGCTTTTCATCGGCAAAACCGAGGACTTGTTTAACAAACAAATCGGTTGGCGGTTCCGTTTTTCCAGCTGCATCCGTATAGGTAAGACCATCCAGCTTTAACTGCTGACTCTTGCCATCAGCCTGTCGATGAAATTCAATCTCGGATGAAAATCGTTTTATCTGGAGCGGCTTAATACCAGGGGCTAGCTGCGCCTTCATATCCATGACGGCGATTGCACCATCAATCTGCGTCAGATCCACACCGGTTGCAGAAATTGCTATATCTACATCAGCCTTACCTGACGCAATAGGCACGGGATAGTCAACCCAAGTGGACCAACCGGCCAAATCAATTTCTTTGGTTTTGAAAGCGATCTTTGATTGCCAGGTGGCCCATTCACTAAAGCTGCGGCCAGTCCATTCCGCCCGCACACCTAGAGACTTTCCCAGCGCAGCCGGCGGCGTCAATGCAATATCCAGTTGGTGCTGCGCACCTCGACTATCCAAACGCAAAGAAACATCCGCGAGATTTAATGTCGGTGCACGACGCAAGCCATCAGACCAGGCCACTTTGTCACTACGCAGGTTAACTTCACCCTGCTCCAGCAACGCATCGACCCGGAAATCGCCACCGCCATCGAGCGGCAACCCGGACAAAAACAAATGACCTTCCGCATCCCGACGAAAATCCAGACTTGGCGTCTCAACGGTCAACGAACGAAACCCCAGGCGACCCGCCAGCAAAGGTAACCAGGCAATTTCAGCATTAACCTGACTTAACTTAACTGCTGGCTGGTGTTTCCCATCAAACACCACCACGTCACTTAGTGCAAAACGCGGATGGAAGTGTGCCCAACCGCCCGACATCTGACCCACTTCAACCTTTAGGCCCAGCGCCTTACCAACAGCATCTGCCAAGGGGTCACGATAATCATCCAACCGAGGAAACAACCAGAATTGCAACACGCAGGCGGCAACCACCCATAAGCCAACTGCAGCAGCCAACAAGCTGCCAACCATTCTACGAAACCATCGGCGCGCAACCAGTTCCCGAATACCTTGTAACGGGATCGCAAAGAGGCCTGTCGAACGTTTAATTAATTGGCGCAATGAAACTACCGCTTAGAAGTAAAAAGGGATTAATTTGTGCAAACTGCCACCTATGATGGACCACGGCGCTGCTTAGTGCCACAATTTTAACCGAAGCCTTAGCCCCCCATCTATTAACCGCACGTATCTGAACGAAATCTTATGAATCACCCACTATCAGCCATTCCCGAGGCCCTTCAGACGCATAAAACACCGGTTTTGGATCAACCTTTCAGCGAACGGCTCGCCTACGCCAGACGCCACAGCCGTTATCTTGATCAATTGCTTATTGCACGTCCCGAGATTATCGAATGGCTTTCTGGTTTTGAAGGCAAAGCACTCTCGGCCGATGACCTGAAAGACTTTCTCGAGTCATCAATCGCTACATCCGGGGAAACAGCGGATGACTCCCTCTTACGCAAAGGATTACGACAGCTCAGACAGCGAGTCATGGCGCACCTCATCGTGCGAGATATCGCTGATGGCGCCTCATTAGCAGAAATTGTCGAAACAATGACCGTTCTGGCTGATGTCACCACGTTGTTTGCGCTCGATCATTTACACATTGATTTATCAACGCGGTATGGCAACCCTATTGGTAGCAATGGCGAAGCGCAACACCTCGCCATTATCGGGATGGGAAAACTAGGCGGGCGTGAGCTGAATGTTTCCTCTGACGTAGATTACATTTTTGTTTATCCCGAAGAGGGTGAGACCTCTGGCCGCGAAGACGGCGGAGGGAAAATTGACAGCTACGATTTCTTTACGCGCCTTGGCAAGCGGCTCATCGCCAGCTTGAATGACCTAACGGAAGATGGACAGGTATTCCGTGTTGACATGCGACTACGTCCTAACGGCGACTCTGGCCCGTTAGTATGCTCTAGTGACATGCTCGAAAATTATTTCATTACGCAGGGTCGGGAGTGGGAACGCTATGCCTGGATCAAGGCACGCGTCATGAATGAAACAGATGCGGCCTGCGCACCCGCCATGACCACAGATGTCGCCAAACCTTTTATTTATCGCAAATACCTAGACTTCGGCGCAATCAATGCCATGCGGGCATTACATGCGCAAATTCGTCAGGAAGTCACCCGTAAAGATCGTGTCGAACACATCAAACTCGGCCCCGGCGGCATTCGTGAAATCGAATTTATCGCCCAGGTATTCCAGCTGATTCGTGGTGGACGAGACAGTGCTCTGCAAATCCGCCCGACACTGCTTGTTCTTAATCGTCTTGGAAACAGTGGACATCTTGCAACTGAGGACGTAAGCACTCTCACCCAGGCCTACGTTTTCCTGCGTCGCCTTGAGCATCGCTTGCAATATCTGGATGATGCCCAGACACACATGTTGCCTGACTCACCTGAAGATCGTGCATTACTTGCCGAAAGCATGGGTTTTGCATCGTGGGATGATCTCTATGCTGCACTGAATGCGCACCGAGTCATTGTTAGCAAGCATTTCCATGCGGTTTTTGCCGATCCCAACGACAATCATGCAACACAACCGCTGCAAGACATCTGGCTCGGCAATGCTAATGCCGAACAAGCTCACGAGCGTCTATCCGGGTTGGGTTACCAGGATACAAGCGCGATCCTTGAGCGCATACAACGCCTGACACACGCTGGACGCTACCAGCAGCTTCCGGCATCGAACCGTGAACGTCTTGATGCTGCTGCTTGTAGCCTGATGTCTTTGGCTGTTAAGACAACGACGCCCGATGCAGCGCTATTGCGCGGCCTCGACTTTCTGGAATCCATTTCCGGGCGAGGTGCCTACCTAGCGTTGCTGCAACAGTATCCACAAGCTCTGCGGCGTGTAGCGGATCTTGTGGGGGCCTCCAGCTGGGGCGCCCAGTTCCTAACCCGGCATCCATTGCTCCTGGACGAACTTCTGGATCAACGCCTGCTTGATACCGCGACAGACTTCGACGCCTATCGACACGAGCTCGATTGCGCTCTCGCCGAAGCCAATGACGACATGGAAGTCGAGATGAATATTTTGCGTGAAATGCACCACGCACAACTATTCAGGCTCCTAATCCAGGATCTGGCAGGTTTACACACCCTGGAGCGCATTTCAGACTTTTTGTCCGAACTGGCAGACATCATTGTAGATCGCACCATCGGGCTCGTTTGGAGAAAGCTGAACAAACGCCATACTGATACGCCGCACTTTGCCGTTATCGGCTACGGCAAGCTCGGTGGCAAAGAATTGGGATACGGTTCAGATCTGGATGTCGTTTATCTTTATGACGATGCCGATCCTGATGCAGCGCAAACCTATATGCGTCTGGGTCAGCGTCTGACCACATGGTTATCTTCGCAAACATCATCGGGCATTATCTATGAAATCGATACACGCCTGCGCCCTAATGGCGAGTCCGGCATGTTGGCCATTAGCCTCGATGGTTTCCGCGAATACGAAGAAAAATCTGCATGGGTGTGGGAGCACCAGGCGCTAACCCGTGCGCGCTTTGTGGCTGGCGATAGCGCACTCGGAGAACGCTTCGAACAATTGCGCCGCGACATCCTCTGCAAAGAACGAAATATCGACGAATTAAGGTCTGAGGTTATCGCCATGCGCCAGAAAATGTTTGATGCGCATGGCGCCATCAAACCCGGCGCATTTGATTTAAAGCAGGACCCCGGCGGCATCATCGATGTGGAGTTCATCGTTCAGTTTCTGATCCTCGCGCATGCGCACACGTATCCGAATCTCACCGACAACTTGGGCAATATAGCACTACTCAATCGTGCAGCAGAACACAAACTCATTGATCAGAAACTCTCTGAATCTGTGCAATCGGCGTATCGGGAATACAGACGCTTACAGCACGCCAATCGTTTAAACGACGACCCTAAAGCCAAGCTGCCTATTACCCCTAATTTGCAAACTCATATTGAGGCTGTGCTGGCACTGAAACAACAGGTTTTTGGTTAAACAATGACCTAGCTGCTTTCTTTAAGCTGCGCCTCTACCCAGAGGTTGCGGCAGGCAGTTTCGCGAATAAAGAAGGCAGCAACTAGGCCAAAGAAAGCCAGCGCAACCACAATCGTCAGCCCGAATCTGAAATCGTCCAGCGTGTAAACACGCACACCGTTAACTGTATCTCCAAGCCAAACCATATCCATCAGCACTCCCACGAGTGGCTGCATGAGCGCGGCCCCAAAAAAACCGCCCACATTAGCAATCGACGTTGACATCCCAGCCAACTGCGGTGGATTAACCTCTTTCGCGCAAGCCCAGGTCAGACTAAACCCAGCCGTGCTGAAACCCATCAGAAAACATAAGGGCATCGTCAGGGCTGCGCCTAGTTGGCCGCCCCACCACCACACGAACCAGATCGCACAATAGACAGCACTGGCAAAAACCAATATTGATTTGCGTTGGCGCAAACGGTCTGAAAGGATGCCAAGCACCAGACACCCGATGGCAAAGCCTGCATACATCAGGGAAAGGTGCGTGGCTGCCATGTTACGCGTGTAGCCGTGCACTTGCGTTAGGTACGGCATCGCCCAGAGTCCGGCAAAAGTGAAATAACTACCGCAAAGCCCCAGGTTGGTTAAAGCCGGCGCCCAGGTCAGGCGGTTACGAAGCACTGACAACAAGCCGCCCATGACAACAGTACGGTCTACTTTTACGCCACCCATCGCCACACTACTACGCATCATCGCCCAAGACAGGGTGCCCAATATTAGTGAAGCAACAGCTACCGCCACAAAAACATTACGCCACCCGAGCTCGGTTGCAGCGAATGCCAAAGGCACGCCCGCCATCACGGAGCCAATATTCCCAACAAACACCCCCAATCCTGTCAATGAGGCGAAGCGTCGCTCTTCAAAACTGAGGGCAATAATCTTCAGCATGGCAATAAAAGTGACTGACACGCCCAATCCAACCAGCGTTCTGCCAATCAAGGCATGCGTGAGCGTTTCGGCCAGACCAAACCAGAGACTACCGATAAAAGAAACGATACCGCCCAACAGGATAATCCGACGAGGTCCCAGCGTATCAACCAATACGCCGGTCGGCACCTGCATCAGGGTATAGACATAAAAATAGGTAGCCGCCAGCACACCCAGCGAGGCAGCCGTAGTGTCGAATGCCAGTGATAAATCCTGTGCAATCGATGCCGGTGCAAATCGCTGAAAGAACGACAGCGTATACGCTGCCATGACCACCGCTAAAATTACCGTCGCCTGACGGGTTGTCGATGTGCCCGAACCCGGTTTCATGACTTACTGTTTACCGGTACTACCAAAACCACCTTCGGCCCGGCTGCTTTCTGTGAAAGCATCAACAATATTCATGGAGACCTGAAGCACCGGAAACACAACAAGCTGCGCAATCCGGTCCAGCGGATTAATTTCAAAGGCGGTGTCACTCCGATTCCACAGAGATACTTTAATCTCACCCTGATAATCCGAGTCAATCAAACCCACCAGGTTACCCAGCACGATGCCGTGCTTATGCCCTAAACCTGAGCGAGGCAGAATCATCGCCGCCAAACCGGGATCCGCCAGGTGAATGGCAATACCGGAAGGGATCAACACGGTTTCGCCCGCATTTATTACCAAAGGCGCCTCGATACAAGCACGCAAATCCAGCCCTGCGGCACCCGGGGTGCCATAAGCGGGTGGGCTATCGTGCAAACGGGCATCGAGAACACGGACATCAATACGGTGCATGGTGCTATTCCTTTATTGCTTATTGAGGCGTGCCGCCAACTCGTCGACCAACCGTCTAGCTAATACGGGCTTCGACAGCGGTGGCAACGGATAACGCCCCGAGTCATCGTAAAGCGTGACGCAGTTATCACTCGTACCCAATCCATCACTGACCAGGTTACCAATCACCAACGGCAAGCGCTTACGCAAACGTTTGGCCTCGGCATAATCATCCAGATTCTGACTCTCTGCGGCAAAACCGACACAGTATGGGGCTGCGGGCAAGGATGCCACTTCCGCCAGAATGTCCGGGTTGGGGGCAAGTGAGATCGTACGCCCGCCGTCACTGGCCTCTGATTCCGTTTTCTTCAACTTATGCTCAGCAACTTCAACAGGACGGTAATCCGCCACGGCTGCTACGCCCACGAACACTTGGGCTTGTGCAATTTCAGCCATAACGGCCTGGCGCATCTGCTCGGCCGTTTGTACATTAATACGCTTTACGCCGCATGGCGTTGCAAAGGGTACAGGCCCGCTTACCAGCACCACGTCTGCACCTGCCTGCGCAAACGCCCGCGCCATCGCAAAACCCATCTGCCCAGAGGACAGGTTGGTGATACCGCGCACGGGATCAATCGGTTCAAAGGTCGGGCCAGCCGTCATTACAATCCTCTTTCCGGCCAACTGCTTAGCGGTCAAAGCACCAATCACCGCCTCGGCTAACTCACACGATTCCAGCATGCGGCCTTCGCCAGTTTCGCCACAGGCCTGTTCGCCCACCCCGGGCCCCCAAATAGCAATGCCATCGTTTTCGAGGAGCTGCCTGTTACGTTGTGTTGCTGGGTTAGACCACATCTGGCGGTTCATTGCCGGCGCAATCGCTAGCGGACAATCCCTTGCCAGCACAAGCGCCGACAGCAAATCATCAGCCCGACCCTGCGCCACTTTCGCCATAAAATCAGCTGATGCGGGTGCTATCACCATCAGATCAGAAGATCGGGTCAGGTCGATATGCGTCATACCGCCACCCTTTTCCGGATCCCAGGCATCCACGGCCACCGGGTTACCGGATAGGGCCTGAAACGTCAGCGGTGTGACAAAGCGCGTTGCGGCTTCCGTCATGACCACCACCACATCGGCACCTGCTTTTTTGAGCAGACGTACCAATTCCGCGCATTTATAGGCAGCAATGCCACCCGTAACGCCCAGCAGAATCTTTTTACCCGTCAATTCGTTCGAAGTTTGCACGCAAACCGTCATAGCCAAAGCCTTTTTGTTAAGTATCGCCCTTAGGCGCTCTTGGTTTGGGCTATTCTATCCACATTTAGCTTTCAGGCGGGCAGTTCATCTTTTGACCCGGGCAATTAAACCCAGCAGATAGAGGTACGCATGAGTTTGACTGATAGACCCAGCAGTGAGCGACCACGCGAAAAGCTCCTGCAACGGGGTCCCGAGTTCCTCTCGGATAGCGAACTGGTCGCCATACTCTTACGAACCGGACTTCCCGGGCAAGATGCCATTGCCCTGGCGCATGCACTCATTGAACGCTTCGGTGGTTTATACGGGCTATTGTCAGCCCCATCGGCGGAACTCACCAAGACTTTGGGGCTCGGTCCGGCTAAAACAGCCCAGCTGATCGCCGTACTGGAACTGGCTCGCCGCACGCTCCGCGAAGAAATGGCACAGGGCGTTTCCCTCTCGTCTGTCGATAATGTCCGCCGCTATCTGAAACTTAGTCTTGCCAATCGGGAATACGAGGTATTTCATGCACTCTGGCTGGATGCCCGCAACCGCTTAATCGCCAGCGAAGAATTGTTTCGCGGCACACTGACGCAAACCAGCGTCTACCCGAGGGAAGTAGTACGTCGCGCCATGTATCACAATGCCGCCGCCGTTATCTTCGCCCACAACCACCCCAGCGGCATCGCCGACCCCTCTGGTGCCGATGAACACCTGACAGATGCCTTGCAACAGGCGCTAAACCTCATTGATGTCAGGCTTCTGGATCACTTTATCGTGGCCGGCCTTACCGAGCCCTACTCATTTAGCGAGCATGGCAAACTGACCTAAATCGCCTAAAAACGGTCAATCTACGTATTGCTTGTCTTTTTTATGGTTTTTGCCTTATAATCATCGGCTTTCCGTTTGGGATAACAGGAGTCAATCATGGCACGCGTTTGCCAAGTAACGGGCAAGGGCCCGATGGTGGGAAACAACGTTTCTCACGCCAATAACAAAACGAAGCGTCGCTTCCTGCCGAATCTGCAGTACCGCCGTTTCTGGGTTGAGACTGAAAACCGCTTCGTACGCCTACGCGTATCGAACGCCGGCCTGCGCGTTATCGACAAGAAGGGCATCGAGACTGTTCTCGCTGACCTGCGCGCCCGCGGCGAAGTTTAAGCCGCTCACCCGAATCTAGGAGAACACCATGGCCAAAGGCGGACGTGAAAAGATCAAGCTCGAATCGAGCGCTGGTACCGGTCACTTTTACACCACAACAAAGAACAAGCGCACCACGCCTGAAAAGCTGGAAATCACCAAATACGACCCGAAAGCTCGCAAGCACGTGGCGTACAAGGAAACCAAGCTTAAGTAAGCTGCGCGCGTCCCAAACGCAACAAAGCCCACCCTTGCGGTGGGCTTTGTCTTTGGTGGCAGGCAACGGCATTAGCCATCACCCGCCTCCGTTCTTAACCCGCTAGCTTGCTCTGGAACATCAGGCCCGCATGCTCGCGCAACGCATGGTACTTAATCGTTTTCCAGCGTTCGGGAATCACCAATTCGCCCTGATAAGACGCCAGAAACGTCGGCGCCTCAACCACGTCATAGGCAATCCGGTAAGCATTAAAATCAATGAACTGCTTCAGTTCAGCCGGATCATCTGCTGTGACCCAACGGGCCAGGCGATGCTTTGTTGGCATGAGGCGTGCCTCGACACCGTATTCGTGCTTGAGTCGATGCGCCACCACTTCAAACTGTAACGTACCCACGGCGCCGAGCAGCAGCGAACCGCCATCGTGCGGACGGAACACCTGAATAGCACCCTCTTCGCCAAGCTGCATTAAACCTGTACGCAGTTGTTTGGCACGCATCGGATCAGCCACTTCTACTGCCTGAAAAATTTCCGGCGCAAAGAATGGCAAGCCCGTGTACTGAAGCTTTTCACCCTCTGTCAGCGTGTCGCCCAGCTGTAACAACCCATGGTTAGGGATACCGATGATATCGCCCGCATAAGCTTCTTCGAGCAACTCCCGACGTTGCGATAAGAAAGACATCGCACTAGCGGTGCGTATGCTCTTACCTGTCCGACCGATCTTGAGCTGCATGCCTCGGGTGAATTTACCGGAGCAGATGCGAACAAAAGCAATACGATCCCGGTGTGCCGGGTCCATATTGGCCTGCACTTTGAAAACCACACCCGAAAACGCCTGCTCTTCGGGGTTAACCACACGTTGAATGGCTGCCCGTGGCTTGGGTGCAGGCGCTAACTCGGCTAGTGCATCCAGCACTTCCTTAACGCCAAAGTTATTAATCGCAGAACCAAAGAACAAAGGCGTTTGTTCGCCACGCAGAAACGCCTCTTTATCAAATTCTTCCGAGGCGCCACTAATCAGCTCCACTTCCTGCTGGGCCTGTTCGAACTCTGCGCCAAACCGATCGGCCAACTGGGGATGATCAAAACCCTGCAAGGTTTCCGACTCCGTTTCAAGGCGATCTTTGCCCGAACGGAATAAGCGCATCTGATCTTTACGGATGTCATACACACCGGCAAAGCGCTTACCCATGCCTACAGGCCAGGTAAATGGCACCACCGTGAGCTTCAGCACCTTTTCAATTTCATCCACCAGATCGAGCGGGTCTTTTACCTCGCTATCCAGCTTATTGATAAAGGTAATAATCGGCGTGTTACGGGCACGACAGACTTCCAGTAAGCGCAGCGTCTGCGGCTCAACACCATTACCGGCGTCAATCACCATCAGCGCCGCATCTACGGCGGTCAGAACGCGATACGTATCTTCAGAAAAATCCTGGTGACCCGGTGTATCCAGCAGATTAATCACGCAATCGCCGTACTCCATCTGCATGACAGAACTGGCCACAGAAATGCCGCGTTGCTTTTCAATTTCCATCCAGTCTGAGGTGGCATGACGACTGGCCTTTCGTGCCTTAACACTACCGGCAATCTGGATCGCACCCGCGAACAGCAACAGTTTTTCAGTGAGCGTGGTTTTACCCGCATCCGGGTGAGAAATAATGGCAAAGGTCCGGCGACGTTCTACCTCGGGCAAAATGCCCTTGCCCCGCTGCGCTGTGCCTGCAACCTGCTCTACTGCAGGCGTTTCTGTTGCCAGTGTTTCCTGGCTTTCTGTGTCACTCATATCGCTAACCCTTCAAATGAAACAACCGGCCGAAGCCGGTTGTCTCGTACGACCGTTAAATCTTAGATCACGTAGCGGCGAACGCGCACGGACAATTCTTCTAGCGCATGCACACCTGAAGCTTCGGCTTGCTTACACCATTCTTGCAGGCTCTGAACCAGTTGCTCACGCGAGACGCTGGTCTTCTCCCAGATTGCCACGAGTTGCGTGCGCATTGCGCAAAGCTTGGTCAACGCAGGGCTTTCAGCCAGCACGCTGTCTACAGGTTGGCGCAATTCGGCAGGCATCTGATCCAGATCACCGGCAACCCAACGCGACGCCTGACGCATCGTCTTCTTTTCAGCCAATGTATGGCTGCGCTTATGATGCTCCAGCGTACGGGCAAACTCATGGCGAATGGCCTTGCCATAACGCGTCATCAAATCAAATCGATGCGTAATAACCGCATCCAGTGTTTCTGCATTCACCACAGCCACTTCCTTGCCCAATTTCGGGCGTGGCGCCACTTTTTTGACCTTGGCCAGACCGAGCACCTCCATGGTGCGGATATACAACCAGCCAATATCAAACTCGTACCACTTGTTTGATAGCTTGGCCGATGTACCAAAGGCGTGATGGTTATTGTGTAGCTCTTCACCACCGATAATGATGCCCCAAGGGAACAGGTTGGTCGAAGCATCCGGGCAGGTGAAATTGCGATAGCCGTAGTAGTGGCCAACGCCATTGACAATGCCCGCTGCCCAGAACGGAATCCATGCCATCTGCACTGCCCAGATTGTCAGACCAATCGGTCCGAACAGAATCAGGTTAACGATCATCAAAATCGAGATACCGATCACCGAATGGCTATAGACATGATGCTCCATCCAGTCATCCGGCGTACCGGCACCGTAGCGCTTCATCGTTTCGTCATTCTTAGCTTCGGCACGGTACAGCTCGGCACCTTCCCAGAGCACTTTTTTCAGACCCAGCACTTGCGGGCTATGCGGATCATCCGGAGTTTCACATTTGGCGTGATGTTTACGGTGAATGGCCGTCCACTGCTTGGTCACCATACCCGTGGTCAGCCACAGCCAGAAACGGAAGAAATGCGCTACGGCCGGGTGCAATTCCAGCGCACGGTGCGCGGAATGGCGATGCAGATAAATCGTAACGCCCGCAATCGTGATGTGCGTCACGATCAAGGTGTACACGATATAACCCCACCAAGGCAGATCAACGAGTCCGTTAAACATGTATGCAACTCCTAAATTGGTCAAACTTGCGATTCCGACCTGACAAAGAGGCCGTTTTGCTGCGCAGGCACAACTCACCGGCAAAAGATGCCGAATGAATGAAATCAATGGATTATAACACTTTCACAGCCTACATTAGGCCATAAGTTCGCGTTTAAACCCCGCATGCTTTGATGTGGTGCAAAAAAACAAAAATCAGAAGTCATCCAGGGTAAATCGAATCCGCAATGGGATTTTCAGGTTGCGCCCCTGAAGCTCCGTTGGCACAGGCGTGCGCTCGGCTGCAAGTCTTGCCATGGTAAACGCTGCCTCATCCAGGGTCTGCGACCCGCTGCTTCGCCCCTGAATCACAACGGGGACGCCGCCATTTTTGGACAAAACAACAATAACCTCGCAGACGCCTTCATGACCACGGGCACGCGAGACCTCGGGATAGCGACGTGCTTTTCGTGCTTCAGCTCCCAGCGCAAGCCGATAGCGCTGCAGCGCATCGGCATCGACGCCATCACGCGCAACATCAGGGGCGCCACCCAGCGTCCCTGCCTTTGAAGCCGTATTGGGTGCTACTGCCGCATCGCCCTGGGCAACCCCTACCTGTGTCGGCTTAACAGCCTTCACGGTTTCCGGAGCCAGTTCCCCGCTTTTCGCCTTCACAATCGGCACAGGCTTCACCGGATTTGACTTCTTCGTGTCACCAGCCGACAGCGGTGCCAGTTTTTTGGCATCTATTTTCGCCATTTGTGCCGTATCACCAGCACCGCGCAACACGGCGCTCAGAGGCGCTTGCGGCATCGCAATCGGCGTGTACAAGTCAAACGCCAGCGGGAAAATAATGAAAAGATGTATCGCGACTGAGATAGATACCGCCCAGCGTAACGATTTTGGCCAACCTTGCCAGAGTTCAGCGATCCCTTTCACGCAGAGGCCTCTAAAGGCTTTTGCCCGCCCGTCATACGTGGGTTACCACTCAGGTCTCGTCGTCCACTCACATTAACTAAACCAGCTTGCAGCCACAGTGCCGCTACAGCCGCCGATTGATCGTGCCCGTGTTCCACCAACAGCCATCCACCGGGCTTAAGACGGGCAAAAGCGCCCGCAGCAATAGCCCGATAGGCATCCAACCCGTCCGACTCGTCAGTTAACGCGAGCCGTGGCTCAAAGCGCACCCCATCACCGGCTAGATGCGGGTCATTTGCCGGAATATAAGGCGGGTTGCTCACAATTAAATCAAAGGTGTCTGATGGCGGTATGGCCTCGTACCAGCTGCCACAAAGCACATCGACATTAGGCCTATCTAGGCGCTGTCGATTTCTGGCTGCAACCGACAACGCGGCTGATGACACATCAACCGCTAATACATGGGCATCCAACCTCGCCCCTGCCAAAGACAGAGCAATCGCACCGCTGCCGGTACCAAGATCCAGAATTGAAGGCGACTGGCAACCCTGCAACACCTCGAGCGCCCAGTCCACCAGATCTTCTGTCTCAGGGCGAGGCACCAATACCGCTGGCGTAACCTCGAGCAGATCGCCATAAAAACCGGCCTGCTCGACCAGATATGCCAGGGGTTCACCCGCTGCGCGTCGGTTGACCAGATCAGAGAAACGACGCTGCTGCTGCGCATCCAGTACAACGTCCGGATCAGCAATCAGGGCATTTGCCGTGCATCCGGAAACAAACTCTAGTAATAAACGCGCATCGAGGCGATCTACGGATTGTCGCGCCCACTGTATTGCCCCGGCACGCGTTAATTGCGAAACCGTGCTCACGCCAATCAGTCCTGATCGGCCAGTGCGGCCAGCTGCTCTGCCTGGTGCTCGGCGGCCAACGAACGCGCCAGCTCTTCCATATCGCCATCCATCAGGTACGACAGCTTATACAGGGTGAGGTTAATTCGGTGATCAGTCATCCGACCCTGCGGGAAATTGTAAGTACGAATTCGCTCTGAGCGATCGCCACTACCAATCAGACTTTTACGCGTTGCCGCTTCCTGCGCATGTTGCTCACGGCGCCGCTGATCTTCGATACGCGCTACCAACACACGCATGGCCTGATCACGGTTCTGGTGCTGGGAACGTCCATCCTGGCACTCAACCACCGTACCCGTAGGCAAGTGGGTAATACGTACCGCGGAGTCAGTTTTGTTAATGTGCTGACCACCGGCACCAGAAGCGCGGAATGTATCGATCCGCAGCTCGGCAGGGTTAATGGTAACAGCCTCCATAGCATCGGCTTCGGGCATGACTGCCACCGTACAAGCCGAGGTATGTATACGCCCCTGGGTTTCCGTTTCTGGCACGCGCTGTACGCGATGTCCACCAGACTCGAACTTAAGCACCGAGTAAGCACCCTGGCCGATCACACGGAAAATAATTTCTTTATAGCCGCCCAGATCTGATTCGCTGGCCGAGATTACTTCCACCTGCCAACGACGACGCTCGGCAAAGCGGCTATACATCCGGAATAGATCACCGGCAAACAGTGCCGACTCATCGCCACCGGTACCGGCACGGATTTCAACAATAACATTTTTGTCATCGGAAGGATCACGAGGCAAGAGCAAAGTCTGTAGCTCTTGCTCCAGACCTGGCAAATCAGCCTTAACCGCTGCCATCTCTTCCTGCGCCAAACCCTTCATATCCGGGTCCGAAAGCATCGCCTCCGCAGCTGCCAGATCTGATAGGCGCTGACAGTAGGTTTCATAGCGCGTGACGACAGGCTCGATTTCCGCCCGCTCTTTAGAAATGCGCCGGAACTCATCCAGGTCGTCATGAACACCCTGCTCGCTCAACCGTAAATCCAGTGCTTGCAGGCGATCGGCAAGCTGACGGAGTTTATCGAGGAGGCTAGGTTTCATGACGGGCTTAAAGAAAATGGTGCGGATGGCCGGACTTGACTACCCTATATTTACGCGGGTTTCATGGCCTCGCGGGGAACTTTTGGGGAGTTAAGGCCAATCTCACCGAGAAAACGAAGTGTTGATTGATCAACTCTGGCAATTATACCTATCGAACTCGTAGCTAAAAAATCGGGGGTTAAAACGTAACCGCCAACAAAAAAGGGGTATCCCCCTACAACAGCATTCCGAGAGTCATAAGCAAAACTAACGTACCAATCCGTACTAACATGCCTTCTTTTTAACGGAAGGAAGAGTAAGCGTGCATCCTATACTGCAAAAAACACTTGGGGGACTGTCAGCACAGTACTATTGGCGGCAATTTTTCTTTGGGGCAGTCATGACCTCAATTCTGTTGGCTACCATCGGTGCGAAACCAGGAATGAACGGCTTCTGGGTTTTCGCGGCGGCGAACACCATTCTGTACCCATATGCTCGGTTTGTTTATGAGTCTGTAGTTGGGTTCGTAATGGGGCAGAATTTCTTCATGGTAAACGCGCTACTACTCTTACTGGTAAAGTTCATTACTATGCTGGCGTGCTGGATGTTTGCAATGTTTATTGCCCCTGTTGGTTGGGCTTATCTTTATTACGCGCATTCAAAGAAACGTTAGTAGCAAGATTGTTTCGCGTCCGCGAAAATCTCAGATCAACCGAGGATGACCACATAAGCCACCCTCGGATTTCATTTGTAGGCCGGTAGAACCATCGTTTTGTTGACCATGATGTTAAATGCGAAACCCGGCTTAATAATCAAGGTCGGCGCTACGTTCAAGTTTTTATTCAAAATGTTCGTACCGACTGTATTGAGTTGAGAAGTCGCAGAGCCTGTAGCAGACGTACCAATCGATGGAGACGAAAGCAAACTCGTATTCTGGGGCTGGCTAAGCTGTGTTGCAGCTCCTAGCATCGATATTAGTAGCGCACTACCAAAGATCCTAGCGTAGTGATTATCTACCTCATCATAAAGCCCTGACTGGCCTTGTCCATCCGCTCCCAACATACCTTGAAGCGGTATAGATTGCCCATTCGGGAAAATTAAGTGGTTCCAGGCAATCAAAACCCGTTTTTGCCCATAGGAAACCCCACTACTGTACTCTCCAGTGACCCGAGTACCCTGAGGGATCAGCACAGTCTTTCCGTCTCGGCTGTCGTAAACAGTCTGACGAACCTGTGCTGAAACACTTCCCGGCAGATCACTGTTGATGCCAGAAAGTGTCACGGCAGGAATTACAGAACTCGCAAAGAGTTCGTGTTGACCCATCGGGTTAATCAGCGCTGAACTAAGGTAGACCGAATCATTTTTGCGCTGATCGCTCACAAAGTCTTTATTGCCGGTTTGCGGAAAAACCCCGCCTGGCCCCGCGCCGCCGCTTTGCGCAGCCGCAGCAGCCTGTGCCGCCTGAAGACGTAACGCGTTCGTATCAACGCCCTGCCCTTGATATGCTGTACCAGTCGATGTCGCTCCAACTGCAGAAGCGTTGGCGGCACGCCCACCCATTACATTAACCGCCAAAGTTGAGCCAGTCGCAGATTGTGCATTAGCCAATCTGGCCTGTTCCGCCTTGTAGTACTGCTCCTGCTGCCACTGTTTATGCACGTCAGCTGGCGATGGTGGCGCACCAGGTGCAGCTTGCTGAGGGCTATACCCCTGCCCTGCACCCCCCAACCCTGCATCGCCCGGAGCCTGGAAGTTAAGTTCCCCGGCACGCTTCTGCATTGAACCGATGTCAGGCGTACTCAACCCAACTTGCTCTGATCGGCCATCAGGGTTTTCAGAGCTCTGCTCCGGATTACCAGCAGACATGATGCCAATAATCAATACCGCTACCAAGGCACCTGCAAGAACAAGGAACCCCCCTTTAAACCGCTTACTGAGCCGCGCCCCTACCTGCTGCGCAGGAGTCTTAATATTAATTTGTGCGCTTTGTCCGTTGGGATCGGCTGTCAGTAAAGAATTATCTATATTCTCCATGCCGCGCCCTTAATTAAACCAGCTCTTGTTTTTGGAGCCATGTGTACAAGTGACAGATGCGGTGCTATCAGCGTTGCCAATCACAAGCTTGATAGCTTCAGGCTGTCCATCAACGATGTAATACCCTTTGTTCGGATCAAAGCGCCCATTGATGAGCTCTGTAGAACCCGAGCTCACATTGAAGACAGCCGGGGCGTCTTTGTACTTCATATCCTCAGGCATCGCCAGATAAGTGTGCCCGTTACCTGCAAACACCTGCTTCGGTAACAAACTGCTACCACCTGAATCGGCCTTGCACGTAAAGTTGAAATCAAGCTTTGCAGGATCTATGCCGGGACCATCAAGACGGGTTTGCTCTTTTTCTTCGACCGCACGCTGCTTGATGGTCATTTCCTGTGTGTCGTAGAAGCCGACTTGAGGCAGATATTTCGTCTCGCTGGAAATGAGATTCATGTAGTACACGCGGTTCTGATCGGTTGTTACAACCAGATTCGTAGCGATTCCCGAGACAGTGGGCTTCATGAGAATGATCGGGCGATCGCCAGCTTGGCTAGACTGGATAAGCCACCGGACAGAGTCCCCGATAGTGATGTCATTGATTTTTTCACCTGGCATCAGATTTACGACACAGACGTGGAGCGGCGCACAGGGAATCGTTGGTTGAGAATGACCATACGCAAACATCACGCGACCTACCCCACCTTCAACGCCGCGAACAGAACTGCTCGTATACATAGCTCTGGCCTTTAGGCCTGTTTCAATCGGAAGTCCCATTTGTTCAGCTGTTGGCTCAGCAGACGGCGCCGGGACCACCGGCTTTTTCTCAGCAGGCTTATCTGCCGCTGGTGGTGCTGTAGGCGTTTGTGCAGGAGGCGGTGCAGCCGGAGCGGTTGATGCATTTACCTGCCCCATGGCCACGCCAACGGCGCTCAGACCGATCCAGAATATCGCTGACGCGACTTGATTTCGTACAAAATTCATCTTTTTCCCTTATTTCCCGCTCAGCAGCTGCGTCCAGGAGATATTCTTAACGTAGATGCCCAGAGGGTTCGCCAGAATCACTTCAGGCTTTGAAGCCAGTTTCGGATCGATCCCTGTAGTGATATTTGCCTTCCAGTGCTGTACTGGGCGTGGCTGTCCATCTAGCGTTGTTGTTTCGTCCCAAGTGACTTGATAAGTATCGTGGCTGATCGGTAGAACACCCGTAATGTTTACGTTCACGGCCTTTCCGCCAAAGGGTGGGTTTGCTGCATACTCGGCGCTGAGAAATTGAGCCGCCTGATTGCCTGCCATGGCGTACGTACGCTGAATCAATTCCTTTTGAGCCCCACCATCAGGCAATACAGTTCTGGCATTCCATAGCCAGTTTGCGATCTGCGAGGTCAGAATTCTTTGCTCAACACGGCCTGTAGCTGGCTTGGCAAACGCAATCGGGCTACCCAACTTATCCAAAGTAACAACCATCGGCTGAATTTTGCTTTGCGAACCGATGTAAGCGATGCCGCAAACGGCTAGCGCCGCTACTCCAATAGAACAAATTGCAGCGAGTCTCCAATTACGCGCCCTGGTAAGGCTGTCTCCATAGCGCTCATCCCATTCCCGCTTAGCATTCAGATAGGGGTTTGCAGATTCCTTACTATTGTCCATTGCTACTCCTGAGAGGTGATTCATACCTCTACTGGGAGCACCTGTCCGGCAGAAAATAAAACGTGATGCTTTTACAACAAAAATGTTGGATTTTTCCGAACGGACACAACATATCTGTTATAATTAGACATGAACTCAAAGCAAATGAAAAAATGGCTGGAGCAACAAGGGGCGACTTTTGCGCAGGGCAAGGGGTCTCACTTGAATGTTTACTTGAACGGTAAGAAATCAGTTCTGCCGATGCACGGAACCGTTGAACTGGGAAAAGGCTTAGAAGCCGCAATCAAGCGCCAGCTTGGCTTGAAATGAAGGAGAAGATTATGTTTGACTACCCCGTTACCCTAACACCGGATGATGGAACTATTTTGGTGACGTTTGTCGATGTACCCGAGGCGATTACCTTTGGTTCAGACGAAGACGAGGCTTTGCTACAAGCTGTTGATGCACTTGAATCGGCACTGGCCTTCTATGTTGCCGACCGTAAACCACTGCCCAAACCGAGCAAACCAAAACGTGGACAGAAAACTGTAAGTCCAGACGCGTTAGAGTGTGGCAAATTGGGCGTTTACCAGGCGATGATTGAACAAGGTATTAAAAAGTCGGATCTGGCACGTCGCTTGGGTTGGCACATGCCCCAGATTGATCGTCTTTTTGACCTTCGCCACGCATCTAAGTTCGATCAGATCGAGGCAGCTGCGCATGTTCTAGGAAAACACGTTCAGGTACAAATCACTTGACGATTTGTCATCCAAATCCGAGCCTAAACGTTTAAATAGCTAGATCATCCAAAGGATTCACCAATGAAAAAAATCATCATTCTAATGACCGCCGTAGCACTAGCCAGCTCTCTTACGGCTTGCGGTAAGTCGGAAGCCGAAATCCAAAAAGAGAAACAGGCCGAGGCAACGAAAAAATTCTATGATGCACCAGTAAAACGCGGATGGGGTTATTGAAAATTTCGCCTCCGCGAAAACACTAAGAAACGGCCCCGAAGGGTCGTTTCTTTTTCCCACACCGCTATTTTTGACGCGGCCACATCCGTTTCCCACGGATGCACCATACTTTAGGCCAAATGTATGTCGCTCCCTGTGGGATGTTATGGTCGATGAGTCCTACTAGAAGCGCAGAAGGCACGAAGATTGCGATTACAAGCCCCCATTGTTGCCAGCTTGGTAGCCCTGACTCAAGAACCAAAGCGATCGTAGCTGCAACAATCAACTCCAACCAGACCAAATAAACGTTTACTCGTCGCATTCGCGATAGATCCGAAGCAGCCCCCCTAAGATTTGCAAACTTATCCACGTTTAATCTCCTAAGTGATTAAAGCGGACAGAGATCCCAGCGCCACCGCCTTCTGACTGGCTGAGATGTGAATTTGCGCCACCCATTTTATTAACGCCGTCGCTCATCATGTTTTTAGCCTGAGACACAGGATTAGATGCAGAACCAGATGAGTTCGGATTACCGATAGAATCAATGCCGGAAGACGCACTCGATGCGCCGGAAAGCCCTGCCAATCGGTCGTAACCATCCCCCATGCTACTCCGCACATCTCCACCGCCACCAGTTAGGACAGATAGCTTATCAAGCTTGTCCCGAGCATAACTGCCCACACCACTTGCAACAGTTGACGCGCCAGCACTTAGACCTGCTGCGGCCAAACCAGCACCAACTGCACCGCCTGCGATTGCAGCGGCACCACCAGTTAAAGATCCTGTTGACATCGAAGGAGAGCCACTCATGACGGCTGCGGCCATTGCCGGGAGCTTCATTGCCATAATTCCGTAGATCAGCATCGGTGTTGTTGCAATCAGAATGTTTAGTGGTGATATTGCGGTTCCTTCTGCGCTAGAAATCAATGAAACAAACCCTTCTGCCATTACAGTTCCGAATCCAGCCAAGGCACACACAACTACCAGCTTCACTCCTGTTGAAATGATGTAACCGAAGTATTTTTCACTGAACATCGTGGTGAAAGAGGCGCCGCTGAAACCGAGCATAAAGAAGCTCACAGAACTTACCATTGCAAGTTCAATTTGCGTTACCAGAAGCTCAATAGCAATGAGTGCAAAAGCAAATATCGTAAGAAGAATCGCCACAATAACGGCTAATGCCAACATAATGTCGCCACCAATACTCAAGCCGCTTGAAGAGCCTGTATAAGCCTTCCAGATTGAAGAGGCCGCATTCACTGCGAGATCCATAACACCAGATGGTGTAATGAGAGCACTCCCTCCGGCAATCTTAATCCCCATTGTCATAAAGCTTTGTGTGATTAACGGAATCCAGGTTGGGCCCATGATAATCAGCGTCGAAAAGAAGCCATAAGTAAAGATCTTCAAGGCTAACCCGCCAATCCAATCACTAAGGTCTCCAGAGGCTAGAACTTTACGGATGGCGAACAAACTTATATCAATTGACGCAAGTGTAAAAAAAATTCCCTTAGCAAAGCTCTGTGACACCTGCATCTGATTAACTGACGCATCGATGAAGTGCTGCAATACAGAATCCAAAACACCCTGACCGGATGGTGCTTGTGCAAAAGCCGTAGCAGAGAACAGCGAAGCCATCAGCAATAAAACAATTCTTTTCATATTAGTAACCCCACTTGCGCTTTACAGGAGCTTCATAGAATTTAGAGCGCATATTTGTATCTTGTGCCTTTTGAGCATCCTGCGCCGCCGTGTAATTCATCATGTATTGGTTCCCCGCTTGAATATCTGCCTGAAGCCCCTGAAGCTGATTAGCCTGGAGGGCTGCGATCTGGTTTGCCGCTTGCATTACTTGGAGTTGCCCTACTGCGCTCTGGCTGGCAGAAGCGATTGCCTGAATCTGCTGGGCGTTGCTCATGCTTGCCGTAGCGTTAATCTTGTTGGCTTGAAGTACTGATGCAATTTGCGACTGGTTGTTACTGATCCAACTCTGCAATTTCTGCTGGTAATTGCTGATGATCCCATTAGGATCTCCATACAATTGCTTGATCTGTCCAGCCGAATTAATTGTGTTGTAAGCAAGCCCTTCAGACTTCCCAACAATATTCATCATCTGATTCATTGGACCTGTAAAACTGGTCCACATCTGCTGCGGCAAAGCAGTGAGATTCTGAGCTCCCTGGGAAACTGTAGTCATCTGCTGTTGCACCATCTGCATCTGTTGTTCCAACTGGCTAACGAATGTAACGTTGTCTATCAGCTGTTGTACAAATGTCGCGCACTGAGGGCAAGCTTGGGCTTTTGCTGCGCCAGTCCAAAACATGACCGGAAGCAACAGAACAATAAAAAACCATTTCTTTTGATTCATTTCAATCTCCTATTGGTAAGAATTCCACTGCTGGGCAGCCGCTTGCTGTCCCTTCTCAATCAACCACTGTGCAGGCCAGGCTTCCTTCAACTGCTCGTTAAGCTCTCTGATTCGCGCGATTTCAACCTTGTCGGAAACGCCAACAAAGGCAAGCTCAGGGGCTGATAGCCCGAGTTCGAACAATCTACGGCCCCCTGGTTGCATCATGTAGTACTGCCTTTTAGGGGTGGCCATCGCCAAGATTCGGATTTGTTTTTGATTAAGTCCCATTGCTTCATAAAACGGCCTGACCGTATCCGTTAATGCTTCAGGATTTGGCAGGAGAATCTTCGTCGGACACGACTCGTAGATCACATCTGCGATCCCTGAACTGCTTAGGTCTGAAAGACTTTGAGTCGCAAAAATGACTGCCACGTTAGCCTTCCGCAACACCTTTAGCCATTCCCGAATCTTTGCCTTAAAGACTGGGTGCGACAGCATGATCCAGGCTTCATCGAGCACAAGTAATGTTGGTCTGCCAGAGAATCGCTGTTCAAGACGATGGAACAGATACGAAAGAACCGGCAGAACAACTTTGTCGCCTTTGTGTAGAAGATGCTCCATTTCAAAAACCTGGAACAGGTTCGTGCCGAGACTGTCTGTTTCAGCATCCAGCAAATGACCGGCGGCACCAGAGATCGTGTAGAACTTCAGCGCTGATCGTAGTTCTTCGTTCTGAATGGCCATCGACAGCGCTGTTAACGTCCGTTGGGTGGCGTTATCAGTGCCGGTTCCCAAAAGTACAATTGCACGGTAAATTTCCTGTCGATGCGCTGGCGTGACGCTGATCCCCTGCAACTCAACGAGCTCTTCAATCCATTGAGCCGCCCACGACCGCTCAGATGGTTCATCAATACGACCGAGTGGGCAAAACGCAAGGTCGCCTTTGTCGCCTGCAATGTCATAGTGCTCACCCCCAGAGGCGAGACACAATGGCAACATTGAATAGCCCTTATCAAAGGCAAATACTTGAGCGGCCTGATATCTGAAATGCTGGGCAACAATCGTCCCCAGCAAGGTAGATTTACCGGAACCCGTAGGCCCTAGGATTGCTGTATGCCCCAGATCGCCTTCATGCAGACACACGCGGAATGGGGTATAACCATCGGTTTTTGCATAAAGCAAAGGAGGGCTATTAGGTGGGTAAAACGGGCACGGGTGGCGATCTTGCCCTGCCCACAACGCAGTTGTTGGTAACAAATGTGCCAAATTCAGTGTATGGATCAATGGCCGTCGAACGTTGGCAACAGTATTTCCAGGCATCCCACCGAGCACCGCCTCAACCGCGTTGACATCTTCAATACGGGTTGCGAACCCTTTGTTATTAATGATTCGCGCTACCTCACGGGCAACTTCGTCAAGCACCGTAGGATTTTCGTGGGCCAGGAAAACGACGCTGGTGTAGTAGCCATAAAGTACGTGCCCTGAGGATGCCTCGGACATGGCGGCCACAGCATCATGAGCCATGCGGTCAGCGTCTGCATTGATATGAGTTGATGCACCGCCAGCGTTCTCACGGAGAACGTTCATCATGGACTTACGCTTCTGGGCCCATTTGCTGCGATATTTACCAAGGACACCTTCGGCCTTACCTGGGTCGAGATATATAAATCGGTTACTCCAGCGATAACTCACCGGCAACCGGGACAGAAAGTCCAGAATCCCCGGCGCTGAGGCAGCCGGAAAACCCGTTATTGCAACGGCAGCGACGCTACGCCGCCCTACTCTTGGCACAAAACCTGTTGTAAGCCCATGATTCCCCAAAACCGCATCCAGATACATCGGGATCTCTGGCATCACAATTGGGTTGTAGATCTCTGAAAAGCTGGCGCATTGCTCCAGATGACCAAGGAGTTCGCTCGTAGTGGCACCAGTTCGTTCGTCAACAGTATCGATCAGGCGGCGAATGTATAGCAGATCCTTTAAGCGCCCTTCGATTTGATCCACCTGTTCATTGAATTGATCGAGATTGCGCTGTGCGGTTCCAGCTTCGCGCCCGTCAATAAAGAGTGCTGCAGTTTTATTGGCAGCATCAGGCATTGGCCACCAGGAGACCGTCAAGATATAGCGCGTTCCATAACCGGCTTTGCTTCCTGTATATGACTGACGGCGCAAATCATCAATCAAGCGGGTCGTTCTATCTGGAAACGCCCCCTCCACTGCGTATCCAGGGGCCTTAGAGCGCAACGCGTCGCAATGTATAACCCAACCATCACCCAGCTTCAGTGCGCTATTAATCCGCGCAGCATCAACCGCTAGCTCCTGCGCAGTTGCTGAATCAAGATCCGGGCCACGATATTCCCATCCGGCCATCAAACCACCGCTCTTGGTAAGCACTACACCGTTATCGACTAGCGCCGCCCATGGTAGAAGATCCGGATATCCAGCAATATTGCTCCGATATTCTGAAAGACTGTATTTAGGGAGCATTATTGGACCTCTCTATTAACGGCAAATGGTGTTGCACTGGGCGGGTAGTACGCTCTATAACGCAATGAACGCGGCCCCGTTTTTGAGAGCTGCGGATCGTACGTAGCAGCCTTGCTCAGCGCCCACTGTCCTACCAGCCAAAGGAATATTCCAAGCACCGCACACCAAATATTTGCCAACGAAATGATGAATACGCCAGCAATTACCATGAGCATCAAAACCAATTGACGCTCACCGCCCAAAAGCAATATCGGGCGATTAAGCGATTCATGGATAGGCGTTAACGGCATTTGTTCAGATTCCGCCATGGTTATCACCCTCTCTTAAGAAGTATCTGTACAGCCCGACTCAGCGCGTCAATAATTTCATCCGGGGTAAACCCCAACTTCAATAACTTCTGGATAAAATCCAAGCTATCCTTCTCCGGATTGACACGGCTTGTCTCGGGCCCCTTTCCGTTCAGACGGCCCATTTAAAAAATCAATGAGCCAGTCAAACCCAAGGCAGACAGGAACTTGTTACCCATCACCATGAAGGAAACACCAAGGACCACATAGAGCGCTTTTTTAGCGATGCCACCCAGTTCCTCACCAAAAACAAGTGCGGCACCAGCAGCCAAGAAAGCAATAACGCTGATTGCCGTTGCAACAGGACCTGTAAGGCTGTTTTGAAGCGTTGTTAGGGGGCCGTCCCACGGCAGGGAGCTCGTCGTGCTGGCATTCGCAGCAGCACCGATCAGCAGGATGTTGGCAGCGGCTGCGTTACGCGTAACCTTGTCCTTAAGAAGAAGTGAAAATTTCATTGTTTGCTCCATATTCAAAGTAAACACACCGAAGAAATTTCGGGGCTTACCTCTACTGGGAGCGGGTGTCCGGTTAGGTTAATCTTGTCTATAAAGACCTTGCCAACACTCATAACAAAGAGGAAAATACATATGTGACGGTTTTTATGGAGAAATTCCATGCCTAAGGATATGCAACGCTCTACACTCAAGCGACCCGTATCTGGGCTGCGCAATCACATCCTGTCACTGGCTGCCGCTCATCGTGTTTCCTACATAAAGACCCCAACGGATCGTCTCGCCGAAACAATTACTCGTCTCTCCGATGATGATGTTCGCATGGATGAAGTTGAGCAGCTGTTGATCGCCTTGGAGCGTGCTGGCGTTGTCGCCACTTCTGACGTTGTTCCCATGCACATCAGTTACCTAAGAGAAAAGCTTCGTGTTTGACCCTTTTAAGGATTTCGAAGCGCAAGGCTATTTGCGGAATCGCTTTCAAGAAAAAGACTTCAGAATCATCAAGCAAATCGAGCACGAAGTATTCCTTCGGAATGCTCCCGTTGCTCAACGTCAGCTACAAACGAAGGACGTGCTGACCTACGATGATTTTTTAGAAACCCACCGAATTCTGTTTTCCGAGTTTTACCCATGGGCGGGGAAAGACCGTGCAGCTACGTCGCCAGAAAGTGGCGTGAAAAAGGGTGAAACACATTTTGCACACCCATCATCTTCACGGTTAGCAGTGGAACAAGGTTTGCGGCTTGGGCAAGAGCACGACACCATGAATCGCAAGCCCGGCGAGATCATGGGCTTATTCGCTTATGGACACCCATTCTTAGACGGCAATGGCCGCACAATGTTGCTGGTTCACATTGAACTGTCTCATCGTGCAGGCTTTTCAATCGATTGGGCCAAAACCGAAAAGCTAGATTACCTCCAAACTTTAAGCCGAGAAATCGAAAAGCCTGGTTGCGGTATCTTGGACGACTACCTGCTCAGATTTAAGGGCCAAAGATTAGAGCAAAACCCCCAAAAGATTAGCCTCTCGTCAATCAAGGGTTTGGATGGCCGCCATGAATCGAATCAGCTTGAAAGCAACCTTAACGATCCAATCGTTGCAGAAGAATATCGCCGCTTTGATGAGCGTCGCGGTTATTCTTACGTAACTGCGCCATTATCTGAGCGCAGCGGAGCAGAGCTTACCCCAAAGGCAAATGAGGTCATGCCCCCCAAAAAGATCGCCACCAAGAAAAGATCGAACGGGCTCGATCGCTAAGAATAAGATTTTCGCGCACGCGAAAATCCCGACTTTCAGCCTGTACCCCCGTTACGCTTTCCACTGAGATAGACCCAAAATACCGAGAGTCGAAGCTGTACTGGGCCAACTCCGGCGTGGCACCGGGTCCAAAGACCCATATTTCATTATCTTTGATCTCAATGCGGCCCCGTAGGCGCGGCAAATCGGGTTTGTCCAAGGGAGTGCTACCGCGCAGGAAAAAGTCATTGATAAATACGCCAGCGTTGGTGATTTCAACAACATCACCGCCAACCGCAACGACTTCCTTGAGCATGGGCTCTCCTCCACCGTTACAACGCCCCCTAGCGTAGAAGGGGAATCTGCCTGGGTTTACCCAGTCGGGCGGACAAAACTCCACAACGGCGCCCGGTTGAATCTTCGTTACTGGATACTCCAACTTATAAAATCCAATCGGCATTGAACGCGTATAGTTAATCCTATACCCCACGTACAACAGATACTGGACAGAAAACCAAAGTCCAAACAGCAAAAAAATGGGGACTAACAAATAACCCCACTTAGGTTTATGTCTCATTATTGGACAAGGCGCCCAGTAGACGTTGCAGCACCGAGTTTGATTCGTTCCGCCAATGAAGCATCTAGGTAATACTTGATTTTCTGGCAATAAATTGGCGAATGGCCAGCAACAAAAACTAGCTCATCGTCGGCTGGCAATCTCAAGCACTCATCGGCTGTAAGTAATGCGCGTTGGACAATCTGCTCGTTTGTGTTGACGTGATTCAGCATCGGAGAAATCCGGTTGCCCGAATATTGCCGTTGGATATGGCTAACGGTAGCCTGCCCCGCCATTTTCGATAGAACCTCCGCTGTTTCAATCTTGTTTGGCGCATAAGCTATTCGGATGTGGCAGTTTGAAACAATTGACTCATCGCGCCCGTAGGCCGCGTTCAGTTGTGACAGATCCTGAACAATCAATAGCGCTTTAAGCCCATAACCAGCGATAAAAGCTAAGGCCTCCTGAAAGATGTCCAATTTGCCAAGACTAGGGAACTCATCAATGAGCAGCAGGAGCTTATGTGGGAATCGGCTCTTACCTGACCCATCTGCATTGAAATCCATGCCTTCAGTCAGGCGGCGTACAACTTGATTGATCACCAAACGCAACAAGGGTTTCAATCGATCTTTGTCCGACGGAGGAACCACAAGGTACAAGGATGTTTTCTGGCTAACAGGATTGCCGTCGATGTCCACGCCACCCATCAAACTTTCAAGCGAAAAGTCTGACACACGCGTATTATCAGCAACAATCGGGTCCCGATACAGAGACAAGAAGGACAAGGCCGTTGAAAGCACGCCTGAGGCTTCATTGGCCGATTTATTCAAATAGGATTGTGTAGCCTGGGCCACTGCGGCCCACCCCACTTTTGCATGTTCATCGTAGGCGGTTGAATTGGCATTGGCCAAAGCGATATCGCGAATATAGGTCATGATAATCGCTGACCCCTCTGGCGCTTCTTTCTCGGCCTGCTGCGCAATAGTCTCTTCGGCGATTTTTCGGACAGCGCCACCATCTGACAATATGGCCTGAACTTGTTGGAGACAGCGGTTAGGCGAACCTTTCTCGAAATGCAATAGAACGAAGAGCAGTACACCTGTCATCAAGTCAAAGCCGGTTTTAGCCCAGTGGTCGTTTAAGCCTTTCCCATCCGGATCAACAATCATGGTTGAGATGTTTTGAACGTCCTTAACCAGGTTGCCGTCCATTCGGATTTCATCCAGAGGATTGAACCGAGCACTATCAAGAGAAGTCGGATCGAATTTAATGGTTCGTTGACCCAAAACCTTTTGACGGAAACCACTGGTCAATGCCCAGTTTTCCCCCTTAATATCGTGAACAAGAACGGACTGATCCCAACCTAAAAGTGTGGGAATGACGATACCGACGCCCTTACCTGATCGAGTCGGCGCAAATACCATCATGTGCTCTGGCCCTTTATGGCGGAGATATTGTGTTTGGCCTTTCGAATCGCTCCAGGCTCCAAAAAGCACCCCGCCCTTGTTCTTTTCATCTGCCAGCACGCCAGCAGCCGCAACCTCCTTTGGGGTGGCCCAATGTGCCGAGCCATGCAGATCGTTGCTTTGGGATCTTGATCTTCTCGTTCGACGGTAAGCAAAGATCACGGGCATGATCAACGACAACAACCCCCCAACTGCCAGAATAAGGTGTGCGTTTGTTATTACCGCTGCAACCCTAGGGCCGTACGATGGATTGCCAAGCTTCCATGACCAGATGAACACGTCAAATGGCGCATATACGCCAGGCGCAACCATCGGAGCCCCAAGAATCGGGGCATTATGAAAAGCGTTCGCCACATATTGGGTTGCGGCCCAACAGCTGATCAGAACGATAATGAAGAAAAGCCCAAAGCCACTCCAAATGAACTGGGTGATGTCCTTATCTTCCTTGGGAATGTTGTACAGCTGTTTTGCTCCCATCTTCCCTCACTCCGACTGTGGGTCAGGGAATACAACAAGCTCACGGATTTCCGGGCCTTGGGCTGGAGCTGCAGGGTGTAAGTTGTTCCGCTTTCGCATTGCAAAGGGGAAGGGCAAGCTAAATATGCCGAACCGTATGTAATTTAGAAGCATGCTGTCTTTCTTCGATGTAATTTAACCAATCTCTGGGCCGCTTCGCTTTGCACGCGGAGAAGATCCGAGCGATCTGGCGGGTGTCTTTATGTTTTGTCGATCGCCACCCGTGAGCTGTCGTTCAGAAACCTTCATGACGGATTCAATATTTTTCTGAATATCGTGCTTGTGCTTCTGCTCTTGATCACGGTTCGTGAGGTCCTGATCGATGTTTCGGCTCAGCAATGACTTCTGCTGGCCACCGATGGCCTTCTGAATCTTTTTCTCGGCAAGATCGGCAACCTCCTGCCCCAACGCTGTCAACTTTCCGTTTTCCACAGCAAGACCAACCGACGGGTGAGATAACGCCTCCACCTCAAAAAGAGAAGCCTTACCATCACGAACATCAAATAGCACACCAATACCAGTACTGGGATGATCTGCCAGCAGCTTGGCCAGGATTGCTTCTAATTGCATGTGTTTCTTATTTTCTTCAGACATAACCCATCATTTCCTTACTAAAAACCGATGCCTAGAGCATCTAACCCATCATCCTTTTCAAACCACTCAACGGCTTCAATATCCGGCGCATTGAACTTTTGGAGAGCTTTGCCAACGTCTCCCTGATCGAGCCAAGAAAAACTAGATCCAGACAACTGGACATACACGCCCGTGGCTTCAATCCGGATCAACATGCCACTAACGCCACCGTCATAGCTGACGGTTCCAACATATGCACACCCAGCCGGAATCGGCTGCGAAGGGTGCCCACCAATTTCCACGGACAATCTAGACAAGGTGCTCTACCTCGTAACCTGCTTCTTCTGACCAGCCTTTGACGAGCATCACCTCTTTAACTTGGCGGCTTGTTGCGGTTCGTTCGATCGAGACAACAACGTTCACTGCCTCTGCAATCAATTTATGCTGGGGTTGTGTCACGACTTCCTGGATTAATTGCTCAATCCGGATCAGGCCCGCTTCGCTGTTATTGGCGTGAACCGTTCCAATGCCTCCGGGATGGCCTGTATTCCAGGCCTTTAACAAGGCCAGAGCTGCACCATCGCGGACCTCGCCAACGATAATTCGATCAGGGCGCAAACGCATCGTTGCCCGAAGTAGACGTGTCATGTCCGTATTATCTGAAGTTCTCAGAAAAACCACGTTTTTTGCATTCACCTGAAGTTCGCGGGTATCTTCGATAACGACAATACGATGCCACGGATCAATCTTTGATATGGAGTCAATGATGGCGTTAGCCAGCGTGGTTTTGCCTGTTCCTGTCCCACCCACAACCAAAATATTCATCCGCTCTGCGATTGCATTTTCTATGACTTCCTTTTGCTTAGGCGTCATGATGCCCTTGGCCACGTAATCCTCCAGCGTAAAGACAAGCAAGGCCTTCTTGCGCAGAGCGAAAGTTGTTTGCCCGACCAGCGGGGGAATCAACGCCTCAAAGCGGCTCCCGTCGATCGGCAATTCACATTCAAGAATCGGGCGCTCTTCCGTAATAACGGTTTCAAGCATTGCGGCCACCGTATCCACGATGGTTCGACTGCGAATTGGGCTTAAATCTCCCACATGGCGCATCTCACCGCCAAGCTCATCGACCCAGAGCGTGCCGTCCGGGTTGAGCATGATTTCGACAATTTTAGGATCGTTGAGATAGCCAAGAATGTCGTCGCCAAGGCTACGCTTCAACGCCGTGATCTGGCGTTCCCTGGTTTGGTCGGCAGAGGTCATTAGCTGCTCCAGTAATAATAGATATCACTACTGGGAGCGGCTGTCCGGCCTGTTAAAACGAAGCGTCGCTGCCTAAGTTTTCGCGCACGCGAAAATCTCTGTTCTGGCGAAAACTCATCGTGACGGTCCTCGATCCTTCCTGTTAGTTGCGAATCGGTCTTTTGGCTGGCCTAACCCTTGTAGGTCGGGATTCACCACCTTGATACCCAGACGACTTGCCATTTCAGCCGCCTTCACCCTGAAGTCCCGGCTGCCAGTTAACTCAACGCGACCACCGTACTTTTGAGCTGCTAGGCGCAACGCAGCCTCTAGACTATTAGAAGTCTTATCGTGCATTTCGATCCGAGGACCGGTGTCAGTGAATGTTTTGACACCAGCCGCCGTCTTATAAATAACGCGCTGACGTTTGGAGTCGATTTCAGCCGATAGACCGGCCAAGGTCATTTTGTGGAGCCGATCTTCAACTTCCGCTCCCTCGATGCCAGCCTGCTTCTTTTTCTTTTCGCGCTGTTCGCGATACTTGATGCCTCTCAAAGCCGCTTGCGCAGCTTCGTCGCCTTGGTGTGCCTGCTTTTCAAGCCAGTCCCGGAAAACTTCTGTTCGCTTGATTTGAGGATTGAGAGCTTCGCGCTCTTTCGCGTGCCGTTGCTGCATCGCTTCACGCTCTTTTGCCGCCTCAAACGCCCAAAGGCTCAAAGAAATTCCTATATTCGCCCCTTTTGCTTTTGCGTTAGCCCGAACAGCCAGCCGCTGAGTCTTGTTTCGAACCGTTAAAGCGGCCCTTTCTTCGAAGTGCTTGGCTTTAAGACCCAATCGAAGCCCTTTGCGCTCTTCTTTGATCGCAATCTGACCTACCTTATAGCGCTGGAGAAGCATTTCGCGAGCATCAGCGCGTTCCTTCCTTCGGAGAAGGCGCTGTTCATCAGAAACAGGCCCCTTCTGTGGTTTTAGGCTTTCCTCATAGCGGCCTTGGCGAACTTTCGTTGTTACATCTGGCAGAGCATACGGACCCAACGTCTTCTCAAGGTTTGATTTAGTGGCGAATCGACCTAATTGAGAAGCCTTTGCAGCCATTACCTGGCCATCGGCCAATGTAGTAGTAACAACCATACCGCTGCCTTTGGGCACTATCTGGAGGCCATACTCAGCCATAGCCTCATGAACCCTTTGCCATGATGGTGCATCAGTCAAAATGCCTTTGAGTGCCTGAGCCGGATCTTTGGAGACCCATCGCTGGAAGGATTCTTCCGTTGTATTAATCTCTGAGCGTAGAGCCGCCTGAGTCAATTTGACCGCATCCGCCTCTTGCAAGAGTCCACGCTCGCGGCGCTCTGACCTACTCATACGGATGATTTCGGTTTTGCCGTCAACGTCTATAGCAATCCAGGGCCCGTTACTATGAGTCCAGCCCTGCTCTAACTCAATTTCCCGCATGGCCTTATCAAGGGTTAAAAAATCCCAACCTGGCACAGGAATCACTTTGTGAGGTACATCAGGCCTAACTCGGTTTACAACCAGGTGAACGTGGTCGTTATCCGTATCCTGATGCAAAGCCCATACAGCTGTGCATTCATCGAAACCCAGCGATTTCATCACATGAAGACAAGCCTTTTCAGCCTGTTTCGCGGTTGGATGCTCCCCCTCCTGCCAATTAATAGACACGTGATAGAGAGGATTTGACTTGATTCCACTGCATTGGGTTAACGAGTCCCAATACTCGGCCATTGTTTCACGGTCCTCTTGGCTATTGATTAGCCCGTCATCATTGATCACGCCCATTTGGGGCGGCCCAAACTGAGCCAGCTCATCAGCCTGGTCCGGTTGATCCCGACCAAGGTAGGCAAGAAGCAATTTTGAAGATACCGGCCCCGTCTTTTTAATATTAATGACCTTGGCCAGCATCATTCGCCTCCTTCATCACTGCGCACCACTTTTGTGCGCTTTTTGGCAAGTTTGTCTGCTGTCGTAAAAAGCTTATTCATCGTTGCCCAATATTTTGACTGTTCCAAAGCTGGCCAGTGCGCATCCTTTGGGTATAGACCCTTGAGCATCCGGCCTATCCGGCGAAGCTCATTCGCCGTCTCTTGATCAGAGACCGCGACAATCTGCTGACCCAATACCGACCTGCGCACAAATTCGCTTGGTGAGTGATTAGCCTTTTCAGCCTCGTGCCTAACCTTTTCCCATTGATCGCACGTAAAGCGTACGGTCATTCTTTTGGTTTTATTTGGAGTGTTCATTTTAAGTACTGGTCTGCCCTGTCCGGTGCAGTCATGCGAACAATCCTTTCCGGGTTTCGCACGGCGTCCATACACAAGTTTTGGAAAACCGCACTGGAACCGTACAACAGTTAAAGCTAACCGCACACAGCTTTCAGAAAACCGAACGGATTAAAAGACGAAAGCATTTCGTACAAGGTATGTGTTTGTCAGACATTTACGTACGCTTTTGTACGCTTCGCTACAAAATCTACTTAATCTCTGACAAACACCTTGGTCAGGCTCCGCCCGACACCCGACACTTTCCGTACTCCAGTACGTGTAAGTGGTGGACCATTGCGCCGCGCTTCGCTTGTTGCAATTAACTTTTCTCCAATGGAGTTAGTGGCCGGACACCGGCTCCCAGTAGAGGCATGTACAACTTATGGGGGCCACTAATGAGATCTCAGGAAGAAAACATGCCTGATGAATTACCGGCGCAGAGCAATCAGGACTGGGAAAAGAGTGACAAAGCTATCGCGAAGATGTTGGCAGCCGTAAAGGCTGCAAAAAACGCTACGACAACTAGAGAACTGGCAAGAGCTCGCGTCCGCATTCATGAGCCAGCAATTACAGCAATGCTGTCCGAAGGAGTAAGTCAAGCCGCTGTTTTGGAGTGCTTGGTTAATGCAATGCCAACCCTCCCTAAAAAGGATATTCATGCGGCACTAGAAGCAATTCGACAACGAATAATCCGCGAACGAAAAAAGACGGAGATTGACGTCTCGGTGCCAAACCGAGATAAAACGGTGCCAATTGGCACCCCTGTACTCAAGAGTGAAAAAGCCATCGACCAGGCAATCCGAAAACCCGCCGAACCGACCCGGCCGCTTCAGAAGGTTCAGCCCTCCCCGGTCTCCACGGGTACCACAGTCGATGAGTCTGACCGGATACCAGGTGAATCTGACGAGGATTACCAATTAAGGAAAAGCCTGGAACCAAAACCTGATCGCCGCAAATTCATCGGCGAAGGCGATTAATCAAAGTAGCACCCTCTTACCACCAAGAAAGGAAATCAAATGGCACTAACTACCTACATCATCGACGGCGACAAAGGCGGGGTCGGAAAATCGATGGTTGCCCGAGCCCTAACCCATTACTTCGTAACCAAACCAGCTGCCGAGCGGCCCAAACTGGCAATTTATGACGCAGACCGCAGCAACCCTGACGTATGCGGCGAAGGCGGTCTACGAGCAGATCCGAGTGTCGGAATCGTTGCCACGGGCCTCATTGACCTGGCTACTGAAACCGGATGGATCGAATTTGCTGAGATCATCTCCCGTCTCACTGCCCTTGGACAGAAAAACGAGGTCGTGTGTATCGTGAATATGCCAGCACAGATCGGCACCACAGCATTCGATGGATCTATTGGGATCGTAAAGGAGGTTCTTCGGGAAGCAAACGCGGTCCCCATCTGGTTACTCAGCCGTACCCAAGAAAGCTTGCGTGCTCTCAACTACCGGGTAAAACGTATGCCCAGCCGTTATAAACATGGGCTGATCGTAAAAAACCTATTTTTTGGAAGTGCCGATAAGTTTTTGCTCTGGGAGCAAGATGATCTATATGGCCTCGTGGTCGGCGAACGTTGGATTGAGACCGAAATCCCCGAACTTAACGACGTTCTTACTGTCAAAATTGCTCGGCGACCATTCCACGAGGCATTGAACAACGGAATTGATGGCGAACCTTTGACTTTAGGCTATCAACTCGCTCTTAAGCAGTGGCTTGAGCGAACCAATAAAGCACTTGAGGTCGTTGACCACGTTGCTGGACTCCAGAATGGCCAAGACGAGGAAGACGAATGAAGTACCCGAACGCAACCAAGATCTTTGAAACAGCGTTGGGTGGACGCCACCTAAGTGAAGAGGAAAATCTGGAGATCCAAAGCCTCCTAGATGCCATGTCAGGGGCTGGATGGCCAGTTGAAGACAGCTCTTCAGCCCCATTCGTCACGATCGTGGCGTTTTTCTATGCCAGGGCACCTAAAGCCCCGGATGTTTCCACGATGATGCGTGAATTATCGAATAGGCTGGATGAAACAACGAGCTCTGCGCTCGCAAAGCTCGAAAAACCGACGGTGCATCTCGACTTTGTGAAGACCGTCAAAGACTCGTTGCGGGGCGCACTGGAAAACGTAATCACTAAAGCTTCGTTGGTCACAGTCGGAATTCTGATCGTGCTAACAGCTTGGGGAACGCACCAATACGATCTCTCGCATCCACCTCTCCAAAGAACCAATCAATCTGCACCACGTTAACAACGAAGGGCCCAACATGGGCCCTTTTCGTATTGCAGTGGTAGCTAATCATCTTTGATTAATTCTTACGGCGACAGATCCCTGTTTTTGGATCAAGATCCTTAGAATTATGAAATTCGAATCTCATATTTCTATCTGACACTTCGCTGAAGGTTGTTGGCAAACTTTTAATGACAGCCGCTGGCACGAAAAAGCCATAAGAAATCTTATCGCCATCGACATAAAATTTACCTTTGAACTCTTTCTGTCCATCGTATTGCTGCACCACAAATTCACCACTTGATGCATAGTTGATCTCGTCTAGTGAAAATGTAAGGGTCGTAGACAGATCGCACACCCATTCACCCACAAGGGCATGTGGTACAGGCTTTTCTGTACAGCCTGTCAATAAAATGGGCACCAACAGCCAGAGGCCCGATATTAGGCGAGGCATCATTTAAAAATACCCCTGACCCGAGTCATCCAGCTTTTCTTTTCCGATGCATTAAGCTCTGCCTGATAACTTGGCCAACTTTCCTCTAAGCTTCTAGAGCTGACAGCATGCAAAATCTCTATGGCATGCGAAGCAACATCGGCTACGGTTTCATCAAAAAATATATCCGATTTGGCGCACTCACTCTTACAGATATCAAGCAACAATGGTGTGTTCACGGATAGAACGGGCTTTTTAATTGACACATTCAACCACCAGTAAATAGGTGGGTAACTTTGCCTGGGCAATTCACTTATATTGCTGTATTTACCAACGAATCTCGGCGTGATCTGCCCGTCCTGACTTAATCGATTAATCAGAACCGGAAGAAGTGGGTTCTGAAGACTATCTGTGGTTTTTTCGCTCATCCAATCGGCTTTCGAGTTATTGAATATTTGGAAGCGATTGTAACAACATTCCGAATAACAGCTCTAACCACCTACCGACCGGAAAAGTCCGTACAGATACAGAACGTTGTACACGTAAGCCTGGGTTTCCGCATACGGTGGAATTCCCTGCCATTTCTTAACTGCACCAGGTCCAGCGTTATAGGCAGCTATGGCCAAGGGCCAGCTTTTGAACGTGTACCACTGGTTTGCCAGGTAGTACGCACCTGTTACCAGGCTCTGATGAGAATCAAAAAGATTGTCCGGATGCTGGCCTAAGGACACGGCTGTGCTCGGGATAACCTGAGTCAGCCCTCTAGCACCGGCACGACTCACTGCAGACGGGTTATAAGCAGATTCCACGGCCACAAGCGCTTTGAGCAGCGCCGGTTCCAGCCCTTGTTGTTTTGCGACCTTGGTAATCAAAGGCTCGACCGCCCAATACCTGGCAACTGTCGCATCACAATTATTGCCTCTGAACCTCGGTTCACTTTTTAGGCAACGCACTAAACCATCCACGCTCTGCGCTTGCGCAGGTATAGCGATGAGAAGCCCCAAAAAAACCCAAAGGGTTGTTACGAACCTCATTGCTTCATACAAGCTAGAAGTGCAACGTTCACAGGGCGAGATTCAGAACCGCCAGAAGAGTCGATGGTAATACCAGTGGTAGAAGAAGCGGTATTGAACGGATTGTTATAAGACTCTGCGGCGTACTGCACATAACCTCCACCATCAGGGAATGAGGCGCCAAACTTATAGAATAAGTGGCTATGCCCAGGATCTCTAACGTTGTGAGTATGCGCTAGATTTTGGCTAGTTTGAGTTGAGCCAAGAGCTCGCCCAGAATCAAGGCCCCGCCCATTATCTAACCCACGAACAAACATCCCTCTTAAATCAATAGTTCCATTTGTCCCATCAGCAGAAACCCAACCCGAAGGGCAAGTAGCCATATTAAAGAAGCTATAAACACCCGATGTTTCACCGGACCCTTTCCAAACGTTTCCCTGGCAAGCAAGGGGCTTCCCCGTGCCATCCTGTGCAATAGCACCAATATTCGAGCACGCGGCGCCAGCCGTTTGCACAGAAGCCATAACAAGGGGCGTGTTCATCGTATTCAGACTAACCTGCCCGACATTATTCCGGTACAAATAATTACTCACGAATTGACCATTGCTAAACGTCAGTAGTGAGGCAATGTTCCCACCAGCAACACCTGTATACCCGGTTGTCGGCACACTCCATCCCGCGTAAGCGCCCTGGGCAGTTGCCGAACCAGTTGGCCATGTCCCAGAATCATTCTTTGGTATGAAACCACCAGCGGCACCAATTAGAGCCGCAACCCGCGAAGCCACCTGATCTGTAAGTGCCGTGCCCCCCACTCCAAGTGCTAGGGCTTGTAGATTACCCGGCGTCGGTTCTAAAACCTGAGCTTGCCATGTCTGACCAAATGCGTTTGTGCTACTGAAGCTACTCGGAAGCAGATTTACCGTCGGAGCTTGCAGCATCGGCACAGTGATCGTCACAGGCGTCGTTGGCGTGGCAATAGCCGCAACATTGCTGGAATATTGCGTAATGTAAGACTGAACAGCCGTATTGAACTGCGCAGCTTGACCAGCTGTGGCGGCTACTTGTTGATTTAGATTGCTTTGCCCCTGATAGTTCATGAAGAGCACAGCCGCGGTGATCGTGAGCATCCCGGCCAAGAGTGCGCCTAATAGGTCTCTCATTTACGTCATTCCATATAGTAAAGATTATTAGGCATGCTCAGATATCCATCTGAATTACCGAGACAACGTTCCCGCTGGGAATGTTGGTAATCAAAGGTAAGGCTGCGGTAGGCGCACCCACTGCAGCGCTCGTCCAAGTCGTACCATTAGACACACCAAAAGACGCATCATTGCTGCTGGCCAGCGCAGCTTGCTCGGCCACGCTCAGAGAAAACGGCCCATAACAAATCACGACTCGCCCGTTACGTACTCCAGTCGAAACCACAACATTACTTACCTGCGCCAAAAAGGCACTTGAAAGCGGCCCGCCATAGGCTGTAATAGCAGCCGTAGGAACAACACCAGTAAATGTCGGATTATTCTGCTGATAGGTCATCACAGCATTTCGATAAGCGAGAAACGCATGACCCGAGCTCTGCACTTGAGCTTGCGCGGTATCAATGGCGGCTACTCGGGACTCCTGGGCAAACAAAGCCGCAAAGCCCAACATGACAACCGAAATGATCAAAGGTGCCAGGAATCCCATAGTCTTAGAACCTACTTTGCAGCATCTGATTACGCTGGCGAGTTAACTCAGAAGAAAGCATCGAAAGATTGTTGGAGCGAATCATTGAAGACAATGCGACACCCTCTTCCCCCAAAAACCAAAGAAGATCGATGGTGAGCTTTTTCCCCGAAGAACTACGTACTGATTCATCGACGGGCTGAGTAGATTTGTGTCGTAGCGGGAACAAGGATGTCTGATCCTTGTGCTCGCACAACTCCAAAAACGCCACCGCAGATAACGCATCGGCCAGTAAGCTATGATCGCCGATAAACCCTGAAAACCGGGATAAGGCCCCGACAATAGAAGGTCCATGGAACGTGGTAATGACAAGATGCCCCGACAAAGCCGCTAAGACGGCCTCTCGCGCAACAACTGCATCTCGGATTTCGCCTAAGAAGATGATATTTGGCGAAGTCCGCATGAAATTAACCACCATCGTGGCCATCTCATGATCATTGCCGACTTCGTGAGGGAAACACAAACCTGCACCATGTCGGCCTGAGATTTCCATTTCAACCGGGTTTTCCGCTGTCACACAAACACCGCCCCATTTTTCCAGCCGAGAGGCAATGAGGCTATTGGCTAACGTCGTTTTGCCTGAACCTGCTTTGCCAGCGAGGATCAACAGACCTTCCGTCAGCTGGCCGCTCATGAGGCGATCAATGATCGCTTTAGGCACACCCAGTTCGGAAAGCCCTGATACGCCCTGGCGATAACGGCGGATATAGAACACTGTATGACCATTGGCCCCTACAAGATTCGTGACACGCAATCGCATTTGCGACTGTCGTGTAGACGACTCCGATACAGGCCAAAGGACAGTAATACTGGCTTGATGATCAGGACTGCTTTTGTCGGCCAGATAGCGGTAAAAGGTAACAAGCTCGCCATGTAACCCTTGATCAAACTCGATCAAGCGCAGTGACTCACTTCTTTCCTTGAAACAGCACTCGGCAGGGTTTTCGACCAGGTACATATCCGAAAACCCTAATCCTATTAACGAATTGCTCATAACCGACCAATTAAAACCGGATTAATGGCCGAAAGTGAAAACAAGCGTATTCGAACCACCTATACAACTGGTGGTAACAACACTAGGATCCGCTGGCAAAGTGACGCTTGTACCGTTAATCGAGAGGCCTCCGAGGTTCATAATTGACGTAGCCATTTTGACGCATGCGTCGCTCGGCACGGACGGCTCAGTCGTATCGAAAAAGCTGCTATTGGCACTGTTCGCCGCGACTGTAACGACCCCCCCCCAGGGATTCACTAATTGGCTCCCCGAAATCATAGTTGCTGGGGCCAATTTACCGTTGATAACAACCGTTGACGACAAGCCTGAGTATGACGGATGGCTAATATAAGTTGCCTGAACAGAACCCACCATCGATGTCAGATCTGTCAGTGCCTGACTGGATTTGTTACTGCTGGTCACATTGTTGTACAACGCGATCAGCGCGACAATCCCAATGATCGTTACCAATGCTGCAAAAAGCCCACCGATTAAGTCACGCATTTTTAATTCTCCTAAGTAATTAACTACTGATTAAATTGCTTTCAAGTTCAAGTGCTGCTATTTCGCAATGGTGCCGACCTGATTTGCCAAATCCTGAACTGCTAGGATCAGCAAGGCCATGCCTAACATCATTGCAAATTCAAAAAAAATAGAAATCGATTTGGCGAGATTGAGAGTTCGTTTCTCAATCTGTTCCGCCCATGCCGCAACCAACTTCGCAATTTTTTCGGGAAAATTCGCAAAGCCATAAAGGGCGATAATCGACTCGTTGATTTCGGGTGACGGGAAATCCATAACCGTCTTGCCTTGACCAATGGGTGTCACCAGGGCTTCAGCAAGACTCATACCGCCGCTACGCAACCGATGGAAAAAAAGGGAAAGACGCTCCCTCAGGTAAGGGCTGGCTCCCTTTGACTGCATCTGCAAGATAGATACGTCAGGAATACCGGATGTCAGCAACGTGGTGAAGATCATGAGCCACTGGTACCCAACCAGATCGCGGTAATAGCTATAAGGAAAATACCGCTCAGCAACCAAGCGATAGCGGCCTGTCCAACGTGGAAGTGACCACAGGAACAGAAAAGTTGCACCGAATAGGAACAGTGGAACACTTAGCACCCAGAGCGAGTTAACAAAGCCGCTGATAACGTAGAGCGCGTGAACAAGGCCTCGAGCATTTGCCGCTGGCACGGCAGATTCCAACTGGGGAATCACTGCGCTGGACAAGTACCAAAGCACCCCACAGGTGATCAACATGTGCCCAATAGTGCTACTCAGTCCTTGGCGTAGCGTCTGTTTGAGCCGGGTTGATCGGGCACGCTGTTCAAGAATCAGAGAAAGCGCGAACGGTAACTTGCCACCCAGCTCGCCTGATGAAATGATGGCCAGCTCATCCGTGCCGACCAGCCCCTCAAGGCTCTCTGAAAACTTCCGACCGTTTTGGAGCTTCTGGATGATCAATAAGATAATCCGCGCTTGAGCGTGTTTTTTGCTCCGTACCATCCGTGCCCGGAAATTACGGAGCGCGGTATCTAGGGCAATGTCATTTCCAACCTGATCGCAAAGATGCTGATAGAAGGCTTCCCGTGTTTTCCAGTCGAGCTTTCCGCTCTTCATTGACCAGAGGCGAAGCGTGTCAGGAAACCGTCCTACAACGGTTTCTTTGACAGCGCTCCATAGATGGTTCACCTGAACGAACTTCACGAGAAGCCGACGATCAATTTTGAGCATCAGCAATCCCTCGCTGTAATAAGTTCTACAGCCTCTTCAACCGATCTAGGATCGACGAACCCATTAAAAACCATCCCGATCGCTTGATCGATCATTGGCAGGTCAGATTCTGTCCGCGCACGGTAATTTTTACGAGCGACTACGGTCCCCGACTCAATGATGTCGCGCATGAGCTGTTCATCGCAAACGACGACCTCGGCAATGGCAAAACGCTTGGTACTTCCTGTCCAGTTGCAGTGCTCGCACCCACCCTCTTTGATCAGGTAAACATCGTTTAAGGAACCGTGCGTGTCAAGTGCGCTTATCAATCTATCAGACAACATCGATTCATTGTCAGAGAGCTTGACCCGGCAGTGCTCACACAGCTTTGGCAGAAGACGTTGCGCGACTAAGCCACGCATGATCGTATGATCACAGAAACGTTTACGCGATAGGCGTACGTGATCCATAAGCTCAAGGCGATCAATCGCCAGGAAGGGGTCGGGGGTGTGAATGGTTGACCAGACCTGGTGCCCGGTAAGCGCGGCTTCAATAACCGACATTGCAACCCCGGCACCACGAATTTCACCCAGGAAGAGGATCTTGGGAGCCATCCGCAGGGCGCCGCGAACGAGGTTTCCGTATTCGACACCGACCTCCTCATCGTTTTTGGCGTTCGTAATGACCATTTGCACAGCCCACGGCATGGGATTCTCAACCGGGTCTTCAACGCCTACCTGCCTGCTATAGGGGCGGCTTCGCGCCATCTGCTGCAAAATCTGGAAAAGAGTCGATGTTTTCCCGGAACCAGTCGGCCCGGAGAATAAAACGACTCCAGCAGGGGCATTCATGAGTTTCTCGATTTTGGCGACTTGCGCCTTCGAGTAACCCATTTCTTCCAGCACAAACCGCCCAGCTGGCTTCTCCGGGTAAGCCAGCGGCGGCAAGCCTTGTTCTTTTTGATGGCCGGAAGCATATTGAAGACGGATGGTCATAAAGCCACCACCATCGCCGGACAATGAAAAGGCTGGACCTCTGAAAATTCGGCACGAAGACAATTTGCACTCAGCAGGAAATTCACTACCGCTGATCTGGGCGTTCTGATACGCCAGCTCTTCATACATCGCAGCTTTGGTCTGAGCGATGCCCTGAAAGATCGCACGTGCAATCGCCCCACCCTCATTGTGATAAAGCGTCACAAAGTGATAAAGCTTGCTCTGGATCTCGAATTGAATGTCGGCATGAGTACCGCGCATCATGATATGAATATCTGATGCCCCATATTTGCTTGCATTGGAGATAAGCTCTTTAGCGTAATTCCGAACCAGATACTCGTTCTTTTCCCCGCCAATTGCTTTCTGCACCATGCCTTTCTCGCGCAACTGCGCAACCTGTGAAATCTCGCAAATTTCTACAGTGATATTGGGTTCCCGGCGCTTGTTTTTATTCATCCACGACATGAAGTACGGGTTGCCTGATGTTCGAAGATCGGTGTAGACAGTCTTCGATTGCTCATCAATCGCCACCTTGTCCAGAAGGCGGATAGGCAACAATTCAAACTGTGTTTGCTGGATTGTTCTGTTTTGGGTGCCCACAGCGGCAGATGCTTTAACGTCCATAGACTGTTCCTTCAAGTTTCCAACCATCGCCATCGGCCAGACTGCTAGTCAGCTTTGTAATTCGCATCCCCGGTACCGACGAAAAATCAATAGAGAACGGGGCGGTTTTGCTAATGAGCACAAACCCCTGTTTAGGCAGCGGTTGGGCCTCCGGTTTACCTAGACTGGGTAAGGTCTGCCCCGGCAACGCACTTCCTTGCTGATCAGCTGTTGTAGCCAGTTGTAGATCCATCCCTGTTGCTTGGGCTATAAAGCGTAGGCTGAGTAGGTCATCGTGCAGAGACCCCGGGGGGTTAATCGTTGCCGGTAGACTAGGCAATTGCAGAGGAGCAACCTGATCAATTTGCGATCCATCTGCATTAAGAACCCCGGCTGGACGATCTTTGACAGTTGCACCTGGCGTCAACTTCCATAGCATCTGGGCTTCATTTGCCGCGCATCCAACTTGCGAGAGTTTCCAGGCATGTTGCGCTAACGGCTGATGCATAAGCTCGTTACGGCAAGCTTTTAGCCACTCATTCGGGAGGGGGGTGGCAAGCGGCGCCATGACGCGATTAATAGTTGCCTGCGCCTGAACTTTAAGAGCCTCGTGCGCCGCCACCTTATCCTGCTTTTCTTTTTCCAGGGACTGCCAATAGAGGCCGCCACCGATGATCAGGGTTGCTGTTAAACCTGCAGCAATCGGTTTCCACGGAAGTTGAACGCCGATTCCTGTGGTGATGTAGTTAACCGGGACCAGCTTGGTACGCTGGATGGCACCGGTACTTTCGTCTGCCACGATGTTGGAAAGAAGTTCTTCAAGGGTTGCAATGTCCCCTTTTACAACTTTCCAATCGTTGAAACCGGAGTGTGAATCCCTGATCAGATCAATCTCTTCACTGCTTCCGATGACATCGCCATCTGGCAGGATCGAATAGCCGTCTCGTACGGCGATATACCAAAACCGCCCACCGCCCAGGTCAAAGACACCGAACCACGGTTCAGCAACAGCGCTGGCCAACCTTGCAGCTAAAGAATAGGACTTTCCTTTCACGAAAGGTTCATGACCATTTGAAAACCCGGCTTGAACCGCTAATTCGCTAACCCGTAAGGCATAGCGATTCGAGCCAAGGTGATCTGCCTCTGTCCGAATTTCGCTGAAGCTGGGGGCTGTATCGAAGGCATTCCAATGCATTCCCATGTACCAGCGGGTTTTTCCGATGGTCATTTCCATGATCAGTTACCGCCCGGAAGTACAAAGGCTTTTCGTGCGTCACCCTTGCCGACAACAACCTCATTTGGGGTAACGGAACTCACCACCCCATAACCGGGAAGAACCGTTCCAACACCGGCGTTGATGCTAAGCCCGGAGGGCATTAAAACGCTCGCACGGTAATTGTTTTCCCCACCGGCAATCATAAGTACGCGTGGCCCACGGCCTCCCTCACTCGAATGTGAATGCTGGCTCTCACCATTCGACGGCGCTACTGGAAGCGACCCACCTTGAGCCGCAATCTTTGTCTTGAGTTCGGCATTTTTCAGCTGGGCTTCCAACAATGCATTTTCTGACCGGAGTTTCTCTAGGTCTTCAAGCGTTGGCCCACGCCAATCGGCACTAGAAGCGCTTACAACCGGCTTGACCTGTTCTTTCGTCATCTCCGGCTTTGTTGTCTCTGTCGAGCGTAGCGGGACACCTGAAGGAGTGTCCGGGAGCTTTATTGGCTGAAACTCGACAACATCAGCTTTAACCGCATCCTTTGTCTCAACGACTGCTTCAGCATCGGGTTCACCTCCAACAACACTGGCTGGTGGTTCCATGCCTACAACCTCTTCCGCCTGTAATGCCGGAGTTGGTTCTGTGTTGATAAACAGATACGTGCCGACCGTTCCAATTGCAGCAATTGCCGCAGCTGCAATTTTGATTTTTAGGCTCTTATTCATCTTCTACTCCTTACAGGACCTTAGCGGTCACAACGATGGCCACAATGCGGTTTTCTGCTGCGCTGTCGAAGCCACCACCGAAGAGGTAGAAGAACGGAGACAGGATGCCGTTGTTCTGGTTCGCGCCTGTATCCTTCATCAAGCTAGTCAGCAACAAAGAATCTCCAGGCGTCAACGTCACGGTGTTCTGAATCGTCGTTGTCCCGATATCGGGCACCTGGATTGATTGCTGATTCGCCCCGCTTCCGCTTGTGATTGTCTTGAGACTTTTCAAAACACTATTGGTCATTGTCATGCCCAACACGATCTTGCCGTTAACAATTCGCGGCACAAAAATCGATGTGAAACCGACTGTAAAGCTTCCAGGCGTCAGGCTCGTTGTTGAACCAACGTTCGCAGTTTGATTAGTCGAGCTCTGGGCAAGATAGCTTTGCTGATCCGCGTCCTGAATTGGCGTAGGCTGACCATTCATTGCGATTGCCTGCTGATGCAGTTTTTGCGTAACCTTTCCAATAGTTGATAACGCATTGAAAGCAGCAGTTGACCCAGCGTAGTTCGATGAGTTGATCACGCTGGCACCGATACTGAATGGCGTCACAGAACCAATCACAGCCGGAGGTGTAATGCCAGCCACGGTGAATCCAAGATTTCCAGTCGCTGACTTGAAAATCACGTTCGGATTCCAGCTGTAGTTTTCCTGCTTATTAACCGCAACGGTATAGATATCAATATCAATCTGAATCTGCTGAGACAGCTGATCCGTCATGCTTTTTACCCATTCCTCCATGTGACGAACATCGGCCGGAGAGCCCGTGATGGTGATCGAACCAGCTGCCGCATTCACCGCCACTTGAGCAGCACCGCCGACCACCTTTGCAGTACTCTCGATGTCTTTCCAAAGGTTCACATCGTAAGTCGCCGAAATATCAGCGCCAGATGTACTGCTCGACGCACTTCCGGCTCCGCCACTTGAACCTGACGTAGCTCCATTGCCAGACGAAGAATTCGTCGTAATTGTGGACTTCCCTGCGAAAGGCCGCGCAATTGACGGCAGATAGAATGTCTTCGTCTCGCTACGGAAAAACACAGCCTTCCCATCAGTAAACTTCCACCAAACACCCGTCTTTTGAGCAAGTTGATCCAAGAGGCCGTTTAAAGTGCCCTCGTACTTCAGATTCATGGGGATTTGCAGTGGAAAGCGAGCCAAAGCCGATCCCTGAGCGAGACCGACAGTAGAAGCCGCTCCAGCAACCGGTGACGCACCTCCTAATGGTGCGGGCAAACCCATGCCATTTGTTGCAGCCCCCGGCCCAGCGACAGCTGCCGGGTTAGTAATTGACCCGCCAATGCCTTGTGCTCCAGTTGTGCTTTGATTCACCTGGAGTGCCGTCAAATCGACGGCAAGACTAAATTCTTCAGTGATCCAATGTGCTACGTCAGGCAGAACTACTGCACGACTTGGCTTGTAGACGACCTTCTTTTTGAGGATCGGAGAAAGCTGTCCCGCAACCGTAATCTTTTCGCCAGCGAGATAGGCGTTATTCGACTTGTTGATTACCGGACGCGCAGGGTCCATCGCAGCCTGACGCCGGATACTTTCTTCGTACTCTGCCTGATTACGATTATTCTGCGCCCCAACGAAGCCAGAACAGCCATTAAGCGCGAAGGTTATAGACATTGCTATAGCGATCAAACGCGTGAATTTGATTTTATTCATTGGGGGGTCACTCCTGGCCCAGTGACGACAAGCGTCTTGTTGGCCGTGTAGAAATTGGCGTGGATCAAGACACCGTTCGATGCCAGCGTCTGAATTACATTGGCGCTTGCGCTATCGAATGTCCCGGTAAAGACAGAATCGGCTGGTATCACCCAATCCTTATCAAGCTGCCATACCAAAGCCCAGCCTGAATCACCGGCCCACTTAGCAAGTTCTGCGCGGATGGTTTCGCCCTGTTTAAGTTTCCAGACTTGGACAGGAGCTTCCAAAGCCGCAACCACAGGAGCGTCGCCAGCAGTTGATTTCGGCGAACCCGCACCTTGCGAAGCAAAAGTCAGCTCAGTGCGCTCCGAAGGAGTGACACTGGCAGAAACAGGCTGATAAGGCGCCCCTTCCGTAATCGTCAGAGCGTTGTTACTAATACGCCAATCAAACCCCAGCGGATGGAAGATCTGATTGAGCGCGTCGCCAACTGTGCCGTCTTTGACGTTCCAGATAACCATCTGATCCATGCTCAGATTGTTGTTCAAGTAAATTGCACTGACAGAAGGCATGACCCTGGATAGAGCCACGCCCACCGGATATTTACCGGCGCCGCTGTAGGGCGTTTGATCAATCGTCGGCACCTGCTGTTTTTTTGATGCTTGAGCCTTGGGTGCGGCTAAGGCATTCGCACTAAAAACCGGCGCGACAAGTGATGCCAGGATCAAGCTGATCCCAAGTCCACGTTTAACGCCGGGAATGCGGTGGGGTGAATTCATAAAACCTCGGTTTCGGATAAGCGAGAAATGTTTCGTGCTACTCAAGAACTACTGGGAGCCGCTGTCCGGTCAGTTTTTTGCGGCCCAGAGAGCGCCCAATTTCTTGGGACTCTCACGATCTGGCCACCAAGCAGAGCCACAGCCCATACACCGGAAATAGGATTTATCGGTTTTGGTCTTTAAAGTAACCGTCGCGGTTTTGCACGACTTGCAAACCGGCCCTTTAGCAGCCGGAGGCTTACGCTCACCAGAGGTGCTTTCTTCGAACTTTTTCCCAGGGGCACCACCGTCATTTGCGAACCGTGCCTTGCAATCTAGGCAAGAGAAGTACGGATTCCCGGCTTTGCTGGTCAATTGTGCGCAACGAGCGCCGCCACAAGCGGGACAGGCCTTCAAATTGAGACTGCTTTCGGACACAAATTTCCCGGCAAGAATGCGGCTGCACAAGTCTTTTGAGGAGTGGACCACTTGAGTCATAAATTCAGAGAAAGCCAGCCGTCCGGCTTCAATATCAGCAAGCAAATCTTCCTGCAGGGCCGTTGCACCTGGATCGGTAAGCAAAGCGGTGCCACCATCGCTACGCAGCCACTTGACCAGCTGAAAACCCCGTTCAGTTGGCACCAAATCCTTCTTACGGCGTTCGATATAGCCTCGCGCAATCAGCGTCTCAATCATTCCAGCGCGAGTTGCTTCGGTACCCAGCCCGGAAGTTTCTTTCAAACGGGCTTTGAGCTGCGGATCTGTCACCAACTTATGAACCGATTTCATGGCGGCGATCAGCGTGCCGTCGGTATACGGTTTCGGAGCCGATGTCTGTTTTGACAGAACCTCAGCTGTTAAACAGCACAGATCCTGACCAACAGTCAGAACTGGCAGATCGCTATCATGATCATCATCCTTGATCTCATCAGAACCCTTTGTCCAACCGGCCTCTAAGACAATTCGTGATTTCGCTAAAAATGCATGTCCAGTGTTACTTTCCAGCCGTGCCTCTCGAACTTCGAACAGTTCAGGCTTCATAAATAGCTGGAGAAAAGTGTTGCAAATCAGGTTGTAGAGCTTCAGCTCCTTCGGGCCGAGGTTCTTAGAAGCCGGATCAACGCCTGTCGGCACAATACCGTGGTGGGCTTCTACCTTTGACGTGTTCCACGCTGAATGCTTGTATTTCAGATCGACACCAACAGCATCAGTAATGAACATTTCTTTGACAATTTCGACTGCTTTATCAAGCATTTCGACCGGCAGATAGGCGCAATCCGTTCGCGGATAAGTCGTAACCTTTGCTTCATACAGCGCTTGAGCGGCAGCCAGCGTCTCACTTGCCGAGAAGCCGAGCTTCTGGCTTGCGGCAGTCTGCAATGCCCCTAACGTGTAGGGCATTGGCGCAGCCCTGCTGCCCGGCTTCACATCGAAGCTGAGAACCTTGAGTGACCCGCCAATAGATTCAGTTGCGACTTTGTCAGCCTGCGACTTATCCAGGAGCAAACCATCATTCAGCAGATCATCAGGGATCTCCCAGCCTGCATCGAATTGGTTTGTGGCGCCACCGACACCAACCTTGACCTGGTAATGATCTTGCTTTGTAAAATTCGCAATCGCATTGGCGCGATCTACGACCAGTGCCAACGTAGGTGTTTGGACTCGGCCAAGGCTCCAGGCTCCCGGCACTGCCATCGCCTGAAGATTTCGGCTCATCGCAATTGAACAGTTCAGCGACACCAGCCAATCAGCACGTTGCCGCCCCAAAGCTGACTCATAAAGCTTTTTGTATTGGTCGTTCGGCTTAACCTTGAGCAATGCCAGTCGTACGCTTTCTTCATCGAGACTGGACAGCCAAATCCTGGATGTCTTGCCCTTCCAACCCAGAACGGGAAAAAGCTCATCAACCAAAAGTTGGCCTTCGCGATCCGCATCCCCGGCATTCACAACTTCGTCGGCTTCTTTGAGCAGATCCTTAATGACTTTGACCTGTGCTGCGGCTTTTTCGCGGGGGGACAACTTAAAACGGTCTGGAATCACTGGCAGATGCTCTGCAAGCACCTTCCCGCCATCAACGTAGTACTCGGGCTGCTCCTGCTCCAGCAGGTGCCCGTAGCACCAGGTAATCTTAGTGCTCAGGTTTGGTAGATCAATGAATCCGTTTGCCTTTTTACCGCCACCGAGAACATCGGCAATAGCCTGGGCAACAGAGGGTTTTTCAGCGATGAAGAGCTTCATGAGATAGTCCTTTAATAAGTTCTATCTCTACTGGGCGGCTCTGTCCGGTCAGCATCCGCCCAGTTACCCGCTATTAGCGCAATCGATTTCCGATCTTGAAGTCTATTCCGGTACGCGTAACAAGTTCCTGATACGAGATCATGGAATCGCGGCTCATTTGTGCCGAATTGCTATTAGGAAGCCAGTACGCCCAGGCTCGACCACCTGCTTCGTCGTACACCAGTTTCCATAGATACGCGGGGACTGTCACTCGGCTAGCCCCAATCGTGCCTTGACTCCCTACCGAACCCGTAAAAACATAAACATCCCCACGGGCACGCATGGCGAATCTTCGCGTTGCCCGTTCAACATCTTTAGCCCAAACGCCTCGATTATTCTCCGGAGCCTGAGGCATCATATTGGCCAATGAAAACGACTGCGCCATGGCCATAGGATTCGGCATATCAGCTGCCGGGGCGTTGTGGCCCCTGTCCCAGCCACTGGCCTTGTAGTCGGCCAGCGTGGATCTTTCGGCCATGCGTAACCGGGCTTCCTCATAAAAACGGTTTGTTCGTTCTTCATCACGCGAATCCAGCAATCTCTTTTGGTTCAGCCTCTCAACGGCGTAAATTGGCTTTTTGTCCTTAGGCGAGTACAGAACCGCAAATGAATTGAAACAAAGATCGCGCCCAGACTCTGCGAGCTTTGGGACCTCCTTGCCAGGGAATTGATCCAGACAGTCGTCGAATTGCGCAAATGCCGCTGTACTCAGGAGCCCAACGGCAAAGCCTAGCATTAAGTGCTTTTTCATCGTTCAACTCCACGATCCTTACAAACAGGTTTGCTACAAGTCTTTACCGGTTGCATCGGAAACCCCATTTTAGATGCAACCACTTCACGACTTTTGCGCATCGAGCCCTGAATATGCGGCTTAATTTGGGCCGCTACGGCTCCTTTGCCATCAGCCCCATGAGCCGCGGCAAGATCGTTAAAGTCAGTCCCCTTCTGCCCATCAGAAAACTCAGGCACAACGATACCTACTTGGTGTTTTTCTGCTGACTCCCAAGCTTTCTCAACACCAACATTGTTTGCCTGATGGCGATCATCATCTGCACAAATAAAAATAGGGGCCATTGGAAACCGGTTTCTAAGTGATTCAACAACAGGATCAATATTTCCAGAGTCAAATGCCACTACTACGGTCTCCTTTGTCGCTTCACCAATTGTTGCAGCCGTTGCGTAGCCTTCGGCAACCAGAATCGGTTGCGATGGCTTGTGAGATGCCAAAGCATCAAAATTTGCAGCGCCACCGTCACGCGCCTTTGGATCAACGCTGAAAATACTAAAATTCCCCTTTTTAAGACCACCCTTTTCGAACAGTTTTGGTGCCCCCTCTGTGGCCGAGATCGTTTGAAGAGACCAGAGCTTGCCGTCGATGTCACGCATAGGCACAACAAGTTTCCCATCATCCTGTCGAACATTAAATGCCATCACCCCCTTCCGGCTCAAATACTCATTGTCGTTACCATCCCGACTTACTGAATTAAGACGCTCCCACTTCTCAACGCATTTTTCCGCAACAGAAGCGTTCAGAGTCGCCAACTCTGCCTCTCGTTGCTCCTTCATAAGCTGAACATGGGCTTGCATCTGGGCGCGCTCTTCCGGGCTTAAAGAAACACCCGATTGAGTCCAAGTGGACTTCGTGCCAGCCGAGAAATTCTGGATAAACCCTGAAGGGTTCCCATCCAGATAACCTACGTAGGCACCGTCTCTGGATCGCGCACCTTTTCCTTCGACAGGCACACGATGGATTTTGCCATCCATGATCGGCAATCCGTCGAGCACAAGGCCGTTTTCTTTCAGAGACAATGCGAAATCCACCTCTGGAGGATTGGCTAGTGGCACTGATGATATCTCAGGCTTTACCAGCCACTTGTCGAGTTTAGCCAGATCAGCCCCGGGCGGCGCGAACCAAATCTTTGCATCTTTGTCCCACTTCGCACCAAGAGCCTTTGCTTCCTCCTTGTCTTTAAAGGGGACAGCAAGCGTCGTTTTCAACGGGTCTGTCTGCGGCAGTTGTGCTTGCTGGGCAAAAACCTGCAACGCCATTCGGACCTCTTTAGACAAATATGGCCGCTTTAAAAAACTATTTACATCGGCCAGACTCGCGAACTCGTCCGACCGTAAAGTTGTATTGAGCTCTACCACCCCTCTTTCTTTATCAAAGAAAAGACTGGTAGCGTAGCCTTCAGAGAAAATCTCGGCGCGGCGGCCAACCCTTATGTCACTTGCGTATTGTTCTGCCAGCAATTCTTCTGGCGGCATTGCTTCAGCGTACTCTAACAAATCCGCGCCTAATTTCTCAGCTACGCTTGGCTCAGCAAATCCGCGCTGAACCAACTCAGCCGATATAGCCTGCGGCGATGAACGAGCCATAACGTAGTTCAATTCGTCGCGCCCGTCCTGTTCAGTCCCACCATTTGCCACAAAGAAATCGATGGATTTTTCATAAGGATTATCGAGCAAACCATGCTCCTTTTTAATTTCAGCTAAAGCGGAAAACAAGGTTTTTTCGGCTTCCCCTTGATTGAAACCACGGTATTGCTGTGGCGTCAGCGTATCCGAGAACTTCGAAATTATTCCGTCCGAATCAATGCGCACCTGATCATGCCCTTCAAAAATGGCTGCCACAACCGAGTCGCCCATATGCTTTACTGCCTCAGGTGTAAGCATTGCTGAATAATCAAGTGACGACTCTGCCATAGCGATTTCCTCTTTAAAATTAAATAAATGTGTTTGATTTTTTTCAAATAATCTTGGAAACTTTTCACGCAACTGTGGATATTCAGCGACCACCTCTGATGGCGGCATGCTGACCGTCATTTGTTCTGATGAAGGAACGTCTTTATCAAGCCCACGTTCATTCCAATACAGCGCATTGTTTACCATTGCCCTGTGAACGTCGCGAACAGCTTCATCAGGGGTGGCCGCATCAGAAAATGCGTGTTCTCCAAACCCTGAAACCTCGTACTTTCGGCCATGATTTTCAAGCGCCGTAACCTTAGCAATCAAACTGAATTGCGCCAGCGTTAATTCGTGAGCCGGCTTATTGAATAGATCATTGGACTGGGAAATGCCTTGCTCCTGTGCAAGCCCTGATACGTACTCAACAATCTTCTCAGCATCACGCGCAGCACGGAAGATTTCGTTCTTGTCTTCCTGAAGCACCTGGATCCAACTTTTCACATAAGCCGCGTGCTGACCTGGATCGTGCGGGATTCCGAGTTTGTCAGCCATGAAATAGCTGGAAAGCTCAGCACGTAGCTCTTCTTTTGCATACTCGGCGGAGCCAAACCCCCCGCCGAATTCACGGCGAAGCCGCGTTTCATGTCCTGTCCAATGCCCAAGTTCATGAAGTGCTGTTGAGTAATACGCAGCTTGATCCTTAAACTGATCGCGCCCGGGTAGATGTATCTCATCTCTCGAAGGACTATAAAACGCACGATCTGCTTGATCGTGGAAAAGCTTTGCACCCGACGACTTAAGTATCGCGTCCGCTCGGTCAACAGGATCCCATTCGTATTGTCTGGGAGCTTTTGAAAGCTCAGGCACACCATCCATTTGCTCAGCATTGAATACACGCGCTCGGAACACCTTTGGTTTCTCCAAGAGAACAGACGTTGTTTTCTGTTTTCCGTCATCGCCCATAATCGGTTTGCCGGATACATCTACGGCTGGCACTGAATCAGAGAACTTCCAGTATTCGATGAGCGAACTCTTCTCTCCTTTGCGCACCTGCCAACCTTGCTCAGCTGCTTGCTTGTAAGTGGCCCAGCGCGGATCACTACGACCATTCATCGTGAGGAATAACGAGTTAGCGCCCCGGTATTCCTTGCCTGTCACTGGGTTGTACGGAAGTCGATCACTACCTTCTCTCGCATCCCAGGGCTTTTGCCACGGTGCCGTACCAGCTTCAAGGTGCTCAATAAGCTTATCGGTAAGGATCTGGCGATAGTCAGTCTTGTCAGCCATGTCCACCCCTTACTCAGATTTAGAGGCCAGAGCCTCTGCCGGAGTTTCGTGATCATCCCCAACTGAAGCCAAGGCATCAGCTTCTGACAATGCATCCTCAGGAAAGGCACCAACAAGATCAGCATCAATGGGCGTTTCAGCACCGGTCAAAACATCAACATAAGGTTTCATACATTTCCTCGCGTCAGTAAGTGGTTCTTTTACTGGGGGGCTTTGTCCGGTACGGACACTCCTAGCCAGTAAGTGTCATGACACCAATACCAATCGATTTGATGATGCAATGCGCCCCGCAGGTCTCAACTGTCACCATGGCGGCGATTATTCGCCAGGAAAGCGGCGGCAATCCTCATGCAATCAATGACAATACCGTTCGCCTCCCGGTATCACCAAAAAGCAAAGAAGAGGCAGTATCAATTGCTACCCAACGCATAAACGCAGGCCATTCTGTAGACATGGGCCTTGCTCAGATCAACTCAAAGAATCTGAAAAGGCTTGGACTAACGGTCGAACAAGTATTTGATCCCTGCACAAATCTCCAGGCATCTCAAACAATTCTTCTGGACGCATGGGAGGGATCAAAAGGAAGCCTGATCGGCACCCTTTCTGCATATAACAGCGGCAAAACCAATAGTGAGCGCGGCCTCAAATATGCCCAGCAGGTATTCTCAAAGGCTGGCGTGCAGGTGAAGACTACTCAAACGTTAATCACATCACCTATGAGCAGTGCTTTAAAGCCAAGTGGATTCTAACCTTTCATTTTCGCGTGCGCGAAAATACAAGATCGGGCATACCGCTTAATATCCCGACACCAGGAACGACAAAGGGCACCGAAGTGCCCTTGTAAAGCATTAGATGAAATTTTCGCGCGCGCGAAAATTCTCCGGTTTATTTGCGCTTATTAACAGCATCCTTGAATGTCTTACCCGCCGAAAACTTCACTGTCTTGGCTGCGGCAATTTTGATGGATTCGCCAGTTTGCGGGTTGCGACCTACACGCGCCGCACGTTTACCGCTCGAAAACGATCCGAAGCCAACCAGACTTACGGAGTCTCCCTTGGTGACGGCTTTAACGATAGCGGCAGTAGTCGCATCGAGCGCTGCCTGAGCCGCTGCCTTCGATAGAGCTGCTTCTTTTGCGATAGTTTCAATCAGTTCTGCTTTATTCATGCTCAATACTCCTTGTGATTAGTGGTACTACGAAAAATTACACGGACACTCATCGAAGAACGTCGGTCCCAATGATTCGCCCACATATTCGAAAGTGTATCCAAAATCGTCGTCATGGTCTTGACCTGACGTATCCCCAGCCTTAAGCCGCGCAGTCACGGTTTCGAGCTGCCGGATGATTGCCTCTTTGTCGCTGTGCCGAGTGCCTTGCAATTTGATGGTTATTTGCTGCAATGGGTATGCATGTCTACGCCAGCTTTCATTGTTCATATCGATGCTCCTTTTGGGTGACGATGTTTGGCGGATGCGTCTTTCAATCACATAAACTTGGCGTTCGGCATGCGAACACTCTGGAATCGTGGCCATTGTCTTTATGAATCTTTCAAGCTGATCGTCGGACAGGTTGACGGCTCTGGTCATTGCTTGTCGGAGGAATAGTGCTTCGAGCTGCCGAGTGCGGCTTGCCTTTTCTGGGTGCAAGGCATCCAGGATGGTGCTAGCGATTCGCTTGCGTCCGACAACCGAAATATCAACATCTGTAATCCGTGCCTCAGCCTGCATTTCGAAGTAATCGGTCTCGGGTATCCGAATTGAAAGTGGTTTATCGAGCTTGCCGCTCGTTGAATCTTCAATATGCGGCGCATACAACAGTTCATCCCAAGCAACTTCACTACTCACATTGTTCACTTTTCACCCCCTGCTCAGATTTTTGTCGCCTTGCGTTGATAGATATCGACAGTTCTTTTAACGATGGCCACAAGTCCACAACAAAGTCTCTGCCAAACTCCCAAGCATTGAACTGGTCATGCCTTCCGCCGCATGCTGCGACGCCATGCTCCCCTCGTAACGAGCTACCAGACAGGGAGAACGGCCCAAATACATGGGTCAAAAAAACGCCTTGGGGCGTATCGTCCCGGTATGCAATCCACTCCATATGGCGCTCAGGGAATTGCGCCAGCATATTAGTTCTTGGGGGTGCCGGGAGATTTTCACAAATATAACGCTGAACAAACTCCTCATCGATTTCCGCAGCGTCATCAATCATCTTCACCTGAAGCACAAAATATTCATGGCCGCAGTTTCTACAGTCACCGACTAAGAGCTCACCATCGTAATTTTTTAGACATTGCTTGCCATCAGTTATCGACGGTTTGCGTTCGAGCCCGGTGCGTACCAGTTCCCTAACAAGACCAACGATCGTGTCGCCATCCGAGAGCCAATAACCGCCGCCCGGAACTTCGGCATCATCTGACTTCAAAAGCAATACTGCGCCGCCACAATCAGGGCAATTAACGCGGTGCTCTCCGACAATTTCCTTTAGGTGGATTGGGGTATGTTCAATCACCAGCGGAAAGTCGAGATCGAGTTCCGTCATCCCATTCGGGAGCTCACGAATAGCAGAGCCAAGAAGTTCGCCTTTGCCAGAGTATGGATATTGATCGAACTCGCCCCTAGCGATTTCCTGCTTGTTGAAATCTGGACTTTTCATCATTCAGCCCCTCCGGGAATAATCTGCTCATTAACTACAATTGAGTAGCCGCTAACTGTGGTGGTCCATGTTTTCCCGGGCTCAGCCGGAAGGGATGCAGTGATCGTAGTGTGGCTGGGAAGATCAATGCCCATACCATCTTCGTTGTCACTGAAATGCGATATTTTTTCAAGATCCGTGATAGACACCACCACCTGCGCAGATTCATCCTCTAAGGCTGGTTGATAAACTGCCTGAACACCAACAAACAACTTGCTTGCAAGGCTACTTCTACTACCATCGGAACTTCGTGAGTCAACAGATTTGAAATATACATCTTTCCCATTGGCCCATATCTGAGGCTTATCTGCTTGCGCGGTAACGGAACTTTGGTTGATGATTTTATCGGCCTTGCTAACAGTAAGATTGATCTGGACGAGATCGGATTTTGGGGTTGCATAAACGAAACTGGCAGCGCTTGTGGCAGCAACGAAGCCAACGATAAGTTTTTTCATTGAATGTTTCATCTGGATTCCTTGGTTAGGCTTGTTGTGAGAGCGAAGACGTTTGGCATTCCCACCAGTTGCATCCGTACTGACAGGACTCCCGGAGTGCTTCTTTCATTTCGTCCGGAACCGGAGCGTCATCCAGCATCCACAGGTGGTCGCGAAGAACCTCGCCCACGATGGTGCCAAGGGGGTAATCAAGATTGATTCCGAAATGGTCGAAAGCTTCGTTGCGGGTTTCCTTCCCGAGGTACAGAGGGATGATTGCCTGTGCTCGCAGCCCCATAAGCACTGCGCGTATAGTGTCTCGAAGGTGGTGGCGACTATAAGCTTCTTGATTGCGTAAGGCGGCTTCTAGGTGTTCGATCTGTTTTTGCAGGGCGTTGATAACTGCTATTGGGTTTTCAACCGCCGTCGTTTTCTCGTTTACCTGTGAATCAATCATTTTGGCTCCCGCTTTACTTTGGCGATGGCTGTGCGGGCTTTCTCCATTGCTTCAACCCATCCATTGATTGCCATCCCGGGGCCATCTTCGATGCCAACAAGTTGTTCTAGCGCATCGAGAAGATCATCGCGCTGTTGCTGCAACTTAAGAACATCAATCTGATACATTTTCGCGTCCGCGAAAATCTCTGGATCTGAACCCTCTTCAAAATCGGGATCTTGAGAGACAAGGTCAAAACCTTCGTCTACGGGTTCAGTTTTCGCGCGCGCGAAAATCTTCACATCCCCCGGCTCTTCATTGGTTCGGTCTTTAGGTGTTGCAACAATGCCGCCAGCCGCAGCCTTTTTAGGCTTCACCTCGTCTTTGACTGCCAGCGCCTTCTTCCGCGCATTTTCCTTGCCACGGGTATTTTTCAGATCGTCTACCAGGGCTTTCGCCTTCTTCGGATCGGCTTTTTCTACCGTTTTAACGATGTTGATCACCTCAAGATCAGCGCTTACGTTCTCGGATACGAGACGTTTGGACTGCTCCGGAAGATCAAGCAAAGCCATCATTTTCGATAGCCAGGCACGGCTCTTTTGATGTCTCTCCAGTACGGCCTCAATGCTGCCCAGCTTGCCAAGATCTCGCTGGATCTTCTTAGCTTCTTCGATCTGAGTCAGATTCTTACGGTGAATGTTCTCGGCCATCTGAGCGTCTTCAGCTTCTTCATCCGTCATTTCACGGATATAGGCAGGTATTTGATCCAGTTCAGCGAGCCTGGAAGCTCGGTAGCGGCGCTCACCTGCGATCAACTCATAGCCGTCCATCGTTGGGCGTAGCAGGATGGGCTGCAACACGCCACGGGCCTTAATACTCGCGGCTAGATCCGCAAGGGTGTTTTCCTCATCCTCAAACGTTTCTCGGATCTGAGCCTTGACCTCGATCATGTCCAGAGGGATTAACGAATATTGGGCGCCAGTATCAGCAAACAGTGAATCAATGCCCCCACCGAGAATATCGGCGGCACCAGAAAATGCGTTTATTGAAGCGTTCATGGGCTTATCTACCTCTTGAAATTGGGTTGTTAGAGTCAATTGCCGATCCTTTGCAGTACGGAGTCACAAGCTGCACGCCATTCACGTGCAGCCTTCATGTGCCCTTCGCCACTTATGGATGCCCAAACTGGGCGACGCTTTGCAATGGCCTTTCGAACCGGCGCACGCTCAGGCAGGACCTCCGGCAGAATTGCTGCGCCGTACCGTTCGCGTAGTGCCGCTAGCGCTTCTTTTTCTTCCTTGCTTCGATTATTCGTCTTCATCGGAAGGATGCCGACATGTCGGAGCCGTGGATTGAACCCTTGCGTACGAACCACATGGATGCTGTGGATCAGATCAGCTACACCTGCAAGCTCGTACAAACCTACGGAGACCGGCGTAACTACGAAGTCACAAGCAGTCAGGGAAGCCATGAGCCGCACACCCAGCAACGGCGGCGTATCGATCAGGCAAAGGTCGTAGTCTCCAGAAAAACGGCGTAACACTTGCCCAGGGCGACGAATAACCTGATTCTCAGCTTTGTCTATCGACAAAAGCGCGTTATCCGCACGGATGATCGATAGGCGATCCGTCAGAACTTCAGGACTGACACTGCTCACTTCTGCGTTGTACAGCTGCGAAGCCACAAGCCCAGGTGTTACACCGTCATTGGCTGGAAAAGTCAGCGACGTGCTGCCCTGCTTGTCCATATCGACCAGCAGCACGCGATCACCAGCCTCCAAAGCGGCATAGGCCAAATGCACGGTAAGGGTGCTCTTACCGACACCGCCCTTTTGGTTTGCGATTGCTAGGATTTTCATTCCTCGTTTCCTTTCAAGGTCAGAGTGAAGAGGTTGAGTGTTTGGGCCCGACATCGGTTTGCCCAAGGATCTTGGTTAAAACGGCTTGCCCACGGGCAAGATCGTCATTTGAAATCGTTGGTACGCTCCTGGCTGCCGAAACCTGTTCACGATTAACTGCTTGCTCACGACGCCTGGCGGCAACTGTCGGTGCATGGCTAACGGTGAAAGTACCGGCCAACATTGCTCGGACCAGTCCGCCAGCAAACGGCACCAACCCTGAGCGAATAGATCCTGCCCTGCGTGCCCCCTCTGTTTCATCAAGCAGGATTTGCCGCTGGCTAGCAGGAATCGTTTTGAGAATCCCGGCCAAAGCATCCCGCTCTTCAGTCGAGCAGATCGGCCAGATCAGATTCGATTGTTCAGGTTTAGGTTTTTCGTTTTCAGAATCATCACAACCACCACTCGGAGGTAAATCGACCGGATGTGCGTTTTCAGAAGGCTCTGTGGATAACTCAGCCGCACCAGTAGTTGTTGTAGTTTCTGTATGTAGTCTCTGTAATAAGGGACCTGGGAAAAGTCCATTTACAGAGAACGGTTTTTCCAGCTCCAGGGAATCGGAATTTCCAGTTCCTGTAAATCGGAAGTTCCAGCTACGGGGAATCGGAATTTCCAGTTCCTGTAAATCGGAATTTCCAGTTACAGGAACTTCCGTATGATCTTCTGCACCAGCTTGGTGCGTCGGCCTCTTAGTTTTGATCTTCTTGCCAGTCTTTGAACCGGCCTCATTGATGAGTTCGTCCAAGGCAGCGTCAACAACATCGTGATTTCGATAGTAATAAGTAAGATTCGCCCGTCGATCTATGTAGCTACAGTAAAACTTCCCTCTGAACGCGTCGCCATCCTTTGATGCTTTATCAAACTCGCGCTTGGATTTGTAGCGAATCGAGATCCGGTCAAATGCGTACCTGAATTCGTCGGCCGACATGCCTAGTTCCTCGACCCAGCTATCCCCTGCTTTGTAAGCAGGATGGTCCGCAGGTTCAAGGAACTTATAAAACCCCTCCGGCTGAGTCGTGAACCAATAATCGAGCTGCTGCATAACCAGACAACCAATTACAGATCCTGTCAGTGGATGCAACTCTTTGACGTAGGGGATGTTGCTACGCGTGATGGATAGGATTCTATTTCTCATGCAGCACTCCAATCACTTGCTGAATAAGGGCGGAGCGTTTCTCCTAAAATGCCAATGCGACCTAGCCGTTGCACCAATATTCTTTGAAAGGAAAAACGCTCCATGAAACAGACAAACACAGATTTGATGTGTGTCACACAAACCCGCGTAATAGATTTTCTTAAACTTATTGCATTGCTTTCAGGAGGGGGCGCATTACTAATGGCTTCTGCCTTGATTTCATACATAAGCACGTCTCCAACCAATACACTTCTGATCGCGTTCTTAATGATTGGTGTATATCTGTTCTCAGGAACAACTGCTGCTTGCGTGTGGGCTATCACAGTGCGGATCAACTCCGAGATCAATCTTCTGGCAAGCTCGAACACGACCCTCACTAAGGCATGGAAGAAAAGCTGCAGGTTTGCAGCCACGTTGTTCTTTGTTAGCGTTGGTGGATTGTTCATTTTGTTCTACGTGTACTGTGACAATGTAATTAGGGAGATCAGAGCAATGAATGAGTCACACGTGGTTCAGCCACAAAACCCTGATCGCACCAAAGACAACAAAAGGAACGCCGATCAGAAACAACCAGAAAATTCCTGTAATGAACAGAACGGAAAATAGTTGGTAAATGAATTCGAAAGGGTCGTTATCAATCAGTTGATGAGCTTCCCGCCAACTTTTCGGGAATCCAGGGCCGAACTCTCGGATCACAACGACTGGTGCGAAAAACAGGCAATAGAAGTAGCCCTTGATCAGGATCCATGTGATCAGTGCAACCATGCGCAGAGAAAGACAAAAATTGTGAAGGATTCCTTGCATGCTGACCCTACCCTTTGAACTTTGTGGTGATTCGGGAATGCACCTGAGATTTGCCGCTCCCAGTAACCTTGGTGATGTCTCTAAACGACATGCCCTTAAACCAAAGTGCTTCTTCTAGCGAGAGCTTTTTGCGCATAGCTATAGCCACCGTACTTTTGCGAGCTTCAAGTTCTTTCGCCATCAATGCTTCAAGCGGGTTAGCGCCTTCCGCTTCCGCGTTATCAATCAGATATTCGACGATTTCCTGATCTTTGCTGTCGTCAACTAGATACGACTGACAGGCTTGGTTATCCGCCCATTTATCGAGATAGCTAATGACATAAGCAATAGCGCTACCTCTTTCGGGGTCAAATGTTGTTTTACCAACAACGACTGACCAACATAGGAGCCTAGCCTCCTGTTCAATATCCTCCAGGGCCATCTTGGTTCTCTGGGCCAGCTTTCGCAAATAGCCTTGATAGAGGCCATCAAAAAGTTCCTGGTAAGAGATCATTTTTGGAGTCCAGTTCGTAGAAGCCCGCTTGGGGTTGAATAGGGCGGGAAACGCATCCCGGTAGAATTGAAAGCTCCTCCAAGACATTTCTCATTTACCCATTTCGGAGCGTTTCCCATGGAAAACGAGTTGTATGCGTTGTCGCTGATAGCGTTAATAGCGGGAGCGACACTGCTGTTAGTTAGCGGTATTCTTTTAGGCATGTTGATACCCAGGGCTCGCAGATGGCGCGCGAAACGACAATTGATTTTCACGAGAGGTTTTTCGCTCATCTCAAAGATCGCTACGAGAAGGTGATTCTGGGTTTTCAAAGCGATTTGTTCCCGATGGCCACGAGTTTCGAGGGAATACGGGATCCGGGGTTTTTGCAGGGTTTTCAACCAGACCAATGAAGTTGATTAGGTAGCGATCAAGAAGTTCAAATCGCTTCTTGTTGTCAAAACCATGCTCTTTCCATCTGCGTATAGACTCATCGACTGACGCCCTGCCTTCACAGAAGATAAAGAACCCATCAAATTGGCTGTCGTTAAACCCGATAACAGAAGGAAACTGCAGATAAGCTGTGAACCGGCCTCCATGCTGCACAGCAATCGGTTTGGAGGTGGATTCTTTACCGTCAATAAACCGACATAGACGGGCCGGATATTCCGCATTGGCCGCAAAATCCCAACCTGCTTGTCGAAGCCTTTCTTCGAACTGTTCTTGGATCAGCTCTGACGTAGGCGCCGGATATCTGCCATCGGGATAAATTTCACGTTCGCGTTTGTGGATCAAGAAATCCACCGAATCTTGCAGGTTTTCCAATTTAATCCGGTGCGAATCAGCTTGAACCCAGCTGTGCTCAAGATACCAATTAAGGGAATGCCGACGTTTACTGAAGACCAAGGATATATAAATCTTGATTGCTGCTACTGCGCCGACGCATGCTGCGATGGCTGCGACGAACGCAAAGATGGATGTGATTGTTTCTGTCATTTTTTACCCTCACCTCTTAAAACCTGAATCCGTTCTAGTTCCTTTATGCAGAGGCTTGAAGTAATGCAGTCATGGATCACAAACACCTCAGGACGATGTTTTGGCGGCAACTGAAGGAACCATGCAATAGCATCCTCATCAGCGAACTTTCCTAGGCCTTTGAGTATCGCGACCTGGCCTTGAAGATCCGGGGGGATTTCGGGGGGAACCCTGCCACCAGTGCGACAGTTAGATGGAAGCGATCCTCGCAAATACGCCCAATCAATATCCGGGCGTAATATTTCGCAGCGAACCGCCCCTGCAGAGGCTTTTTCTATCTCGACACAATAATCCGAAGGGATATTGCCGCGCCGCAGCCAATTGTGTACAACTTGTGGGGCAACATTGATATGTTTCGCAAGCGCCGCTTGGCTTCCGAAATGGTTTATGGCGATCTCAATATGTTTCATCAGACAGATAGTAAACACGTGTTTACTATCTGTCAACACATGGTGTTTGGCTGTCTAAACAGGTGTTGTAATGTGACTACATGAACCTTGGAAAACGCATTGCTGAAAGATTGGATCAATTAGGATGGGAGCGTAAAGACCTCCTTGATCGCGTTGACGGGCTTAGTGTTCAATCACTGTCTAATCTGATTCGCCGAGATAGCAAACGGTCGGAATTGGACGAAAAAATAGCCGAGGCACTAGGGGTAAGTGTGCTGTGGCTTGTTTATGGAACAACGGCCGAAGCCACGATTCAAGAAGGTTCTGTTTTTCAATTAAATCGCAAAACAAAGCGAACCCTCAAGATGGACGAAATTACAGAACAACTTCAGCGCATAAGCGATGATGGTCTGATGGTAGCTCTTGGGAAAATTGAAGAATTGGCTGACCGGTATCCTAAAGAGCCACAGCAAACGCAATCATCATAGTGATGGCGGACTACCGGAAACGTATTCTACAAAATACGGGTACCCCAGAATACATTTAGCAGTTAGGAGACCGTCAGCGGCATCTCCACGTGTTGACAGTTTTCGTAAACACGTGTTTAATAGCGCATCAGAAACGCTCACGCTAACGGAATCCCTAACATGACTAATCTAGTCGTCTTGCAGAAAGAAGATCTAAACGATCTGCTGCGCCAGGCTGGCGAGGATGCAGCCAACCGCGTGATCGCATCAATTATGGATAAGGTCTCTCCATTGCGGCCACGCCACGTCACTCAAACGCAGGCGGCTGAAATGCTGAATCTCAGCAAATCGACAATCTGCCGGATGGTTAAGTCAGGCTCGATTCGTCTAAATAAGTGCGGACTGATCTCGATCGAACAGATCGATGCGGTTGTTAAGTAATCCGCTTCGCTATATCGGCTGCGCTCGGATTGTAATAAACCAGCGCCTGATTGATGTTTTTCCAACCGAACATCTTACACAGATCAAACACGGCCTGCTGAGCCGGTATGTTGGATGATTTCATCCGGGCGGCGATCCAGGTAGCGGCGGTGTGGCGTGAATCGTGGAAAGTAAACCCGGTGTACCCGGCCCGATTCCGGTACCGGTAAAAGAATGTACTAAGGGTTTGCGGGGCGATGCCGAATACCAGCTCAGGATCAAACCCTTCCATTCGGCGTATCAGCGCCGTGGCCTTTGGCGTTAGCGGAACGTGCCGTGGCTCTGTTTTGGTTTCGTGTAAGACGCAATAGCCTTCCCGAATATCTGGCCACTTAAGGCTGCAAAGCTCTTTGGCGCGCATCCCTGTGCGTAACGCTACCAACAGACACATGGCAACAGATTGGCTCACGGACTTTACTGGCCCCGAGGTACGGTATCGCATTTGGTGGAGCATGCCCCGCACCTGGTAGCGTTTAATAACTACATCACGGTGCGGCGGCTTAGACGGTGCATGCAAGTTTTTGGTGGGGTTGCGGCTGATCCACTCCCATTCGTTTACTGCTACCTCAAAGACGTTGGAGATAGTATTCATCTCCCTGAGGTATGAAGCTGGCTTAACAGCTTTCAGCCTGGCATCACGATACTTGGCCATGTCGCTTGCCGTGACATCGGCCAGCATCTTATCAACTGGCATGTATTCCAGCCGCTCGAACATGGTCAGCCGAATGTTTTCCCAGCGCTCGCCACGCTTTCTAGTCGAAACCTCGGCCGCGTATTTGCGGAAGGCGTCTCGCAGCGTGTGGATCTCGCCAGGTCGCTTGCTGGCGATGTCTCTCAGCTCAGTTTCGCGCGCCGCGGCCCATGAATCAGCCTCGCGTTTTGTCCGGAATACTTTTGAGTCGCGCGTGCCTTTGATGCTGATCTGGGCGCGATACCCGTTCAGGGTCTTCGTGATCGATGCCATGTGGGGAATTGCATGGGGAATTTTTGGGGAATTAGTGGGCAAAAACTGATGTTTTCACCCACTCAATGTTTCACACCTTACCCCATAACTAGCTGATTTGACAGCTTTTGCAACTTCGACATACCACAAGTTTCGTCAATTGGTGCGGATGGCCGGACTTGAACCGGCAAGGCTATTCGCCGGCAGATTTTAAGTCTGCTGTGTTTACCAATTTCACCACACCCGCATCAGGGCGACATTGTACCTGCAAGAGCCGCAATTCGGCTCAGATATCAATGCAACAAATTCCAGAGCATCTTTGTTGCTAGCAAAGCCAACATAACGCCAAAGGCACGCTTAAGCTGCTTAACCGGCAAACTATGCGCCAACTTGGCGCCTACTGGTGCCATAAAGACCGTTGCAACAACAACGCCCCCGAATGCTGGCAAATATACAAAACCAAGATTAGGGCCCGGCAAATCAGGAACTGACCAACCGCCCAGGACGTACCCCACAACCCCCGCCAAAGCGATCGGAAAACCCAGGGCGGATGACGTACCAACAGCCTGACGAATATTGACGTTACACAGCACCATAAAAGGTACAGATAAAAAACCGCCGCCCGCTGCCACCAAACTTGAAACACCGCCAATCAGGCCACCTACACCAACCAGCCCGGCCGAACCGGGCAACTCACGCGTTGGCTTTGGCTTGATGTCGAGCAGCATCTGTAACGACGCCCAATACACGATGCAGGTAAAGACAATCGCCATAGCGTCAGTTGGGACACGGCTAGCAAACAAACTGCCCACCAGAGTACCTACGACCAGGCCAGGTGCCATAGAGCGGAAAATATCCCACCGAACCCCGCCATGCTGGTGATGCGCCCGCATGCTGGATATCGATGTCACAACAATCGTTGCCATCGCCGTTCCCAGTGCCAAATGCATGAGCTGCGCATCAGGAAATCCTTGCGCCTGAAACAGCATCAGCAGAATTGGCACAATGGTCAAACCACCGCCAACGCCAAAGAGACCCGCCACAAAACCCGAGCCCATTCCCAACAGCAGGTAGGTCAGCAGCCACCAGCTCATTCAGTAACGTCCCAACCCGCCATAAAACGACGCATTGCTTCCTGCAGCGTCTCTCTATCAGCCGCCTCTGCCTTGTTCATCGCAGAAAGCGGGCCATGCAGAAATTTATTGGTCAGACGTGTCGCCATCTGCTCGAGCACCAGTTCGGCCGACTCGCCTTTGATCAGACGCTTCTTAGCCAACTCAAGTTCCTGCAGCCGCAACTGAGTTGCACCATCGCGGAAAGCCTGGATAACAGGCACATGAGCACGTCGCGCATGCCAATCCAGAAAATCCCCAAGCCGGCCAGCGATAATGCTTTCTGCCTCAACCACGGCCGCCTGACGCGAGGCCACACCACTCTGCACCACACTTGCCAGATCATCCACCGTGTAGAGAAAGACGTCATCAAGATCAGCCACTTCGGATTCAATGTCTCGTGGCACCGCCAAGTCCACCATAAACATCGGTCGATGGCGCCTTGCTTTGATTGCCCGCTCCACCATACCCAGGCCGATAATGGGCAAAGAGCTGGCCGTACACGAAATAACAATATCAAACTGCGGTAACGCCTCAGCCACGTGGCTCAAGCGCATGGATTCACCATGAATCTGATGCGCCAATTCACTCGCACGCTCAATGGTTCGGTTGGCAACCACCATCCGTTTAGGTTTACTGGCTGCAAAGTGCGTGGCACAGAGCTCAACCATATCGCCGGCGCCCACAAATAGCACAGACTGTTCTGACAGGTCACCGAAAATACGTTCGGCCAAACGCACAGACGCGGCAGCCATAGACACAACACTTTCACCAATACCCGTCGTACTACGAATCTCTTTGGCAACAGCAAAAGCATGCTGAAATAACCGATGCAGATTGCTGCCTAAGGCACCGACCTGTTCTGCCGTGCGAACGGCATCTTTCATCTGGCCGAGTATCTGGGGCTCACCCAACACCATGGAGTCCAACCCCGCTGCGACACGCAAAGCCTGGCGAACAGCATCCTGATCCGCATGATGATAAATATAAGGGCGCGCTTCTTCCAGCGACATGCCCGCATGCTGCATCCACCAATCGAGCACCACATCCACCGTATTTGCGGAGACATATAGCTCTGTGCGGTTGCAGGTAGAAAGAATCGCTGCCTCTTCAGCTGCACCCATCTGACGTAGCGTGCCAAGGGCGCTTCCTACAGACTCCGCAGCAATAGCTACCCGCTCCCGGATCGCCAGGGGGGCAGTATGGTGATTAAGTCCGATAAGGTGAAGCGGCATAGTACCCGGGCAATTCCTGCAAGAACGTCGATGAGTATAACATCCGGCACAGGCTGAGCGCCCCGCCCATTAAGGGGTTGCGCAACAAATGCCATAAATTGAATAGACAAAAAAAGACCCGGGCCGAAGCCCGGGTCTTTTCAGCATAACGCGAGGTTACGCTAAGACAACTTAGTGACCCGATGCACCCGATGCACCAATACCCGTTTCGCAACGGACTTGTTGTGCTGGGTAACCTTCACGGTCGATCTGGGCGCGAGCACTCTTATCGAGCAGCGACACGATCCAGATGGTTGCGAAGGCCGCAGTCATCGAGAACAGAGCAGGTGAACCATAAGGGAACGGTGCGCTACCCTTTGGATTGCCCATAACGGCTTCCCAAACGGTTGGCGACAGGATGGTCAGACCAGCCGAAGCGATCAGGCCAACAAAGCCACCAGTTACAGCACCCTTAGTCGTACAGTCTTTCCACATCAGCGACATGAACAGCACTGGGAAGTTAGCCGAACAGGCGATTGCGAAGGCCAGCATGACCATGTAGGCAACGTTCTGCTTTTCGAAGGCGATGCCCAGGAAAATTGCCAGAACAGCCAGAGCAATGGTCGTGATCTTCGAAACACGCATTTCAGCAGCCTGGTCAGCCTTGCCACCCTTGATAACCGTAGCGTACAGGTCATGCGACACAGCCGATGCACCAGCCAGTGTCAGACCGGCCACCACAGCCAGAATGGTTGCGAAAGCCACAGCCGAGATGAAGCCTAGGAACAGGTCACCACCCACAGCGTTCGACAGGTGGATAGCAGCCATGTTGCCGCCGCCACGCAGACCCTTAGCCAGATCACCATCAACGTAGTACGCAGCTGGATCCTGCATCAGGAACACAATAGCGCCGAAACCGATGATGAAGGTCAGGATGTAGAAGTAACCGATCCAAACCGTTGCCCAACCCACAGACTTACGTGCTTCTTTGGCATTTGGCACCGTGAAGAAGCGCATCAGGATGTGTGGCAGACCAGCCGTACCGAACATCAGCGCCATACCCACCGAGATTGCCGAGATCGGATCTTTGATCAGGCCACCTGGGGACATCAGAGCATCATGCTTCGGATGGATTTCAACAGCCTTGGCAAACAGTGCTTCTGGGCTGAAACCGAAAGCAAACAGCACGGCACCCGCCATGAATGTTGCACCCGTCAGCAGCATACAAGCCTTGATCACCTGAACCCAAGTCGTAGCCGTCATACCGCCGAACAGTACGTACAGCATCATCAGGAAACCAACCATAACCACAGCGATGGTGTAGTCCAGACCAAAGAGCACCTTGATCAGCTGACCAGCACCTACCATCTGGGCAATCATGTAGAAGGCAACCACAACCAGCGAACCCGTAGCAGCGAAGATACGCACTGGGGTTTGCGAGAAGCGGTACGAGGCCACGTCAGCAAAAGTGAACTTGCCGAGGTTACGCAGACGCTCTGCCAGCAGGAAAGTGATGATTGGCCAACCGACCAGCCAGCCGATCGAGAAGATCAGGCCGTCGAAGCCGTTAGCAAACACCAGACCGGAAATACCCAGGAACGAAGCAGCCGACATGTAGTCGCCAGCGATCGCCAGGCCGTTCTGGAAGCCGGTGATACCGCCACCAGCCGTGTAGAAGTCAGCAGCCGTCTTAGTTTTGCCTGCAGCCCACTTAGTAATAAAGAGGGTGAACACAACGAAGATGCCGAACATGACAATAGCGGTCCAGTTCGTGGCTTGCTTGGCGGTGTTACCTAGATCCGCACCAGCAGCCAGGGCTGCACCACTCGCGAGGAGTGCGCCAAGCGCGATGAGTGTCTTATTCATTTTGGTCATTTTTGTACGTCCTTAACCAGAGCGTCCTTCAGTGCGTCGAAGTCCGTGTTGGCCTTACGAACATAGATGCCCGTGATGGCGATTGTGAACAGAATCACACCCAGACCCACCGGAACACCCAGTGACATAACACCGTCACCGATTTTCTGGGCAAAAATGGCCTTGTCAAAAGCCAGGGTCAAGATGAAGCCGAAGTACACAATCAGCATCAGGATCGTACAGATCCAGCTGTAGCTGTTGCGAACCGCGACGAGCTCCTGATACTTCGGATCTGCCAATAGCTTGGCTGTCGTTGGGTCTAGCATGGATTACTCCTCCTTTTTATGGATGCGCTAACGGATTACACATTTAGCGCGTGGAGCAAGGGTACGAACCCACGCTTACATTCCCCTTACAGGTTTAATCATTCCGTAAGAAATTGCACGGCGTTGTAAAAAAACCACACCCGATTTCTGGCGTTTTTAACGCTGCGCCGGATGATCCACCAGCGATATCGGCAAAGGCTCAGAGGCGGTCAGGCGTATATCGCGCTGCGGAAACGGCACGGCAATGCCTGCCGCATTGAGTTTTTCCAGAATCTCACAGCGCAGGTCGCTATCGACCCGCCTGCCATCTGTGCCATTTTCAATTCTGATCCAGTAACGCAATGTAAAGATCAATGCGTTATCGCCCAGATCGTCCAATACGACCATAGGCTCCGGAGCGATCATGACATCAGGATGTTCTTTGGCAGCGCTTTGCATCAGGTTCTTTACTTGCACCGGATCTGCCCCGTAAGCCACGCCCACCCGTATTTCTCGGCGCACATCCGGATTAGTGAATGTCCAGTTAGTGAGCTTCTTTTCGACGAGCTCACTATTTGGAATTAGGGTATCGATACCATCAGAGCTATGCAGCGTCGAAAAACGGATACCAATCGATGTCACCCGGCCGCGCACATTATCAATCTCCACCAGGTCACCGATACGGATTGGCCGCTCCAGCAGGAGCATGACGCCACTGATCAAGTTCTTGAGCAGATTCTGCGTGCCAAAGCCTACCCCAATCGCCAACGCACCCCCGAGGAAAGCAAAGACACTGAGCGGGATCTGCACCAGATTGAAACTCAGCACAATCAGCGTACCGGTGGCCAACACCGTCAACCAGCGACGAATAACGGTTGCCGCAGATGATTTCAAACCCAATCGCCGTTCGGCCAAGCCCAACGACGAACGAATCAATCCTGAAACAACGAAGAAGCCGAGCACCAAGATACCAATCGCTCCCACGCTCTTACCCACAGTGACACTACGCGTGGTCTTGACCTCTTTACCATCGGCTTGCACCACATCATCGACTGTAAACAACTCGTATTGCCATACCGTTTGCGACAAGGCCGTTAGCCGTTGCCAAAAAGCCACCAGCTTTTCAGTGAATGAACGTTCGCTCCCCTGAACACCCAACTCAGACTGCAAAATGAGCAAATACTGCTCGAACTTCTCCAAGGCCACCAGAATCAGACGCGAAGCATCCGTTTCCGCCGTTGCCGCTTTGAGCTGAGCAGAAATGCCCTTTTGCTCCAAGGCCGATTTCGAGGTCAAAAGCGCCTCGCGTAAATCAAACGCTTCTTGCTCCTTGGTGGCCAACGATTGTTGCAGCAAGTCTCGCGACTGCCGGACACGAACCAAACCAGCACGCACGCGCTGTGCAATCTCTTCCAGACGCGTCGCATTCGGCTTTGGATCTGCGTAGACCTCGGCACGGGCATCCCAAACCTGTAAGGCATAGCTACCCACTTCAATCATGCGGCGCAACCGATCCACTTCGGTGCGCGCGCCCACTTCTTCTGCTCTAGCCACTTCCAACGCGACTTTTGCTTTTGCAACCCTCTCAGGAGACGCCTTACTCTGGTCGATCGCTACAAATGCATTTTGTGCCGCACCCAAACGCGCTAACGCCGCCTCCGAGTTAGCCAGCGCCTTGAGTTCTGACTCACGATTACGATCAATTAACCCCTGGAGATCTCCCTTTGCGGTGGCCAACGTCTCGGGCAACAACGTAAACCGTCCATCATAGTAAGCCCAGGTTCTCTTGACGGTTTCTAGCTTAATTTCCTGCAGCGTCCGCTGTTTTTCGTTCACACGCCGTTCAAGATCCGTTCGCAACAAAATAGAACTCAGTAGCGCCAATCGACCCTGCAAGACTTCTAATTGCTGTCGATTAACTTCAGAGCCCTTATCAGAGGCTTCGCTTAACTGACGCAAACGAACCTCGGTTGCCGCTTTCTCCTGCCCTAATCCCACCAGCTGATTAGACGTAGAGGCAACCTCTTTACTCAATTGCTGAATTTTGGACTCGTACACCAGCATTTCATTGCGTACGGTATCGCCATCCACCACAGACCACGGCGGTGATCCTGCCGGTGGCACCCAATTGTCACGTTCTTGTTTAGCGTCAGCAATACGCTGATCTAACACCTGTAGCTGTTTCAGGTAATCAACCTGTTGCGCATACCGATCAACCAAGGTCTGCCGCAAATTAAACTGCTGTAGCAAACCTTGACGCGTATCTGTTGAAAGCCCTTTCTGATTAAGTTGACCCTGTAGACGCTTCAACTCATCCTGCGCCTCACTGAGACGAGATTGCGCGTCGATGAGCTCCTGCTTAGGATCGCTCACCGTCACCACTTCTTTCGGCGTAGTGACACTTGCGCCCTGCATCGGCTTTGACGGCAACAAGGAAGGCAATTGGGCATTTGCCGGCGACACAGCCACCAGGCAAACGAAAATACTGACAACAGATAACAGAACCCGCATCTCAGATACACTCTTAATCAACGTTTTACGATTATCGCTTATCAGGCTCTAAAAAATGTCAGATACCATCGAAACTGCAGAAGCACTCCAGGAAATTAACCACTGCGGCAACTGTACGTATTGCTGTAACGCCATGAAAGTGCGTGAGCTTGATAAACCGGCGAATACCTGGTGCACCCACTGCAGGAAAGGCAGCGGCTGTACGATCTACGAAACACGCCCCGAATCTTGCCGCGTCTATGAATGCCTCTGGTTACGATCCCAGCAAATGGACAAACCTTTACCAGCAGTAACGCGACCCGATAAATCACATGTCGTTGTTGGCACGCTCAACGAAGGTAATGAAATCGTGCTTTATGTGAAGCCAGCTCACCGTGATGCCTGGAAAGCGCCCGCCTTTGCACCCGCACTCGGTCTTTTTGTGAGCCGCGGCGTGCCAGTCTATGTCAGCTGCAACGACCAATTAACACGCGTGTTTTAAGCAGCATAAAAAACAAAAGCCACCCGAAGGTGGCTTTTGAGTGTTTGGTGGCCAGTCTCGGAATCGAACCAAGGACACGCGGATTTTCAATCCGGTAGCCCACTTATTTACCGCGTTTGACAAATGTATATATCCGTTTATATACATATATTTGCACACATATACGATTGCTGGTAGTTTGACGAATGTTGAGCTGTTTTGACACAATACGTAGCCCCGGCGTAGCCCCAAACCATGAGCCAAGCGAATACATTTTCCTTTAGTAAACAACGTCTTGATGCTTTACCCTTACCTGAGGCACGAGCGAGAGTTGTGTATTACGACTCAAGAGAACGTGGGCTTATGATTCGCGTGAGCGGCACAGGAAACAAGACCTTTTACTTATATCGCCGCACAAAGGGTGGCGATCCTACGCGAATCAAGCTGGGGCAATTTCCACTTCTGAGCGTAGAGCAAGCCCGACGCAAAGCAGCAGAACTTAACGCAGAAATAGAAGGCGGAGCCAACCCTGCAGAAACCAAGCGCCTACTTAAATCAACCCCTCGCCTATCCCAGTTTTTCACTGAATACGGCCAAAGACACGGTGAACGCAAGGTCAGCTGGAAAGACGACCAACAACGTTTTCGGGACCACATAGAACCCCTCTTAGGCAAAAAGAAGATAACGGAAATCACGCGAAGTGATCTAGCGCTCGTGTTATCTGCAGGTCTTCAAAAAGGTCTATCACCTGGGACGGTTCGGCAGCTTAGGGCACTTTTATCCACACTCTTTAAGATGGCTACGGAGTTTGGTTACATTGATAGCAGCCCAGCCTCTCAACTCAAGGTTCCTGGCACACCTGTACAACGTGACCGCTTCTTACAGTCCTGCGAACTCCCATCCTTTTTCTATGGGCTTGAGCAAGATTCAAATATCGACATCGCCGATCTGATAATGCTTGCCCTCCTAACTGGTGCACGCCGTAACAATGTTTCTTCTATGCGCTGGCAGGATTTGACTCTCGACAATGCAACATGGCGGATTCCCCGCACCAAAAATCAAACTCCTCACATCGTAGCGTTGACCAGCGAGGCCGTAGCAATTCTCAAAAACCGGCTAGCTACTCATGAAAACAGGCTCAAAGACAATAAATATCCGTACGGCAGGCCCTATGTATTTCCTGGAACAGGAGCGCTCGGATACATCCGCGATCCTCACAAGACTCTTAAAAGGATTTATGACCGGGCCGAAATCGACAACATAAGGACTCTGATCATCGATGCCGGCAGCGACTTCGAGTGGCCCATACGCCGCAACAAGCGTAAAGGTGACAGAGGCCCGATCATGGAAACCTTGAAGGAAAGCCTACAAAGGGCACGCACCTCGGCAAAGGATCTCAATATCGACATTTCCAACTGCCGAATTGAAAACTTTACCTTCCACGACTTACGACGAACTTTGGGGAGTTGGCAGACGATGACAGGCGCATCCTTACCCGTTGTAGGGAAGAGCCTTAATCACAAAAGCCCTCAAGCCACTGCGATCTATGCCCGGTTACAGCTCGACCCCGTAAGAGAATCTGTAGGCAAAGCAACAGAAAAAATGCTCGAATTGGGGAAAGCTCAACGCGTTAAATTTTCCGAGGCCAACCCCACAGGCAAATAGAAGCTTCAGCGCACCGGCCGTAAATCCCTCACGTCAAAGAACGTAGCATCGGCCAATCTCCGAGCGTGGTTGATATTGGGAACATTCTTTTTGTGAATCCAGCTATGGACGGTGTTGTTGGCAACGCCGAGCATGACTGCAACACGAGTTGGGCCACCAGCACGATCCACTGCAACGCGGACCCTGTTGTCGTACATGGGGGTGTGAAATATAGACATGGGTAAATCCTCATAAAAACGTGACAACCATATGTGACTTCGGTGTCACTCTGTTGTCCTTATTTTAGTTCGCTCAATGAGGAAACGAAGTCTGGGCGGGGCTCTCAGAGGAATTTGTTCAGGAAAGGACATGCTCGGAAATTTTGATGGATTTTGCAAGGCAGTTCCCGATAGAATCACACGACAATACCCATAGAAAATTACACAAATGGCAAAAATTCCACCCTACGCCCTATTCCTCCATCTGTGCACAAATCAAAGAAAGGAAAGCCAAGACCCCGACTTTGAAGGCTGCGAAGACATCCTCGCTTATCTTGCGGTACAGGAAGCCAACGGTAAACCTGCAAAGATTACCAACCTCGTACAGTCGCTTTGCTTCGGAACCGGGCCGACAGTCCACCGAAAAGTGGGCACTTTGGTAGAACGCGGTCTGATAAAACTTACGCAAAGCCATACAGATGCACGTGCAAAGGACATCACTATCACCGCAGCAGGAACAGCACTCCTCAAAGAGAAGTCAAAGCTGATGAAGCAGTGTCTGGATAACTAAGGCACTAGCGCTTATTAATTCATCGCCCAATAGGTGACGGTGACAAAACTGGGCTAACGGCCATTGTGTTCGACACACAAAACTGGCCTTGACGATTCCAGCCAACAGGGCATGTGCTCCCACTCAGAGGAACGGCCTGCCGTGCCATGGCGCTGTTTGCCATACAGAAGCTACCTTGGCGACTCCAGCCTAGTGGGCACGAACTGCCGCTCAAGGGTGTGATCGGCATTGAATTGGCACTGTTGGCAACACAAAATCCGCCCTGCTGATGCCACCCAATGGGGCAGCTAGCATAGGACATCATCGGGATTGCAGCCAAGAGTGCGACGATCAGTCTTTTCAATTTTCACCTTCTCGGCCCGATTATGGTGAGATTACCCCGTTCCGTACAGCCTATCGATACCTTAACGTTCTCCACTTGAGCTAGCTTGTCCTGTGGCACACCAAAATGCACACGGCGGATCTCTGGATAGCCCCTAATGGGTAATATGCGATAGCTATACCCATCCATCTTATAGGGCTGATCGATCATCGCAGTCTGAAAAATGTCACAACCACTGGCGACTGTAACGTTACCTTTCCCCAATAAAGTAACCTGTACCACCTGTCCACGAAGATCCTTATACCCATTGGTGATCGCCTCAGAAAGAACAGTGTCGTATAGATCGTAGCTAGATGGCCACCACCCGATCTCATCACCACTTAAGATCACGCTTTCAATTGGGTAGTTGTACCAGCTGTGTGTATTGCGGCCATTCAATTTTAGATTTGTCTTCTCCACCCGCTCTAGTATCGCCTGCAAGTGTTTCATATAGCCAGGCAGCATCTCGATCTTGTACTCAACGGCCATGCTCGGCGTTCCGCTTGCTGATGGCAGGACTGCCGTATTGACGATGCTTGGTTTCACGTATGAACGCCACTCAGCCAAGGTCTTAATAAGGAGTACCCGCCCCTCGTCCAGGCTTTGATTGTAGGTCATGGACTCTGCCGCAGCGGACGCCCCAGCAACAGCTGCAACGCTTTGACCACTTGAATCTACTGTGCGACGTAAAGGCGCAGGGGAAACCTCTGCCTTGATACGACAGGTGAACAAACCACTGTCAGCAGCGCAAGACAGAACCTCATAGCTGTTGACCACCCCAGCGGTGTGCTGGCGAATCTCGTCCTTGGTGATTTTTCCGTCTTCTAGGCGCTGATCGCTAGCCAGGAAAACGCCAGAAACCTGTTCGCTCGCCGCCAGAATGGCGTTGCTGATAGCCTTTTCCCGGGTTGGGCCGGTGCCCTCTGCTGTTATTATATTTTGAGCTGCATGAACATTTACAACGCAAATAGCTGCAACACATACATGTAAATAACTCATCCGGAAAAGAATCGTGGATATATTCATGAAGCGATGGAATAATTACTGTGGAGTAGCGATTAATGGATTAGCCTCGATAAAATTATTGTTTACGGATCTAATCCATACGCCAAGCTGATTACATTTTTCAACTAGCTTATAGATGTTTTGTTTAAATGAACTGTAACCTTTCAAGGCCTCAGACTCTTCCTCTGAAAGAGATTTAATTATAATCGCTTCTTTAACAAATCCATCGTGAGTAATGGTTGTATCGCCAACCTTATAACCAGTAACCGAGCCCATCCCTCGACCATTAAACAAATAATCATTAGATACTATGACGACTGGCTTGGGTGGAGAAATACTCAATAAGCCATAATAAGCAACTCTACCACCTTGATACATATTCATTTCCGGTTCTTGGTTCAGGATTATTATTCGATAATTCCTCGTCTTCTCAGCAAGTTTTTCGACATCATTCATCGCATATTCAGAAGGTGCGCTCGATATGGCGGCTCCAAGAGCAGACGCTACCTCATCAATTTTTTGCAAATTGTATTCACTTGGAAGGTTGAGGTAAGGCGACAATTCAGATACATATTTACGCCACTCGCCAAGCTTTTTATGGAAGAGTCTTACGTCTTGCATGTTTTCGATCTTCTGATTGAACCCAAAATTTTTTAATATTGAATCAGCCAGAGTACTCTTTCCAGCACTACCTTTACTCGCTATTTTCGACGCCAATTCAAGGTCCGCTGAACCCATCCTGCTGGCAACTATAAACTTAGCCGCACTCGAGATTCTCTCAGTATCGTACTGTGCATCTTTTAGATCCGGGAGTTCGGAAATATTTATTTCCTCAACAAGGTTACATGGTCTTCGGTATTTATTAACCTTTGTTACCAATGACCCTGTGTTAAAACTTACATTGCTCAGCTTGTAATCGCAATTGTTTTCGCCACCCTCGCTCAAGCTGCGCTCTAATGTTACAAACCCAATTAACTCGCCATCATTTCGTGCTACTGCACGTGTCAATGCCTGATGATCATTCAGAACATCAAAGTAATCCCATTCAATATCTGGCTGAGCTCCTTTTGGCACCAATCTTTTGTTCTGAACATCGCACACTCTTGCTTTTGCCGCACTACCATATGCACCGTTAGAGTCGAAAATTAGAACATAATCAGCGGCATTAGAAGTTACATAATTCGAATCATTGGTTACATCACACTCCTTATCCAACTGATCAAAGATTTTTTCGTCAAGCGCTGTCCATACGTTAACACCTACAGACTTTGGGTCCACATAATTCAGTGCTGGAACATTTCCTACCACATTCGAATCTAACCCAAAGTATTCTGTCTTCTCCAATATAATCTGGCGGAGAAGCTCCGGAGTTTTATGGTTGAACCAAATACATTCATACCAGCCATTACAATCAACCTTGCCTTCCGAATCATTTTTGTTGGGCTGAGCTAAAGAATGAAGCCATATAAACAGCCAAAAGACAATAACAAACAACACGACACAAAATGATACTACTGTGAGCTGGAATGTTTCTTTTTTCATTTCTTAATTGAGCCCAAGAGGTATGGCAGTATCAACATCCAGATCCTTCTCAGCCGTTATTTGCTTGTTGATTACCGGCACAAAACCACGATCAGTAACCTTGTTTAAACTCCTTACATAGGTATATCCTTTGACGCGTTTACAGCTAGTGCCATTTGCTGTCATGCATATTTTCCCTGGGCCATATTTTTCTTCTGCCAAGAAGTACATCGCATCTCCAGTCGCATTAATTAAAACAGATGCCATGTGGTAGCTTCCCCTTGGCTCGTTAGCGCTCGCGCTAATACCAACTCTGTTACCGATAGGTTCGCATTTTTGATTCACCACATAGTAGTCAGTCGGAAATACGTTCTGACCTTCTCCACTACTGTCAGCGATCACCGTAATATTTTTACCACCATTCTTTAGGGAATAAAGATCAAACATACCGCCCGCTAGCGCATCTTCACATTTCTTTGTCAGCTTCGATTTCTCACTCCCCTGCTTCATTTCTAATGAGTTTGCCTCTGAGTGATTAAGCACCACTTCCTTCAATGGTCCATATTGCCTTGCTGGTCTGCCTAACTGGTCAGATTGTGCGTTGCTACTCAAGCTAATCCCAAAAGCAACCAGCATCATTATGATTTTTAGTTGAACACTCACCCTTCACCCTCCTGAACTTATATGTATTAGGTTAGATTAAACCGTTTAGTTTACATCTGCAACCGCGCAGTTTCCGCAAACAACTGCCAATGTTCGATTCTTTGCCTATGGCACGGAATCAAGACAACCTCGAATTCTCAGAACGGCTTCACCAAGCCCTTACTCGGCTTCCTCAACGAGCGGATACCGCTACAAAACTCGCCATTGAGTTCAATCTCGTCCACCACGAGCCTGTAACCAACCAGGCGGTTCAAAAGTGGTTGTCCGGGCAATCCAAGCCCTCGCGTGACAAGATCGAAACCCTGGCCCGAATGTGTGGGGTGTCGGTTCAGTGGTTACGTTTTGGAATTCCTGAATCTCGCTCAGCACAAGCATCATCCGCCTCTCCTGCGACAAACCAAGACGCACGGACAAGGACAGAACAGCAGCTTTTAGAAAACTTCCGGTTGCTCACCCAGGTACAGCAGGAACTACTTAGTGGGATGGCTGAACAACTGGCGATGAATCAACGGATATGGCACTCGGAACAGCTGTAATAGAGAACAGCCCCATTCCGACTTCGATCACTTGTTATTGCCGCCTTGCTTACCAAAAGCTGGACGCAATCGATCAGAAAGATCGTCCTCAAGTATTTGCAACACCTGTGCAGAAACATCGTATTGCCAAACTGTAATCTTCCACTTCCCTCTAAACCAGTGGCTCAGTTGAAGAGCGTATGTTTTCGGGTGGCCTAGCCCCATGTGCTGATCAATACGTTTCTTTAGCCCCGTCCTCGATGAACCCACATACAATATTGAAGATGGGGAGTTTAATTTTGCACATTTACGCTCTGTGTTTTCCTTAAAGCGAGCAAAATCCGAGTAAGTTGTTTCTGGGTTACCGCCTAGCTCTTCAATGACATATATAGCGTTGCAAACGTCCTCCAAGGATTCTAGATTTTCCACTGAGAACTCTTTGGTTGGCTTCGCCTGCTGTGCTTCCAGGCAATTTTCAATGAGCCGATCTATATACGACATGGTCGCTCACCGATCCCTACCCTGATAAGGCACCGAGTGCTTGTGGTGGTCTGCCCAGTTACCAAAGTACACATCGGCCAGCATAGGGGAGCGTATGACCAATAGATTTTCGGCGTTGCTATTCTCAGCAGCTTTGGTGAAGTTGTAGCTGCCCGTAATCACGATCTCTTTGTCGATGATCATGATCTTGTTATGGGCAATGGCGTGCTTGTCATCGATATATGTATCGACACCGAAGTGATCGGTGAAGTCAGCAGCACTGTACTTCGTGGTGCGATTGCTCTTATCCAGAATCATGAAGACATCAACGCCTCGGCGTTGAGCTTCCACTAGAGCCTTGGCTATCGGCTGGTTCGTGAACGAGTACGCTTGGACGAAAATCGACTTTTTGGCGTTGTTGATTTCACGAACTACGGCATCCTGAGCGCCACCGTTCGGTGAAAAGTACACCTGCGTTGAGATGATGTAGGTTTCTGACGCTTGCGCTGCCAATACGCTAAGGCTGAATGCTAGGGCAAGGAGGAAACGCATGATTAAGGGAGGCCAAGAAAGTTGGAAATTTGTTTTGGCAATATTACAGGCTATTTCCCTGCTTTATGACCAGACACTTTTTGGGATCGCCATTCCATCCATCATGATCCTGCTGAACTTCATCTGGATGTACCTGATGCATCAGCTAATGGCCCGATTCTCGCGCAGGTGGGAGTTTTTAGGTTACTAATACGATGGCCCGTACTTTTCGAGTAGCAGCTTGTAGTTCTCGTCCTTGATGATCCCCTCCTCCTCAAGAACATAACCAGCACCCGTGGCAGGTTTGAAATGATCCAAAGTCGATCCAATGGCGAGGCACTGGCTCCAAGCCGAAATCATTTCTGAATCCGCATCCGCCAAGTATCGTTCGACAATTTTTTCCATTACATCAGGCTGGCCATAACTTGCGAAGATATAGCCGATGCTTGCTAATCGTGCGAGGTATTCGTACAAAGAGGTGCGGGGAACCTGCTTGAGGATCTCCTCAGTCAGCTCATTGATATTGATGTTGGCCCAATCGCCCCACGTCGCAACGCCACCTTCCTGAAATTCCGCCCGAACCTCGAAATCCTCATCTCGTCCGAATGGAAGATTAAGGACGCCCAACTCTTCGCAATCAAGCTTGTAGGATATGGTCTTACTCATGCGCGTAGTTTGTTTTGTATCTGGGCAAATACATCTCGCCCTTGCTCATCCGTCTTTACGGCAAACAGGAACAAGCATCGACCATTGCTGGCCTTTTCCCACTGTTCACCCACCTGGCGCTTTTCACGGGAGTCGTCGTTCGATTTATACGGTTCGCCTTTGTACTCGACTGCCAAAACCCGACCATCCGTTAATTCGGCCACAAAGTCCGGGTAAAAGTAATCCGAGGCCGTTGGCAGCCAGAACGAGAACTTTTCCTGCCGCTCAATATTGCGAACCCAGTGTTTCACCTTAGGGTGGGCATCAATAGCCTGAGCACACAAGAATTCTTCGGACTGAGCACCTGCACCAGTCTTTTCACGCAAATCATGGATCACTGGGTAGTAATGCTTCTGAAAATCGTAGCTGCCACAGTAGATCTGACGAGCTGGATACATTCCTGGCTTGTAATGGAACTCGTAATGAACAGAATCCATCGGATCAGGAAGAACCATGTCTGGCAGACGGGCCTGAAAACCGCGCTGAATCGACATCTGGCGAAGCCGTTCAATCTCCGCATCAATCGCCTGTACCAGTTGGAACTTAGCTCTAACCAGCGCAGTCAGGGTGAATCCACGATCTCGCAGGAGATGGTTAAGCATCTTTACAAGGTAGGCCTGCAGAGCCTGTTGCGACAGATACGCACGCTTTAACTGCCGATCAAGCCAACGAACCAGGTCTTGTTCACTGATTTGGCTAGGAACATCATTCAGATGCAGTTGCTCGGCATTGGTCAGGCGATACTTCACCTTGGCATCGTTTACATCGATCTCAAACGAGTGAACCGTCTCGGTGATGTTGAACCCAGACAACTGAATCGGCTGAGACAGCAGATCCCAGTCACCCAGTTCTGCCAGCGTATCCCGCTCGACGACCTCAAGCCAACCATCGTTCAACAGGCAAAGCTGCGGTATGGCGGCAAACAGTATTCCGCGATCTGCTGGCGCATTCATCGCCAGACGCATGGCTCGGTGATCGTCAAACTGTGCCTTGACCTTTTCACGCTCTTTGGGCTTTACGCTGTTCGTGACAAAGGCTTCGACCTGTTCCAGCGTCGGTGCATCAATATCGCCCTTGAACAGCAGAGATGCACCTTGGCTGGTTGGCAAGACCTGAACAGCATCCTTCACCTCATCTGACCAGTTCGCCGTGTCTGGAACGACAGGAAGCTGGATATAGCAGTCAGGTATAGGACGTTTCGGCGCTCCACCCTCTCCTTCAGCACCAGGCAATGCCTCTTGCTTGGGAATAATGGCCGCAGAGACATCCAGCCGCTCAAAACCCATGTTTTGAACCATGCGGTCTTTAAGGTTCGAGGCAGCTTGCGCAAAATTATCGGCAACGATATGAGCGTAGGCCTTATTAAGGGCTTCTTCGGAGCGTTCTTTGGCATACGGCATGCGGAGAACACGCCCGAGCAGCTGTTCCACATCTTTAGCAGAATTTACCGATTGCAGAGATGCGAGAACATAGGCAAACGAGCAATCCCAGCCCTCTTTCAGTGCTTCAACAGTAATGACGTACTCGACCAGACAGGCAGGATCGAACAGGTTCACGCCATCCAGCTCCTTTTGGGAGCCTGTGGCTACGGCAATCGCCGCCTCCGGGATGTTTTCCTGATCGATTAGATACTGACGAACAACGTCTACCGTTGCTTCGCCCCCTCTAGGCATTGCCTGAATAAGAACAATCGGGCGGATGTAGTCGGTTTCCTTTTGGGCTGCTATCGCCAGTTGTTTCCGAGTCAGAATGGCATCCCGCAAACAGGCTTGCCAGCCATCCTCATGCTCAGCCAGAACGATGGGGAGCTTGATCATCTGCTCGGACTTGAGCTCTTGTGCGGACACATGGTGGAGTACGTTATTCCCCACTACGGGAGTCGCCGTCAGCTCAATGATGCAGCTTGGATTGAGCCGTCCCAAGGTATTGAAGAAGCGATCCGTTCGGTTATTGTGGGCTTCATCAACAATCACGACGGGTTGCAACAGGTGCAGCCAGTTAGCTACGGAATGCTTCACCCTGCCCAGATCGGATGTAGTCAGATAAGGCTGTGCGGCGATGTCTGCCTCCGACACCTTTTCTAATCCAGCAGTCATGTGAGCCGGTAAGTTAGCGAAGTGCGGCGACAGTTCTTCGAAGAACGAATAGACGTTGCGTTTACTGGTGTCAGTGACGTTAAACGATTGAATCGTAGCCACAACGATGATGCACGACTTACCAATATCGTGTGGGCTGATCGTTTGCTGGCTTTCCAGATCGCAAACACGGACACGATCACCAAATGATGCAGCCAAGGCCTGGCGATACGGGTGTCTTGCGTTGCTGAGAGCTTCGAGGGTTTGGGATCGGATGGTGTCGGATGGCGTCAGCCAAAGTGCAATTGGCGCATCCGAGTCCAGAATCGCCGTTCCTGCCAAAGCAACACTATGGGCAGCCAGCAGCGTTTTACCGCCACCCGTAGGAACGCGAAGACATACGTTCGGCGTATCGCCAAAGATGGCCTGATACGGCTCGTTTCTCTCCTGCCCTGCAATAGCGATTGCAAAGGCTTCGGCCACCGGCATTCGGCGGCTGTTCTGCAAAAAATCGTCCAGGGTCTTGAGCGACCGCTTTTGGTACTCCTTAAGTGCCAGCATATCAACGCACCTTGATGTCGTAAGGGATCTGGCGGAACGTAATTTGCTCGGCCGCTAAACGAGATTCGCCAATCCGCGAAGTTTCCCCATAGATCACCTTCGGGCCATCGTGCGGGAAATATTCGTCCAGAATTTCCAGTACTGGGTGGGTCAGCACATTGCCGCCAGCTGGACGCCGGTCACCCAAGATGCCGTTATAGAGCAGGTAGTAAGCAACACCGTCCTTAACACCCAGGAATGGTGTCTCGAAAGACTTCTTCGTTGGTTCGCCAGTTTCAAAGTGCCAGACAAATGCAGCCAGTGTCGGGAACTTAATACCGGAGTTGATATGGCCTTCTGCATCGAATGCTGGATCACCCAGTTCACAGAACCGGAAACCACCGCCACCAGTCCAACCGACAGACTCGCTGATACCGCCTTGCTCGCTGTCTATGACTTTTTCTAAGCGTGGGATACAGTGGGTCTTAGCATGTTCGCCCATTTCGATACCAATGTATCGACGGCCCATCTTGTGGGCGACAGCAGCCGTGGTTCCGGAGCCTAGAAAGGAGTCAAGCACAAGGTCGCCGGGCTTTGTTGCGATCTGGAGAACGCGCTGAATAAGTCGCTCTGGTTTAGGTGTCGAAAAGAGTTCTGTCTCGTCATCGATTAAAAGGGCTGCAGTCTCCTTCTTGGCCTCTTGATTATGACCTACGTCTTCGTAGCCCCATACGGTTGTTGGAACTACACCATCTTTCAATTCCGAAAAAAATCTTTTCAATCTTGGCTGGTTAGATCCATTCAGTCCCCACCAAATACGATTGTCTTTTTCGTATGCTTCAATGGTTTCAGGGCTGTAAGCCCAACAACGGCCTTTAGGTGGGTAAATTTCTTCGCCATGGGGACTTACAATTGCAAAGAGTCCAGTAGATTGGCCAGTTTTCGCATAGTGAGCACCTCGCTGACCAGAAGTAAGGCTCACATGGAGTGGACTAGATGACCAGTCCCCTCTTATGTCTTTATCCGGGTTCGAGTAATCGCTGGCATTCCTTAGACTTCGTGGAATCCGACCGAATTCGCATAATTCAATGTTCTTGGAAAACACATGAATCGAGTCATTAGAAGACGAAAAGTATTCTGCGTTGTTGTGAACGCTTGAAGTCTTTATCCAGACGACAGAGTTGATGAAGTTTGAACGACTGAATACCTCGTCCATCATGACCTTCAGATAATGGGATTCGTTGTCATCTATGGCTACCCAGATGCTCCCATCTTCTGCCAGCAGCTCCCGCAGCAGGACTAGACGTGGATACATCATCGACAACCATTGGCTGTGTTCTAGCTTGTCGTCGTAGTGCTCAAAAGCACTCTGCGTGTTGTACGGGGGATCGATGAAGATGCATTTCACCTGACCGGCATAGAACGGCAACAAGGCTTTCAATGCAAGAAGATTGTCGCCCTGAATCAGCAGGTTGTCGCTGGGATCGCCATACGCCTTAACCTGCTTCAACAGGTGATAAGGCACCTCGTCAGTGCTTACTTTGGCTTGGTTTTTGTTGACCCAGTCGAGAAATGGCATGGCTTCAATCGGATTTTTGTTATCGGTTCAATTGTACCTAGTACGTGAAGGCATTTTGTTTTTTTTGCGGGGCGTTTTCACATTGCTGTCGCCAGCTGCGCCCAATCGGTCGTGAACGCCTGACTTTTGTTATCCGAGCGCATTGCCCAGGCCTTCTGAACCCCCTCTCCTGCCGATCTCACTGTCCCACGCCCCATCTTGGCATTGATCTCATCGAGCGTCGCCATCAACACCTTGCTCCGGGTGGTATCCGGTAGATCAATCTGAGCAAACAGGTCTGTTGGCACGCTATCCTCGGGAACAAGATCCATCAGCATCACCCCGCACTTCTTGTAGGCATAGCCGGACTTAAATATTTTTCGCATCCCGTAGATCGCCGCCTCTCCTAGCTGGAAGATGTTGGCCGTTGGTTTAAGCAGTTTCACAGTAACCGCGTTGTTGTACTGTGGTTCGTTGGGTTTGAATCGGTTGGTTTCGACGAATACCTGAATCGCTCCGGCTACATGCTTTTGGTTGCGGAGTTTTTCGGATGCACGGCTGGCATAGCTCACCACGGCCTCATTCATATCTTCCAGCGTCACCACAGGCTGCCCAAATGATCGTGAGGAAACGATCTGCTTCTTGGGTGGCGCAACTTCCTCAAGTTCCAGACAGGATTCACCGTTGAGTTCTGCAACTGTCCTGGCGAGTACGACGCTGAATTCTTTCTTGATCCAAATCGAGGATGCGTCCCGCAGGTCTTTGACGCTGTTAACCCCCAATTCGTTCAGGCGGGCAGATATTCGACGGCCAACACCCCAGACTTCACCGACATCCAGGCTCCCCAACAACCTGTCTAATTCACCTCTAGCAAGCTGATTGAGGTCACACACCCCGTCAGCCATCTCTGGCAGCAATGCCTTCTTGGCCGTGTGGTTTGCCAGCTTGGCAAGGGTTTTTGTTGGGCCGATACCCACACAAACAGGAACCCCGACCCACTGCCTGACTCGTTGCCGTATCTGCTGGCCGTAGTCGATTAAGTCCCGCTTGAATCCTGTCAGGTTCAGGAAGCTTTCGTCGATACTGTAGATCTCCTGCTCTGGGGCGAACTGACCAATGACCGAGTGCATCCGCTGGCTCATATCGCCGTACAGGACGTAGTTACTGCTTTTGGCGATGATGCCGTGCCGCTTGGCCAAGTCTTTCAACTGGAACCATGGAGCCCCCATCGGCACACCCAATGCCTTGACCTCGGCGCTTCTGGCAACCACGCAACCATCGTTATTCGACAGCACAACAACGGGCTTGCCTTCTAGTTTGGGCTGGAATACGCGTTCGCAGCTCACGTAGAAGTTGTTGCCGTCGATCAGGGCAATCGAGTTCATCCCTTGAACTGGTGGATCACGCTGGTTACGACGCCCCAGATCTGTAATTCCTGCTCACTCTTAAAAGCGATCGGCGGGAAATCGGGGTTCTCGGCAAGCAAACGGACTGAGGTTGAGGTCTTTTCCAGGCGCTTCACTGTGAACTCCCCGTCCACCGTTGCAATGACGATTCTGCCATTCGTGGGCGTAATGGAGCGATCGACGATCAAGATGTCCCCATCGTGGATACCTACCCCGATCATGCTCTCCCCACTGGCCTGCACAAAGAACGTTGCCTCTTTGCGGTGGATCAGGTGTTCATTCAGATCCAGCGTTTCGGCCACATAGTCATCCGCTGGCGATGGAAACCCTGCCCGGACGGTATGACCAAACAGTGGGATCTTCAAGTGTGGCGGATTCTCTGCCAGTCGCACCGGCTTCAAATGATCCGGCCATGTCGGCTCAGCGTCTCTTGTTTCGGCCAGATATTTAACCAGATCAACGACGATCCCCTTGGCGCTCTCAGGCACACGAACTACGGCAGCAGGCTCTCCGAACTTCGGCTTCCGCCCTGCTCCTGCTCTTCTTCCACCGTGCGTATTCGTTGGTTCCATAGCTCATCTTGATTTGTATTTTTTTTCAAGTTTACACGAATCATGTAGGCACCGTCACGCAAGTCAGACTCAAAACTACAACGCCCGTTCGATTCGAACCCTCCGGTTGGCACGATCAAGGTCTGCTTCCGAGATCACCCCGTCGAGGTATAGACGGACCAGTATCGAAATTGGCAAGGGCATGACCTGACCCCGTTCAATACGGCTCCCGGAACGTTGATTAACCCCGAACCGACCCCAGAATTCAGCTTGAGATTGATTGAGGTCGTATCGAATATCGGCTATTTGTCGTAGTTTCATGCCGCAGTCTGACAGCCCTGCCGTAGGAAATCACCTAGCAAAACTACTAGTACACCAACTGCTTTTATTCAATTCTTAGGGTGTCCATTGGTATAAGAAAAGTAAGCAAGGATTCCCCCTGCTCTCAACCCTTCTTATCAACCCACTGGAGCCCCTGATGTTCAAACAATCCATCTTCAGCTTCGCCCTGGTACTGCTCGTTGAGGCCATTTCGGCTGTCGTTGAGTACCTGAAGCACCGTCTCATGCGTCAAATGAACCGCCAATCGTATGAATCGGAGTTTTCTGAGGCGTATTGCTGATTTATTCTGGCTTTTAAGCCATGTTTTTGCACCGTTTCACCTGATTGTGCGGTGTTTTCACCCAATATTTGCCGTCTTATGCGTCCCTAGCAAGCAATTTGCCGGGGTGGGATGGCTTTATCTTCTGAAAGGAGCCATCTATGGCCCATTGTGTCTCTCAAATGGCCTATGTCGGGGCTGAACCCTGGCATGGACTCGGGCAACAACTGCCCAGCAAGCAACCGATCTCTGTCTGGCTGAAGTCGGCAGGCATGGATTGGCAGATCGAATCGTCACCAGTTCGCTATACCAGCCATGTCAACGGGTCTCTGGGCGCTATCCACGCTTTCCCTGAGCAACGGGTGCTGTATCGCTCGGATACAAAAGTACCGCTATCGGTGGTGTCACCCCGGTATCAGGTTGTTCAACCCCGTGAAGTACTGGAGTTCTACCGTGATCTGACAGAGATCTCTGGTTACGAGCTGGAAACTGCCGGTGTCCTCAAAGGCGGCAAGAAGTTCTGGGCGTTAGCGCGTACAGGGCAATCCACCAGCCTCAAGGGCAGCGATGTGGTCAACGGCTATCTGCTGCTGGCAACGTCTTGCGACGGCACCCTCGCCACGACCGCAACACCAACGACGGTTCGGGTGGTCTGTAACAACACCCTGAATCTGGCCGTGGCCGGTAACACGACAGCCATCAAGGTCGGTCATCGCAGCAAGTTCGATCCAGAGTCAGTGAAGCAGCAACTCGGCATCGCCGTATCCCAATGGGATCGGTTCATGGTGCAGATGCGTGTGCTATCGGAACGAAAGGTGAAGTCGTATGAAGCCACCAACTACTTCCTGCGGGTCTTTTGTGACGGTCTGGATGTGCATTCACCGGATTTCCGGCTGATGAACGAACGGGCCATGAAGAAAGCTCAGTCGCTCTATGACGGTCAAGGTCGTGGGGCTGAGTTGGATTCAGCCAAAGGCACGGCTTGGGGTCTGCTCAACGCGGTCACGGAGTTTGTTGACCACGAGAAGCGAGCCCGTAGTCAGGATCACCGGCTGGATTCCGCCTGGTTCGGTCAGGGCGCTCAGCTGAAACAACGCGCTCTCGATACGGCCTTGCTGATGGCAGCTTGATGCTCACCCAACCCACCAACCATACGCACCACCGTTGTAACCCATCGTAGCAACCAACCTCCCCCAGCAGCGCCCGGTTTGACGTATTCAATCGTCAGCCGGGCGTTGTGCATTGGGGCAACAGAAAGGAAAGCATCATGGCCTCTGTAGTACGCCAAACCGAAGCACCTCAGCCACGGCCCCGAGTTCGGCCAGCCTTGCGACTGATCAAGACCAAAGACCTACCCCGTGATGACTGGCTGGATGTTCGACGCCAGGGCATTGGCAGTTCCGATGCGGCAGCAGCTGTGGGCCTTAATCCCTACAAGTCGCAACTGGAACTGTGGATGGAGAAGACCGGGCGACAGGCAGCCTTGCCGCAGGTGGACCCCAACGACGAAGAAAGCCCGATGTACTGGGGCAACATTCTGGAACCCATCGTGGCAGCGCATTACACCAAGCGAACGGGTAATCGGGTAAGGCGCATCAATGCCGTACTTCAACACCCGTCGCACCCGTGGATGCTGGCCAATATCGACCGGGAAGTGATTGGCTGCCCGGAGGTCCAGATTCTGGAATGCAAGACCGCCGGGATCAACGGGGCCAAGCTCTGGCGTGACGGTGTCCCGGAATACGTCCAGCTGCAAGTCCAGCACCAGTTGGCCGTGACCGGCAAGACCTCCGCCGATGTGGCTGTGCTACTCGGTGGCCAGTTGTTGGAGATCCACCGGATTGACCGGGACGAGGTGTTGATCGGGCGACTGATCACACTGCAAGCCCAGTTCTGGCAATACGTCGAAACGGACACCCCGCCGCCAGCCGATGGTTCCGAGTCGGCAGACTTGGCCTTGCGCTGTCTGTACCCGAAGGATTCTGGACAGACGGTGGATTTCCGGAAGGATCGGCAGCTGTCCGCGATGTACACGGATCTGCTGCATGTCCGGGAGCAACTGGTTAAGTCACAGGAAGTCGAAGCCCATCTGAAGCAAAGCATCCAACAGGCGATGGGGGCGGCGAGCTGTGCATTGTTTGAAACAGGGGCGGTGACCTGGAAGCAGAGCAAGGACGGTAAGGCGCTGGATGTGAAGGCATTGGCCCAGGCGCATCCGGACCTAGTGCAACGCTACACCCAAGCCAAACCGGGTTCTCGACGTTTCTTGATGGGCTAGTCCGTCATTCACCTCTGTTTCACCCTCCGTGCCTACCGGAGTTCATCGCCCTGCCCCGTAGGCCAGTGGGGGTTGGACACACTGAAGGAGAAGCACTATGTTGAAAGGACTCGCCATTACCCCGCCAGTCATTGGCCGGATATCGATTGGCAAGGTCGTCGAGAAGAACGGTAAGCGGTTGCCGGAGAAGGACGACCAATTCACCATCACCAGCCAGATTCAGACCCGAGATGGCTGGCTACCGCACCCCTTTGACGAGGGACTCAGGAAGGCCCAGAACGGCAAGACCCGGACGATTCCGATTCGGTTATTGTTTTCTGAACCGGATCTGAACTTCCGCGCCGACTACACGTTGTTTGACCGGGAAACCGGCCGACCGCTGTGTGTGGGCAACGGGGAAACCTGTAAACGGGTCAGTAGTCAGGGGATGGAAACGCACCCCTGCCCGACACCGGAAGCATGTCCGATTGCCAAGCAGGGTTGCAAGCCCTACGGTCGATTGAACGTGGCGATTGGTGATGATGATCCGCTGGGGACGTTTGTGTTCCGGACGACGGGCTATAACAGTATCCGCACGCTCAATGCCAGACTGCATTACTTCAAGGCGATTTCGGGCAACCGGCTGGCGTGTCTACCGCTGGAGCTTCGGTTACGCGGTAAGTCCACCCGTCAGAGCCATGGGACGCCGATCTACTATGCTGACATTACCCTACGCAATGACATGAAGCTGGAGGAAAGTCTGGAAGCTGCACGTCAGACTGAAGCCAGCCGGATTGCCGCAGGGTTTGATCAACAGGCACTCGATCAGGCTGCTCGGCTGGGCTTTGAGAACGGGGCCTTCGAGGACAGCTCGGAAGATGCCGGGGCAGTTGTCGAGGAGTTCTTCGGGACGGAAGTTGAACCGGCACAGACTGACAAACCCCCGACAGATTCGCCACCTGATGACAAGCCGGGCAAGGCAACGCTGTCCGACAAGCTGGCTGCCAAGCAAGCGGGGACAAGTCAGGGAGAAACCGCGTGATGGCACTGTACGCTCTGTTTGGCCTTGCCATTCCGGTGATCGTGATCTTGCTATGCCTCGTCTGGATGCAGCTGCTGCACCAGATTCTTCTCTTGGGCCACTGATGGCCCGACTCTCGCGCAGGCGGGAGTTTTTAGCTGCACGAAAGTAGTAGCATATTGAAAACAATTAATCTAATTTGTGAACGCAAAACATGACAAGTAACCACCTGACCATTCAATGCGCCAAGTGCAATGCTGAGCTTAAGAACGGCTCGACTCAATGCCCCCAATGCGGTTCAGTGGAAAAAAATCAGCAACTCAAAATTGGTGATACCGTTGAGATTCACGATTCATTAGATGCAAAGCTCAAAGACCCATCTCTTAAGTCGGATGACAAGCTACGCGTTCACCTTAAGACTGGCGATGACTTGAGGAAATCCGATGGAAAGTGGATGAAGAAAGAAAGACTGATAGATCGCGATAACGACAAGTACAAAGAATCTGTCATTGACCCAAGCACAGGCGAGATTGTTCACCACTGTGAAGAAGCACTCAGCCAACATATCAATCACGGAACAGCAAAGAAAGACTCCAATTAGCCCTCATGTCCACGAACCTGAAAGTACCCTTTGGCATTCGAGATGGTGCATTGGTCACCCCAACCGAGGTGTGCAGTGGTCTGAAGTGTATGTGTGTATGCCCTGGCTGCGGTGATAGGCTCGTGGCAAACCACACCAAAGCATCAACACGTAGAGACTATTTCTCACATTACGCCGGATCTAGCTGTTCCACCGGCTACGAATCCGCCCTTCATCTGGCAGCGAAACGGGTACTTGTTGAATCCAAAAAGATTCTTGTACCAGGCATTGAGGTCTCAAGGCATTATCACGACAGAGCAAATGACATCAGCACCTTTGCAGAAAAAGCAATTCAGGCCAAAACAATAGCCTTGGATCATGTTGAAGAAGAGGTACGGCAACTCAATGGCGTCATCCCTGACATAGTCGCTCAAGTTCAAGGAAAGACGCTGCTTATAGAGATCGCTGTCACCCACTATGTCGATGAAGCAAAGTTAGAAAAGTTGAAACGGCTACCCTATGCCGTCTTGGAAATTTCGCTTGAACCAAGCAGTTCCGTACCCAACCTCGAAGAGGTGCGAGAGCTGGTTTTGAATACTAGCAACAACCGGAAATGGCTCGTAAACCCGAAGACTGAGCAGTTACAGCTCGAAGCCGCTAATGAAGCAAAGAAAAGGGCCGAACAGATCATTCAAAAGCGTGAGTGGTGGAAGCTTTTACCTGAACGGGAAAAACTAGCTATCGAACTAAAACGAGCTGGTACAAGCTTGGCCAAACTAGGCAACAAAGTGGGCCACCCTGTAAAGGGAGAAAAAAGCTTCGGCGTATCCAATCAGCTTTGGCAATTCTTCGTTTACCGTAAATTCATAATGGAAAAGGCGGGTGACTGGTTCAATGCCGAGGATGTGTTCTTTACCCTCGAAAAGCGATTCACGGTTACAGAGGTCTTCAAAGATTCGCCCAAGATCGCCATCTACTACTACCTGAAACATCTTGAAGAGCTAGAGCTTGTCCGCCGATCATATGCCAAAAACTACGAGGTTTTGAGCGAATTCGATCTGTAAACCACACAACAACGCAGAATTCAAAGCAACACAAAGTCTCGCCGAGAGCTCTGCCGTCCACCGCCATTTCACGCTCTGTCTACTTATATATTAGGAAATGCTCAAGCCGCCAAACCAGCCACCAGAAAGGCTTACAGAGGGATGACCGCCCACGAGTTGGCGAGATTTCGTGGGCGAAACCACCACTTAGCGCAGTCTGGCCGCCAGGGTTTCGGGCATTTTGATGAAGATGGGGCACTCTTTGGCGTAGCCCACCGTCCCCGAGCTTTGCCAATCCACCCGTTCACCGCGTGCACAGGCACTGTCGTGGAAGAACGCACAGCCCACACAGAGATCACGGGGCTTAGGCAACCCTCCCAAAATGTTGCCCTCATCAGCAGCAATGATCGGATGCTCCTGATAGGCCGGTAAATGATCTAGACGATACGCCTGCCGTTCCAGCTTCCAGATCATTTCTTCAATGTCCCAGCTTGGCGGCACGATAGGCTGGTTGAGATCCGTCACCATCCGACCGTTCTGTTTCATTTTTTCATAGCGGATGCCCATGGGCTGGAGCAAGGTCCGTAGTAATTCCAAGCCCTGCTTCGCCACGGCCTCACGATCGCTCTTCCCACCAGAACGCCGTACCTTCTCCCGATTCTGTTTCAACCTTGTGATCTGCTCGGACACCCGGTGATAGTCGGCTTCGCCTGTAGCCAACGCGAGGAAGGCGTGCTTCAACTCATCGCCACGGGTCAGTGCTACGGAGAGCGACTGGGCGGACTCCGAGCCATCACGCAGTCGCCCCAGACGTCTGAGCAAGGGAATGATCCGCTCGGTTTTTTCAGCAGCAGTCGGCCAGTAGGCATCGCTGCCCGGTTGATACTGTCCAGACAGCCAAGGCGCATTCTCACCGAACAACGCCATGACTTTTCTGGGAACAACGGCTCTACCGTCTGTCGGATCAGCCAGGTCACAGATCGACATCATGAGCGCGGTTTCTTCGTTTTCCAGGTCTCGATCCAACTGCGGTTTGTCTTCGCGGTAGTTGCGCCGCTTCCGCTCTTTCAGGTCATCGTAGCGAACGAAGCTCAGCAGCCCCTTGTTGCGAGGATTCTTGGCTTTCAACACCTCTACATCATAGTGCTCTCGGCCACACTTTCTTGCCGCTTTCACACTCGCTGCTAATTCCTTGTCAGGCTCGGGTAGTGTTGGCGGTTGCAGTTTAAAGTTCTGGATCGAATTATGGCGTACCAATTCACCCAAGGCTCGCTGTGAGTCTCGCTCGGCCATTCGCAGCTGGCTATAGGTCACCCGGTCGATCTGCAAATGTTCTTCCAGGCATCCAGACAAGGTGCCTTCTTCCTGAATCCGCTCCATCACATCCTCACGCACCTTCAGCTTTTTTGGGATCTGTATGGCGCGATCAGATGGGTTCCCGAAGATTCGGACAGAACACAGTGTCGAACCACGATTCGCCCGGTTAACGGCCTGCACAATCTGGTTGGTATCGGCACCGACATGGTCAAACCGTGCCCAGAGGATGTCTGGCTGTGTCGTGAAATTGAGCCCAAGGCCAAAGAGTGGGCTTGAGATAAGAATCGGCTTGGTACTGACACGGGCCGATTCGATTTCATCTGGCGTCGATTCCGGACGCGAGACGATCTCAGTATCATCGCTCAATCCATGCTGTTCGATGAGTTGGCGGTACATTTCCAGCTTAGAGGTATCGAGCAGCAACACAGTTCTGGGCAACGGCTGACCAGCTTTCTTCAGTGTTCCAAGCTCGGCCAGCAACCGTCCAAGTTCACCGTCGAAATAGCTGAGCGGCCAGATCTCCAAGGGGTTCTGCTTCACCGGGTCGAACTGATAGCAACAGTACGTCTCTGCATTCACAACCCCAACCGCCTGCTTGACGCATTCCACGAGGAAGTTTTGTTGAACGTCGGTGATGGTGCCGGTCAGGAGCAAGGTCTGTTTGGCCTTCGATAGCGTTGCTTCAAAGCTCGACAGACGCCGGTCACCCTTGGCGAACTCGTCCAACGCCATGTGCACTTCGTCAAAGACCACGCTATAGCTGCAATTCTGTTCTTCGGCCAAGTTAACCATCCGCAACAAGGATTTGGTCGTCGTTACAACAACCGCACCTATGCCTGGCAACAAATCAAACGAACCAACATCGGCGTAGTAATACGGGAGTAGACCATCGGCTTGCAAATCGTCCCGCATCTGCTGCACGATGGCGATCGTCGGTGCGGCATAGATCACGATCTGCCCTACGCTCAGACGTTGACTGATCCAGTCGATTGTCGCCGTGGTCTTACCCGAGCCGGTTGGTGAAAGCACTAGGCTGATCCGGGCCTCAACAAAGCTTTGCAATGACGGCAGATACCCCCCTTCTTGCAACGCCAAGGTCTTGTGTGGCACTTCCGTGAACCAGCGCAGCACATCCCGGACGTATTCATGGGCACCTATGGACAGCTCTTTCAACAGCAATTCCGAGCCATCGCCATACCTTTTACCCATCTGCGGCCTTGCACGTGACACATACCAGGAACCAGGCGAGCCTTCGTCGTCAAAGTACAGCGTCAGGTACTTTTCGTCATCCGACAGCTTGGCATCTCCGAACGGTCTACCGGTCTTCGCCTCACGGTTCTGTCCCGGTTTTTGGTAGTAGCGCGAGGTGGAGACGCCATTGGTGGTTCGGGTCTGACTGGTCCGCAAGACGTAGCCATGGGCTAGCTTGTAATCGGTCATCAGCTTCCTTTTGAGGGTGTTGGCCTGAATTTCGATGTCTGGCGGTAGCTCGTCCAGCGTCACTTCGGGCAATTCCTTCTGGACCAATCCTTGCCTTGTTCCAGCGGCTAGCAGACAGCGGACGCCTTCCCCCAAGATCGGCTCTGCTACGAAATGCGGCTGCACTTCACTCCGAATGGGGGCCGGGTCGATGCCAAAACGTAGCTCCACGACGCCGCCTTTGTTTTCGCCAAGGCTGTAGAAATCTGTCTGCATACAGTGCAGATTGAGATAGAAGCTGAGTGGTTTGCCTCCGATACGGCGATCCAACCAAAAGAATAGGTGAACATTGAGCCCGGCCTTCAAGGGCTTGCCTTCATGGTCGAGCACCCCGGCACTGGAGCTATGCTGGTAGTAGTAGCTGGCGTTATGAAATGCGGCTGGCAGCTTCGTCACCACCCATTCAATGGCTTCGCCAGATAGCGGATCAATCCCCTCGGGTACAACAATATCGTCGAAGTCGAGCATCACCCAGGGTGTACCGTCCGGGTGCTCTGGAAAGCTCTCTTTGATACGTCGTTCACGCCGAGTCAGACCTACCCTAGGCAAACCGCGAATGAGCAGCTCATGCGGATCTTGGCTGCACCGATCTATCAGCGTTGCCAAGCTCTCGATGTCGCGAACAGGCACCTGCTCAATCGTGTAGGTCGCCGCGTTCTGGAAGTTTTCCTTGCGGACATGGCCGTTTTCATCGATAAAAAACGATTTGGTGACGGGATGCAATACCGACTTGAGGACAGTCACCGTCGAGGTTTCAGGGCCAAGGCAAGGTGATGCTCTGAGGTCGGTAGGAAGCGGGCTCGAAGCCACGCCGATGGGGATACCCCCGTAAAAAACTGAGTTAAAATAAGACATTAGAAAAGCACTGCAGTAATGGCCTAGTCGAGTCGAAAGCTCTTCTAGGCCTTTTGGTTCCTGATCGCCAAAATGACAGACCAGGGCAGTTCTCTTTGTCTATTTCGATACAGATTTCAGGGCCCTGCAAATTAGTTTAGTCGGCGTTTTTGCAAACAGCGGGGAAACCGGCCGGAACCGACCACTTTTTTTGTTGCTGCGTAGGGTTGCAGGGTTCGCGGTGTTTTTTTCACCAGATGCAGCGAACAACCTTACGAACCCTACGCACCGATCTACGCCTGTCAGGCTGCTTCTGCGACATCCTCTTGAGCTGTTGTTCTGGCAAACAGCCCCATAGCTGCCTCGACTGGCTCTACCAGCCAGATGTCCTGGCGTGAGTGGCGCTTCCCGAAGCCTATCCGTCGCAATGACCGCCCAAACGCCGTCGGTGTCATCGCCTCGACACGGTTGGATGTTTCACGCCCCCACGCGTGGAACACCTTGATCAGATCAGTCCCGGTGTAACCCGAACGGTCTGCTGATGGTCGTAGGCACTGCTCAGCAAACTGTCGCACCGGATCGACCTCTTCTTGGTACTGCTGGACCGCTGCCAAGGCTGATGGCGGAATGCTGAAGCGTGTTTCTTGGCGCAGGTCCCGCAAGCCCTCGACCGCCCAGCGCAAGATGCCAGGCAGCTCTTCCAGCAAGTCGTTGATCAGATTCGGATTGACCTCTTCACCACGGAATTGGCGGTTGAAGGTCAGCACGACGATTCGACGAAAGTAGCCATCGGTCAGGTCCTTGGTCTGCGGCATGGTGTTCATGGATGCCATAAACCGGACAGTTGTTTTGAACGTTCTGGCATCTTGGTCAAAGCCTCGCGCTTCAATGGCTTCACCGGCCACCATGGCCTTGATATAGCCGTCCGCAATAGCCTTTACGGGCAGGTCGGAACAAATGTTAAGTGTCTTGCCTGCTGTGTGGGCCCGAGAGAACTTGTTCGACAGGTCGCTCAGGGCAACGGCGCTGATGTTTTGCTCACCGATTAGGCCACGAATCACGTCCAACAGCACCGATTTACCGTTAGACCCCTCACCGACCAACCACACCATCTTCTGCTGGCTCACATCCGGCGTAATCAAGTAGCCCATCCACTGCTGCACGAACCGAATCTTTTCGGCTTTGTCGGCATCCGGCTCAAAAACCTGGTCGAGGAAGCTCAGAAAGCGCGGGCACTCTGCCTCTGGCTCCCACGGGATATTGAGGCGTGTCTGTAACCGATGATCGGGGCTGTGCGGCACCACTTCAAGTGTTTCAAGATCAAGCGTGCCGTTATCCAGACAGACGTATCGACCCGCGTTTTCAGCAAAGTACTCGCCAGTCTGCCCGGTGTAGGTTTTGCTGAACTCGGTCAGGCCTCGAATCGTACTTGCGGTGGCGTCATGGGCAAGAATCGCCATTACCGGTTGCTTAACCTCAACGTTCAGGTCGAGCTTGCGATACGACCCGGCCTCATACCCCCAGAATCCGTCCTGGGCAAAGACGATGCCCTCAGGGAAATGCCGGTCGAGCAACGCCTGCGACCAGACCCGATCAGCCACGTCGCGCTTCTTATCCACGAAGCTCCATGCTACCAACTCTGCCGGATTTCTTACGGGATAACCATCAGGCTTCAGACAGTTGCGGCCATGTGGGCAACGTATCGCCCCTGCTGCACGAAGCTCAGCACAGCTCATCGGCGATTCACCTAGATGGGCTGCCGACCCCAACATAGCGACCATAGGCTCTTGCTCAAAGTCTGGACGAGTCATCGCAGCACGGTAGATTCTGCGGCTGCCATCGGCAAATTTGCCCGCAACGCTCACAACACCGTCAAAGAGCGGTTGGGGCATAACGCTAGCCCCCTCACCCAGTCCTTCAGCAATGAGGTTGCAATGACCGGCAACGTACCAAATGCCCATGGGCAGATGATGCCTAACCGGGGGGGCTGGGAGGTTCACAAGGTTAGCGGAGGTCATGACGAGCCTCCTGGAAAGTCCGGTCCAGAATGAACTCGTCGAGTGCATCTCGTCTGTACTTCACCAGACGCCCTACTTTTACATACGGCAGGTCGTATCGTTTCGTTGCCGCCCAGACAGCCAGTGTTTGGGGCTTTACGCCGAGGTACTGCGCCGCCTCGGTGCGGTTAAGCAAGTTTATTTGCATCGTAACTCCATAAGGGAAATGCCACATGGCATAGACACACCTTAAGAGCTGCATTCATACGGGTCTGTAGGGAATTTTTAAAAAAACTACCCTCAATCACCGTTCCCGCAGATCAAAGACAGAGCATTCTCATAATTCAGATACTGTTTAAACGCTTTTCTCGCTGCGGTGAACTTTGTTCGACTATCGCCTTGATAGGTTTTGAAAAGCATAGCCACTGTTTCATCTTGTTTCAATTTCCGGCCCGTATAGCCCTGCCAGATTCTTAGATCAGCATACGGTAGCAATCCAGCCTTAATCCACTCATTATCAGAATTTTGGCGGATCGATTTTTTTGCGAGTGGGTAGTTGTATTGATTCCGGCGGCTCTGAAGCCACGATGTGAAAGCCTCGATGATCTCTGGGTCTCTAGCCAAAAGGTTCACTTTGATGTGACCAAAAAAATTTCCGTCCAACCCTATCAATTGATCGATGGGCTCAGCGAAATTTTCGATTTTTTTCCGGCCAAGCTTGGCAGATATGTTGTTATATTTCTCAATATTACTAAGAAGCAACTTCATGTTCGATAGAGACAACGGTTGAATTGCTGACCCTTCGTAATCAGGCATCCAAGCAGCCAAAGGATCGTTGAACAGCGCCTCTACCTTTTCGCCAAGCTCTTGCGAGCACCACCTCCTCATCTCTGAATCTACAGGCAATGCACACATATGCTCTACCAGCTGTAGATAGACTGCTCTTTTGGCGATCTGCTGCCCCCATTGCCTACGCGTAAGGTTTCTTTGACCTGAATAGCGGCCAATATCAAACAATGCCGAAAGGTTAGTCAGATCATTTTTATTGGTATGCCCTGCCATAGCTTGAACTCTGCGTCATTGATCTTGATTTACAGAGTATGCCGTATGTTGATTGAATCCGTAGCCCCGGCGTAGCCCCAAAGCAAAAGGGCAACTCTAAGAGTTGCCCTAAGTGCTTGATTATTATGGTGGCCAGTCTCGGAATCGAACCAAGGACACGCGGATTTTCAATCCGCTGCTCTACCAACTGAGCTAACTGGCCGCACACCAGGGCATTGCTGCCCAAGTGCGGAAAAACATTAACGCTTCGAGAACTGCTTACGGCGACGGGCGCTGTGCAGGCCGACTTTCTTACGTTCGACTTCACGTGCATCACGTGTCACGAAACCAGCATTCGACAGAGCCGACTTCAGCTCAGCGTCGTACTGAATCAGTGCACGGGTGATACCGTGACGAACGGCACCAGCTTGACCCGACTCACCACCGCCAACCACGTTGACGTTGATGTCGAAAGTCGTTGCGTGTTCAACCAGCTCCAGCGGCTGACGAACGACCATACGGCCAGTTTCACGCGAGAAGAAGATGTCAACCGGCTTGCCATTGACAACGATGTTGCCCTTGCCACGCTTCAGGTAAACACGGGCAACGGCGCTCTTACGACGACCGGTACCGTAATATTGTTGTTCTGCCATAACGACCTCTTAGATTTCCAGCGACTTAGGTTGCTGGGCGGTGTGCGGGTGGACAGCGCCGGCGTAGCACTTCAGCTTCTTCAGCATGGCGTAGCCCAACGGACCCTTCGGCAGCATGCCTTTAACGGCTTTTTCCAGAGCGCGCTCTGGGAAACGCTGTTGCATCTTGCCAAACGTAGTTTCGTAGATACCGCCTGGGTAACCCGAGTGACGGTAGTACTTTTTATCTTCAGCCTTGTTACCCGTTACACGCAGCTTCTCTACGTTAACGATAACAATGAAGTCACCCGTATCAACGTGTGGGGTGTACTCAGGCTTATGCTTGCCACGCAGGCGACGTGCGACTTCGCTGGCAACGCGGCCCAGAACTTTGTCCGTGGCGTCCACGATGAACCAGTCGCGCTGAACTTCATGCGGCTTGGCGGAAAACGTTTTCATCTTATGCACTTCCGTGGCGCCAGTAACGGCGCGGAATTTGGGAAAACGCGCATTCTAGCAATACTTTTGAATTGACGTCAACCCCTTCGCGAGTTTGTCCGCGAACACCAGAGCCCACAAGGGCCTCAAGTGCGCTAGGGCGCTGGAATCCAGCAGGAATGCGCATCCTGATTTAAACAAAAAAAAACGCGGAACCACACGAGCGGCTCCGCGTAAATCCACACCAAAGGAGGAGGGTGGAGGAGACAATCGAATAGAAGCGCAACGCGCATCTATACAACAGAGCCAATATAGCCCCAAGCTTTTCTAATTGCAAGCGATTTGTTGCACCGCAAAATAATTCACAAATACTTCCAAGCAGATGAAATTTAATCATGGAAACGGAGAGTTTCGACCTAACCGGTTGATGCGACTATCGATTTGCAACACGGCTCCCAATACATCAAAAACACAGATCATTCCTTTGTCATAAACAAACCAGGTTTTGTCGCGCCGCAGCAGCATTGCTTCCAAGGGTTTATCCGGTAAGAGATGCATAGACCTATGCTTCCACATTACAATCCACCCCACCCTAGCCTTTAGAACTATTCGGAGCTCTTGAACCATGGAATGCCGCGTTAGCTGGACCGACCACATGACTTTTGTTGCCGAAACCGGCAGCGGCCACAAGATCACAATGGATGGCCCACCAGACCTGGGCGGTCGCAACCTAGGCCCGCGCCCCATGGAAATGATGCTGGCTGGCGCCGGTGGCTGCAGTGCTTTTGATGTGGTGCTTATTCTGCAACGCGGCCGTCACCCGGTTTCCGGGTGCGAAGTGGTGCTTAAAGCAGAGCGCGCCGAAACGGACCCGAAGGTTTTTACCAAGCTGCACCTGCACTACATCGTGACTGGCAACGCGCTGAAGCAAGAAGCCGTAGAGCGTGCGGTCACCCTATCCAAGGACAAGTACTGCTCGGCCACCGCCATGCTCGGCGCTACCGCTGAAATTACCTGGGATCTGGAGTTGCGCCAAAGCGAAGCAACCCCTGCGGCTTAAAGCCAGTTGGCGTTGTCTTAAAAACGATAAGACAACGCTGTCATCACCTTAGAGGTTTGCTGCATCATTTTCTTGGCTACTGGCGGAAACTGCGCCGCCCCCAGGGCTTCGGCGGTATGCGCATGTGATGTCTCATCAATAGCCATCTGCGCAATAATCGCCGCACTTTTTGCATCCGCGGCCGGCAACCGCTCCAGATGACTTTCCAGATGTGCCGTCACCTGCTTTTCTGTCTCCGCCAGAAAGCCCAGATTCCAACGATCGCCAAGCTTACCTGCGATGACACCCATGGTGAGTGAACCTGCGTACCAGAGCGGATTTAACCAACTCGTGTGGCTACCCAACTCGCGCAACCGTTGCTCGGTCCAGGCTAAATGCTCGATTTCTTCGTGCGCAGCCTCGCGCAATGCGTCGCGCACAGCCGGGTCGCGTGAAGTGAGCGCTTGTCCCTGATAGAGGGCTTGTGCACATACCTCGCCACTGTGATTAACGCGCATGAGTCCAGCCACATGTTTGCGCTCTGCCTCAGACAGGTCGGCCTCAGACAGGTCTTTGTCCGGATGCGCACGCACGCTCGTTTGCGATGCAAAAAGTGTCCGTAAAACTTTATCGGCTTCAATGATAAACGCGTCGATGCTCATAGCCTTACCTTGCTGAAGTTGCGGCAGGTCCCGTTTTCAAGCGCTCTACAGCAACTTCAGCACTTGGTGGCGGTTCCAGATCTAGACAGAAATACTCATAAGCCAATACAGCCGGATAGGCATTAACCATTTTGTGTTGCTGCTTCTGCATCAGAATCCAGGATGACCCCTTGCTCTCGATCCAGCTGCCGTCGGGCTGGCCAAAAGCATAAAGACGCCGTTCCCGGGTTTTGCAGCGCAACCCTTCGTAGTTGATGGTGCGCGCACCACCCGAAGACTCAATCACTACGGTAAAACGAACCACGCCATCCTTGCCGACCGAAACGCTGGCCGGATCCACCAGAAAACGATTCGCGTTGGCAACGCTCACCTCAAAGGGAATCAGCTTATCCATGTCTGGTGCAGCAGGCAGCGTTACTTTCTCTTCTTGCCAGACTTTTTTTTCGTCTTCCGATTCTTCGTACTCGTAACACTCGTAGTACTTACGGGTATTACACTCGGCGGCAGCAAAGGCGCTACCCAGGGCAAAAACACTGGACAGCGCCGCTGCCAATTGCTTCCATCTAGGCATTTTGTGCACCCTCGTCTTGTGTCGTGGGCTGTTGCGGTGCTTTGTCGATACCCGCATGAGCATTAGGCAAACGACGCCCGCGGCGCCCCAGCGCCGGATGACGCAGTCGATCAGCATTCAAGAATGGTTCCAGCTCACCCAGTGCCAACTGGTAAACGTTGCGTTTGAACTCGACAACAGACTCCAGCGGCACCCAGTACTCACTCCAGCGCCAGGCATCGAACTCCGGATGCGAACTTGCCCTTAATTGAACGTGATGATCCCCGCCGGTCAGGCGCAACAGATACCAGATCTGCTTCTGACCCTTGTAGTTTCCGCGCCATTCCCGGCGTATCCACTGCTCGGGCACCTCATAGCGCAACCAATCACGGGTTCGGCCGAGAATCTTGACGTGCTGCGCCTCAAGACCCACTTCCTCTTGCAATTCACGGTACATGGCTTCTTCGGGAGACTCCCCGCGCTTGATACCACCCTGCGGGAACTGCCAGGCATGCTCCCTGACGCGCTTACCCCAGAAGACTTCGTTACGTGCATTACAGAGGATGATGCCGACGTTGGGGCGATAGCCTTCACGATCTAGCATAAATCACCTGCATTAATTTGAAATTGCCCTGATTCTGGCACATCCGGCAACCAGACGAAAGCCGGCATCCGTTAGAATGCCGTTTTTCCGCTTTATTTATTGCCCGGTGCCGCACTTCTGCCCGGGTTTTGCCTTTTCAGGGTTATTTATGCGCTCTTCCCAGTTTCTGATCACCACCCTCAAAGAAGCCCCGTCTGATGCCGAAGTCATCAGCCATAAGCTGATGCTCCGCGCCGGCCTGATCCGCCGTCTGGCCTCCGGCGTTTACACCTGGACCCCGATGGGTCTGCGCACCTTGCGCAAGGTAGAGGCGATTGTCCGTGACGAGATGAACCGTGCTGGCGCGCTGGAAATGCTGATGCCAGCCGTGCAACCCTTTGAATTGTGGCAAGAATCTGAACGCGGCGACCAATACGGCCCGGAACTGCTGCGCTTCAAAGATCGCCATCAACGCGATTTCGTCATTGGCCCGACGCACGAAGAAGTGGTCACTGATTTTGTCCGCAAGGAAATCAAGAGCTACCGTCAGTTGCCGATCCATCTGTACCAGATCCAGACCAAATTCCGCGACGAGATCCGCCCGCGGTTTGGCGTAATGCGTGGCCGTGAGTTCCTGATGAAGGATGGCTACTCTTTCCACACCAGCTTTGAAGATCTGGAACGTGAGTATCGTGTGATGTTCGATACCTACCACCGCATTTTCTCCCGCCTGGGTCTGCGCTTCCGGGCAGTTGCAGCCGACACCGGCTCCATCGGTGGCACTGGTTCACACGAGTTTCATGTGCTGGCCGATTCTGGCGAAGACGATATCGCCTTCTGCCCGACCTCTGACTTTGCCGCCAACGTCGAGCTGGCCGAAGCACTGGCGCCAACCACGCCCCGCCCTGCGGCTGCCGCAACAATGACAAGCGTTGCCACACCGAAGAAATCGCGTTGTGAGGACGTTGCAGTGGCGCTCAATATCCCGCTATCCGGCCTCGTCAAAACATTGGCCATCGTCCCGGAATTACCCGAGGGCGCACCTAATGCTCAGGCCGGCCTGGTGCTGCTGCTTCTACGCGGCGATCACGAACTCAATGAAATCAAGGCCGGCAAACTAGCAGGTATCGGCGCCTTCCGCTTCGCCCGCGAAGACGAAGTCAAAGAAGCGCTGGGTTGTATCCCCGGATTTATTGGCCCGGTCGGCATCAAGCCGGGTATCCGCGTTATTGCGGATCGTGCTGTGGCCGTAATGGCAGATTTCGCCTGTGGCGCCAACGCCTACGATTCACACCTGACCGGTGTGAACTTTGGCCGTGATCTCCCCGAACCGGAAGTGGCCGACATCCGCAACGTCGTGACGGGTGACCCATCACCCGACGGCAAGGGCACGCTGGAAATCGTGCGCGGCATTGAAGTGGGCCATATCTTCCAACTGCGCACGAAATACGCCGAAGCACTAGGTTGCACCTTCCTCAGCGAACAGGGCAAAGCCGAAGTGATGGAAATGGGTTGCTACGGCATCGGCGTTACCCGTATCGTCGGCTCGGCCATTGAACAGAACCACGATGACAAAGGCATTGCCTTCCCGGCATCCATTGCCCCGTTCACGGTGGCCATTGTGCCAATGGGCTATCACAAGTCGCCGGCCATTCAGCAGGCTGCCAGCGAGCTTTATGAAGAACTCATCGCTGCCGGCTTTGATGTGCTGCTCGATGATCGCAACGAGCGCCCGGGCGTGATGTTTGCCGATATGGAACTCATCGGCATTCCGCAGCGCCTGGTCATTGGTGAAAAGGGCCTGGCCGCTGGCCAGATCGAGGCCAAGGGTCGCCGCGATGCGGAAGCCACGATGATTGATCGGGCAGGTGTTGTGGATTACCTGCGTAACAAACTAAGCGCGCAATAAACTGTACGAGCTGCTCCGGGGCTAGGCGCCCGGAGCACAGCGAACGAGACATATCGAACGGCTAGGCGAGAGAGCGCCATAGTAGGCAACTACGGCGCAACAACGCACCGGAGCGGCTCAGCAGGTTTAGAAAGGTAGTTTGCCGCCAAACATCGACTTGGCGCCTCTCATCATCTTCATCATGCCGCCCTTGCCTTTGAACATGCTGCCGAACTGCTTCATCATCTTCTGCGTCTGTTCGAACTGATTCAAAAGACGATTCACTTCCTGCACCTGCACGCCTGCGCCCATAGCGATACGACGTTTGCGGCTGGCTTTGATCAATTCTGGTTTGGTCCGTTCATCCGGCGTCATGCTATCGATGATGCCCTGAATCCTTTTAGACATCTTCTCGTCGCTACCGGCCGGCATATTGGCCGCCGCTTCTGCAAACTTGGCGGGCAATTTATCCATAAGTGCCGTCATGCCACCCATCTGGCGCATCTGAGCCACCTGCGCGCGAAAATCATTCAGATCAAAGCCTTTGCCGGATTTGATCTTCTGCGCCATCGCCTGCGCCTGATCCATATCGACCTGCTGCGAGGCCGCTTCGACCAGCGACAGAATATCGCCCATGCCCAGAATACGGGAAGCCATACGATCCGGATAAAACGGCTCCAGCCCATCCAGCTTTTCGGCAACGCCGACAAACTTAATCGGCTTTCCAGTCACGGCACGCACTGACAAAGCCGCACCGCCTCGGGCATCACCATCCAGCTTGGTCAGCACCACGCCCGTGAGCGGCAAAGCTTCATTAAAGGCCTTGGCCGTATTAACGGCATCCTGCCCCAACATGGCGTCAACGACAAAAAGGGTTTCGATCGGATCCAGCTGTGCATGTAGCGCCTTGATCTCAGCCATCATGGCTTCATCGATGGCCAGACGACCAGCCGTATCGACGATCAGTACTTCTTCGTGATGTTTGCGCGCCCAATCCACAGCCGCAGCGGCGATGTCTGCCGGCTTCTGATCTGGCGACGATGGGAAAAAGCTTGCGCCTACCTGCTCTGCCACATGCTTCAACTGATCAATAGCGGCCGGACGATAAACGTCACACGACACCACCATCACTTTTTTCTTCTGATGCTGCTTAAGCCAGCGCGCCAGCTTACCCACGGTGGTCGTTTTACCCGCACCCTGCAGGCCCGCCATAAGAATGATGGCCGGTGGCTGCTGGTTTAGTGCCAGCGGTACCTGGGCTTCCCCCATCAGCTGCTTCAGCTGCTCATGCACAACCCCGACAAAGGCCTGACCCGGTGTTAGAGAGCCAACGACATCCTCACCCAGCGCTTTTTCTTTCACCTGGGCAACAAAATCCTTCACCACCGGCAGCGACACATCGGCTTCCAGCAGTGCCATGCGCACTTCACGCAATGCATCGCCAATATTGGCTTCGGTCATGCGGGCTTCGCCTCGCATGGTTTTCATCACACGGCCAAGCCGTTGGGTCAGATTTTCCAGCATTGATCAGTCTCGGACATTTGTACGGGGCACATGATATAAATAGAGCCTATGTCGACAATTGTATCGCTTCCCTTCCCGCTCGCGACGTTACTAACGATCATCGCTGCCTTGGCCTATGGTTTACTCAGCTGGCAGGTTCTTCGACAGGTCGCCCGCCAATCGGGCTCAAAACTCGCCCAGAGCCTCAGTAACCAGGCCGAAAACCGGTCTTCTGCCGGCGTGACACCGGCGCTTCTGGGCTTTGCGATTGCGGTGCACGCAGCAGCGCTGTATCTGGATATGTTTGGCGGTGGCACGGTGCGCTTTTCCTTTGCGCTCACCATTTCCGTAATTCTGTGGCTGGCCGTAGTGCTCCACGGGTTCGAAAGCCTTGCCTACCAGCAACGCGGCTTATTGGCGCTGATTCTGCCTACCGCCTGTGCTGGCGTACTGTTACCGCTGATTTTTCCAGTCGAGCACCCACTCATACACATTGATGCCTGGCTCTTCCGCCTGCATTTCATTCTGGCCATGCTGGCTTATGGCGTATTTTTACTGGCAACGTTGCAAGCCTGTCTGCTCTGGATTGCTGAACGGGAACTGCACGACCCGGCTCGCCTGAGCACTGTACGCCGGTTCCCCCCGCTGCTGCGCATGGAAAACCTGCTTTTCCGCATGCTCAGCATCGCTTTTCTGTTGCTCACGGCCTCTCTGGCCAGCGGCCTGCTGGTTTCGGAGCAACTTACCGGTTCGTGGATTCGTGCCGATCACAAAACCATCTTTGCCGGCCTATCCTGGCTCATCTTCGGTGCCTTACTGCTAGGTCGAAAACTCCGTGGCTGGCGCGGAAAAAAAGCAACGGCCTGGACAATCGCCGGCTTTGTGATGTTATTGCTTGCCTATGTAGGCAGCCGTTTCGTGCTGGAAATTATTCTTAACCGATCTGTATGAGCACCCTAGCCCGCGCACTGGTACAAAGCGGGCTAGCCCCCGAAGCGGTCATTGAACGTTGTCTGCTGCGCGCACAACAACGACAGACCAGTCTACCCGCCGAACTGGTTGCCGATACGATCATTGATGCGGCAACGATTGCCCAATTTATCGAATCAGATTTCGGCTTTCCGCGCATCGAAATTGAACGCCCTTACCCGGCCTATCCAGAGGTCGGTTTGGCGCCTAACCCCCGCTACCAACCGATTGGTTTATCTGGCCAACGCTTGCAACTGGGGATGGCAGACCCCACCGATGACAAACTGATCAATGCCTTACGTTTTCAAACCGGGTTAGAAATTGAACCTTGCGTGGTGGACGTATCGCAACTGGCCGAATATGCCGCAGCGGCTAAAAGCAGACCGCCCGAATCCGCATCCACACATACACGCATTGCCACAGAGCAGGCTGTTGACGAAGCGCCCGTCGTCCGTTTTCTACAAAAGACCCTCAGCATCGCCATCGAACGTGGTGCCTCTGATATTCACTTCGAACCCTACGAAAACACCTACCGGATACGCTATCGAATTGATGGCCGATTACAGACACAAGAAGCGCCCCCCGACGATTTTCGTGACAGGCTGGCTTCTCGTTTGAAAATTCTTTCCCGCCTGGATATCGCTGAAAAACGTTTGCCTCAGGATGGCCAATTACAGGGACAAACCGATGACGGCACCCTGGTCGACCTGCGAATCAGCACCATGCCCACGCTTTACGGTGAAAAGATCGTTTTGCGTATTCTGGACCGTCAGGATGCGCGCCTGGGACTCAATGAAATTGGCCTTTCGCCGACCCAACAACACCAGTTAAGCGAAGCTATCCACCAACCTAGCGGCATGGTTCTGGTAACGGGACCAACCGGTTCTGGCAAAACCGTTACCCTCTACGCCTGCCTTAATGCATTGAATCAACCCGGCGTTAACATTGCCACGGTAGAAGATCCGGTAGAAATCCCGGTAGTAGGCATCAATCAAGTCAACATTGATGAACGTACCGGGCTCACTTTCGCCGTTGCGCTCCGCGCATTTATGCGCCAGGATCCGGATATCCTGATGGTTGGGGAAATCCGTGATGCCGAAACTGCAGAAACTTCTCTGAAAGCTGCGCAAACTGGCCACCTGGTGCTTTCTACCCTGCACACCCGATCGGCGCCCGCCACGCTTGAACGCCTACTGCAACTGGGCCTGCCCAATTACGGCGTTGCCGGTAGCGTTCTACTCATCGTAGCCCAGCGTCTGGTTCGCCGCCTATGTGAATGCCGTACCGCCGATGACGCTGATTCAACGCTGCTACAAGACGCAGGTTTTACGACCGATGAATTAAATCAACGAGCACGCGGTGCCTGGACGCTCTACAAAGCAGCGGGTTGCGCCAAATGCCACCACACCGGCTACAAAGGCCGGGTCGGCGTCTTTGAAGTGATGCAGGTATCTCCTGCGCTACAGCAATTAATGCTCAACAACGCAAGCACGAAAGATATTGCCCAGCAGGCACAGCGCGATGGTGTATCTAGCCTGCGCCGTGCCGGCCTGGAGAAGGCGATCGCAGGCATAACCTCTCTGTCGGAAGTGCTGGCAGAAACCGAACACGGTACAGATCGTGGTGACTAAAGCAGAATCAGAGGCACTGAGACGCTTTGACTGGACAGGCATTGCCCAGAACGGCACGCTGCTCAAAGGAGAAATCCGTGCTGCCAATGATATGCGGGCCAGAGTGGCACTGCGTCAACGCGGCATCACACCGATCAAACTGGCGAGGCCATGGCGCCGGCAACCTGGCTTATCCCGCAAAACGATCAGCCTGATACTGCGTCAACTTGCCACACTGATTCACGCAGGCGTACCCCTGCTGGCCGCCATGGAGCTGCTTGCAAAAAGTCAGGATCACGCTGCAGCCAGCCAGACATTGCTGCAAATGCGCACGGATCTGCAGATGGGGTCTTCTTTAGCCCAGGCCATGCAGCAGCACCCTGAGGCTTTTGATACGCTGACCTGCACGCTCGTGGCTGCCGGCGAGCAATCCGGGCTTCTGGACGTGATGCTTGATCGTATCGCCAACTATCACGAAAAAATGCAGGCGATCAAAGGCAAGATTCGAAGTGCACTGGCTTACCCGATTGCCATTCTGGGCATTGCGTTTACCGTTAGCCTGTTACTGCTCTGGCTCGTTGTCCCTGCATTTGAACAAAGTTTTTCGAGTTTTGGTGCAGCGCTGCCATGGCCTACCCAGCTGATGATTGACGGATCAAATGCACTGCGGGAGTACGGCTTTTTTGCTTTAGGGTTGTTAGGCATTGCTGGCTATGCGCTTTATCGGCAATGGCAAACAAACCCCGCCTGGCAAACCAGAACCGATCAATGGTTACTGCGTTTGCCCATACTGGGTGGTTTGTTCCAGAAAGCAGCACTCGCCCGCTGGAGCCAGACGCTCGCCAGCCTGATTAGTGCAGGCATTCCGCTGCTCGATGCATTAGGTCCGGCAGGAGATACAGCAGGCAACCAATGCTTTATCGGTGCATCACGAAAAATCCGGCTGCAGTTACAACAGGGCGCCAGCCTGTCCACAGCCATGCGGCAGCAAACGGTTTTTAGCGCTTTACCTATACAGATGGTGGCTATCGGCGAAGAATCTGGTGCGCTGGACGATATGCTCAGAAAAGTAGCAGACATCTACGAGCGCGAGGTCAATGACCTTGTCAGCATGCTCAGCAGCCTCCTGGAACCCCTGATGATGGTCGTTCTAGGGCTCATTATCGGCAGCATGGTCGTTGCCATGTATCTACCGATATTCCAGCTGGGCAATGTGCTTTAAGATCACCTACAGAAATCGCTGCGAGTCCGCTATAATCAAGGGTTTGGAACCTATCTGCCGCATCGCGGCGAACGAATGAAACGCTACTTCATTACCGGCCTGCTGATCTGGGCGCCTCTGGGCATCACGCTCTGGGTTCTGTCGTTCATTCTCGGCATGATGGATCAGTCAATCATGCTGTTGCCGAACGCATGGCAGCCCCGCGCCCTTGTAGGCTTCAACATCCCCGGTGTTGGTGCCGTAATGACGCTGCTCGTCGTGTTCATTACCGGACTCCTCACCGCCAATTTTATCGGCCAGCGCCTGGTTCGCTGGTGGGAAGCCCTGTTGCATCGTATCCCTGTCGTTCGTTCTATCTATCAGAGCGTCAAACAGATTTCAGACACAGTATTTTCTCCGTCTGGCCAGGCATTCCGTCAGGCAGTACTCGTACAGTATCCAAGGCAGGGCAGCTGGACTATCGGCTTTCTGACCGGCACACCCGGTGGTGAGATCGCTGATCGCCTCGGCGACAATATGGTGAGTCTTTACGTGCCCACGACCCCGAATCCGACTTCCGGCTTCTTTCTCATGGTGCCCAAGTCCGATGTGCTCGAACTCGACATGTCGGTTGAAGATGCCCTGAAATACCTAATCTCCATGGGCGTAGTCGCACCGACCACGCTGCCTGTTAAAACACCAGAAACCATTTCTATCCAAACCGCCGATACCTACGTTGGCGACTGATTTCCACTCTTGAAGAAAAGCAATACATCTCATGCGTACTCATTACTGTAGCGACCTCAATCCTTCGCTCAACGAACAGATCGTCACCCTGTGTGGCTGGGCACACCGTCGTCGCGACCATGGCGGCGTGATCTTTATCGATCTGCGTGATCGCTCAGGCCTAGCGCAAGTTGTCTGCGATCCGGATCGTGCCGACATGTTTGCCATTGCCGAATCCGTGCGCGGTGAATTCTGTCTAAAGATTACCGGCAAAGTGCGCCCACGCCCTGCCGGCACCGAAAACACGACGCTGGCTTCCGGTGGCATCGAAGTCTTGTGCCATGAAATTGAAGTGCTCAACGCTTCCGTCACGCCACCGTTCCAGGTTGATGAAGAACATCTGTCAGAAACGGTTCGCCTGACCCACCGCGTGATTGATCTGCGTCGCCCTGCCATGCAAAAGAATCTGCAACTGCGCTATCGCGTTGCTCGCGCTTTCCGTCGCTACCTTGATGACAATGGTTTCATCGATATTGAAACGCCGATGCTCACCAAATCGACACCAGAAGGCGCCCGCGACTATCTGGTGCCTTCGCGCGTGCACGATGGTCAGTTCTTCGCGCTGCCACAATCGCCACAGCTGTTCAAACAGCTGCTGATGGTGGCAGGCTTCGATCGCTACTATCAGATCGTTAAATGCTTCCGTGACGAAGATCTGCGCGCAGATCGTCAACCCGAATTTACCCAGGTCGATATCGAAACCTCATTCCTGAGCGAAGAAGAGATCATGGGCCTGACGGAAGGCCTGATCCGTTACGTCTTCAAAGACGCTATGGATGTCGACCTGCCGAATCCATTCCCACGCATGTCGTATGCCGAAGCCATGGCACGTTTTGGTTCTGATAAGCCGGACATGCGCGTGACCCTGGAACTGACTGACGTGACCGATGCGGTTGCTGATGTAGCCTTCAAGGTATTCAGCGGCCCGGCTACCACCGGTGGTCGCGTGGCTGCCATGCGCATCCCGGGTGGCGCCACCCTGACCCGTGGCGAGATCGACGAATACACTAAATTTGTGGGCATCTACGGTGCCAAGGGCCTGGCCTACATCAAGGTTAACGATGCCTCGCAGCCGAACGAGACCGGTCTGCAATCACCTATCGTCAAGAACCTGAACGAAACGGCACTCAAGACCATTCTGGAACGTACCGGCGCCGAGAGTGGCGACCTGATCTTCTTTGGCGCCGACAAGACCAAGGTCGTCAACGATGCACTGGGTGCCCTACGCGTCAAGATTGGCCACGAAAAGAACTTCATGAACGGTACCGTCTGGGCACCGATCTGGATCGTTGACTTCCCGATGTTCGAATATGACGAAGATGACAAGCGCTGGAACGCCTGTCACCACCCGTTCACCAGCCCGAAAGACAACCACATCGATCTGCTCGCCTCTGATCCGGGTAAATGTCTGGCCAAGGCCTACGACATTGCGCTGAATGGTTGGGAAATCGGCGGCGGTTCAGTCCGTATCCACCGCGCCGATGTGCAGGAAAAAGTATTCAGCGCCCTCGGTATCAACGAAGAAGAACAGAAACAGAAATTCGGCTTCCTGCTCGACGCACTCAAATACGGTGCACCACCGCATGGTGGCCTGGCCTTTGGTCTGGATCGTATTGTGACGATGATGACCGGTGCCGAATCAATTCGTGACGTGATTGCCTTCCCGAAAACGCAGCGTGCCCAATGTCTGCTGACCGATGCGCCGTCCCCTGTGGACGAAAAGCAACTGCGCGAGCTGCACATCCGTTTGCGTCAGCCCGTTGCTCAGCCGACGCCTGCTGACGCTAAAGCGCCAGCTTAACGCTGACCCCCTGCTGCGTCTGCTCACGTGAACCCAGCAGCTTTCGCCCGCCTACTCGTAGATTTCGAGCGGGCGGGCGTTTACCATCTCACGCCCGGTGGAATGGATGCGCTACCAGAGGCTTGCGCCCAAGCGGATCTGCAACTTATTCGCGTATCCCTCAATGAAACACCCAAAATGGCCGAGGCCCTGGCGACACTGACTAAATCAACGCAGTGTCCGGCCCGTGAAGGGGCGCACCTCGACGATCTTGCTGAAATGCTCAGCGACTTTTCCTGGCTTCCCGCAAGCGGCTATGTCTTACTCGTCGAAGATGCCGACAATCTGATCGCCTCGGAACCCACCGGTGTTCAGAAGCTACTGGAATCGTTTCAGGCGGCTAACCATCACTGGCAAGCGCAGGAAGTGCCCTTCTGGGCTTTTATAGGACTACGCGGCGATGGCATAGCCCTGTTGCCGATGATTGGCTAAACGAGTGGCTACCGTTTTCAAGCGCCCCGAGTCTGTACTGGTGGTGATTTACACCCCTGATTTGCAGGTACTGCTATTAGAGCGGGCCAAACACCCCGGCTACTGGCAATCGGTTACCGGAAGCCGCGAAGAGGCAGAATCCTTTGTCGAGACCGCCTGCCGCGAAGTTGCCGAGGAAACAGGGGTGCAGATCAACGCGTCAGCGCTTGAGATCTGGCCTGGTGAGAATGTATACGAAATCATGCCGGAATGGCGGCACCGCTACGCACCAGAGGTCACCCATAATCGTGAACGGGTATTTTCACTTTGCCTGCCCAACACCTGTGATATCAAACCATCTCCGACAGAGCACCGCGCATGGCGCTGGGCGCCTGCACAGGAGGCGGCCGACGCCTGCTTTTCAGCCAGTAATCGTGACGCTATTCTCGCGATCATCCACAAATCTTCCTGATACGGCTTTGCGATCACAGTCTTGCTCGCTACAATCGCCGGCATTCCCTAACCATCTCTGACCGACGGAACAACTATGACCATCGCTCAACCGCACGAAAACATCGCACTCGAAGCCAAGGTTCTTGCCGAGGCATTGCCTTATCTGAAGCGTTTCCATGGCAAGACGATCGTCGTGAAGTATGGCGGCAATGCCATGACAGAAGAGCGTCTCAAGCAATCTTTTGCCAACGATGTGGTGCTACTCAAACTCGTCGGCCTCAATCCGGTGGTGGTTCATGGTGGTGGCCCACAAATCGAACAGATGCTCACCCAGGTTGGCAAAAAAGGCGAGTTCATTCAGGGTATGCGCGTCACCGATGCGGAAACCATGCGCATCGTGGAAATGGTGCTCGGCGGCGAGGTTAACAAGGATATTGTTGGCCTAATCAATCAGAACGGCGGCAAGGCAGTCGGCCTCACCGGCAAGGACGCAGGGCTTATCCGCGCCAAGAAGCTGATGCTACCGAAGCATGGCAACCCGACTGAGCTGCTGGACATCGGCCTAGTGGGCGACATTCAGCAAATCGATCCTTCGATCGTTCATCACTTGGTGTCTGGTGCTTTCATTCCAGTGATTGCACCGATCGGTTATGGCCCCGATGGTGAAACCTATAACATCAACGCAGATGTCGTTGCTGGCAAAATGGCCGAAATCCTCGGCGCAGAAAAGCTGGTGCTGCTCACCAACACACCGGGAGTGCTCGACAAAGACGGCAACCTGCTTACGGGTCTAACGCCACGGGATATTGACGACATGGTGGCCGACGGCACCTTGTCGGGTGGCATGCTGCCAAAAATTTCATCGGCGCTAGATGCTGCCCGCAACGGCGTGAAGGGTGTGCATATCATTGATGGCCGTGTCCCTCACGCGCTTCTGCTGGAGATTCTCACCCAGCACGGCGTAGGCACCATGATCAAATCTGCCTGAACAGCTCATGGCTAGAGCCCCGGTGTGGGTGTTCGATCTTGATGACACCCTTCACCATGCAACACCGCATATTTTCCCGCACATCAATCGGGCAATGACAGCGTACATCGAGCGGCATCTGTCGCTCGATTACGCCGAAGCGACAGCGCTGCGTCAGCATTATTGGCAACGCTACGGAGCAACCTTACTCGGATTGATCCGTCACCATGGCATCGACCCGAATCACTTTCTGGCCGAAACCCACAATTTTGAAAACCTCGGCTCACTGATCATTACTGCACCTGCATTGGCGCATACCTTAAAGCAGTTGCCTGGCCGGCGCATTATCTTCTCTAATGCCCCACGGGTTTATACGCACGATGTTTTAGCGCAGACGGGCCTATTGCCATTGTTCGATGCAGTCTATACGGTCGAGTCATTCGGGTTTCAACCCAAGCCCCTACGCAGCGGATTTTTGAAGCTACTACGCAAAGAATGCATCCACCCTAATCAGGCCATCATGATTGAAGACAGCCTGCCCAATCTGGTGATGGCAAAACGGCTTGGCATGCATACGTTGTGGGTAACGCGATCCCTGCGCAATAGCCCGTGGGTAGACCACAAGCTGCGCAGCATCACGGACCTACGTCACCTGGTTGACTGGAGCCAACGCGCAACCTGTGGTGCAAAATAGGTCAGGATCATATCGGCACCCGCACGCTTAAAGCCGAGCATGCTTTCCATGACGACCTTCTGCTCATCTAGCCAGCCATTCTGCGCAGCCGCTTTGAGCATCGCATATTCCCCGCTCACCTGATAAACAGCGGTTGGTCGTGAAAACTCGTCTTTGATTCGACGCACGATATCCAGATAGGGCATGCCCGGTTTGATCATGACAATATCCGCGCCCTCGGCCAGATCCAGCGCAACCTCATGCAGCGCCTCATTGGAATTGGCTGGATCCATCTGATACGTCATCTTGTTACTCTTACCCAATTGGCCGGCAGAACCGACTGCATCACGGAACGGACCGTAAAAGGCAGAAGCATACTTGGCGCTATAAGCCATGATGCGGGTATTCACATGCCCTGCCGCTTCCAGTGCTGCACGAATGCGCCCGATGCGTCCATCCATCATGTCGGAAGGCGCCACCATATCAACCCCCGCTCCTGCCTGCATGACGGCTTGCTTGACCAGCATATCGAGGGTGACATCGTTCAACACGTACCCATCGGCATCAATAATGCCATCCTGGCCATGAGAGGTGTAGGGATCCAGCGCAACATCTGCAATCACTAGCAATTCTGGGAATTTCTGCTTGATCAACTTAACCACCCGTGGCACCAGACCATCCGGGTTGGCAGCTTCAGCACCATCGAGCGTTTTAAGCGACACATCAATCACAGGAAACAGCGCAATCGCCGGAATACCCAGCGCTACAATCTCTTCGAGATGCGCCAGCAATGTGTCTGGCGAATAGCGATTCACTCCGGGCATAGAGCCCACCGCCTTCACGAGGCCAGAGCCTTCACGAACAAATACCGGGTAAATCAGGTCGTCGACAGTGAGATGGTGTTCGCGCACAAGACGACGCGTCGCTTCATCGGCGCGCACACGACGCGGGCGCACCAGAGGGAAAGCTGAATTAGATGACATCGTTTTCTTCCAATTGAGATACCGCAGGCTGCGCATCATCACCTGCATCATTCGCTGAATTTTCGCACAAGCCAAGCCACTGTTTAAGCACCGTTGCCGCCTCGGCAACACCCGCGCGTTTAAGACTGGAAAACAGTTGCACACTGACCGGACATCCCAGATCGGCTAAATCCGCTTTTACCTGGCGCAAAGTTTTAGTTTGATCCTGTCGGCTTAATTTATCCGCTTTAGAGAGCAGCACATGAACCGGCCGACCGGTTGGCGCAAACCATTCCAGCATCTGCCAATCCATCTCGGTCAACGGTCTGCGGCTGTCCATAATAACGACCAGACCTTTGAGCTGTTCACGGGTCTGCAAATAAGGGCCCAACAATACATCCCATTGTTTACGTACATCTTCTGGCACCTTGGCAAATCCATAGCCTGGCAAATCCACGAAGTACCGATCTGGTGCTACTGAAAAATAGTTCAAATGCTGCGTACGCCCTGGTGTCTTGGACACATAAGCCAGTCGGGTTTTTCCGGCCAGCGTATTAATAGCCGATGATTTACCGGCATTAGAACGCCCGACAAAAGCCACCTCGGCGACCGCATCTCCCGGCGTATCGCGCAAGCGAGCCACTGTTGTAAGGAATTCCGTACGGGGAAACGGATGCGCGTGCCCGGGATTTTTTGGAGGCAGCGCCGCTAAACCCGCTGGTTTTTCAGCTCTTTTGGTCGAAACTGCCTTTTTTTTAGGCAAGGCTTTCAAGCCAGTTTTTGCAGGAGATTTCAAAGTTTGGGAATTAGACACAGTACGCCTCGTTCAGGTTGTATTAGAATAACAGCCTTAACCGACTAATTACCCTGCGGTTCTCAAGGAATCGCATTATTCCTACTAGGAGTGTGGACATGATTCGTGCTGTCGCATTCGCCCTGATGTGCTCCGTCAGTGCCCTGTCACTGGCTGCCGAGCCAGCGGCCCCCGCAGCAACCCCGGCTGCCGTTGATGCATCTGCCATTGCTAAAAATGTCTGTGCTGCGTGTCACGGCGTAGATGGCAACAGCAGCATTCCGGTCAACCCAAGTCTGGCTGGTCAGCATGCTTCCTACCTGCTCAAGCAGCTGAACAACTTCAAAGCCTCTGCAGATGGCAAACCTGCCCTACGTCAGAATGCTGTGATGAACGGCATGGCAGCTCCGTTGTCCGAAGCTGAAATGAAGGCATTGGCTCAATATTTCTCGAAGCAAACTCTGAAACCAGATGTTGCCAAGGATGAAAAGCTTGTAACCGAAGGTCGCAAACTGTGGCGCGCAGGTGACCTCAAGAAAGGCATCCCTGCCTGTGCCGGCTGTCACGGCGTTGCCGGTGCCGGTCTGCCAGCCCAGTATCCAACACTTGCTGGTCAACACCCTGACTATGTCATCACGCAGCTGAAGCAGTTCCGCGAAGGCACCCGCGCTAACGATCCTGAAGCCGTGATGCGCACCATCGCCGCCAAGATGACGGATCCGCAAATGGCCGCTGTCGCAGAATACGCTGCAGGTCTGCGTCAGTAATTCAGTCTTTGACCACGAAAAGGGCAGCCTGAGCGCTGCCCTTTTTTATTGCCATGCGTTTAGTGCTCGTTCAACAAGTCTAATTCTGCGCAATCAAACCCGGCAGCCAGTCTTGCAGCTTCATTCATAGGCGGCCTTGGTCTTGGCGCGCCATAGACATCAATCAGTGATTGATAGGTTTCAGACATAGGCAAGACTTGCACTTTACAAAGTGTGCGAAACCAGAAGTCTCCCAGAGCAACGTGGCGGACTTCGTCTCGCGCAATGACCGACAACGCACGCAGTGTAGGTTTGTCGCCTATGCCCTGAAAGGCTCTAAAAATCGGTGGCATCGCATCTAGACCACGCGCCTCCATTAAGCGAGGGACTAATGCCATTCGAGCCAGCACATCCCCCGTCGTCCGCTCGGCAAGATGCCACAGACCCGCATGCGCCGGCAAGTCACCATAAGTAACGCCCAGCGCTTGCAAGCGGCTTTCGATCAGCTTGAAGTGGTAAGACTCTTCAATGGCCACGCCAACCCAATCCCTGACAAAGCGGCCGCCCAGATCTTTAAATCGCCAGGCCGCATCCAGCGCCAAATTAATGGCATTAAATTCAATGTGCGCAATTGCATGTAGCAACGCAGCGCGTCCTGCTTTGTCCGTTGCCTTACGAAAGGGTAACGACTCAGGAGGCACACAAACCGGTTGCGCCGGTCGACCGATGCGTGTGCAATCAGGCGCTGCACGCACCCCACCCGGCAACAACTCAGTCTCAGTGAACGCTAGGTAAGCTGGGATCAAAGCATCTACCGCATGGCATTTAGATGCCGTACTGGATGCAGACCAAGCCGCTTCAAGTTGCTCGAAGATATCCCGCATTAGCGTAGCGGTCGGTTGGGCTTAGGCATAAAGTTCACAACCGCACGGCCATCGGCATGCTGCTTTGGCGCCATCTTCCAGGCATGCCCCTGAACCAGTTCAAACGTCAGGGTATAACGCCCTTCACTATTTCTGGGCCACTGTGCAATTACCCGGTCCCAAAAACGCCTAGTGGACAGTCCTGAAGGTACAAAGTGCGTTGCCACACATGAACCCATCTTTTTCAATTCACGCAGCCCCTGCCAAGGGTCCGCATAGGTCAGCGTCAGCGTTTCCATATCCATCACCGGATCAGAAAAACCGCCATTCACCAACATGTCACCCACATCATGCATATCGGTAAACGACTGGGTTCGATCGATTCGTTCCGATGAGGCCACCAGTTGCGCCGCCTGCCGTAACTCTTTGAGTGTATCGGGTCCGAACAGGCTAAACATCAGCAAACCACCTACCCGTAAGACCCGGTTAAATTCCTGGATGGTTTCGGGCAGGTCGTCCAGCCAGTGCAAGGCCGCATTCGACCAGATAAAGTCGATAAATTGCGCGGAAACCGGCAGCGCATTAAGGTCTGCGCCGACGCGCAGGGATCTGGCGCCTCGACCCTGATTCAGCAATCGACGGAAAAATCCGCTTGCCGCCATATCTGCGCGTCGACCCTCAATCAACAATGCCTGGCTACTATCGACGCCGAGCCATTGAGCTTCAGGATAACGATGGTTAAGCATCGGGCGATCAGCACCGAGGCCACAGCCCGCATCCAGAATCTGCCGGGGGTCGATGCGCAGCATTTCAAGACGCTCACCCATACGGCGGGACATTTCCCGATAGAGAAAGTCACTCCCACCAAACCCAGGCGCGGCACGATCAAAGGCACGGCGAATCCGGTGACGCCGGAAACGGGGTGCCTCCCCCGTAGACATCAGACGCCTTTCAAACCCAGCGAGGCAAACAGTTTCTGATCACGTGATGTGTCGGGGTTACCCGTAGTGAGCAGCTGTTCGCCGTAAAAAATCGAATTGGCGCCCGCAAAGAAGCACAGCGCCTGCAACTCATCCGACATTTCCTGACGGCCTGCCGACAAACGCACCCAGGAAGTAGGCATCGTGATGCGGGCAGCTGCAATCATGCGCACGAATTCAATACCATCTACCGGATCAACACCAGCCATCGGCGTACCGGGAATTGGCACCAGATTGTTGATGGGCACCGAATCAGGTACCGGATCCAGATTCGCCAACTGCGCAATCAATGCCGCGCGATTTTTACGGTTTTCACCCATACCGACAATGCCGCCGGAACACACGTGAATGCCTGCCTGACGCACCTGATCCAATGTATCGAGACGATCTTCATGCGTATGTGTGCTGATCACTTCGCCGTAAAACTCGGCATCCGTATCCAGATTATGGTTGTAGTAATCCAGCCCTGCGGTTGCCAGCTTTTCTGCCTGACCCGGCTTTAGCATGCCTAGGGTGACACAGGTTTCCAGGCCCAGCGCTTTTACTTCCTGCACCATGTCGACCACCTTATCGAGATCCTTATCTTTCGGACCACGCCAGGCAGCGCCCATGCAGAAACGCGACGAACCAGCGGCCTTGGCGGCTTTGGCGGCAGCAATCACCTCATCGGTGGACAACAATGCTTCGCGTTCCAGGTTCGTGTCGTAGCGTGCCGACTGCGAGCAATAGCCACAATCTTCGGAGCAACCGCCCGTCTTGATGGAAAGCAGGGTCGAACGCTGTACGGCATTTTCATCAAAGTGTTCGGCATGCACAGCATGCGCTTTCGCCAGCAACGCCATGAATGGCATTTCAACCAGTTCCAACACAGCTTCAGTCGACCAGCGACCCGTGCCACGCGTTGGCGCTTCTGCACCATTTTTCTTCTGACGTGGCGGAACAAAATTCAGGGGGATATTCTCTGTTTGCATAGGAAACCTCTCGATTAGAGGTAGATTGCTGAGTAAAGGCATAATTATGCCCGAAGCACTAAAACCTAGCCCGATTGACGACAAATACAGCCTGAACCTCCCTTGCCTGCAAACAAAGCATTTTCCCTGTCACAAGACCTACGTCACGCGTTTAGAACCGCAGGCGGGGTATTAGGACGCCTGCTACTGCCGCAGACGTGCGTGCTGTGCAGCCTGCCCAGCGAGAACGCTCCTGTTTGCCCTGATTGCGCTGCTGATTTACCTGTACCTGCCGGTCTTCAGTGCTCGCGATGCGCACTCCCGCTCCAGCACTATCCGAATAGCACGGCTGCAGCTTGCCCGGATTGCGCCCATCACACACCCGCCTTCGACACGGCAGTCGCCGCCTGGTCTTATAGCTTCCCGGTGGATGCCCTGATCCAGGATTTTAAATACGGACACCATCTCTACCTAGCCGGTTTTTTTGGCCAGCATCTGGCGCAGACACTCAAACGCCAATGGCATATGCAACCCGACTCCATACAGCCAGATTTAATTATCCCGATGCCGCTACACGCAAACCGTCTCAAATCACGCGGCTTCAACCAGGCGGCTGAAATCGCCCGTCACGTCTCAAAGCATGTGGCGATACCATGGTGCACCACGAGCCTGATCCGCTTGCATGACACAGCCCCACAGGCTGGCTTGCACCGCAATGAACGCTGGTCTAATCTGCGCGGTGCATTTGCCTGCCCCGCCCCCCTTCCGGACGCACGAATTCTACTAATAGATGATGTACTCACCACCGGTGCCAGCCTTTCAGCCTGCGCCGAAGTCTTGCGGCACGCCGGCGCCAGCCGTGTTGATGTTGCCGTTATTGCCCGCACACCCGAACCGGGTCACGCTTTTTAAACTGATATGACATCTACTCAACGTCGTCCCGCCATCGTTCTGGTTCACCCGGAAATCCCCCCCAATACGGGCAACCTGATCCGTGTTTCCGCGGCAACCGGTTTTGAGCTTCATCTGGTTCGCCCGCTGGGTTTTGATGTGGATGATCGTTCATTGCGCCGTGCCGGACTGGATTATCACGACCAGGCTTTCCTACAAGTGCACGACGATTGGGAATCCTGCCTGAAAAAACTTAACGGCAACTCAGCAGAAGCAACCGCCCGCCGTTTTTTTGCCATGACCACCAAAGGCAGCCGGCCATACCATGAAGTTAAATTTCAGCCGGATGACGTGATCGTTCTGGGCTGCGAAACCAAAGGCCTTCCACCGGAAATTCTGGCGACTTTTGATAATGAACACCGGTTGCGCATACCCATGCGGCCAGACATCCGTAGTTTGAACCTGGCAAACTCGGCATCGATTGTCGTATTCGAGATGTGGCGGCAGAACGGCTTTGCCGGCGCTATTTAACGCCGGACTTTGAAAGAACTTATTCGGCGCGCTGTGCCCGGCTCATCAGTTGGCTGACTGCATCTTTTGCGGCCAGATCCCCCGCGATTACGGCTGCAACCGCACGGGCAATCGGCATATCAACTGATAGATCCACCGCTAAGCGCGCAACTTCACGCGCTGTGCCCACGCCTTCAGCCACATGCCCCAGGGCATCTAGTGTTTCCTGCAATGTCTTACCTGCACCCAGCGCCAACCCTACCTGGCGGTTACGCGACAAATCACCGGTACAGGTAAGAATCAGATCGCCCAGGCCGGCCAGACCCATCAGGGTTTCACGCTGACCACCAAGACGCTCACACAAACGCGCAATTTCAGCCAAACCGCGTGTCATCAGCGCTGCGCGGGCATTGTGGCCTAGGGAAAGGCCATCCGAGATACCCGTTGCAATCGCCAGAACATTTTTGACGGCACCGCCCACTTCTACACCAACGACATCGCCTGAAGCATAAAGACGCAGGCTTGGTGTGTGCAGCCAGTCCGCCAATTGCTCGGCTAGGTCCAGGTTCGCCGATCCCAGCGTTACCGCCGTTGGCAAACCCTTCGCTACCTCCTGAGCAAAGCTCGGACCAGATAAAGCAGCAGCAGGCACATCGCCAAGCACATCCCTCACTACCTGATGCGGCAATAGGCCTGTTTGTGGCTCAAAGCCTTTGCAAACCCACACGAGTGGCGGCAAAGGCTCGGTGCCATAAAGCGTTTGCAAGGCCTCCAGCGTACTCCGCAAACCCGCTACCGGGGTTGCCAATACCAGCACATCGGAACCCTGCAACATCACCAGATCACCCGTGGCTTTCAAAGCCGCTGGCAACACAATCTCTGGCAAAAACCGCTGGTTTACGTGTGTCTCATTAATACTGGCGACCACCTCAGGTTCCCGCGCCCAGATTGTTACCCGGTGTCGCTGTGCCCAATTAGCCGCCAGCGCGGTGCCCCAGGCGCCTGCCGCTAGAACGCCAATCTGGAGTTGCGTTTTGGTGGCCTGGTTCATGGGCATCCCTACTTAGCGAATTACTGAACGGTCGTCGGCGCTTCGACTTCGCCGGCAGCTGACTGCTGTTCTGCCTGAGCCATTGCATCAAAATTCACAGGCTGCAGCACTACCGGTGGAAAACCGGCGCGGGTCGAGGCATCTGATACGGCTTCACGCGCATAAGGGAACAACACATTCGGAATCGCCGAACCCAGGAATGGTTGCAGCGCTTCTTCAGGAATACCCGCAACGCGGAAAATACCGGCCTGTTGCAATTCGATCAGGAAATAAACCTTGTTCTCAGCCTTAGCGGTCACGGTAACTTGCAGGATGCCTTCAAAAGCATCTGCGCCCAATTGCGTAAAGGCAGTCTTGAACTGCACACCGACTTCCGGTGCCTGCTGTTGCAGAAATACCTCTGCGCCACCCGGCACTTCGAGCGACATATCCCGCACATACAACTTCTCGATGGCAAACATCGGTTGTGTTGGTACTTGTTGGTCTGCGGCTTGTGTTTCAGTGCTCTGCTCGTTATCGGCCATGATGCAAATCCTTATCGATTAAATGAAAAATTATTTTAGTAGCGGATCAAGGCCGCCCGCGCGATCCAGCGCCGCCAGATCATCAAAGCCGCCCACATGGGTGTCCCCGATATAAATCTGCGGCACCGTCCGACGATTAGTGCGAGCCATCATGGCATCACGCTCTTCCGGATTAAGGTCAATCCGGATTTTTTCAATCTCACTGACCCCTTTGCTGTTCAGCAACTGTTCCGCACGAACGCAATATGGGCAAACTGCTGTGCAATACATTAGTACCTTAGGCATAACGCACCTCAAGCCTTGGCAGGGGCTTTACCCCGCTTAAGTGGCAAACCGGCTTTCTCCCAGGCCTGGATGCCGCCCTCGATCTGGCTGACATCTTCAAAGCCAGCTTTACTCAGCAAACGGCAAGCAGCGGCAGAACGCTGGCCTGCAGCACAAACCACCACAACCGGCTTTTTCCGGTATTTTTCCAATTTAGTCAGCTGGTTAGGCAGTTCTTTGAGGGGAATAAACTGACTGCCCTGAATATGCTCAACCGCCACTTCGTGCTCTTCGCGCACATCCACCAAAACGCCACCCTCTTTATCCGTCAGCGCGATAGCCGCCTGGGGCGATACGCCTTTACCTCCGGGCTGGACCACCTGGCGAACCAGCAGCGCTCCCGAAATCACTGCAATCGCTAAAAGACCAAGATTGATGGGCTGAAGAAAGAAATCCATGTTTTTTCCAGAAAATTCGAAGTCAAGGGCTCGGCAACTAGAGTCAGCGCCTTTGGCATTATAGAATAGCGGACTGATTCATTTATACCGGATGAATGGAATTATCCCTATGAAAAAAATTGTGCTGCTGCGCCACGGCGAATCTTCGTGGAATAAAGAAAACCGTTTCACGGGTTGGACCGATGTCGACCTGACCGAAAAAGGCATCGAAGAAGCCAAGCAGGCTGGGCGTCTGATGAAAGAAGCCGGTTTTGAATTTGACCAGGCTTATTCATCTGTTTTGAAGCGCGCCATGCGCACGCTCTGGCTTGCGCTGGAAGAAATGGACCGCCTGTGGATTCCGATCCAGCGCAACTGGCGCCTGAACGAGCGTCATTACGGCGCACTGCAGGGCCTTAACAAGGCTGAAACAGCCGCCAAGTATGGTGATGACCAGGTACTGGTCTGGCGCCGTAGCTATGACACACCGCCACCCGCACTGGAATTCGATGATCCACGTCATCCGCGTTTCGATGCACGTTACGGCGAAGCTTTTTCGGGCATGACCGAAAAAGAACTACCGATGACCGAGTGTCTGAAAGACACTGTGGCGCGTTTCGTCCCGTTCTGGGAAAGCACCATTGCACCAGCCGTTAAATCCGGCAAGAGCGTCATCGTCGCGGCTCACGGCAACTCGATCCGTGCGTTGGTCAAATATCTGGACAATATTTCAGATGCCGACATCGTTGAGCTGAATATTCCAACGGGTATCCCGCTGGTTTACGAACTTGATGACGAAACGCTCAAGCCAATCCGTAGCTACTACCTAGGCGACCAGGAAGCGGCTGCTGCCGCTGCTGCTGCCGTTGCACAGCAAGCTGCCAAGAAATAATCGCCGTTACACGTACGCGCACGTCTTAGGACGACAGGAACCCCGCCATGCCCAGCCAGATCCCTCCGACCGATCCCACATCCAAACAGGCCAAGCCCCATTGGATGCGCACGGCCAGCGTGGGTCTGGTTGGCGTGGTGGCCGGCGTCCTGATCGCCCTACAGCTGCCGGCGTTTGCCGAAAAGGCCGCAACGCCGAGCCAGACAGCCGGCTTGCCGATTCAGGATTTGCGTACCTTTGCCGAAGTCTTCAATGCCATCAAGCAAGGTTACGTAGAACCAGTTGAAGATAAGAAGCTCATCAACAATGCCATCTCCGGTATGGTCTCCAATCTGGACCCGCACTCCACCTATCTAGACGCTGAAGCCTTCAAAGAGCTTCAGGTCGGCACCCATGGTGAATTCGGTGGACTCGGGATTGAAGTGGGCATGGAAGATGGCTTCGTGAAGGTCATTGCACCGATCGAAGATACACCGGCCGCCCGCGCTGGCCTAAAAACCGGTGACCTGATCGTCAAGATCGATGACACCTCGGTCAAAGGCCTGACCCTGAACGAGGCCGTCAAGAAACTGCGCGGTAAACCGAAGACCCAGGTGACGCTGACGATTGCCCGCAAAGGCATGACCAAGCCGCTGATCGTTACCCTGACGCGCGAAGTCATCAAGGTCCAGTCCGTCAAATTCAAAATGCTTGAACCGGGCTATGGCTATGTACGCATCACCCAGTTCCAGGAAAACACCACCAGCGCCTTGGTCAACGCCGTTAACCAGCTTTACAAGAACGGCCCACTCAAAGGTTTGATTCTTGATCTGCGTAACGACCCGGGCGGCCTGCTTAATGCTGCTGTAGGCGTTTCTGCCGTGTTCTTGCCGGCCGACGAGCTCGTCGTTTCTACCGATGGGCGCGCACCGGACGCCAAGCATAAGTTTTATGCCAAGCCAGAGGACTATCAGCATGGCCGGGAAGATGAACTGCGCAATCTACCGAACGGCATCAAATCCGTGCCAATGATTGTGCTGGTCAATGGTGGCTCAGCATCGGCTTCCGAAATCGTCGCCGGCGCACTGCAAGACTACAAGCGCGCTACCGTGCTCGGCACCCAGACCTTTGGCAAGGGCTCGGTACAGACTGTGTTGCCACTACCAGGCAATACCGCCATCAAGATCACTACAGCGCGCTATTACACGCCTAAAGGCCGTTCCATTCAGGCCAAGGGCATTGAGCCTGATGTCGAAGTAGAGGAAACGCCGGGCGCCAAGAAAAATGGCCTCCGCGAAGCCGATCTGGGCGGTCACCTGATCAACGAAAACGACAAGGCCGCCAAAGATAGCAAGCCTGACGCTGGCAAAACCAGCGACAAATCCAACGGCAAAAATGGCAAGGATGATGACAACGACCCGGGTCTTGCCATCGCCGACTACACAACCGCCAAGGATCGTCAGTTCGTTGAGGCCATTAAGCGTCTGGGTGGTAAACCACCGGCACCCGTTAGCAAGGATGCGAAAGCAAATCCGGAAGACGCTGCGGTTACCGATAAGTCAGCCAAACCCGCCCAGTAATTTGTGATGAACGACCAGCAGCTGCTGCGCTACAGCCGGCATATTCTGGTCGATGAAATCGGCATCGAAGGCCAGGAGAAGCTCCTGGCCGCACAGGTACTCATTATCGGTGCCGGCGGCCTCGGCTCTCCGGCGGCGCTGTATCTGGCCAGTGCGGGTGTTGGCACCCTCAGCCTTGCCGATGGCGACACGGTTGATCTCAGTAATCTGCAACGCCAGATCCTGCATACCGAAGCGCGTATCGGTCAACATAAAACACAGAGCGCTCAAGCGGCGCTACAAACCGTCAACCCAGAGTGTCGGGTATTACCGCTGCCCCGCCTGGAAGGCGCTGCATTAGATGCGGCTGTAGCTAAAGCCGATGTTGTGCTGGATTGCAGCGACAACTTCGCCACACGTTACGCACTCAATCGCGCCTGTGTTGCTGCTAAAAAGCCCCTGGTCTCTGGTGCTGCGATCAAACTCACCGGTCAGCTCTTTGTGATGGATCCGCGCCAACACCATGCACCTTGCTACGCATGCCTGTATCCGGAAGATAGTACCGATGATGATCTACGCTGTGCCACCACCGGTATTCTGGCGCCACTCACTGGCGTTATTGGTTGCATGCAGGCGGTCGAAGCCATCAAACTCATCTCTGGCTTTGGGCACCCTGCCACAGGGCTGCTACAGCGATACGATGCCTTGACGGGATGCTGGTCTTCAGCACGCGTGCTGCCGGACCCCGCATGCCCAGTGTGTCATGCCTGACCATCGTTCCAGATGATTGAATCTTCTGATCTATACGTTTTTATTGCGGCACTTGTGGCCGTCTACCTGCTGCCCGGTCCTGATATGGCACTGATTTTATCCACTGCAGCTTTGGGTGGCCGGAATAACGGAATCATGGTCGCTATCGGACTCGCACTATCGCGTGCACTCCACGTCACGTTAGCAGCGCTGGGGCTGGCAGCGCTCTTCATCGCACACCCCTTACTGTTTGATGCCGTCCGTTGGCTGGGCGCTGCTTATCTGTGCTGGCTGGCCTGGCGACTTCTGCGCACCCCCAACGAAAAGAGCGCAACCATCATGGCACATCACCAGGCAGGCTGGCGGGCCCTGCGACAGGGTTTTCTGACCAATCTGTTAAACCCCAAGGCTTTGATGTTTTGCGCGCTGCTACTCCCGCAGTTCATCGTTCCCACTGGCAACCTGATCGATCAATACCTGCTGCTTGGTACCATCCTCGTTGCCTTAGGGGCTGTCTTTGACTTGTTGTATGTCTTTGCCTCATCCGGCATCGCACACCATTTTTCAAACTCACGCACAGGGCAAAAGATCGCGAGAATTGCTTTTGCCAGTATCTTCACCCTCGCAGCGATCCGGTTGGCAATTAGCTCACGCTGATTGCCCCATAAATTTGCGGATCTGGTAATTCGTGCTTCGCCCGCCACCCTCTGCTTGCTGCAGAATGTCCTTCTCGATCAAATCTTTAATATCACGGTGCGCCGTGTCTTGTGAGCACTTGGCAATGGCTGCCCATTTACTGGTGGTCAGTTTTCCGTCGAAGCCATCCAGCAATCGATTAAGCAGTTTGATCTGACGCTCGTTCATGGGTGTGCCTGACCAGCGATTCCAGAAGGTGGCCTTATCCAAAACCGAAGACAAAGTTTCATCCGACCTGTGAACGGCGCGCAGCAAACAACCTAGGAACCAAGCTAACCATTCGGTGACGTCGAGGTCGCCTTTCTGTGCTCTTTCTAGGCCTTCGTAATAGGCTTTGCGTTCCCGCTGAATCTGCGATGACAGGCTATAGAACCGATGGGCTGAATGATCTGCTCTAGTCAGCGCCATATCACCCACTGCTCGTGCGATACGCCCGTTACCGTCGTCAAATGGGTGGATGGTTACAAACCATAGTTGTGCCAACCCCGCCTTGATGAGCGGGTCATCTTGCTGATCCACATTGAACCAAATCAAGAAGTCACTAACCTCTGCATCTAGCTGTTGCGCAGGTGGCGCTTCGAAATGCACTTTGGGTCGATGCATCGAACCTGATACGACCTGCATGGGACCATGTGCGTCATCGCGCCAATCACCTGTGCGGATTTTACTCAGGCCGCTCCGCCCCGTAGGGAACATACCCGCATGCCAGGCAAAGAGGCGTTGAACGGTTAACGGTGTTTGATAGTTGTTGGTGGCATCCAGCACTGACCTTCCCTCGGTTTTTCGTCTTCCAAGGGGCGGTTTTCATGCTACCAGTT
>CAZCGW010000003.1:0-141788 GCA_964498255.1 uncultured Dechloromonas sp.
CTACCCCATGGGCTTATGCCGGCGCCAAACCGAACAATGAGCGTGCGTTTGCTCGTGGTCGCATCAGCAATTCGATCCGGGATCTGATTGACAAATAGGACGTTGGCAACGAGGAGGGAATAAGCTAATCCAGCAAGAAGTGCCGTCAGTGAAAACTGGCCGCGTTGCACATAATTGGTACCCGTGACCACGAGAGTCCATGCAAGTGTTATTGCAATTTCGCCGATGCCACGGCTTTGTAATGCCAGTGGCTTTGCCGAATAGGCCCAGCCGAGGAAGAGTCCGGATAGTCCGATAGCAATTAATCCTGGCCCACTTTTACTCATAAGGTAGATGCCAGCTGGAATGACGATTGCTAGTAGTGAGTATCCGAAGATTGCAGTTTGTTTGGTGCTGAGGAGGCCGTTTTGAATAAAACGGCTACCGCCGGTAAATGGAAAGATACGATCTACGTTTGCCGCATCGCAACCACTGATTGCATCGTAGTAATCGTTAATAACATTGGCGCCGGCGTGTGAAACGAGGGCGAAGATAAGCGTGATAATCGCCAAAAGGGGCGAGTGTAAGGCCCCTTCAGCACTTGCTGAGCATAGTCCCAGTATGACACCGACCAGTGTTACAGAAAGAAATGCTGGGCGAGTCGCCGCTATCAGTGTGGCGATGGGCATTGATCGGCTACAGACTGATCAATGCCGACGCGGGTCGGGTGGGCTACCCACCGTTGTTTTATGGACAAATATGGCTCGCGAGACCTCTGTGACCCAGACGATGCCATCGCCCAGTTGACCTGTTTGCGCTACCTCAGTGATGCACTCAACAATTCGATCGGCAATTTCATCGGGGCAGACAATTTCAATACGGACCTTGCGCGTGAAGTCAGTGAGTTCATCCTTGATAGAAACCGGCGGCCCATGCCGGGAGAGGGCTGAGCAACCCTCTGCTTGTGAAATCGTCATCCCCGGAAAATCAGGCATGCTCAACAGCGACTTGCGAAGCTGCGGTAACTTGTTGGGACGAATGATAGCTTTGATTTCTTTCATGGCGCGGCGATTAGATCAGATCAGGCTTCGACGGATTTTTCTTCGAAATAAGGATACAGCACTGGTAGGACCAATAGGGTAAGTGCTGTCGAAGAAAGGAGTCCCGAAATCACAACGACGGCTAGTGGTCGGGTCACTTCCGAGCCCGGGCCACTAGAAAACAGCATCGGAATTAGCGCCAAGAGTGCAACGCTTGCGGTCATCATCACCGGGCGGAAGCGATGTTCGCATCCCTCGAATACCGCTTCCCGCGTAGACCAGCCTTCATCGCGAAGCTGCCGGATGAAGGAGACGAGGACAACACCATTGAGCACGGCAATGCCCCATAGGTTAATAAACCCAACAGCTGCCGGTACCGACAGATACTCGCCGGATAATAACAATCCGAAGATGCCGCCAATCGATGCGAAAGGTAGTACCAGAATAATCAGCGTGGCCATACGCAATGAATTAAAGAGTATGAACAACAGGAAGAAAATGGCGCCAATGGTGATGGGAATAATGATCATCAGGCGCGCCATGGCGCGCTGCATGTTCTCGAATTGACCGCCCCAGTCCAAGGTATAGCCCTGTGGAATTGTCAGCTGTTGGGCGATGCGTTTCTGTGCTTCACTCACAAAGCCTCCCAGATCCCGATCCTGTACATTAACGCCTACAACGAGTCGGCGTTTACCCGCCTCGCGCGAGATCTGTGATGGACCATCTACCAGTTCGACCTTGGCGATATCCTTCAATGGAATCAGTGCGCCGCCAGGTGCTTTAAGAATAATGTTTTCAAAAGCTTCCGGTGTTTCACGGTAGACCTTGGGATAACGCAACATCAGCGGGAATCGGCGCTCGCCTTCATAGATCATGGTCGCTTCCCGGCCACCATTGGCAATCTCAATGACGTTATTAACATCTTCAACGTTGAGACCATAACGGGCAATCGCTTCGCGGTCGATATTTAGCGTGAGATAGTTTTGACCGGTGACCTGTTCAATACGCAAATCGGTGGCACCTTCCATGCCAGCTAATAGACGGCCGATTTGGTTGCCCAGTTTGCGCAGTTCTTGAATATCATCGCCGAAAATCTTTACGGCCACCTGTGAGCGAACCCCTGACACCATTTCATCCACGCGGGCAGCAATTGGCTGTGAAATCGCTGTTTCAACGCCGGGTAGGGCTTTGAGCGCAATGCGAACCTGGTCTTCAATTTCGGTTTGAGACAGTTTCCGTTGGCCGCTAGGTTTGAGAGAAACAATCGGGTCAGACTCGTTGGGTTGCCCTGGGTCGGCCGGTGATTCGCCACGGCCAAGACGTGAGACTGCTGATTTCACTCCGGGAATTGCCGCAATTCGCTTGAGTGCTTCGAACTCCATCTTGACGGATTCTTCAAGCGAGATGTTGGCCTGGCGAACGATTACGGGTGTGATGGCACCTTCCTTCATGATCGGGATGAAAGACTTGCCCAGAAAAGGAAATACCAGAAAACTCAGCAGCAGAGAGATGGCAGCGTAGAAAATGACGCGCTGTGGGTTACTGATCGACCAGTTTAGCGCTTTAAGATAGGGCGCTTTGATGCGTGCTACAAAGGGTGTGTCATGTTCCGCGCCGCCTTTGAGAATATAGGAGCAGAGTACTGGCGACAGGGTGAATGAGAGAATCAGCGATAGGGCGAGGGCGATCGCAATGGTTAATGCCAACGGGGCAAACATCTTGCCTTCCATGCCTTCTAGTGAAAGCAGTGGCATGAATACCAGAATAATGATGCCCACACCAAAGAGGACAGGCTTACCAACTTCGGTAGCAGCATCCAGAATGATTCGTAAACGCGAAACGCCTTCATCGGCGCGCTGGCCGAGTCGTGCGAAGGTGTTTTCTACAACCACGACAGAACCGTCCACCATAATGCCGATGGCGATAGCCAGACCCCCCAACGACATCAAATTAGCTGATAAGCCATAGTGGTTCATCACCATGAAAGTCAGTAATGGGGTAAGTAAGAGTGTTGCCGTGACGATGATGGAAGATCGTGCATCTCCCAGATAGACATACAAGACGATAATGACCAGTAGCACGCCTTCCAGCAGTACTTTGACGACATTAGACAGCGCCGCATCCACCAGATCGGTTCGGTCATAGAACGGCACAATCTGGAGTCCTTCCGGCAGAAGGTGGCGCTTGTTAATGTCGGCTACTTTAGCTTTGATTGCACCAACAACGCGCCGTGCGTTTTCACCCCGTTGCATCTGGATAATGCCGGCGACCGATTCTGTGACTCCGTCTTTGACAATGGCACCCTGTCGGGTTTCTGTGCCCATGCGGACAGATGCCACATTGCGTACGAAGACCGGTGTGCCATTGACTTCTTTCAACACAATGTTGCCTATATCGTCGAGGTCTTTGATCAGACCAACGCCTCGGATGAGGTAACGCTCTTCGTAAACGGGCATCTGGCCGCCACCCGTGTTGGCATTGTTACGGGCGAGTGCACTGTAGACATCCTGGGTAGTCAGGTTGTAATGGTGTAAACGTTCCGGATTGGCCGAGACTTGATACTCACGTGCGTAACCGCCCATCGTGTTGATTTCAGCAACACCTGGCACGCTGCGCAGCATGGGTCTCACTATCCAATCCTGAACAATGCGGCGCTCGGTAAGTTCTTCAACAGAGAGCGACCGTTTACCATCGGCAGGATGCTCGATTGTGTATTGATATACCTCGCCAAGCCCGGTTGATACAGGTCCCAGTACCGGCGTCACGCCGGGGGGCATGCGACCCATGACTTCAATCAGACGCTCCAGCACCATCTGCCGGGCAAAGTAGATGTCGGTTTTGTCAGTAAAAACCAGGGTAATTACTGCAATGCCGTTGCGATTCAGGGAGCGCATATCGGTCAGCCCGGGCAGACCGGTCATCGCGATTTCAATGGGTACCGTAACGAAACGTTCAACCTCTTCCGGCGATCGGCCAGGGACTTCTGCGGCAATTTGAACCTGAACGTTGGTAACGTCAGGGAATGCGTCTACTGACAGACGATTGATCGCTAGCAGTCCGACAAAAAACAAGGCAACTGCAAGAACAACGACGACAATGCGTTGAGCCAGTGCGGCACGGACGATAGGTTGAATCATGAGCGGTCGATCTGTATTAATTAGCCGCCAGAAAGTCGCTTCTTGCGTTCGGTATTAAGGTGATACGCCTGTTGTGTGACGATGAGTGTGCCGGGTTCAAGGCCGGAGAGTACTGGGCGTACACCATTGGTTTCAGGGCCGAGTTTGACCACGGTCAGTTTGTAGTGGTTGTCGCCCAGGGCAATGAAGACGTGGTCATAACCATCTTCACGAACGACAGCCGCCGCTGGAACCACCGGACGATCTGTTGGCTTGCCAGAAATGAGCAGCGTGGCCAGCATGCCGGGTTTGATCATACGGTCTTTGTTGACCAGTACGGTTCGTGCTGGAATCGTGCGCGTTTCATTACTGACAAGTTCACCTACATAAACCAGTTTGCCTTCAAAGTGCTGGTTGGCCAAAGCGGGAATTTCAATCTGCATCGGTTGATTGACGGCGAGAAGTGAGGCTTCCTGCTCAGGCACCTGCGCCGTGATCCAGACCTCAGAAAGATCTGCAACAGTAAATAGGGCATCCGAAGGTTGGACGACCTGACCCAGAACGATCTTACGTTCGACAACGGTACCATCGATACTGGAAGTCACCGGAGCGATAGAATTCACGTTCCCGGTTTTACCGAGTGCATCGATTTGCTCTGGGAGCATGCCCAACACACGTAATTGATCGGCCATTGCACGACGTTCAGCTGCTGTAGTTTCTGCCTCGCTCTGGCGTCTCTGAAGATCTGCTTTGGCTATGACATCTTCTTTAAAGAGTATTTGTGCCCGATCATAGGCGCGCGCCGCGAGTTCGTTGGCTGCCCGAGCCTTTAGATAAGCTAGCTGTGTTTGACCTAGCTCTGTGGAATTGATTCGGGCGAGTACGGTACCCCGATCAATTTCCTGCCCGGGCATGGCGAGAATCTCGGTAACGCGACCGGTTACCGTGGCGCCAATGCGGGCAACACGCTGTTCATCGAAATCGACCTTGCCACTAACCCGTAGTGTTTCTGAAAAGGGCATCACCTCGACAGGTTTGACATCGACGATCCAATGCGGGCTATCAGGTTCAATGAGATCCTGGCTGAGGTCGATGATATCCGGATCATGAACAATCGTTTCGTCTTGGGACTTATGGCTGTCCGGCATCAGCACGGTCAGTGCAATAAATGCCGCTATAGCCCAGAACAAAATATTATGTCGTTGTGAAGACGGTAGGGCTCTCCAACGGCTTACCTGATGCGGCGCCAGGCGTTCCAGGAGGGCTAGTATTGGATACCAGAGCCAGTCCCGCATGCGGATCCATAGGCCCGTTGCCAATGGAAGCAATAGGGGTCTTAGGTTATTCCACAGTGGGTCGATCCATTTTGCCTTTTGGGGTGCAAACACATTCGCCAGGTGAGTCTTTTCCTGACGATAGGTGCGCCGAATTCGACGGATCAGTGGTTCGGAAATAACCAAAAATCGTTCAACGAGCGCCAGTAAACGGTGTTTAAGGCGTAGTAGGTGCTGATGAACTTTATCGGAAGAAGGCGAGGGTGGCATGTGGGTTCAGATAGGCTCAGAATTCGGGCAGTTGAGAAGCAGCGTTGTTGGTGTTCTGGCTGTAAGATTCGGGCGGCACATGCGAAATCGACCGCAAACGATCGATTTCTACCGACACTGTTGCCAGATCAAACCTTGCTGCAATCAATTCGTTACGCGCTGCCCGGTAGGTGCGTTGTGCATCTAGCCATTCCAGAATGCCGCGTTCACCGTAGCGGTAAGCTGATTCGGCAATCCGTTGAGCGGCTGCTGCCTGAGAGAGTAGTTGCGTTTCAAGCACCCGAACCTGATTGCTGGCAATCTGGTAGAGCTGATAGGTTGCTTCAAGTGATTCCGAGAAGCTCAGTCGTTGCGCATTAAGCTGATGCCGGCTGCTTGAAACTTCGGCCTTGGCCTTGGATATCTGACCACTGCGCCAATCCCAAAGCGGAATGGTCATCACCACGCCGCCACGGGAATATTGTTGGGTTGGATCCACTTCCCGTTCTGCGATCAGTGCAATCTTGGGCAGTCGCATTGATTTTTCCATGCTTAAGCGGTGTTCGGCAGCACGTTGTTCGGCCTCGGTTTTCATGAGGACGGGGTTGCGCGCCAGCAGATCATCTTTCAGCTTTTCCTTGGGGGGTAACTGAATTGAATTGGGTAGGCTGCCCAGGACTGTCCAGCCTTCGGGGAGCGGGTGGCCTACGGCCAGGCGCAGATTGGCTCTGGCTTGCTCAACACGCAGGCGAGCGGCATCCATGTTTTTGCGTGCATTCAACATTTCAGTATCTGCACGTATCAGGTCAAACTTGGGGGATTCTCCTACCTGATGGCGCAGTGCGATTCGGTCTCGAATCTGTTGAGTTAGCGCCAGATCCTCTTCCGTCGCCGTTGCTTCTGCTAAACGTCGGAGGAGCTCATAGTAAGAGAGTTTGATTCGGGCGACCGAATCATCTTCGAAGCTTTGGCGGCTGGCATCGGTTGCTTTGACAATTTCGTCAGCAGCATCAATTCGTGCGCTACGAACCATCGGGATCTCGATGGGCTGGGCCATAGTGATGTTGTACACTTGCCCCGAGATAGGGGTGAGTGAGTTACGCTCTTTGCTTCGTCCCAGTTGGCCACCCACATCCGGATTGGGGTAAGCGCGTGCAGTCGTAGCATCCCCTTTAGCAGCAGCAACCTGCTCACGAGATGCCAAAATGTAAGCGTTTTCGTTCAGTCCGATGCCAATAAGTTGGTCAAGGGTCAGCGAAGGCCCTGCGATTACCGATTCAATCAGGCCGAAACTGCATAAAGCAGCAGCACATGCCCACTGCTTTAGTGTGCGAAATGGCTTATTGTTTTCTATCGGTGTGACGAGAACGCGTTGCATGCGCTTATTTTAAGGATGTGACCTTAAGAGCTGATTAAACACCCTTCTAAACAAGCAATCTTCGTGCCGTTTTATGTGGTGGGCTCTGTTTCTGCGATGTCTTTATTCAGCGCCGCAATCACCTTATCAATGCGCTTACCATCCATGTCGACCACTTCAAAGCGCCAGCAGTCCCAGTCGACAATCTCACCGGCACTAGGGATGCGTCCCATCAGCAGCATGAGCATGCCTGAAAGGGTGTTGTAGCGTCCCTTATCTTCCTCAGGTAGTTCTTTGAGCTTCAGGCAGTCTTTGAGCTCAGGTACAGGGATGATGCCGTCAAGCAACCAAGAGCCATCTTGACGGGGGATTGCCCAAGCGTCTTCATGATCGTCGGGTTTGAATTCACCGGCAATGGCTTCGATTAGATCCTGAAGGGTAATGATGCCTTGGATTTCACCATATTCATCAATTACAAAAGCCATCTGTACACCAGAAGACTTGAAATGCTCCAGCAGTTCCATGCCTGTTAATGACTCTGGAACAAAAACGGCAGGTTGTAAATCTGTTTTAAAGTCAGGTGTTTCGCCACGCAACGTTTGGGCGAGTAGTACCTTGGCATTGATAATGCCGAGTACTTCGTCGAAGCCGCCTTTACATACCGGGAAGCGCGAATGCTCGGACTCCTGGATGCGCTGTAGGTTTTCGTTCAGCGGCTCTTCGATGTCCAGGGCGATGATGTCGCTCTTGGGTACCATGAGTGAGGTTATCTGACGGTCGTCCAGACGAAACACGTTGCGAACCATCTGGTGTTCGCTATGTTCGATAACGCCCGCATCTGAGCCCTCTGCCAGCATGGCATGTATTTCTTCTTCAGTAACTTGCTGGGTTACGTGATTTTTAATACCGAACAAGCGCAGCAGCACTTGGGTCGATCCCGAGAGCAGTCTCACCATTGGGCGAGCGATGCTTGCCAAGGTGAGCATTGGTCGAGCGACTAAACGGGCAATGGGTTCCGGGTTGGATTGACCAATCCGTTTAGGTACCAACTCACCTAATACGATGCTGCAATAGGTAATGATCACAACGATTAGAGTAGATGCCAGCCAGCCGGAGGTGTTGTTGCTAACACCCATGTTCTCAAGCCACACGGCAACCGGTTCCGATAGAGCTGATTCAGCCACAACGCCATTCAGAATGCCGATGGTGGTGATGCCGATCTGTACGGTGGATAGAAATCGGTTGGGATCTTCGCCCAGTTCCAGGGCGGCGGCAGCCTGACGGTCTCCGGATTCAACCATGCGTTGTAGCTTGCTTCTTTTAGCGGTGAGCAGTGCTACTTCAGCCATTGCAAAGACTGCGTTAATCGCAATCAAAGCAAATAATATGGCAACGTCCATCAGGTGTCCTACGAGTTTGGGAGTCTATATTGTACGACAGGCTTAAAAGTACCGCTGTAATACAGCTGTCATAAGCAAAACGACAAGACGTTATGAACTCATGGGTTTTTTACGCACTTGCTTGGCTTGTCTGTTTATCTCGTGAACTTCGTTGAGCGTTATGCCGGCCAGTTTTAACTGGTCGTCACGCGATGCGATCACCCGATCCATGGCTTTGGCTAATGCTTTGACCCGGCCCAGGCGGAACTCTTGCAGCACCGCGTTGTGGAACTCTTCACGAACCTGGCTCAGATCGACATTGGGCCTGGGTAATTGTGGTGCCATGCCTTCCAGGGTTTCCAGCACGATGCAGGCAACGGCGTAATTCCGGTACCACTTATGGTCGGAAGGAATCACGTACCAAGGCGCGGTAGGGGTCGAAGTCTTTCTGAGCACCAGTTCGTAGGATTCCCGATAGGCATCCCAGTGCTGACGTTCAATGTAATCTGAAGTGCTTATTTTCCAGTTTTTGGCGGGGTCATCGAGGCGTGCAGCAAAGCGTGCAAGCTGTTCTTCACGACTTATGTGCAGAAAGAACTTAATGACATGGGTATTGCTCTGTGTGGCAAGCAAGGATTCGAACTGGTTAATCTGATCGTAGCGGAGTTGGATTTGTGGTTTAGGGCTCAGTTGATGAACGCGAGACACCAAAACATCTTCGTAGTGTGACCGGTTGAAAATGGCCACTTCGCCTTGGGCTGGCACATGCTGATGAATACGCCATAGAAAGTCGTGGCGCAATTCAAGCGCTGTGGGTTGTTTGAAGCTGGTGACGGTGCATCCTTGCGGGTTCATCATCCCCAGGACATGTTTGATCGTTCCGTCTTTCCCAGCCGCATCCAGACCTTGCAAGACGATTAGCAGTGATTGCCTGTTTTCTGCATAAAGCTGGAATTGCAAGGCCCGAATCTTTTTGGCGATCGCTGCGGTTGCCTTAATCGCTGCTTTTTCTGACAGGGCACCGGGTGTCTGACTCGCGTAATTGCTATCAATACGGCATGATTTGCTGCTGGCGCGTAGTGTTTTAGCAAGTGTCATGACGGATGCGGTGCCCCTGTCGTTAGCGCAGTGAGGCGTTCAGGGTATAAGTGCCGGTGATCGATGCCTGTGCAAGGATATGTCCCTTTAACGCTTCAGCTGCGTCGCTGCCATTGAATTTACCCGTGAGCGCCAGTTTTTCAACACCCAGTGCATAGACGGTAAATACGTAGCGGTGCATACGTAGATCGTTCCAGGGAGGGCAAGGACCATCATAGCCATAGTAGTCACCGCGCATATCCGGATCGTTGGCAAACCAGGCGGTGTAATCGTTAACGCCCTGTCGTGCGCCTAGTGGTGCGCCTGGTCCGGCTTTGCCGCCCGGCGTCACCTCGCTGGAATATTGTCCTGCAGCCAGTGTCTTGGTTTCGGCGGGTAGGTCGATCAAGACCCAGTGATAGAAATCAACGCGCGGTAAGTCAGCAGCTACAACCCGATCTTCGAGATTGACGTTATCTCCCACAGAGGGGACGTCCGGATCGACACAGAATACGGCGAATGATTTAGTGCCAACAGGCGCGTTAGACCAGCTAAGTTCGGGGCTTTTGTTGCTGCCTAAGCAAACGTGTGATTTGTCATTGGGGATGCAAAACGCAAACTCCCCGGAAATAGGCTGGTTTTCCAGAATACTTTGGCTCGTCAGTTTCACAGGTGTCTCCTTGAATCCTGTAAGAAGTTCGGTGTTTAACCGTATTGTTTGACGATTCTGCGCCGTGATCAGATTTTACGGAAGTCCCTCGGGCGAAAACCCAGTAAAAAGAGTGTCAGACCGTACGCAACGCTAGCAGCGGTGATTAGACCGCTAAGCCAGAGTACGCGTTCAACCAATGGTGCTTCAAGCCAGAAGGTATCCGTCTGATATCCCGCAAACAAAATCACCGACATGACGGTAAGTGCGATCCCAAGTTTGACGATAAAGCTTGTCCAGCCAGGCATAGGTTCATAAATGGCTGCTTGGCGGAGACCGCGGTAGAGAAGCGCAGCGTTCAAACAGGCAGCCAGACCAATCGAAAGTGCCAGCCCGGCTTGCTTCATGGGGCCGATAAAGGCCAGGTTCATTAGCTGGGTAGTAACCAACGCAATGATCGCAATCTTGACGGGGGTTTTCAGGTTCTGGCGGGCATAGAATCCGGGCGCTAGGACTTTTACAAGAATGAGGCCGCTCAAGCCAACGCTATAGGCGATCAGTGCGTGGCTGGTTTCGCTTACGTCATGGGCAGTAAAAGCGCCATGCATAAATAGGGTGGAAATCAGCGGTACGGCCAGAATGGCTAAACCCAATGCGGCAGGCAAGGTGAGAAGGAAACAAAGTCGCAGCCCCCAGTCGAGTAGGCTGGAATAGGCGGCCTTGTCACCGCCATGGTGATGGCGGGTGAGGCTGGGGAGAATGACTGTACCAATAGCCACGCCTAGCATGCCGGCAGGAAACTCCATCAGGCGATCCGCGTAATACAGCCATGAAATGCTGCCGCTTTCCAGAAAGGAGGCGAACACGGTGTTCAGGAGCAGGCTGATCTGGCTGACCGAAACACCCAGTAACGCCGGTACCATCAGAATGCCGATACGTTTAACCCCGGGATCTTGCCAGCAGGCTTTGAGGTTGAAGCTAAATCTGGGAAGCAAATTAATCCGGTGTAGGGCATAAAACTGGAGGCCTAACTGGAGAATCCCTCCAATGATGACGCCCCAGGCCAGTGCTTTGACCGGTGGCTCAAACCAGCTTTGGGCAAATGCAGCCATGAGGATCAGGCTGACATTGAGTAGTACTGGTGTGAATGCAGGTACCGAGAAATGGCTCCAGGTATTTAGAATCCCAGCGGCAAACGCCACCATCGACATAAAGAAAATATAGAGAAAGGTGATGCGTGTCAGAGTGACGGCCAGCTCAAATTTATCGGGTGCCTCCAGAAAGCCGGGTGCGGACATTGTGACAATGGCAGGTGCCCACCAGATGCCAAGTAGGGCGACCAACAAGACCACGGCTCCCAAGGCACTGCCGGTGCGGTTAATGAGTTGGCGGGTTTCTGCCTCACCCCGTTGTTTATGGTATTCGCCCAGCAGCGGCACAAAGGCCTGAGAGAAGGCGCCTTCAGCAAACATGCGGCGTAGCAGGTTGGGGAGTTTAAAAGCCACGAAGAAGGCATCCGTCGCGGCGTCGGCCCCGAAACTACGGGCGATCACGAAATCCCGGACGAACCCAAGGATCCTGGACAGAAAGGTAAAACCACTGACTGTGGCAACGGAACGAAGCAGACTCATAGACGAATTGTACGATGGTTGCCAATGTTTTAGCTTTCCGGTATAGTCGCGTGTTTTCGAATTCCCCCGCAAAGGAAGTTTCATGGCCAATAGCGCCCAAGCCCGCAAACGTGCCCGTCAGGCAAATAAGCAGCGTGCTCACAACGCCAGCCAGCGCTCCGAGTTCCGTACGGCTATCAAAAAGGTGCGCCGTGCTATTGAGGCTGGTGACAAGTCTGCTGCTCAAGCTGTTTTTGCTGCTGCAGTTAGTGCGATTGACAGCATTGCTGATAAGCGCATCGTTCATAAGAACAAGTCGTCGCGTCATAAGAGCCGTCTGTCAGCTCAGATTAAGGCCATGGCTGCTTAAGCCACTGGTTTTGCTGGACGCATGAAAAAAGCACCCTCGGGTGCTTTTTCTTCGCCTGCATTTTTGTGACTAAGCTAACTTAGCGGGCAGGAACATTAGGTGGATAAACCACAACCTCTGCCATAGCATCATCGATATTGCAGACTTCTAGGCTACAAACGCCATCTACCAGCATCAGATCGTTATCTTTGGCGAAGTTGGCCAGAAAACGGTAGGCAATAGGGGAGATGTCGTAAAGAATGCCATCGATAAAGACGCATTTATCACCTTCCCACTCGCCCGGGCTCACATAAGGTGAGTATTTCATACGTTTTTCTGTGCCGAAGGCCGACATAACCCCACACAAACGCTCTGCCCAGTCGGAAGGGCGAAACTTTTTGCCGTCCTGGGTGCGGCCAACAATAACGAGACTGTGAGACAGGTTGGACTGGCTTTGTGTGTCGTCTGTTGGTGCTGGGGTGCTCATGACAACATTCTATCGGTTTTTGTGCGCGTGCGGGAGTGGATGCGTAGCCACTTTTGCCATAAAATCACGGGAACTGCTTTGAATATGCGACGCGATGCGGATTCTGCAACCGATAGGTGAGGAATCCGGTCTCGGCGCTTTTTGTTTTTCGATAGACCGAGAAGTTTTTATGACCCATGTGATGAATACTTATGCCCGTCAGCCTGTTGCCTTTGTGCAAGGCGAGGGGAGCTGGCTCGTTGATACCGATGGTAAGCGCTATCTTGATGCGCTATCCGGTATTGCCGTTAATACGTTGGGTCATAACCATCCGGAGCTAGTGCGTGCACTGAGCCAGCAGGCTGCTCAACTGCTGCATACGTCCAATTTGTACCGCATTCCACTGCAAGAAGAGCTTGCCGATAAGCTGGCTGCGCTGTCGGGCATGGATGAAGTGTTCTTCTGTAATTCGGGTTGTGAAGCGAATGAAGCGGCGATCAAGTTGGCGCGCTTTTATGGGCATCGTCAGGGTATCGAAAACCCAACCATCATCGTGATGGAACATGCGTTTCATGGTCGTACTATGGCCACGTTGTCGGCAACGGGTAATCGTAAAGCACAGGCCGGGTTTGAGCCGCTGGTCAGCGGCTTCGTCCGTGTTCCCTACAATGATATTGAGGCCATTCGTCAGGTCGCATCGCACAACAATAACGTGGTTGCTGTGCTGTTAGAGATGATCCAGGGTGAAGGCGGTATTCACCTGGCTGATGACCAGTTCCAGCGTGACCTGCGTGCACTGTGTGATGAGAAGGGCTGGCTGCTGATGACGGATGAAGTCCAGTGCGGCATCGGTCGCACCGGCAAGTGGTTCGGTTTTCAGCATTCGGGCGTTCGTCCGGATGTGGTGTCATTAGCCAAGGGCCTGGGTTCAGGCGTGCCGGTGGGCGCTTGCATGGTGGGCGGCAGAGCCTCTGGTCTGTTCGGACCGGGTAATCATGGCTCGACATTTGGTGGTAATCCACTGGCCATGCGCGCTGCCAAAACAACCATTGATGTGTTGGAGCATGAGCAGCTGCTGGCTAACGCTGAGCGTATGGGCGAAGCCATTCGCGAAGGTGTGCGGTCGCGCATTGGCCATTATCCGGAAGTGCGTGATATCCGTGGCCGTGGCCTGATGATTGGTATTGAGCTTGATCGCCCATGTGGCGAACTGGTGGGTCTGGCACGAGATGCTGGTCTACTGATCAATGTGACCGCTGATTCGGTCGTGCGCCTGTTGCCATCGCTCAATATCACACAGGCGGATGTTGATACATTGGTCGAACGTTTGACCAATGTGATTACCCGTTATCTGGGAAAGTAATATGAGCCTGAGACATTATCTACAGTTCAGCGATTTGAATCGCGAAGAGTATGAGTACCTCTTTGCACGTACTCGCTGGATTAAAGAGCGCTTCAAGTCCTATCAACAGTACTGGCCGCTAGTAGATCGTACGCTGGTGATGATTTTTGAAAAGGCGAGCACCCGCACGCGCCTGTCTTTTGAAGCCGGCATGCAGCAACTCGGTGGCGCAGCGATTTATCTGAACACTCGTGACTCTCAATTGGGTCGGGGTGAGCCGGTGGAAGATGCGGCTCAGGTAATTTCGCGCATGAGCGATATCGTCATGATCCGCACGTTTGAGCAGAGCATTGTTGAGCGCTTCTCTACTTACTCCCGTGTACCGGTCATTAATGGCCTGACGAACGAGTACCATCCGTGTCAGATATTGGCTGATATTTTTACGTATCACGAACACTGTGGTGATTTGCGCGGAAAAACCGTTGCCTGGGTAGGTGATGCGAATAATGTCTGTAATACCTGGTTGCAGGCAGCCCGTATTCTGGATTTTAAAGTTAATGTATCTACGCCTCCGGGCTACGAGTTGGATGCGGCGCTGGTGGGTAACGACAAAGGCCACTACGAAGTCTTTGCTGATCCGATGGATGCAGCGCGTGGTGCAGATCTGGTCACCACGGATGTATGGACCTCAATGGGTTACGAGGCCGAGAATGAAGCGCGCCTTAAAGCCTTTGCTGACTGGCAGGTTGATGATGACATGATGGCGGTGGCAAATCCGGGCGCGCTCTTTATGCACTGTTTGCCAGCGCACCGTGGTGAAGAAGTTACGGCGAGTGTGATCGATGGGCCGCAAAGCGTGGTCTGGGATGAAGCCGAGAACCGTTTGCATGTACAAAAGGCATTGATGGAATTTTTGTTGCTAGGTCGGGTTGACTGATCTGGCGTGGTTTTGTTTTTAATATTGAGCGGAAAGCAGCAATGAGCGATATCAAAAAAGTAGTGTTGGCCTATTCGGGTGGTCTGGATACCTCCGTAATTTTGAAATGGCTACAAGATACTTATGGTTGTGAAGTCGTTACCTTCACGGCCGATCTGGGGCAGGGCGAAGAGCTGGAGCCAGCACGTGCCAAAGCATTGAAGCTGGGTATTAAGCCCAAGAACATCTTTATTGATGATCTGCGCGAAGAATTTGTGCGTGACTTCGTGTTTCCGATGTTCCGTGCCAATACCGTGTACGAAGGCGAATACCTTCTGGGCACGTCGATTGCCCGTCCGCTGATTGCCAAGCGACTGATCGAGATCGTGAACAAAACGGGTGCCGATGCCATTTGTCACGGTGCAACCGGTAAGGGTAACGATCAGGTACGTTTCGAGTTGGGCGCTTACGCACTGAAGCCGGGTGTTAAGGTGATTGCCCCGTGGCGTGAATGGGATCTGCTCTCGCGTGAAAAGCTGATGAACTACGCTGAGTCGCATGGTATTCCAATTGATATGAAGCATAAGAAGGGCGGTTCACCGTATTCGATGGACGCTAACCTGCTGCATATTTCCTTTGAAGGCCGTCATCTGGAAGACCCAGCTGCGGAAGCTGAGGAATCGATGTGGCGCTGGACGGTATCGCCTGAGAAGGCTCCGAATAAGGCTGAATACATTGATATTCAATACGCCAAGGGTGACCCAGTTGCCATCAATGGCAAGAAGATGAAGCCACATGAGATTCTTGCACTGCTTAATCAATTGGGTGGCAAGCACGGTATTGGTCGTCTCGATCTGGTTGAAAACCGTTATGTCGGCATGAAGTCACGCGGTTGCTATGAAACTCCTGGCGGTACGATTCTGCTCAAGGGCCATCGTGCCATTGAGTCCATCACCCTGGATCGTGAAGTGGCTCACCTCAAGGATGATCTGATGCCGCGTTACGCAAGCCTGATTTATAACGGTTACTGGTGGAGCCCTGAGCGTCAGGCGTTGCAAACACTGATTGATCACACTCAGGAGCATGTCAACGGTTCGGTACGTCTGAAGCTGTATAAGGGTAATGTGATTGTTGTTGGCCGCGATTCCAAGCAGGATTCGCTGTTTGATCCGACCATCGCAACCTTTGAAGATGATGCCGGTGCCTATGATCAGAAGGATGCAGGTGGGTTCATCAAGCTGAATGCCCTGCGTATGCGCATTGGTGCCAACCGGGATGCCCGCAAGGCAGCGAAGGTAAGTGCCAAAAAGCCTGTGCCTAAAAAGGCTACGCCTAAAAAGCCGACCGCTAAAAAAGCGCCTGCTAAAGCTGCGTCACGCAAGAAGGCCTAATCATGGAAGGTACCCTGTTCGGCTTTACTGAAGAGCAAATCGCTGACTTCATGTCTACGTATGGTGTGGCAGCGTTTATTCTCTTTATGCTCTTCATTATTGGCGAGATAGCCTTTAAGTCGAAGGCAGGCAAAACGGGTACCGCTGTTTTATTTTTTGTACTGGCTTTTGGCATGGTGGGATTCATCGCCAAAAGCGTTATTCAGAAATTGTGGGGAATCTAAATGGCTCAATACGATAACGTTTCAGTGGTTAAAGCTGCCAATGTGTACTTTGATGGCAAATGCGTTAGCCATACGGTGCAGTTTGCCGATGGCACTAAAAAGACCGTAGGTGTTATTTTGCCGTCGTCGCTGACATTCAATACCGGCGCCCCGGAAGTGATGGAAGGTGTGGGCGGCAGTTGCCGTGTTCGCCTTAAAGGCGAAACTGATTGGACAACCTATAACGCTGGACAGTCTTTTGATGTGCCGGGTGACTCGTCTTTTGAAATTGCCTGCGACGAGCCTTACCACTACGTTTGCCATTTTGGTTGATTACTATGCCTAGCTTTGATATCACCTCAGAAGTTGACATGCCATCGCTCAAGAATGCCGTCGACGTCGCCAACCGCAAGATTACCAACCGTTACGACTTTAAAGGTTCGGACGCCAAGGCTGAACTGAACGAAAAAGACAAAACGATTACTTTGCATGCCGATAACGATTTTCAACTGGATCAGATGCAGGGGATTCTGTTGCCTGAAATGACCAGTAAGTCGATCGATGTGCGCTGTCTGGACCATGGTTCGGTACAGAAAGTGGGCGGCAACAAGGTGAAGCAGGAGCTCAAGGTTAAGGTGGGTATCGAGCAAAATACTTCCAAAAAAATTGTGGCGATGCTAAAGGACTCCAAGATGAAGGTTCAGTCCTCCATTCAGGGTGAGGCTGTGCGTGTTACCGGTGCCAAGCGCGATATCCTGCAAGAGGCTATTGCTCTGGTGAAGGAGGGGATTAAAGATGTACCCCTCCAGTTCGGTAACTTCCGCGATTAAACTTGGGGCGCTTCGGCGCCCTTTTTATTGTTATGGCGATTACCACAGAGATTCTCAGAGCTGCTTTTTCCGGATTGCCTCCTGGTAATGGCAACAGTTTGGCTGGCATTACCGAGGTCGTTGATGAGCCAGTGCCTGCAGAAATCCGGGAGCGTCTGTTAACCGGACGCCGTCAGGCAGCCGTGCTTATTCCAATCTTGCAGTCTGGCCCCGATGCACCGCTACGCCTGCTGCTGACTCAACGCACCGCCCATTTGCGAGATCATGCGGGGCAGATTAGCTTTCCGGGTGGCGGGCTTAACCCGGGAGAGCGCGCCATCGAAGGGGCTTTGCGCGAAGCACAGGAAGAGATCGGGCTGGATCCAGCCAAGGTGACTTTGTTTGGCCAGATGCCTCAGTACCATACGGGTACGGGTTTTTCGGTAACGCCGATGATCGGTTTTGTACAAGCGCCTTGCGATCTGGTGGCAGATCCGGGGGAAGTGGCAGAAATCTTTGAAGTGCCACTGGATTTCATCCTGGATCCACGCAATATGCGTCAGGAAACACGCTATTACCGAGGGGCCTGGAGGAGCTTTCTAGCCGTGCCCTGGTCGGGTTATTACATCTGGGGTGCCACGGCGGGCATGCTGGCGCAGTTATCCCGTATTGTTCGGGCAGCCGGATAGACACAAAAGTTTGCTTAAACCCGCCTTGAATATGATATCTTGAACATAATAGTGCGATGGTCAGATCCATTGTGGTTCTGGCATCCGTACGGACTGACAGGCTTTTAGATCTATGAAACTCGTTGTACTGATTCTTGCCCTCCTGATTGAACAGGTTCGCCCGTTGCCTTATGCCCGTTTCGTGGGCGCGCCGTTAACCCGAATTTCTAACTGGGTCGAGGGCGTGTTTGATTCCGGGAATCGTCAGCACGGTTTTCTGGCCTGGTTGCTCGTTGTCGGTGGCGGGGTTTTTTTGGCCACCATTCTGGATGTGCTGCTGTCGAGCATCAATGTATTGTTGGGTCTGGCATTTGGTGTCGTGGTGTTGTATCTCACGCTGGGTTTTCGCCAATTTAGTCACTCGTTTACTGCTGTTAACGAAGCGCTGCAAATGGACGATGTACCTGCAGCGCGCAAGGCTATGAAGGCTTGGAATAGCGAATGCCCTGACCAGGCCAGTTCTGATGAGATTGCCCGTCTAGCTATTGAGACGGGTGTTCTGGCATCACATCGCCACGTGTTTGGTGTGTTGGCTTGGTTTGTCGTTTTTGGTCCGGTAGGCGCTGTTTTTTACCGTCTATCGGCGTTTCTGGCGACACACTGGAATGGTAGTGATCGCAAGGACGAAGAAGTCGTTGGTGAACATGCGGCTGAAGAGGTTCAGGTGAAACGTCGTCAATTTGGTGCGTTTGCCCGCCAGGCCTTTTCTTTGATCGATTGGCTGCCCGCCCGTATGACGGCCGTGGCATTTGCCATCGTAGGTAATTTTGAAGATGCGCTTTACTGCTGGCGTGAACAGGCTAGTAGCTGGCGTGACCATACGGCTGGCGTGATTGTGGCCGCCGGTGCTGGCGCCCTGGGTGTTAAGCTGGGTGGCGCATTAAGCCCATCGCCAATTATTGATGATGAAATAGTTTCCGATCGCCCTGAAATCGGGGTGGGGGAAGAAGCAACGCCAGCCGCCTTGCCATCGGCAATCGGTTTGGTCTGGCGCGCTTTGATTTTGTGGGTGATACTACTCGCAGTTGTAGGGCTTGCCGCTTGGGTAGGCATTTAATTCTTATAAAACCAGATATAGGTTGGGAGACAGAAACATGAGCAAAGACGTTGTTGTACTGAGTGCAGTTCGTTCCGCCATTGGCGCTTTTGGTGGTTCTCTGTCAGATATGGAGCCATGTGAACTGGCCGGCGCAGTGATGAAAGAAGCTGTGGGGCGTTCAGGTGTCGACCCACAAGCCATTAACTATGTAACGGTTGGCACTGTGATGCCGACTGATTCGCGTTATGCTTATGTTTCCCGCGTAGCTTCTATCCAGGCTGGTTTGTCAATGGACTCTGTGGCCATGCAGGTAAGCCGCCTGTGTGCATCGGGTCTGCAAGGTATTGTTACTTCAGCTCAGAACATTCTGTTGGGCGATTCTGACTATGCTATCGGCGGTGGTGTTGAGGTTATGTCGAAAGCAAGCTACATGCTGCCTGCGCTGCGTTCTGGTGCCCGTATGGGTGATACCAAGGCTATTGATAGCATGGTTGCTGTTCTGACAGATCCGTTTGGCGTTGGTCACATGGGCGTGACGGCTGAAAATCTGGCCGCTAAGCATGGCATTACCCGTGAAGCGCAAGATGCGTTTGCGGTTGAATCGCAACGTCGTGCTGCCGCGGCCATTGCTGCAGGCCACTTCAAATCGCAGATCATGCCAATCGTTAAGCAAACCCGTAAGGGCGAGGTGATCTTCGACACCGACGAACACGTCAAGGCTGGAACTACCTTGGAATCGCTGGCCAAGATGAAACCAGCTTTCAAGAAAGAGGGCGGCACGGTAACCGCTGGTAATGCCTCGGGTATTAACGACGGCGCAGCATTCTTTGTGTTGGCAGATGCGGCTGTTGCTGCTAGTGCCGGTCATAAGCCTATGGCCCGTCTGGTTTCGTACGCCGTAGCGGGTGTGCCAAACCATGAAATGGGCGAAGGTCCAATTCCTGCAACCAAGCTGGCCCTCAAGAAGGCCGGTCTGTCGCTGGATCAGATGGACGTGATCGAATCGAATGAAGCCTTCGCTGCACAGGCACTATCTGTTTCGAAGGTTCTGGGTCTGGATCCTGCCAAGACCAACCCGAATGGTGGTGCCATTGCTCTGGGTCACCCAGTGGGTTGTTCGGGTGCGTTCATTGCCACTAAGGCAATCTACGAACTGCAACGTGTGGGTGGCAAGTATTGCCTGGTGACCATGTGTATCGGTGGTGGTCAGGGTATTGCCGTGATTTTCGAACGTTGCTAATCAGTTAACGTTTGAAACAGAAACCGCCCTCCGGGGCGGTTTTTTTATAGTCGCGATTTATTTTCAATCAGCAACTGACGTAACAGTTCCAGTCGTGTCTGGGTTGCTGTGCCCGCATCCACGGCTTGTCTGAATGCGCAATCCGGTTCGTTCAGATGACGGCAATCTCGGAACCGGCAATCACCCAGGTGTGGCCTGAACTCCGGGAAGGCCAGCAGGATCTGTTCGTCTGTCAGGTGGGATAAACCAAAGACCTGTAAACCGGGTACATCGATTACGGTCGTTTGAGGCCCTTGCTGGTAGGCCTGCACAGTCGTTGTGGTGTGGCGGCCTGTATCCAGGTAGTGGGATATTTCTCCGATTGTTGCCTTGGCATCAGGGACCAGCACATTGATGAGTGACGATTTGCCCATACCGGATTGGCCAGTGAGTACGGTGGACTGGTCAATGATCTGTTGCTGCAGTTGCTCGATACCTTCACCGGTGACCGTAGACGTATGAATGACCGGAATGCCAATTGCCTGGAAAGGAGCAACTAATTCCTGAGCGCGTGGCAGCAGATCACTAAGGTCTGACTTGTTCAGCAATATCGTGAAACCGATTTCTTCGGCAGCGCAGGCTACCTGACAGCGGGAGAGCAGCTCCGGGTCAAAGGAAGGTTCGGTGGCAACCACAAACCAGACCTGATCCACATTGGCAGCAATGGCCTTATCTTTGAATTGATCTGAGCGCCGGAATAGATTTTGTCTCGGTTCGGTTTGCTCGATCACCGCCTGTGGTTGCGTGACATCTCCCGAGTTACCAAGGTCGGCGAGTTTAACCAGATCGTTAACGGCAACTTCATGTTTTTTGCCGCGGGCGATGCAGTGCCATAGGGAACCTGCATCATCACGGGCAACGTAGTGCCTGCCATGGCTAGCGATAATTCGCCCTATGAAGGTTTTTCTCATGGTTGGGCACCAGATTGTGCGTTGAGATGCGCTATGCGCAGCGTGGCTGGCGGGTGGCTGTCATGAAACAAGGAGTAAAGGGCATCCGGAGTTAGTGTTGCGGCGTTTTCACGATACATCGTGATCAATGCATTGATGAGTTCTTTGCCGTTGCTATGTTGCGCAGCATAAGCATCTGCTTCGTATTCATGCTTGCGTGAGAGTGCATTGCTTAGTGGGGTCAAAGGTAGCAGGCACAGCGGCATTGCCAGGCTGAATAAGGCAAGCGCTGTCGCCGGGTTGGCAACGTTGACGCCGAGCTCACTATAGAACCATGGTGCATGCAGTAGTTGAAAAAGTGTCCAGAGCAGGGCGAGCGATATCAGAGCCATCATGATGAGGCGCTTTTGCAGGTGCTTACACTGGTAGTGGCCAATTTCGTGTGCGAGCACCGCTTCTAACTGGCTCGGTGATAACTGATTGATCAAAGTATCAAAGAGCACAATGCGCCGGTTTTTACCAAAGCCTGTGAAGTAGGCATTGGCATGGGCAGAGCGCTTTGATCCATCCATAACAAAGAGGCCCGCAGCACTGAAGCCGCAGCGTCGCAGCAGCGCATCCAGTTTTTGTTTGTGTTCGCTATCCGGCATAGGGGTGAATTTATTGAATAGCGGTGCGATAACGACAGGGTAGATAAAAAGTAGCAGGGCGTTAAAGCTCATCCAGCCAAGCCAGGCCCATAGCCAGCTCATGGGTGTTGCGAGTTCCAGCAACCAGAGGATCAGTGAAAGTAATGGCAAGGCAATAATCAGGCTGACCAATGCATTGCGTAGTAGATCCGTAATAAACAGTACTGGGGTCATGCGATTGAAACCAAAGCGTGCCTCAAGCCCAAACTGCCGGTAGATGCTGATCGGTAGGTCGATAAGGCTAGACAGCACCCCTAAACCAACCAGAAAAATCAACCCGGTTATCAGGGTTGATTGAGTACCCGCGATATCAAGAGCCATTTCATAAAGAAGATTGATACCGCCACCTAGTGTCAGTAATAGCAACCATGCTGTATCAATGATCAGACTCCATTGAGACAGAGAGATTTTAGCGGCTGTGTAGGCAGCGGCTTTCTGGTGTGCCTCAAGGCCGATGACTTCTTTAAAGGCACTAGGCACGTCATCGCGGTAAAGCGTTACGTTGCGCGATTGACGTATATTTAACCAGAGTTTGACGAATAGATTAGCGGCAACAAGCGCAACAAAGCAGAGCGAAATATCAGACATGGATCCGTAAGTGATGGCGAATGACTATGACACAATGTCGCATCTTAAAGCATGATGCAGAAGGGTGTGCACATATGGCAATAGATCAGAGACGTTTGGTATGGCTGGATATGGAAATGACCGGCTTGAATCCGGATTCGGACACGATTCTGGAACTTGCGATGGTGATCACAGACGCTGATTTGAATGTGGTCGCTGAATCGGATGCGTGGGCTGTCCGTCAGTCCGATACCGTTCTGGCGGGTATGGATGACTGGAATACTAAAACTCATGGTGCTTCGGGCCTAACAGAACGAGTCCGCACATCGCCACTGGATATGCGCGCTGTTGAGTTAGCGGCCATTCAGTTCATGCAGGCTTGGGTAGGCAAGGGGGTTAGCCCTATGTGCGGCAATTCGATTTGTCAGGATCGACGCTTTATGGCGCGTTATATGCCAGAGCTTGTGAGCTGGTTCCATTATCGTAATCTGGATGTCAGTACACTTAAGGAACTTTGCCGCCGCTGGCGCCCGGATTTGTCAGCGCAAGTGAATAAAACAGGCGCCCATACGGCTTTGGCTGATATTCATGAATCGATAGAAGAGCTTTGTTTTTATCGCACACACTTTATTAAGGCTGAATAGGCGCCACGTCTGTTTTAACATAAAGCGTGTAGCGTTCGGCACGATTGCCGCGACGATGTCCTGTCCAGATTTTATTAGCGGATTCCCAAGATTTTGGTAGTTTAATTTCTGCTTGGCTGCCCGGAGTTTCGATGAGAAGCCAGGTGCAGGTTTTGGCAGCACTTATCGCCGAACGCGGCATGCTCCGGTTAAGGGTGTAGCTAAGGGCCGACCTTGCGTCGTCGGAGACTTTATAGGTGGCTATACAGCCCGGGCCATCAATTTGTTTGTTGAGCTGCTCGGCTAATCGGTTAAAGCTCATGCCGTGATCCAGCCAGGGGAACCACAAGGCAACGACCAGTGCCCATATCAGGGTAATGCCAGCAAACCAGTGTTGAATACCACGGACTGGTGAGCGAGGAATGTTGCGCATGAGTACGAACCAACCAATCGTCAGCAGAAAGGCAATTGCTGGTGGGGCAATAGTCAGCGGCGTTTTAAAACCTGGTTCTAGTCGTGTCACGGTTAGAGCCAATTGCTCCGGCCAACCGAAATGAATGGCACACCAACCCAGCCATACAAAACCTGCTGTAATGGTAAACAGGCTAAGGGTAAAAGCATCAAGCATATTGGCCGCCCCGCGCCGCAGGTGGGTGACCGATGCTGTGGCCAGCAAAAGGATAGGTACGAGCAGAACAAGACTCTTGGATGGGCGTGCTGCGCTAAGGAAAATCTGTAGTGCAAAGGCCATTAGCAATACAGTGAGCGGCATGATCGTCTCTTGACGCCAGAAGGTGAGTCGACGGCGCCAGAGTGTCCAGGCGGCAATGGGCCATGCCGGCCAGGTGGTCCAGGCGATGAGCTTAATGAAGTTCATCGTGTGCGGCGGGACATCTGCCCAGTTGCGTAGTGCCGAAACTGGCCAGATTGCCTCCAGGAGTGCTGACGGGTCGGGGTTACCAAACGCGGCCGCATGAATAAACCAGGAGAATCCGATCAGCAAGCCCAGCATAAGGGCAACCAGGCTGTTCAGTCTGATCTTTGGCTTGAATAGGAAGAGGCCAAGCAGCACGAAGATCAGTGGTAAAGCAATGCAGAGACCACCCGATAGCATGGTCACGCCCAAGCCCAGTGCAGCTAGCGTCGAGCCAGGCATCACGCGTTCAAAGCAGATTTTGCTGCTACCCCAGAAAAATAAGGCGTAACCCGCCATAATTGCGAGGTCTGGCTGTGTTTCGTGAGCGCTGAGCATCAGTCCTGGTGCGCTTAAGGCCAGGAAAGGCAGGATACGCGCATCTTCAGTATCAAGCGTGGCTCGGGCTGTTTGATACAGCGCGTAGATCGTTGTGATTACCCAGAACAGATTGCCGATACGTGCGGCATCAGGCAGCGTTAGAAAGAGACTGAAGGGCCAGGCGATCAGTGCGTTAACCCAGTAGTAGAGCGGTGATTGGTTCCAGGTGTCTCCCTGGAAGCTCGGAGCAAGCCAGCTACTGCCATTCAGTAGGCTGGCAATCAGGCCGAAATGTTCGGCATCATCACCGCGCCACGGGTCGCGTCCGATGAGTCCGGGTAACAACAGTAATAGCGCGAGACAGAGAGCCACCGGCCATCCCATCAGCAATGGCTGGCGGGAATAGGTGCTCCAGCGCACAGGGGCGTCTGGTTTGGCGGACGGTGGGGTGGGTCTCAGATCAAGAATGGACATAATGTGCCGATTGTATGGCTAATAATGCAAAAGGGCAGCCTAAGCTGCCCTTTGATCGTTCGATTGTGCGGAAATCTTAGGCAGATTTGCGCAGGCCGCCAAATTTCTGACGGAACTTCTCAACGCGACCGGCTGTATCCACGATCTTCTGCTTGCCGGTGTAGAACGGGTGGCAGTTGGAGCAAACTTCAACGTGCAGCGCCTTGTTCATAGTCGACTTGGTGATGAACTTTTCACCGCAGGAGCAGGTGACTTCGATTTCGTTGTATTCGGGATGGATGCCAGACTTCATTTGAAAAAATCCTAGTTTTAGTTACACCGATCCGGCGATTGTGGCGGGATCACTTAAGCGTTTAATTATCGCTGAATTTTCAAGCAATTGCAACGGCTTCGAAGAACAACGCATTAACCCCGACGCATGGCGTCGAAGAATTCGGCATTGTTCTTGGTTGAGCGGACCTTGTCGAGCAGGAATTCCATGGCTTCCAGGTCGTCCATCGGGTAGAGGAGTTTGCGTAGAACCCAGATCTTCTGCAGGATTTCCTGTGGAATGAGCAGTTCTTCGCGACGGGTACCCGAACGATTGACGTTGATCGATGGATACAGACGTTTTTCCGACATCTTGCGATCCAGATGGATCTCCATGTTGCCGGTACCCTTGAATTCTTCGTAGATCACGTCATCCATACGGCTTCCGGTATCGATCAGCGCCGTCGCAATAATCGTTAGCGAGCCGCCTTCTTCGATGTTGCGCGCAGCACCGAAGAAGCGCTTCGGCTTTTGCAGGGCATTGGCGTCGACACCGCCCGACAGTACCTTGCCGGAGGCGGGCTGTACGGTGTTATAGGCGCGGGCGAGGCGGGTAATCGAATCGAGCAGGATGACCACGTCCTTCTTGTGTTCAACCAGACGCTTGGCCTTTTCGATGACCATTTCAGCCACTTGAACGTGACGAACCGGTGGTTCATCAAAGGTTGAGGCAATGACTTCACCTCGAACCGAACGCTGCATTTCGGTTACTTCTTCCGGGCGTTCGTCGATCAGCAGTACGATCAGTACGACATCCGGGTGGCTTGCCGTAATTGCATGTGCGATGTTCTGCAGCATGACGGTTTTACCCGATTTAGGCGAGGCAACCAGGAGGCCGCGCTGACCTTTGCCAATCGGCGCCACCATGTCGATGATGCGCGACGTGAGGTTTTCTTCGGTTTTACTGTCACGTTCCAGACGCAGCGGCTCATTCGGGTGCAGTGGCGTCAGGTTTTCAAACAGAATCTTATTCTTGCAGGCATCTGGCGCTTCGCCATTGATGCGGTCTACTTTTGTCAGTGCGAAATAACGTTCGCCTTCGCGCGGCATACGGATTTCGCCGTCAATCGTGTCGCCATTGCGCAGGTTGTAGCGACGCATCTGGGAAGGGGAGACGTAAATGTCGTCCGAGCTGGCCAAATAGGAGGATTCTGCAGCACGCAGAAAGCCGTAGCCTTCTTGCATGACTTCAAGACAGCCGTCGCCGTAAATGGTTTCGCCTGTTTTAGCATGCTCTTTGAGCAGGGCAAAAATCAGCTCCTGTTTACGCAGGCGATTGGCGTGTTCGATACCGGCAGTTGTGGCCATCTCGATAAGTTGGCTAACGTGCTTAGACTTAAGTTCGGAAAGATGCATATGTGGGGCGCGAAAAAGCGGGGTAGGTATTGCCTGTGCGCAAAGGTACACGCTGGGTGCACTTCAGATGATTGCGCTAGGACTAGGAGCTTGTGATCAAGCGGCTTGCAAAGATTTTTCGGAGAGCAGTTACAACAGTTCAACCGAGTCTTGTGCTGATTTGAACAGAATTGCTCTGCTCAAGGATATTACCTGTATTGCTAGGGTAAAACACGGGGTGGAACGCATTCCACCCCATTAATCTTACAGGTGGCCGTCTAGGAAGGCAACCAGCTGAGATTTCGAGAGAGCGCCTACTTTAGTGGCCTCAACGCTGCCGTTCTTGAAGAGCATTAGCGTTGGAATACCGCGAACGCCGAATTGCGCAGGCGTTTGCTGGTTCTCGTCGATATTGATCTTGGCAACTTTTACTTTGCCGGCGTAGTCCTTGGCGATATCGTCCAGGATCGGCGCGATCATTTTGCATGGGCCGCACCACTCAGCCCAGAAGTCGAGCAGAACAGGTACATTCGAATTGGTAACGTCATCGGCGAAAGAGCTGTCAGTGACGTGGACAATATGTTCGCTCATAGCGCATTGCCTCAAAGAAATAATGAATTAGTTAGGATAGTAGTGTTGATTGGTTAATCATTCAAACCGATCAACTTTGTGCAGTTTGCCGCAAGAATTCGCAATGAGCAAGTTGTTTGGGGCGGATTAATACACCGGCGGGCTTGCTATTGTTTCGAGTGATGAATCTTGCTGTGTATGCGCTTCGGTCATGGTATGCTCAAAGATGAAGCAGTGCACCATTTATCAGGAGTAGAGAAAGAATGACGTACGTTGTTACCGACAACTGCATCAAGTGCAAATATACAGATTGTGTGGATGTTTGCCCGGTAGATTGTTTCCACGAAGGCCCGAATTTTCTGGTGATCGACCCGGATGAATGTATTGACTGCACCTTGTGTGTTGCAGAATGCCCGGCAGAAGCAATTTACGCTGAAGATGATGTGCCGGCAGGACAGGAAGCTTTTATTGCACTCAATGCCGAACTGGCCAAAAACTGGCCGGTCATCGCCGAACGCAAAGACCCATTGCCTGACGCTGACACCTTTAATGGCCAAGCTGGCAAGCTGGCTGAACTTGAACGCTAGGATAGGACACGGATATCAGTATGTTGGTACAGGAAATACTTAAACTTAAAGGTAATGTGCTCTATACCACGCACTCTGGTGCAAGTCTGGCCGAAGTCGTTGAAGCATTAACCCAGCATGATGCGGGTTCGCTGGTTGTGATGGATGGTGGTGCAATGTCTGGCCTCATTACCTTTCGCGAGGTGTTACAAGCTGTAGGCAAGACCAAAGGCGATCTATCCGCTATGACAGTGGCTGATTTTAAAGTTTCTGAGCCTATCGTAGCGCGCCCGGACATGCCGATTGAAGCAGTGCGTGAGCTTCTGGTTAACCATCACCAGCGCTACGTGCCAGTAATGGATGGCAAGGTACTGATGGGCGTGGTCTCGTTTATGGATGTTGCCAAAGCCGTTCTGGAAGAGCAGGGTTTTGAAAACCGGATGCTCAAGAACTTTATCAAGAACTGGCCCGCGGAAGACGGCAACGACTAAGTCGTCATCGCCGTCCTATTAAGCCAGCGATTGTCGCTGGCTTTATTTTTGTTTGTTGGCGTTGGCAATACGCACGGCTAATACGCAAGAAGCCATCCGTGTCTCGGCGTTGTCGGCGCGCGATGTCAGGATAATAGGTACTTTGGCACCCAGCACAATGCCTGCCGGTACGGCACCCGCGAGATATTCGAGCTGTTTGGCAACCATATTGCCCGATTCTAGATCAGGTACCACCAGAATATCTGCCAGACCGGCAACAGCCGATTTAATGCCTTTGGTCTTGGCAGCGTCTAGCGAAACTGCGTTGTCAAAGGCCAGAGGGCCATCCAATGTGCCCCCCTTGATTTGACCGCGATCGGCCATTTTGCAAAGCGCCGCGGCATCAATCGTTGATTGAATTTTCGGGTTGATGGTTTCGACTGCGGAGAGAATGGCTACTTTGGGATCTGGTAACCCCAGCACATGCGCCAGTTCAATCACATTCTGGACGATGTCCGCTTTTGTCATCAGATCCGGGTAGATGTTAATGGCTGCATCGGTGATCAGTAGCGGTTTGCCATAGGCGCGTACATCCATGCGAAAAACGTGCGATATGCGGCGTGCGGTTCTGAGACCTGTCGTGCGGTTGACCACGGCGCTCATCATTTCATCGGTATGCAGGCTGCCCTTCATGAGTGCATGAGCTTCGCCTTTACGGGCAAGCTCCACACCGATTCGAGCAGACTCCTGACTATAAGGCGTATCAACGATCCGGTAAGGTTCAATGTTCAGACCGAGCGATTGGGCTAACTGACGAATCCGGTCACCCGGACCAATCAGAATCGGGTTGATGAGGCCGATTTCTGCCGCAAATACAGCACCCTTTAGCGATTCTTCATCACAAGGGTGGATCACTGCCGTAGAAACAGGATCCATGCCTTCGGCTGTAGCCACAAATGCCTGGAAGCGTTCAGTATGGGTAGAAAGTGTTGCTTTGGGAACGCAAAGTTTTTTGCGAGAGATTTTATTGGGAGGCGCTAACACCTCAAGGGTGCCGGTCACTGCACGTTGACCGCTTTCAAGGATCACTTCGGCATCAAAGAGCACGTGCTTCGTTCGTTCATATTTGCGCTCAACCGTGATCTTGAAGGTGACCGTGTCACCCACCATGATGGGGCGAAGATAACGTAGATTCTGGTCGACGAGAATTGTCCCCAAACCAGGCAATTCGCTACCCAAAAGATTGACCAGCATGGCGCCTGACCACATGCCATGTGCAATCACTTCCCGGTAAATACTGCTGTCTGCAAACTCAGGATCCAGCATGTTGGGATTGGCATCCCCCGTGGCAGCTGCAAACATGCGTAGGTCTTCAACCGTTACGGTACGTGATATTGAAGCGTTATCACCGATTTCAATCTCGTCGAACGGGTGGTTCTCGATAACGTCTGAGCAAAACTTGTCTAGGCTGTATGAATGTGACATGACTTTAGATTGAATCAATAAAGAATATGGCGTCCGCCATCAACGACAATAACGTCACCGGTAATACCGCGCCCTGCAGGGCTTGCCAGCAGTGTTGCCAAGGCGCCGACTTCATCAATGGTCACCAGCCTGCGCAGCGGCGCATGTTCAATGCTGTCTTGCATCAGGTGATCAAATTCAAGAATACCGGAGGCGGCACGCGTAGCAATAGGGCCTGGAGAAATTGCATTAACGGAAATGTTTTTCGGGCCTAACTCTGCTGCCAGTGCACGCGTGGCGGCTTCAAGCGAGGCTTTGGCTAGGCCCATGATGCCGTAATGAGGGGCTACGCGATTTGCGCCTTCATAGCTCATCGTTAGTAGCGCACCGCCTTCTTTCATCAAAGGGGCGGCATGGCGGGCCAGGCGAATCAGGCTGTGGCAGGAAATATCCATGGCTCGGGCGAATCCGTCTCGGCTGGTATCAAGAACGGAACCGTGCAGATCTTCCAGTGGCGCAAAGGCAATAGAGTGCAGTACGAAATCCAGCTTTCCCCATTGCTGCTCGATTTGTTCAAACAGGGCAGCCATTTCAGCATCATCTTCTACATCCAGCGGATGGATGATCGACGCATCAACACTTTCGGCAAGGGGACGTACATGCGGCTCCGCCTTGGCATTCAGATAGGTAACGGCTAAATCGGCACCGGCAGCACGAAACGCCTCCGCGCAACCCCAGGCAATGCTGTGTTGATTGGCAATACCGACCACCAGACCTCTAAGGCCTTTAAGAGTGCTGTTTGAGGTTTCTAGCTGCATACGGATTCCTGAATTAATTAAATCTTCAGTCCTTATGTTGCGCCGCAACCATGATGAGTGCAAGAGGAATGGGCTGCGTAATCGATTAATTTTTTGTGACATCATCTTTTGCAGTCTAGGATAATGACCTATTGCCCAGTTAAGACGCATCCATGACCCAAACTGCATTACCTGAACAGCGCCATTACATGACTCCTGGCGGCCACCGTCGTCTATGCGATGAGTTGGAATACCTCGTGAAGACCGAGCGCCCAAAAATCGTGGAGATCGTCTCTTGGGCCGCTTCAAACGGCGATCGTTCGGAAAACGGGGATTATCTCTACGGCAAAAAGCGCCTGCGGGAAATCGACCGCCGTATCCGCTTTCTGATGAAGCGCATGGAAAATGCCCACATCATTGATCCGGGGCTGCAGCAGCATCGTGATCAGGTGTTTTTTGGTGCCACGGTCGTTGTTTGTGATGAAAATGGCGAAGAAACTACCTATAGCATCGTTGGCATCGATGAAGCAGACCCTAATAAGGGTTGGATTAGCTGGGTTTCACCGTTAGCTAAAGCACTTCTCAAGCTGAGAGAAGGTGATATTGCTCGTTTTGCCAGCCCTTTAGGTGATCGGGAACTGGAAGTAGTGGAAGTCATCTACCGGTCACTGGCGGTGCCACCATTTACGCCAGAGGCTTGAATTCGAGAATAGCGTCCTTATTTAAGAAGCATCGCGTTCTATTCAGTCAACTTTCTTACGTTTAAAGACCTATGACTCAACAACATCAAACCGAAACCAAAGCATTCCAGGCAGAAGTGAAACAGCTACTGCAGCTGATGATCCATTCGCTCTATTCGAACAAAGAGATTTTCCTGCGTGAACTGGTATCCAATGCATCAGATGCCTGTGACAAGCTACGCTACGAAGCATTAGCCACACCGGGGCTTTTTGAAAACGATCCCGAGCTTGGGCTGCGCATTCTTCTGGATGCTGACGCCAAAACCATTACTATTGCCGATAACGGTATCGGCATGACCAAGGATGAGGCGATTGCGCATCTGGGTACCATTGCCAAATCAGGCACCAAAGAGTTTTTCTCGGCCCTGACGGGTGATGCCCAGAAGGATGCCAACCTGATTGGCCAGTTTGGTGTCGGTTTCTATTCGTCGTTTATCGTTGCCGATAAAGTCACTGTACGTAGCCGTAAAGCCGGCGTACCCACTAATGAGGGTGTAGAGTGGGTATCGGCCGGCGAGGGTGAGTACACGGTTGCTGATATTGAGCATCCGGGTCGTGGCACGGAAGTCACGCTACATCTGCGGGCCGAGCAGGAGGATCTGCTCAACGGCTGGAAACTTCGTGAGATCCTGCGCAAATACTCGGATCACATTGCATTGCCGATCCGTATGGCTCAGGAAAAGTGGGATGAAGAAGCCAAGGCCATGAAGGCAACGGGTGAAGAAGAAACCGTTAATCAGGCCAGTGCACTGTGGGCGCGTCCGAAGAGCGAAGTCACTGAAGAGGAATACAAGGCCTTTTACCAGCACGTTGCGCATGACTATCAGGAGCCGTTGACCTGGGTGCATGCCAAGGTAGAAGGTCGACAGGAATACACCCAGCTGCTGTATGTGCCATCACAGGCGCCATTTGACCTGTGGGATCGTAGTGCACGCCATGGCATCAAGCTGTACGTTAAACGCGTATTCATCATGGATGATGCAGAACAGTTGCTGCCGACCTATATGCGCTTTGTGCGCGGCGTGGTCGATGTGGCCGATCTGCCGTTGAACGTGTCGCGTGAGATCCTGCAGGAAAGCAAGGATATCGAGCAGATCCGTTCTGGCTGTACTAAACGCGTACTCAGCTTGCTGGAAGAGCTGGCTGACAATAACGCCGAAAAATACACCACGTTCTGGAATCAGTTCGGGCAGTTGCTTAAAGAAGGCGTTGGTGAAGACCATGCCAATCAGGCACGTATCGCCAAGTTGCTGCGTTTTGCAACGACAAACACGGATAGTCCTGAGCAGAGCGTTTCACTGGCTGAATACGTGTCGCGTATGAAGCCGGGTCAGGACAAGATCTATTACGTTACGGCCGAAACTTTCCAAGGCGCTAAGAATAGCCCACATCTGGAAATCTTCCGTAAGAAGGGCATTGAAGTGCTGCTGCTCTCGGATCGGGTGGATGAATGGCTGGTCAGCCATCTGCGTGACTTTGACGGCAAGGCGCTGCAATCCGTCGCCAAGGGTGGGCTGGATCTGGGTGAGCTGGAAGACGCGAGCGAAAAGCAGGCGCGTGCCGCAGCCGAGACTTCTGCCAAGGACCTGGTGGAACGACTTCAGAAGGTCTTGGGAGACAAGCTCAAGGAAGTGCGTGTTACGCACCGTCTGACCGATTCGCCGGCTTGTCTGGTGGCGGATGAACATGATCCGGGTGCCAACCTGCAACGCATGCTCAAGATGATGGGTCAGAATGCGCCGGAGATTAAGCCGATTCTCGAAATTAACCCACAGCACCCGATGCTCAAGAAAATGGAGTTGCTGCCCAACGAGGGCGGCCACTTTGATGACTATGCATCCGTGCTGTTTGATGAGGCTTTGCTGGCTGAAGGCGGCCAAATAGAAGACCCAGCTGGCTTTGTGCGCAAGATTAACCGGCTAATGCTGGGCTAATTGATACGTAGACTTTATTTAGCGAGTTGATGAAGCGCCACCTGCGGGTGGCGTTTTTCATGATGCTGGGCAGATCGCTTCGATACGAAGTTGCGGGCGATCGACCCCATTGTAATGATTAATCTCAAGGGCGTAGGCCAGCGTGTCTTGATCGGTTGGTATGGTTGTATCGTTGAAGCGAATTGCATCCATACGGCTTTGGCCGCAACCCAGGGTAAGCTTCAGATGTTTGTCTTGCAGCAGGCGTGATTCGAGAATCTGGAAACGATTCGCAAAAACCGGGGCAGGGAAGCCTTGTCCCCAGATACCTTCGGATAATTGTCTGGCGGTATTCAGACTCAGCTCGCTATCGAACAGGGCACCATCAATCGCCAGGCTATGCGTGCGAGCCTCAATCGGTAACAGTTGATCGACCAGTTCGTCAAAGGCGTGCTGGAATAATCCGAAGTCGCTTTCGCGGATACTCAAACCTGCTGCCATGGCGTGACCGCCAAACTTTATAATAAGCTCCGGATAGATTTTGGTGAGATGATCCAGGGCATCCCGAAGATGCAAACCGGGAATTGATCGGCCAGAGCCCTTAATGAGTCCGCTGCCATCACTGGCAAAGACAACCGTGGGCCGGTGCATCTGTTCTTTGATGCGGCCCGCCAGAATGCCGACCACGCCACCGTGCCAGTTTGGATCATAGAGACTAATGCCGGCCGTATTGGCAACGGCCAGCTGCGTCAGAATCTTTGCAGCATCGGATTTCATCTGATCTTCCACCGACCGACGGGCCACATTCAGTCGATCCAGTTCCTGCGCGAGCTTGAGCGCATCCCCCATGTCTTCAGCGAGTAGGCACCGAATGCCGATCCGCATATCGTCCATGCGGCCCGCTGCATTAAGTCGAGGCCCCAGCAAAAAGCCCAGGTCACTGGCTTGTGCGCGGTCAGGTTGTTTCCCCGCCACGGCATAAAGCGCCAGGATGCCCGGGCAGCAACGTCGCTGGCGAATCCGGTTCAGTCCATTGGCAACTAGAATACGATTATTGCGATCCAGCGAAACCACATCGGCGATTGTGCCCAAGGCCACCAGATCGAGCAGTGTGCCCAGATTGGCCTGTTCGGCAGCGGGCCACCCGCGCTGGCGCAAAGTCTGACGCAGCCCCATCAATACATATAGCATTACGCCCACGCCAGCCAGATTCTTTGATGGAAATTCGCAACCGGGCTGGTTCGGGTTAACAATGGCATCGGCTGCTGGCAGGGTGCTCCCGGGGAGATGGTGATCGGTAATCACGACTTGCATACCCAGGGCTTTGGCCTGTGCAACGCCATCAATGCTGGCAATGCCGTTATCCACGGTAACCAGTAGATCGGGTTTTCCGCTGGGAGCCTGGGCAACCAGATCGACGATGGCAGGGGTAAGTCCGTAACCGAGCTTGAACCGATCCGGTACAAAGTAATCCAGTTTGGCGAGCTCAATGCCTAATAGGCGCAGGCCTTTCACGGCGACGGTACAGGCGGTTGCACCATCCGCGTCATAGTCGGCTACGATGCAGACTTTACGCCCTTCCATAATGGCATCAGCCAGGATCAGCGCTGCCATCGTCATGCCTTTGAGTGCATTCGGCGCGATCAGATCTTCCATGCGCGTGCTGATCTGGTCGGCTTGGCTAATGCCTCTGGCGGCATAGAGTCTGGCCATTAAAGGGCTTATGCCCCCTTGCTCCAACTGCCAGGCAGTGCGCTCTGACCAGGCGCGTTTACTCAGCGTTACCATGAGCTGACGACCGATGCTAGATCCGGACATTTATAGGCGCGTCCCAGGCATCGTTGAATGAAGGAAGGGTTCAAGCCTTTGTGCGTTGCCTCTAAAGTCCATCGGTGCGTTTGATGTGCATCCGGTGTAATGATCGTCAGGCGAGCCAATTCACCCTTGGCTAGTGCATTGAGTGCAGGCGCGATATGCGTCTGAGCCAACTGATTCACAGCGTTTTGCCAGGCGTTTAGGTCGTCCTGGGCAATAGCATCGGCAAGATCAGTATTCAATAACAGTCCATGGCTACCGGAAGCTGTCTCTGAATGAGCGGTGCCGGTAAAGGTGCAAAGACCTCGCAACAGCGCATTGTCACCAACGGCCTGTTCAAATTGGCGTGTAGAAGGTGGCGCGCTATTTGGGAGTAGGCCTGCACCCCAGGGCCAAACGCTATTGATAGCCACTAAACCTTGCATCGCACGTGCTTCATTCACCGGATGCCCATTCAGACACATTTGAATCCGATTGAGCCAACGTAACCCATTGCTGCCCAGCACCTGCCTGGATTCATCAGCATCGATCCGGCGACCAAGAAAACGGCTACAGGCAGCAAGGTTGGCCAGGTCGTCATTGGGTGTGGTTGGTGCAAAATACCAGTTGGTGGTTGAGTGGCCGCGGAAAAAGACACCTTCCCCAGCGAACTCTTCATTCAGGCAAGCGATAAGCTCTTGGGCAGCATCGTCATCGAGTTGCGAGGCATCGGCGTTGCTTAATACCAGTGCCTGTTGAATGAAACCAAGGTTGACCGGGTCTGCACATAGCAGGGTACGGGCATAGGGTGTGCCAGCGCTGTTGTCGGATTCGCCAAGTAGACGGAGTGCGCCCAGTGCCGCAGCTTCACCCGAGAGGCCAAAAGTCTCCGCTAGGACTGATTCCCAGGAAGTCGTAGGCTTGAAGGGCATTGCGGTGTGTTCTGCTAAAAACAGAAAGCGGGCAAGAGCATCCGCCTGGTCAAATTCAAATGCCTGACGATGCTCGTGATCTGGCCAGAGTAGGTCGGGTACAAAAAGGGTCAGATGCATGGGAGTGGTGGTGCCTTAGCGCATTCGGAACAACTTGCAGGTGAATCGAGTGTAGCATAGCGGTCTTATGCTTTTTTGGTGCCAAAAGCACGCCTGATTGTGAAAATACCTTTTCAGTTACTGATCGGATTGAGATACGTCCGTAGCCGTCGTCAGATTGGCCAGGACAACCGCTTTATATCTTTTATTTCCAGCTTGTCCATGGTGGGCATTGCACTGGGTGTGGCTGCACTCATCGTCGTGCTCTCCGTCATGAATGGCTTCCAGAAAGAACTGCGCTCCCGGATTCTGGGCGTAACCTCTCATATCGAAGTGGTTGGTATGGATGGGGCGCTGATGGATTGGCAGCGGGTGGCTGCACAAGCCCGCCAGGTGCCACAAGTGCTGGCTGCTGCACCCTATGTGCAGGGACAGGTCATGCTTAACGGTTTGAATCGTGAAGCAGGCGAAGGTCCGGTGATGCCGGGTAGTGGCGTCCGTGGCGCAATTTTGCGTGGTATTGATCCAAAGCTTGAAGATACGGTGGCCGACTTCAGTACACACATGAAGTACGGTTCTCTAGATACGCTACAACCCGGTGCCTTCAAGATTGTGCTGGGCAGTGATTTGGCGCGTGCGCTTGGTGTTGTCGTGGGCGATCGGGTTACCGTGATTGCACCGGAAGGGGTGGTCACGCCAGCAGGGGTGATTCCTCGTATTAAGAGCTTTGAAGTTGGCGGCGTTTTTGATTTCGGCATGTTCGAATACGATAGCGGCCTGGCGCTGATTGATTTGAAAGACGCTCAAGTGCTGTTCCGTCTGGGGCAAACGGTGACGGGGGTACGTCTGAAGGTGGACGATCCGTTCAAGGCACCACAGATTGCCCGCTCGATTGCACCGGTGCTGGATGAGCCAGCCTATCTGATCGACTGGAGCCGTAAACATGCCAACTTCTTCCGCGCGGTACAGATCGAAAAGCGGATGATGTTTCTGATTCTGTTTCTGATTGTTGCTGTGGCGGCCTTTAATATTGTTTCTACCCTGGTGATGGCGGTTACCGATAAGCGTGGCGATATCGCCATTCTGCGGACGCTCGGTGCCAGCCGTGGGAGCATTGCCATGATCTTTATGGTGCAGGGTGCCCTGATTGGTTTGATTGGCCTGGGCCTGGGCGTGGCCGGAGGGGTTGCACTGGCATTGAATATTGATACGGTCGTGCCGGCGATTGAACGACTATTTGGTATTCATTTCCTGTCGCGAGAGGTCTACTTTATTTCCGATTTGCCGTCAGATCTGCAATGGGATGACGTGATTACCATTTCAATTACCGCGTTTGTGCTGACATTATTGGCAACGCTTTATCCAAGTCTGCGTGCAGCACGGGTGCAACCGGCGGAGGCATTGCGTCATGAGTGATGTTGTTTTGTCCTGTCGTGGCCTGAGCAAGATTTATGGCGCGGGCGCTGAAGATGTGGTCGTGCTGAATGATGTGTCGTTTGATCTGAAGGCCGGTGAATCGGTGGCCGTTGTAGGCGCATCCGGCTCTGGTAAAAGTACGTTTTTGCACCTTCTAGGGGGTCTGGATCATGCCTCGTCTGGGGATGTGCTGATTGCTGGCCGTAGCTGGACTGCGATGTCTGAAAAAGAGCGTGGTCTGTGGCGTAACCGTCATATGGGCTTTGTCTATCAGCACCATCACTTGCTGCCAGAATTTACTGCAGTAGAGAATGTGGCCATGCCGCTCTATGTGCGCGGTTTGCCTAAAGATGAAGCCGATGCCGAAGCGCGGGAATGGCTCGAGTACGTTGGATTAGGGCATCGTTTGTTGCATACGCCAGCAGCTTTGTCGGGCGGTGAGCGTCAACGCACGGCCATTGCCCGTGCCCTCGTCACCAAACCATCCGTTGTTTTAGCCGATGAACCTACCGGTAATCTGGATCGTCAAACAGCCGAACAGGTGTTTACGCTTTTCAGAGAGCTCAGTGTTAAATCCGGTGTTGCCTTTGTGCTGGTCTCGCATGATCCGGGTCTGGCGGCACAACTAGACCGCACAATGCGCTTGCAGGATGGTGTGCTGACGGATGCCACGCTTTGAGTTGATGAGACGGGTGTGCCAGCGCTACTAATTGCATTTGCGACGGGTGTGCTGGCCTGCCAGTTTTTGCCAGCGATTCCTGCCTGGCCCTGGGAGCTATTCTCTGTATTAAGTATTGCTGGTGTTGTCGGTGTACAAATTTACGGCGCATCGCGCGCTACCAGAGCTGCTCGTTATTTATTGCTTCTACTGCTGACGAGTAGTTTTCTTGTCGGTGTCAGCTATACCTGTTGGCGTAGTCAGGCTGTCCTTGCTGATATCCTGCCGGAAGCAGCCATGGGCCGAAACATCCAGCTCACGGGTGTTGTGGATTCTTTGCCCGATCGCACTGCACGTGGTCAGCGCTTCCAGTTACGGGTTGAGCATGTGGATTCAAAGTTTCATGTGCCGGAACGGATACAGCTTTCGGTGTGGAATGCTCATCAGGATAGCGATACTTCAGAAACACCCATCATGGGTTTGGTAAAAGCCGGAGAGCGCTGGTCCTTTGTTGTTCGTTTGAAGCGGCCACATGGTCTGGCTAATCCACATGGATACGATGTGGAGGCTCGGCTCTTCGAAAGTGGCATACGAGCCACAGGCTATGTCAAAACAGGTGAACGTCTTGATGCTTTTGTGCCCGGGTTTGCTACGGGCATTGCGCTATTACGTTCGATGATTCGCGATCGCTTTGACACAGTCTTGCCGCAAGAGGCTTACCCGGATGCCGGCATTCTGACCGCGTTGGCGATTGGCGATCAGAAAGCCATACCCGGTTCTTTATGGCAGGTCTTCGCCAAAACCGGTACAACCCATTTGATGTCGATCTCTGGGCTTCACGTGACCTTGTTTTCTGGACTGGTTGCCTTGCTAGTGGCTAGCATCTGGAGGCGCATGCCTAAGTTAGTAGCCAGGATTCCAGCCCAAAAGATGGGCGTCTTTTGTGGCTGGTTTGCCGCCGCCTTTTATACGTTGATTGCCGGTGCGGGTATACCGGCATTGCGCACACTGTTCATGCTCACGGTGGGTGCGATTGCCGTATTGACCGGACGCCATGTCTCACCCTTTAAAATCCTGCTGCTGGCTTTGGTCGTTGTATTGCTGTTAGATCCCTGGGCGGGTATGAGCCCGGGTTTCTGGCTCTCCTTCGTTGCCGTGGGTCTGCTCTTATGGGCCGCACTATCCGAGCATGTCAGCAGTAACGAGCAACGCTCATGGCGGCAGCGCCTGAGCCTATGGTTCAAAGGCTTCGGTCGCACTCAGTGGGCTGTCACGATTGGCACCTTGCCTTTTCTCTTGCTGTTTTTTAGCCAATTTTCCTTAATTTCACCGATCACCAATGCCGTGGCTATACCCTGGGTAAGCGGCGTGGTCACGCCAATCACTATCCTGGCACTTGTTGTCCCATGGGATGGTCTGCTCTATCTGGCTGATGCGCTGATGAGCCCGTTGCTGACTTTTCTTAACTGGTCAGCAGCATTGCCACTGGCTATATGGCATGCGCCGGTACCATCCCCATTGGTATTTGTTTTAGCCTTGTTGGGGGCGCTGTGGTGGTTGATGCCGGCGGGTCTTCCCGGTCGCTGGTTGGCCATCTTTTTATGTTTACCGTTGGTGCTACCTAAAATAGAGGCTATTCCCGTAGGGGAGGCCAGAGTAGAGGTTCTGGATGTCGGGCAGGGCCTAGCTGTGGTGGTGCGCACCCATCGTCATGTGCTGCTTTATGACACAGGCCCTTATTACAGTAGCGAGGCGGATGCGGGCGTCCGGGTGATTGTTCCATATCTTCGGTCCATCGGTGTCGATCGATTAGATGGCATGGTGGTGACGCATCGGGATACGGATCACTCGGGCGGTGCGCAATCTGTACTGGAGTCCATGCCGGTTGGCTGGGTTGCCGATGCACCTGATACGCAGTTTGCCGATGCTGTTCCCGGTGTTCGCTCAAAAGCTTGTCGTGCTGGTAATGGATGGAACTGGGATGGCGTACGCTTTGATTTTATGCACCCATCATCACCCAGTGCCGTAAAGGATCAGGCCAGTAACCATCAGAGCTGTGTGTTGCAAGTGAGTATTGGCGAGAAGCGGATGTTGCTGACTTCGGATATCGAACTCGCGGACGAGCAGCAAATTGTGTCGAATGGTTTGCCAAACAGCCAGATTTTGTTGGTGCCACACCATGGGAGTGGAACAAGTTCCGGCACAGCGTTATTGGATGCTGTACAACCAGAAATTGCCATTATTCCAGTGGGTTACAGAAACCGCTATCGTCATCCGAAGCCAAGCGTGATGGCGAGCTATGAAACGCGTAAAATTAAAGTTTATAGAACCGACACCGATGGCATGGTGCAGGTGGATCTGCCCTCCATGAAAGTATCGGCGTATCGACATATCCGTCAGCGCTACTGGATGGATAAGCCTTCAACAGCAGAGGCTCAGGATGAGCGCTAAGGAATTCACATGAACAACCCGACCGGCGGAACGTTACACAAGGTGCTCTGCGGGGGTGCGTTGGGCCTCTATAACATGGCCTATCGCGAGTGGGGTGATCCAAAAAATTCAAATGTGCTGGTTTGCGTCCATGGGCTCACCCGCAACAGCCTCGATTTCGAGCGGCTGGCACAATCCTTATCAAACCAATACCGGGTCATAGCGCCCGATGTTGTTGGCCGTGGAGAAAGTGATTTTTTGCAGAATCCGATGGCATACAACACGGTCACCTACGCTGCAGACATGATTACTTTGTTGGCCAAACTCGGTGTTGAACAGGTGGCCTGGCTCGGCACTTCCATGGGTGGCCTAATCGGTATGCTGCTGGCAGGGCAACCTAAATCTCCGATTAGTCGACTGATTCTGGATGATGTTGGGCCAACGTTGTCGCTGGATGCGCTAAAACGAATCGCCGGTTATGTTGGTAACCCCTATGAGTTTAGCGATCTGGAAACGGCACACCGCTATGCCCGGCTTGTTTTTGCCCCTTTTGGTCTCAAGACTGAAGAAGAGTGGGCGTGGTTATATCAGAGTAGCTTTAAGCCGTTACCATCGGGAGGCTATCGGTTCAATTACGATCAACAGATCAGGCAACCGCTGCAGCAAACATACATTGATAAGGCCTTTGATGTGTGGCCTTTATACGATGCGGTTAAGTGCCCGACCTTGTTAGTGCATGGCGCACTCTCCGATCTCCTATCGGCCGAAACAGCCATGGAAATGACACAGCGCGGTCCCAAAGCAACGCTCAAAACCGTTGCGGGTGTAGGCCACGCCCCGATGTTTATGTCCGAAGACCAGATCGATCTGGTACGTGATTTTCTGGAATCTGCCTGAATGCTTGAAACACTGTTGCCCGAAATTGTTTGGGTCGATCTTGATCCCGCCCAGCGGCAATCGTTGGCGGCCGTTGCTGCGCAGGCGAAAGAAACTTATGCCGATGCCCTCCTGGGCAGCGGGGAAGCTGTCTGGCCGCATGCCGTAGGCATGGCTCAGATGGCGGCAGAACTAAGGCTGGATCTCACCAGCCGCCAAGCTGCTTTGCTCTTTGCTTTCCCTAATGAAGAAAACTTCAATAAGGAAAAGTTTGAACAGCAGTTTGGCGAAGATATTGCGCGACTGGTGAAAGGTGTTGATCGCCTGAATCAGATGCGGCCGGTGACCCAGGGCTTTGCTGCAGATGCAACGCTTAATCCGCAGGATCTGAAGATTCAGATTGAAGTACTGCGCAAAATGCTCCTGGCCATGGTGGAAGACGTGCGCGTGGTCTTGCTGCGATTGGCATCACGGACACAGACGCTACGTTATTACGCACAGCATCCGGATCCGGCCCGCCTCGACGTAGCAAGAGAGACGCTGGAACTGCTTGCGCCGCTGGCCAATCGACTGGGCGTCTGGGAGCTCAAATGGGAACTGGAAGATCTGTCGTTCCGATTCCTGCATACAGACACTTACAAAGACATCGCCCGCAAGCTTGATGAAAAGCGCCTGGAACGAGAGGCGTTCATTAGTAGTGCTGTAGAACGGGTTAAGACAGCACTCCACGAACGGGGTGTCGAGGCGGAAGTCTATGGCCGCCCAAAGCACATCTACAGTATCTGGAACAAGATGCAGCGCAAGGGCTTGAGTTTCGATGAGCTCTACGATGTCCGTGCACTTCGGATTGTGGTGGATAGCATTGCCGATTGCTACACTGCGCTAGGTTATGTGCATCAGATCTGGACGCCGATACCCTCCGAGTTTGATGACTACATCTCTCAACCCAAGGGCAATGATTACCGATCTTTGCACACGGCCGTCCATTGCGAGGATGGCCGTGCTCTAGAGATCCAGATCCGCACACACGACATGCATCAGCATGCCGAACTGGGTGTCGCAGCCCACTGGCGTTATAAAGAAGGGGCGGCTAGTTCTGGTTCCTATGATGACAAGATTGCCTTGCTGCGCCAATTGCTCAATTGGCGGGATGACATTGGCGATAGCCGGGACTGGCAGTCGCACTATCGGGAAGCAGCGCTCAACGACACGCTCTACGTCTTTACCCCGCAGGGCAGAGTGGTTGACTTACCCGATGGTGCTACGCCGGTAGATTTTGCCTATCGCGTTCATACCGAGTTAGGTCACCGGTGCCGAGGTGCCAAAGTCGATGGGGCGCTGGTTCCTTTGACCACACCACTCAAAACCGGCCAGCGGGTAGAAATCGTATCGGCTAAAGAGGGTGGGCCTTCACGTGATTGGTTGAACCCCCATCAAGGCTATCTGATTACCAAATCAGCCCGTACCAAAGTGCGTGCCTGGTTTGCCAATCAGGCGCTGGATGACACATTGGCTGCGGGTAAGGCAATCGTTACCCGTGAAATGCAACGCGCTGGCGTAAGCCACACCTCCATCGATCAGGTGGCACAAACTCTGGGCTATGATCAGGCTGAGGATCTGTTGATTGCAGTGGGTCGTGATGAGGTCGGGCTACGTTCGCTGCAACAGGCGCTTCGTGGCGAGCCGCAGAAGCCAGTAGCTGCTGAACAGCACGAGTTGCCGTTGCCCGATCTATCACCCGAGGCGATGGTAAGACAGTCTCGCCACCGCGGTGGAAGTGGTGTGCTAATCGTGGGGATTGATCAGATCCAGACCCAGCTGGCCAAATGTTGCAAACCTGTACCGCCAGATGCCATTCAGGGATTTGTTACCCGCGAAAAGGGAATTTCCGTTCACCGGCAGGATTGCCCGAGTTTTATGCATGTCGCAGCGCTCCACCCTGAGCGAGTGATTGATGCGGACTGGGGCGGAGCCATACCCGAGAACGAAGTCTATGCAGTCGATATTCTGGTGGATGCGCAAGACCGTCAGGGCTTGCTGCGTGATATTTCCGATGTGCTGGCGCGGGAACGCTTGAATGTCACAGCCGTTAAAACCCAGTCCAAAGCAGGGGCGGCAGAAATGGCCTTCACAGTGGAAGTGTCGGACCTCAAGCGCCTACATCAGGCGCTACACCACATTCACCAGGTGGGTGGGGTGGTGAGCGCACGCCGTGGTTAATGCTTTACAGCGATTTGCCTAGCAAATTAGCCATGTCGTGCTGGGCGCAATGTGGTTTATTGCGGCCGGGTTTGCGACGCGTATAGATGCCTTCGCTGTCCATGTCCCATGACTCCTGATTGTCGGCCAGGTACAGTTTGAGTCCTTCGGTAATCACGCGTTTTTTAAGACGGGCATCAAGAATGGGGAAGGCCAGTTCGATGCGGCGGAAGAAGTTACGCTCCATCCAGTCTGCAGAAGACAGGTAGACCTTTTCTTCGCCATCGGCGTAGAAATAGAATACACGGGTGTGTTCCAGGAAGCGGCCGATGATGGAGCGGACTTTGATGTTGTCCGATAGGCCAGGCACACCGGGGCGAAGGGCGCAGACGCCGCGAACGATTAGGTCAATTTCGACACCAGCTTGGCTGGCGGCATAGAGCGCTTCAATGATCGTTGGTTCAAGCAATGAATTCATCTTGGCAACAATACGACCCTTGCGGCCTGCTTCAGCAGCATGCTTCTCAGCTTCAATCGCTTTGATCATGTTGGCGCTGAGGGTGAAGGGCGCTTGCCAGAGGTAGTGCAGGGCTTGCGCACGTCCGAGGCCGGTAAGTTGCTTGAAAACTTCAGAGACATCCATGCCGATGGATTCGTTGCAGGTCAGTAAGCCGAAGTCGGTATACAGCCGTGCTGTGCGCGGGTGATAGTTACCTGTGCCTAGGTGCACATAGCGACGAAGCATTGGCGTGCCACGTTCATCTTCTTCGCGGCGCAGGATAAGCAGGGCTTTGGCATGGGTCTTGTAGCCGACGACCCCATAAACTACGTGAGCACCTACTTCCTCCAACTTGGTTGCCCAACTGACGTTAGTTTCTTCATCAAAACGTGCCAGGAGTTCCACGACAACAGTCACTTCCTTACCATTCTGGGCTGCACGGATGAGCGAGTTCATCAGTACCGAATCGGTGCCCGTACGATACACGGTCATTTTGATAGCAACGACTTGCGGATCGGTCGCGGCAGATTCCAGCAGCTGAATTACCGGGGTAAAACGCTGGTAGGGGTGGTAGAGCAGTACATCACCCTTGCGGATGACGTTAAAGATGTTCTTGCCTTTTTCCAGGCGCTTTACTTCGCCGGGAACAAAGGTGGGGAATTTGAGATCCGGGCGGTCGACCCAGCCCGGAACCTGCATCAGGCGCACCAGGTTGACCGGGCCTTCAACGCGGTAGAGGTCTTTTTCTTCAAGACCGAACTGCGTCAGCAGGAATTCGGTCATGGCGGGGGAGGTGTTATCTGCCACTTCCAGGCGCACCGCGTCGCCGAAATTACGTTGCGGTAATTCCCCCTGAATTTTGGCGCGCAGGTTTTTGACTTCTTCTTCGTCGACGAAGAGGTCTGAGTTACGTGTAACGCGGAATTGGTAACAGCCCTGTACCGTCATGCCGCTAAAGAGTTCGCCCACAAAGGCGTGAACGATAGATGACAGAAAGATAAAGCTATAAGCCGCTTCTGGTGCCAGAGATTCTGGGAGTCGGATAATACGCGGCAGCACCCGGGGTGCCTGAACAATGGCGATGCCCGAGCTGCGGCCGAAAGCATCTCTGCCCTCTAGTTCAACAATGAAATTGAGGCTTTTGTTATAGATGCGCGGGAAGGGGTGCGATGGATCCAGGCCGATAGGCGTAAGGACGGGCATGACTTCCCGGAAGAAATAATCCCGAATCCACTCACGTTGGGCGTCAGTCCATTGCGAGCGGCGCAGAAAGCGAATGCCTTCGTTCGCTGCTGCCGGTAGTAATGTTTCATTGAGCTCACGGTATTGATCTGCGACCAATCGGTGTACCGCCGATGAGACTTCGTCGTAGGCTTCTTGCGGTAATAACCCATCGGTTGTGGGGGTTTTGCTATGGCCTTTGATCTGTTCCTTGAGGCCGGCCATACGGATTTCAAAGAACTCATCCAGATTAGACGACACAATGCATAGGAAAAATAGACGTTCCAGCAGCGGCACCCGTACGTCCTGAGCCTGAGCCAATACACGGCGGTTAAAGGCGATGAGCCCCAGTTCACGGTTCAGAAAATGGCTTGGAGGGGCGTTATGTGCCGTTGGTGTCATGGATCAGATGCGGATTGAAGTGTGAATTACCAAAGTAAGCATGTGTATTGTGACAGGAATATGAAAACAAGGTTTTTGCGCTGCGAAATTTGCCTAACGCCGGTTATGCCAGTGGGTTAAAATTACGGCATATGGCTTTGCCATCAAATAAGGGACGGGCATGCAGTACGAATCAATCGCCGCAGTAGATCTGGGATCCAACAGCTTCCGCCTGGAAGTGGGTCGGGTTGTAGACGACCAGATTTACACCCTGGATTCGTTGAAAGATGCGGTTCGGCTGGCTTCTGGTTTGCAGGCTGATAAAAGTCTGGATCAGGCCTCCCAGGATCGTGCGCTGGTGGCGTTATCCCGTTTTGGTGAGCGTCTGCGCGGTTTGCCTAAAGATGCGGTACGTGCTGTAGCAACCAACGCTTTGCGTGTTGCCAAAAACGCCAATAGCTTTCTGGCTGAAGCAGAAGCGGCATTGGGTTTCCCTATTGAAATTATTGCGGGTCGGGAAGAGGCACGTCTGATTTACATCGGTGCAGTGCACTCGCTGCCGGCTTCTGATCAGCAACGCCTGGTGTTTGATATCGGCGGCGGTTCAACCGAGTTCATTATTGGCTCGGGCATGAAGCCACTCAAGCTCGAATCCCTTTTTATGGGGTGTGTGAGCTATTCGCTGCGTTATTTCCCGGACGGGTTGATAGATCGTCGGCGTTTGCGTGAAGCGCAGATGGCCGCAGCCAAAGAGGTTTCGCTGATTGCACATGCGTATAAACAGACCGGCTGGGGTGAAGCGATTGGTTCATCGGGCACTGCCAGCGCCATTGCAGAGATTCTGGAACAAAACGATCTAAATCCACGAGGTGTTACGGGCATTACGCGCAGTGGCCTAGACAAGCTCTGTGCGTTGATGATTCGCTATAAGCATATAGATGCCTTGCCGTTACAGGGCGTTAAGTCTGACCGGATTCCTGTGTTGCCTGGCGGCATAGCCATTATGTCGGCCATTATCGATACCTTGGGTATAGAGCGGGTAACCTATGCTGATGGGGCGTTGCGTCTAGGTGTGCTGTATGACTTGCTGGGACGCTTTCATCATCACGATATGCGTACCGCAACTGTTAAGCACTTTCAACGGCGGTATCAGGTGGAGTCTGATCAGGCCAATCGTGTGAGCGAAACCGCCGTTGAGATTTTTTCGGACCTCATGGGGCTCAAGTTACGGAGCACGGAGGAGCGGGAACGCGACTTGCAATTCGTTAGGTGGGCAGCGGCATTACATGAAGTTGGTTTGTCGATTGCTCACAGCGGATACCATAAGCATGGTGCCTATATTCTGGGCTATGCCGATATGCCGGGGTTTTCCAAGATGGATCAGGCGCGCCTGGCGCTGCTTGTGCTTTGTCACCGCGGCAAACTCAATAAGGTTGATGGCCTAAGCCGTGAAGATATGGCCTGGCGACAGATTCTGGCACTTCGTTTGGCAGTGATTCTGCATCGTTCGCGCCTGGAGTCCGGCGTACCAGATCTGCAGGCATCGGAAACGGTGAATGGCTTTACGCTGCAGCTACCCGCTGCATGGCTTGAAGATAACCCGATGACTATGGCAGCGCTACGCGATGAAACCTCAATTTGGGAAGAGGCCGGTTTCCGTTTGCGCATTCGTGCGACACGTCGATGATTCATTCCGGCGCGATTGATTCCGCCTGGTTGGTGACTGGTTTTTTAATTGCGGGCTGGTTTTATTGGCTAGCGCTTCGCCCCTTTAAGGCTTTTTGTGCAGAAATTAAATCCCGTTGGCCGGCGTTGCTGATTGCTGCGTTGGCGCTGATTGTGCTCTGGCATATACGGGCGACGATCTTGCAAGGTCTGAGTCTGCATCTGATCGGTGCCACTTTATGCACGCTGGTGTTTGGCCGTCGGCTGGCGTTGGTACCTTTGACCACGGCATTGGTGCTTGCCCAGACAAGTGCCGCTGGGGATTGGAGCACCTTGGGTCTGAATGCCTGTTTGCTGGTTTTGTGGCCGGTGGCATTAAGTCAGCTGGTTGCGTACCTGGTTGATCGATTACCCTCTAATTTATTTGTCTTCATTTTTGCGGGTGGGTTTTTCGGGAGTGCCGGGGTGGTAGTTCTAACCGGTTGGCTATTAACACTCATGCTCTGGTTGACGCAGCTTTACCCATGGGGCCCTTTGCTTGAAGACTACGCATCATATTGGTTGTTGGTGGCGTTTTCCGAGGCGTGGCTGACCGGGATGCTGCTCACGGTAATGGTGGTCTATCGTCCGGATCTAGTTCGATTGTTTGATAGCGCGCGATATATTGATAACGCCTAAGTGATGTTGCGCTCCTCAATCACTCGTTTATATCGTCTTGCGTGGCCTGTGCTGATTGCGCAACTAGCAACCATTGGCATGATGGCGATCGACACCATCGTTGTAGGACGCTCCAATACCGATAACCTGGCCGCTTTAGCAGTGGGTGCAAGCATTTACGTCTCCCTGGCTTTGGCACTTTCCGGTGTTGTGCAAGCGTTGTTGCCGAGTATTGCGCAACAGATTGGCCGTGGGGATGCACCAGCAACCGGTAAGTTAATTTATCAGGCTTTCTGGCTCGTTGTGTTGCTGGCGTTTTTCGGGGATCTGGTTTTATGTTTTCCCGGGTGGATGATTGCACTGGCTGAATTGCCGCCTTCCGTGGAAGCGCTCACCCGGGATTATCTTTTTATCCTGGCGTTTTCTTTACCGGCTTCTCTGGGGTACCGCGCTTTTCACGCAATTGCCGGGGGTGTCGGTAAAACAAGACCTTTGATGTGGTTGAGTCTGGGGCAGACAAGCGGCCATGCCATCCTGGCGCCCATTCTGGTGGATAGCCTAACGTTCGGAACTGTGTCTTTAGGAGTCGGGCTAGGGGTGAGCGGGGCAGCTTTATCACAGGCTTTTCTTGCCTGGATGGTGTGCGGAGCGGGAGTCTTTGTGCTCTGGAAGGCGCCGATTTATCAGCAATTTTTAAATCATGCCCGATGGTCCGGCCCGGATTGGCAGACTCAACTGAAACTCCTACGGGTTGGTTTGCCAATGGGGATGTCCTATTTTGTGGAAATTACTGCATTTACCGTGATGGCCATTTTTATTGCCCGGCTGGGGCCAGAAGTGCTTTCTGGGCATCGCATCGTCGCCAATTTATCCGCCATGGTTTACATGTTTCCCTTGGCCATTGGTACGGCAACGGCGGCATTGGTGGGGCAGGCAGCAGGGGCGGATCGTGATGCCGAGGCGCGGGCGATGGCGCGCAGTGCCTTCCTGGTCGCCTGTTGTGGCTCCGGATTGCTTGCTTTGGTGCTTTGGGTCTTGCGCGCCGATCTGGCCTGGTTGGGTAGTCCGGACGTAGACGTTCAGATCGTGGCTATTGGCCTCGTCGGTTATGTTGCGGCTTACCAGCTATTTGATGCGGCCCAGACAGTGGCTGCTTTTGCGCTACGCGGCTATCACGTTACGTTGCTGCCTTTGGGGATACACCTTGCAGCATTCTGGCTGATTGGGCTTTGGGGTGGCTATCAATTGGCCTTTTACGGGTTACCGATATTGAACGTGCCCGCTATGGGGGCGGCAGGTTTCTGGTGTGCCGTGCTCGCTGCGACAGTACTAGCCGCTGTGGGTCTGGTCAGCCTGTTGGTCTGGGTACAAGTGTTGCGACGGCGCTAGCTTGCCCCAGCCTCAGGTGCCAATTACTTGCGCGGTGGCATGACTGGCGGCCAGCTGCCATCGGCGCGTTTGCAGAAGCGATAATACCCCGAGCTTTTAACATTCTCAGCGATGTTGACCATGTGAATCACGCGGCAGTTGGCGTCCTTTTCCGTGTCAGGATACGGGGTGAGGGTGCCAAAGGCACCGGTTCCGGGATTGCTCCACTTGATCTCGGTGCCGTCTTTGGCTTTAAGCGCCTCATGGGCAGCCTGATTGAAAAATTCGGCATCCTGATCTGTAAAACGGGACATGGCCTGATCTGCCATGAATGCCATGTTGGCTGCCTGAGATACGCCGCTACCCAGTAGTGCCAGTGATATACCGAAGGCGATAAGGGCTTTTTTACGCATAGAAGGACTCCTGAGCCGATAGGGTTATCGGTAAGTTTAGCCGCGGGTGCTGGCCTGTCCAGCCACTTCAACCAGTGTTACCGGTGGAAGCTGCTGCCAGCCCTGTTTGCGGTGTTCTGCGATCACTGTTGTGAACACACCACCACGAACGTAGAACTTTGCGGTGAGACGCATGAAGCGCGGCTGTGTCGCCACAACCAGGTCATCCAGAATCCGGTTGGTTACGGCTTCATGAAAAGCGCCTTCGTCACGGAAGCTCCACATGTACAGTTTGAGACTTTTTAGCTCAACGCAAAGCTGATCAGGAATGTAATCCAGGATCAAAGTGGCGAAGTCTGGTTGTCCGGTTTTAGGACAAAGGCATGTAAATTCAGGGATTTCCATGTGAATCGTGAAATCGCGCTGAGGAGTAGGGTTAGGAAAGGTCTCTAGGGTCTTGCTCGGCTGCGTGCTCATAGGTAGAAGCTCTTCTGTGTCTGGTTCTCTGCAGCTGATATTATAAGCAGCCTTTACCGGTAGTTCAGCCATATTCTGGGCTGATTACCTAATAACTACGCCCGCTAACGGGCGCATCAAGAACTATGCGACTTACCAAGCTTAAACTTGCCGGCTTTAAATCCTTCGTAGATCCGACAAATGTCGAACTTCCTGGCCAATTGATTGGCGTGGTGGGTCCGAATGGCTGCGGCAAATCCAATATCATGGATGCGGTGCGCTGGGTACTCGGTGAGACCCGGGCAACGGAGCTGCGCGGCGAGTCAATGCAGGACGTGATTTTTAATGGTACGACTTCGCGTAAGCCCGTGTCACGCGCTAGTGTTGAGATGGTTTTCGACAACACACTGGGACGTGCCGTAGGGCAATGGTCGCAATATGCCGAGCTTTCCGTTAAGCGTGTTCTGACCCGAAATGGTCAGTCCGACTACTTTATTAATAATCTCAAGGTGCGTCGCAAAGATGTGACGGATCTATTCATGGGTACGGGTCTCGGTCCGCGTGCCTATGCCATTATTGGTCAGGGTACCGTCTCCCGTATTATTGAAGCGAAACCTGAAGAATTGCGTGTGTTTCTGGAAGAAGCCGCCGGGGTGACCCGTTATAAAGAGCGCCGCAAGGAAACCGAGGGGCGTCTTTCGGATACCCGTGAAAATCTGGCACGACTCGAAGATATCCGACAGGAGTTAGGTACCCAGATTGGCCGCCTCGAAAGCCAGGCCGAAGTTGCCGAGCGTTACCAGAGTCTGCAGGCTGAGCTGATTAGTACCCAGCAGAAGTTGTGGTCTGTGAAGCTGCAAGAGGGCCGTACGGATGCACAACTGTTGTCAGCGGGGCTTGCCGCTGCCCAAACCGAACTTGAAGAAACGGTTGCCCGACAGCGCAATATTGAAGCAGAGCTAGAAACGCTGCGGGAAGCCTATTACACCGCCAATGATCTGGTCCAGACGGCGCAAAGTACTTTCTTTAGCATCAATGCAGAAGTCGCCACGATTGAAGCGGATATTCGCCATCGCCAGGAAACACGTCGCAATCTCGAGGCTCGTTTGCAACAGCTGATGGTGGATCGTGAAAGCTGGAAACAGCGTCAGATCCAAGCTGAAGAAGACCTTGTTCGCTGGACCGAGTTGCAGGAACATGCAGCCATGCGTCTGGCGCAGAATCAGGAGATGCTGGAGCGCGCCCAGGAAGGGTTACCCGCTTTTGAAGATGCCGAACGTGAAGCACAGGAACAGGCCAGCCAGTTTCGTGGCGAACTGTCCGGTTTGGAGCAGCGTTTGCAGGTGGCACAGGCCAATCGTAGCAATGCAGAGCGCAATCTGGCACGGATCACACAGCAGATCGAACGTCTGCAGCGCGATGAAGCGGCGCTGGCGCCGCCGGACGCAGAACAGTTACAGGCACTGGCAGAGCAGCGCGAATCCGCTGCCATGGCGCTAGCAGAATTACAGGAACAACAGGCGGTCGCCGAAGAAAGTCTGACAAGCGCAGAACAGCATTTGCAGGAGTCTACGGATCAACAGCGGACGCTGCAGCAGGAATTTACCCAGACACAGGCACGCCATCAGGCGTTGAAACAACTGCAGGAGCGTGTGCAGGCGAGTGGTTCGCTGCCAGACTGGCTGCGTAAGGCTGGTTTGCAGGAACGTCCTGCCCTCTGGCAGAAGATTCGTGTGACCAGTGGCTGGGAGCTCGCCGTCGAAGCCGTTCTGCGCGATCGATTGAAAGCAGTGGCCTGTGGTCAACAGGATTTGCCCGAGCTAGATCGTTGTTTTGCCGAGCCGCCTTCACTACGCCTCACCCTGTTGATGCCAGAGATGAATGCCGTTTCGGCAGGCGAGGGTGCGGATTCATTGATGGCGCAGGTGGAATGCCTGGATGGTCAGATAAAACCCGTTCTGGCTCGTTGGCTATCGGGTGTGCGAACTGCGCCGTCACTAGAGTCTGCACGTGCCCTGCAAAATCAACTTTCAGCGGAAGAGTCTATTGTCACACCGCAAGGCCATTTGCTGGATCGCTATAGCGTCACTTTCTTTGCGCCGGATGCCGCTGATCATGGTTTATTAGAACGTCAGCAAGAACTCGAAGCAACCCAGGCTCGGGTTGAGGCTTTAACGATACCGTTGGATGAAGCTAATGCACGGGTGGAAGCGGCCCGCGAAGCGCTGCGCTCCACGCGATTGACCCTGGAAGGGTTGCGTCAGCAAGCACAGGCAGCTCAGGCGGAGCAGAATCGTCATGCGATTGAGCATGAAAAGCTGGCGCAAGCCGTACGTCACTACGAAGAACGTGTGCGTTCACTGAATGCTGGACGCGATGAACAACAGTCCGAGTTGCAGGCAGAGCAACAGCGTCTGGAAGAGCAGAGTGCATTGCTGCAAAATCTGGAATCAGCAGTCGCCGTTGCCCAGAGCTCATTGAGTGAGCGTCTTTCTGTACGTGAAACAGCCAGTCGGGCTCTGCGAGATGCGCGCGACGCCATGGTTAAGGTTGAGCGTGACGTGCAGGAGGCCGAGTTTTCGTGCCGTGAATGCCAGAGCCGCCTGGATGATCTGAGAAACCAGGCGCGGCTCTCGGTTGATGAGTGTCGTCGTATTGAAGACAGTACCGTACAGGCCAAGACTGAGCTTGAAGGCGCCGATGGCGATGAGTTGCGTGAAAAGCTGGAAACTGCACTGGGTTTACGCACGGAGAAAGAGCAGGCTTTGGCCGAGATTCGTGATGCGGCAGAAAGCAAGGCAAGTGAATTGCGCACGCAGGAAGAGAGCCGGATGCGCATGGAGCAGCAGCTTGAGCCTGTACGTGCACGCATAAATGACCATCAATTAAAGCATCAGGCTGCCGAGTTGGCTGCCGCCCAGTACGAAGGGCTGTTAGTTGAAGCCGGTTGCACACCCGAGCAAATTGAAGTGCTGGTGGCAGGCATTGGTGATGTTAAGGCGGGGCCACTGCAATCGACGATTACTCGCGTCCAACGTGAAATCGAAGCGATGGGTCCCGTTAACCTGGCGGCCCTGGTTGAGTTGAATTCAGCACTTGAGCGTAAAACCTATCTCGATGCGCAGTCCGAAGATCTGTTACTGGCTATGGAAACGCTGGAAAATGCGATCCGTCGTATTGACCGTGAAACCCGGACGCTATTGCAGACCACCTTTGATGCAGTCAATCAGCATTTCGGGACCTTGTTCCCGAGCCTGTTTGGTGGCGGGGAAGCGCGTCTGATCATGACGGGTGATGAAATTCTGGATGCGGGTGTTCAAGTGATGGCGCAACCACCAGGCAAGAAGAATTCGACGATTCATCTGCTCTCGGGTGGTGAAAAAACGCTAACGGCTATTGCCCTAGTGTTCTCGTTGTTCCAGTTGAATCCAGCACCATTCTGTTTGCTGGATGAAGTGGATGCACCACTGGATGATGCCAATACGGTCCGTTTCTGCGAGATGGTAAAACGGATGTCGGATAAGACTCAGTTCCTCTTCATTAGCCACAATAAGATTGCAATGGAGATGGGTAATCAGTTAGTAGGCGTGACCATGCAGGAATTCGGTGTGTCGCGTATTGTAGAAGTCGATATGGAAGAAGCGCTGCAAATGCGCGAAACGACAGTAGGTTGATTATGAACGAACTGCAACTAAGTCTGCTGGGTCTGGGTGTATTCGCCATTGTGCTGGTGGTTGTATATAACCGCTGGGTCGAGCATAAGCATCGTAAGTTGAACGCGCCACCACCGGCCGAAGTTATTGCTGAAGTTGCTGCAGACGAAACGGCTTCTGACCGGCAGGAGCCGGTTTGGGATCATGGAGAAGGAGACTCGGGTCAATCCGCTGTTGATTTACCCACCGAGCCGACCATGTCTGAGTCGCCTACAACAGCTGAGCCTATAGCAGCGCTGACTGAGGTTGAGTCTTGGGTTGACGCGATTGCCTCACTCCGTTTCTATGAACCGCGTACGGCGGGATCTATTCGTGACACCCTGACTCAAATGGGCGCGGAGCGATTTGAGCGTGTGGAGTTTTACTCGGGAGATGGCTGGCATCGTGCCGATGCACTTCCTGATACGGCAATTGTTAGTAATTTGCGCGCGCGTATGCAGCTAGCGTCTAGGCGTGGCCCGGTTTCACCGGATAGCCTCCATGAGTGGATGCGTTCCCTGGAAAGCCTTGCGCAAATGCTATCGGCCGGACTTTCGGTGGAGTCCGAGGCGGTATTGATTGATCGTGCGGCAAATCTTGATGCCTTTTGTGTGCGTGTCGATGCACTCATTAGCCTGAATCTGAAACCGCGCCAGGACATGTCGAGTATTGTTGAGAAACTGTCGACGAGCGCATCTGGTTCGGCGCTGGTGGGTGAGTTTCCTAACTATGCAAGGCTGAGTGCCGCTGGAGAAATCGATTTCCAGCTGCAGGTAGATCAGAACGCATCTTTGATTAGTCTGGTGATGGATTTTCCGCATGTTCAGCGTCCTGACGCTGTTGTGGCTGAAATGCTGGATCTGGCCCGTACGCTGTCTACAACACTCGATGCGGAAATCGTCGATGATGCCGGACGTGCTATGAGCGAAGAGGGCATGGCGCTACTGGTTAATCAGGTGATCCGTCTGAATGCCATGCTCCAAGCCCAGGGTATTGAGCCGGGTTCCGCGTTGGCCCATCGTCTCTTCTCCTGATTGGTTCGGTGCAGGACGCGTTTGACTTCAACGTTCCCGAAGCTACGGGAGCACTAACATCCGCAGCGGATGTCGCTAATCGGATTGATGTGTTGCGGTCGCTACTGGAGAGATATGCGCATGCGTACTACGTATGTGATGCACCTGAAGTACCTGATGCGGAGTATGACCGTCTCTTTCGTGAGCTCGAAAATCTTGAGGCGGCCAATCCGGCATTAGTGGTGGCGGAGTCACCGACCCAGCGTGTCGGTGCTAAACCCCTCGCTTCGTTTGAAGCCGTGACACATCAGACACCGATGTTGTCGATTAATAATGCATTCAGTGCTGAGGAAGTTGAGGCCTTTGATCGGCGATGCCGAGAAACGCTGGGTCTGTCAGAGAGTGCGCCGCCCATTGCTTACGCCTGTGAACCAAAGTTTGATGGGCTCGCCATTTCCTTGGTCTACGAGGATGGGGTCTTTATACAAGGCGCAACCCGTGGCGATGGCACAACCGGTGAAAATGTCACGCTGAATTTAAAGACGATCCGGAGCATTCCGCTGCGCCTAGAGAAGCAGCAAGTGCCTAATGGACGTTTCGAAGTGCGCGGTGAGGTGCTAATTCGTCGGGCAGATTTCTCGCAATTGAACGCTACACAGGAAGCGGCAGGTGAAAAAACGTTTGCTAACCCGCGTAATGCCGCAGCAGGGAGCCTCCGACAGTTAGATTCAGCTATAACGGCACAACGCCCACTCACATTTTTTGCTTACGGCATTGGTGATGCAGACAGTGATGCAGCGCTACCCGAAACACAATCTGGGGTGCTTAACTGGCTTTATAGTCTCGGTTTCCGGGTTGCAGAATCCAGGGCAGTTGTTGAAGGTTCAGCCGGTCTGTTGGGTTATTACGAGCAGATGGCATTGCAACGCCCCACTTTGGCGTATGACATTGATGGTGTGGTCTATAAGGTCGATCGTCGGGATTTGCAGAAACGCTTAGGTTTTGTTTCGCGTGCACCTCGCTTTGTCATTGCCCATAAGTTTCCTGCCGAGGAAGTGCTATCCCGCGTTGAAGGAATCGATGTGCAGATTGGGCGCACGGGTGCTGTGACGCCAGTAGCCCGCCTGGAGCCCGTCTTTGTTGGTGGCGTTACCGTTACGAATGCCACACTGCATAATTTTAACGAGATGGCGCGCAAGGACATCCGGGTCGGTGACACGGTTATTGTGCGGCGGGCAGGGGATGTTATTCCTGAAGTCGTATCCAGTCTGCTTGATCGAAGACCTGTGGATGGCGATGGCCAGCCCATTCATTCTCTGATGTCTTGTCCAACGCTTTGTCCTGAGTGTGGCTCCCATATCGAGTTACCGCCGGATGAAGCCGTGGCGCGGTGCACGGGTGGTCTGGTGTGCCCCGCTCAGCGCAAGCAGGCGCTGCGGCATTTTGCATCCCGTCGTGCGATGGATATCGAAGGCCTGGGCGAGAAAATTGTCGATCAGCTAGTTGAAGCAGGTTTAGTTCATTCACCCGCTGATTTGTACGTATTAACGGTGCCTCAATTGACATCGTTAGATCGTTTTGCCGAAAAATCTGCCGAGAATCTGGTCGCCGCAATCCAGCAAAGTTGCAATACCCGTCTGGATCGAATGATTTATGCCTTGGGTATTCGTAATGTGGGCGAGCAAACCGCCAAAGATCTTGCGCGTTACCTGGGGTCTATGGATGCATTGCTCCAGGCAGATGTTTCGACCTTGATGCAGGTGCCCGATGTGGGTCCTGTTGTTGCAGATTCGATTGTTGCCTTCTTTAGCGAAGCTCACAATCGTGAAGTGCTTTCACGTATGCAGGCGTCCGGCGTGCATTGGCAGGATATCCCGCTGCAACATGCTGAGGGGCCGCTCGTGGGTAAAACCATTGTTCTGACGGGCACCTTGCCCAATTTGAGCCGGGATGAAGCCAAGGCGCTTGTCGAAGCCGCGGGTGGCAAGGTTTCTGGCTCTGTTTCAGCCAAGACGTACTGGGTGGTTGCCGGTGAAGCTGCGGGTTCCAAGCTGGACAAGGCACAAAGTCTGGGCATCACTATTCTGGATGAAGTGGAATTCCTGAAACGTTTACAATCATGAAAAATATCAATGCTGTTGATACGGAGTGTTCGATGAAAAAGGTTCGCAAAGCTGTTTTTCCGGTGGCCGGTCTGGGTACCCGTTTTCTACCTGCTACCAAGGCCAGCCCGAAAGAAATGCTGACAGTGGTGGATAAACCGCTGATCCAGTATGCGGTTGAAGAAGCGGTTGCGGCCGGTATTACCGAAATGGTTTTTGTGACAGGGCGAAGCAAACGCGCCATTGAAGATCACTTTGACAAGGCTTACGAACTTGAAAGCGAGCTTGCCCAGAAGAACAAGCAGGCCTTGCTGGATATTGTTCAGAATATCCTGCCCAAGCACGTTAACTGTATTTACATTCGCCAGGCCGAGCCGCTTGGACTAGGTCATGCAGTCCTTTGCGCCAAGCCGGTTATTGGTGATGAACCATTTGCTGTACTGCTGGCAGATGATTTGCTGGATGGTTCAACCCCGGTGATGAAGCAGATGGTGGATTGCTACGATTACTACCGTTGTTCTGTACTCGGTGTTCAGGATGTGCCACGCGCTGACACCAAAAGCTACGGCATTGTTGATGCACGCACAGTCTCGGATCGTCTGGAACAGGTTAATGCAATTGTTGAAAAGCCGGATCCTGCGAGTGCACCATCGACGCTGGCAGTCGTAGGCCGTTATATTCTGTCGGGACGTATTTTCCATCATCTGGAAAACATCAAACCGGGTGCAGGTGGCGAGATTCAGTTGACTGATGGCATTGCCAGTCTGCTCGGTGAAGAGCAGGTGCTGGCCTATCGTTATGATGGTGTGCGCTATGACTGTGGTTCGAAATTAGGCTATCTCAAAGCAACAGTCGCACTGGGTCAGCGTCATCCGGAAGTGGGTTCGGAATTTAGCCAGTATCTCGAATCGATTAAGTAATCTGTCGGGCTTTCAAGATGCGACACGATCCATCGGTTGCCGAATGCCTTTATGACCGCGTGGCAATTGATGGTCTTCTGGATACCCAGGCAGCGATTCTGAATGAGCGCTATGCAGGGGCTTGCCCACTAGTGCTCTGCGTCATGACGGGTGCTGTAGTCTATGCAGGTCATTTGCTGCCGCGCCTCAAGTTTTCGTTAGACTTGGATTATGTGCATGCCAGTCGTTATGGTGATGAACGTACCGGTGGCGCGCTTAACTGGCTGGTACGCCCAAGAAAACCAGTGCGTGATCGGGATGTGTTGCTGCTTGATGATATTCTCGACGAGGGCGTCACCTTGAATGAAATTGCCCAATGGTTAAAAGCCGAGGGCGCCCGTAGCGTGGAGATCGCTGTCCTCACCCATAAAGAAAAATCGAAGCCGCAGCCGTGTGAGCCTAACTATCCCGCATTAAAAACACCGGATCAGTACGTATATGGTTTTGGTCTCGATGTGGATGGATTGTGGCGTAACGCTAACGGCATCTTCGTGGCGACCCCGGCATGATCCAACACCAATCAGCCGTGAAACAGACTGCACTGGAAGAGACTCTTCCAGATACATTGGTACGCTGGTCCACCGAGGCCGCTGATCTTGAAAAGCAAGGTGCGTATGACTGGCTTAGTAGCCGTGTCCGTGCAGATCGTGTTCTGGAAATTGGCTGTGGGTTTGGGCATTCAACGGCGGCATTGGTTAAGCGTGGGAAGACCGTATTCGCTCTGGATAATAGAATGGATTGTCTGGAGGCTACGCGTGAACGCGTGCCTGATGCCACTTACGGCCTAGCCGATATCCGACAAATCCACGAGCTACTCATCAAGGATTTAAATGATTTTGCGCCCGAGGCGATGGTGCTCTGGATTGCTGGCGCACCTGCAGATGCTTTGCCACGGGATGTGCCGGAGCAATATGCAGTGATGCAATACCGTCTTGCCTTCCAGCAGGCTGCTGTGGCACTGGCCGGGCAGATTGATTCGATTCGTACTGTTCATCTGGCAGACCGTACGGCTTTGCCCTGGGTGATGAAAGATGCAGGGCGCCAGACGATGATGCAATTGATTGCAACGTCGGTCATAGGCCATGCCCCATTTGGCATTAGCCTGCCAAATGTTCAGTTTAGAAAGTTGTCCCTGCCGACCGCTTCGTTGCACCATGCGATGCCGGCTAATGTAGTGCCGGTGCTCGGGGAAGCAACGCTTGAACGCATCCAAACCGTTGCATCATCGACGTGATTAATTAAGTGGGTACATCATGAATACAACAGACAAATCGCAATTGCTGGCAATTATCGGTGGCAGTGGGCTTAATCATTTGCCCATTCTTGATGGTGCTCATCGGCAATTCGTGCGCACACCCTATGGAGAGCCATCGTGCCCGATGACTTTGGGTACGATTTGCGGTCATCCGATGGTGTTTCTTGCGCGCCATGGCTATGGCCACACCATACAGCCTGATCGTATTAATTATCGGGCTAATATTTACGCACTTCACTCTTTGGGAGTCACGGGGATTGTTGCGGTGGGTTCCGTAGGGTCGATACATCCGACCTTAGTTCCGGGGGATCTAGTGATTCCGGATCAGATGATTGATTACACCTGGGGTCGTGCTTCAACCTTTCATGGTTCCGAGCCCGGTGTCGACATGCATATCGACTTTACGCATCCGTTCTCCGAAGAGATTCGCAGCAAACTTTCCGGTGTTGCAGACCTGCTCGGTTTTAATGTTCACGAAGGCGGTGTTTACGCGTGCACGCAGGGCCCTCGTCTGGAAACGGCTGCGGAAATCAGGCGCTTAGCGGGAGATGGGGCGGATGTTGTGGGTATGACGGGCATGCCGGAAGCCGTTTTGGCGCGTGAGCTCGGCATTCCTTATGCGCAACTCAATGTGGTTGCCAACTATGCTGCGGGCATTGGTGAAAGCGTCCATGGCATCGAGTTCAGCGCCCTCGGCCCGGTGCTTGAGACTGCCATGTGTAAAGTCCGACTTCTCATTGAAACACTGGTGGGTTGTAAAGTTCCGGAGTAGGGCAAGGGGATCTAGATCTTCAATTGTTCCAGTAGATCGTTTTCTAGTAATAAACGGTCGCGGCTCTGTGACAGTGAGCGACCAGAAATCAGGAAGGTATCCTCAGCACGTTCGCCGAGGGTCGAAATGCGCGCTGTGTGAAGTGCGACACCATGCCGGGTCAGGGTTTCGGCGATCGCATGTAGCAATCCGGTCCGGTCCGCTGCGCGAATGGATAACACATACTGTTGCCCGCTCTCATCAGGTTCCAGCATCACATCCGGTGCGATTGGGAATGATCGAACCTGGCGAGAAATTCTTCCCATGCCAGGTGTTCTAGGTTGAATCTTGCCTAGAAGCACTTCAATCAGATCATGTTCGATAATCGCACAGGTTTCACGATCAATGCCGCGATTCGATGCATCGAACAAATTGAAGCTATCAAGCGCGTAGCCATGTTTTGTCGTGTGAATTTTGGCATCCATAATGGAATAGCCAATCGAGCTGAAGTATCCTGAAAGTCGCACAAACAGGTCTGGCTGATCCGGCGCATAAGCCAGTACTTGAATGCCTTCGCCATCTGGATTGGGTCTGGCTCGAACTACAGGCTTGTTTTCGTGCGTCCGATAGTAAAGAGAGCGTGTGTGCCAGGCAATTTCCTCATCCGTGTGGCGGAGGAAGTACACGTCATCAAGCTGCTTCCAGAATTGCGCTTGTACTGAATCACCCAAAGCAAAGTAGCGCAGGTGGGTTAGCGCATCCCGTTTACGTTGCACAACCATATCACCGGGCTGATCCGGGTTGTCGCCCTGAAGTACCTCAAGACGATTGAGCGTCGTGCGATAAAGGGTTTCCAGCAGGCGCGCTTTCCATGAATTCCAGACTTTGGGGCTGGTTCCGCGAATATCAGCGACGGTTAATAGATAAAGTGCAGTGAGGTGTCGTGCATCACCAACACGTTTGCAAAAAGCGGCAACAGTCGATGGGTCTGAAATATCTTCCTTCTGGGCAACGGCCGACATGGTGAGGTGTTCTTTAACGAGCCAGACGATTAATTCCGTATCCTTTTTGCTCAGACCGTGCGACTGACAAAAGGCCTCGGCATCAGCCATGCCTAATTCCGAGTGATCGCCGCCGCGGCCCTTGGCAATGTCATGAAAGAGTGCCGCAAGAACAAGCAGCCAGGGGCGCTCGAATTCGTTCATCAGGCGATGGCAGAAAGGATTCTCGTGCGCAAAGTCTTCGCGTACAAAACGTCTTATGTTTCTGACTACTTGCAGAATGTGCTGGTCAACCGTAAACACATGAAACAGGTCATGCTGCATCTGCCCGACAATCTGTCCGAAAGCAGGGATATATCTACCAAGAATGTCAAACTGGTTCATCAGACGCAGCGCATGGAGCACACCATTTTTCTGGCGCAGGATCTGAATGAATAGCTGCTTGTTTTCCGGTTGATTACGGAATTCTCGGTTAATCATTCGACGTGCTGCATAGACGGCACGGAGTGTTCGTGCTGTCATCTCCTGAACGCCCCCCTGTTTTTCCATGAGCAGGAATGTTTCAAGAATAGCCGAGGGATTGCTTTGATAAATCAGCGGGTCAACGATATCCAGTTTGTGGCCGACCTTCTGAAAACGATCATTGAGGCGTTTAACCTTCTGTTTGCTGGCCGGTGCAAGACGTTCGCTGATGGATTTTAGAACGATCGTATTAATCTGGGTAACGCGCTTGGCAATCCGGTAGTAGCGTTGCATGAACTGCTCACTAGCGCGACGATTCGCAATATCGATAAACCCGAATTGTTGTGCGATTTGCCCCTGAATATCAAAAAGCAGACGATCTTCCGCGCGTCCTGTCAGTAGGTGCAGCCTAATTCGTAGGTCAGCCAGGAATCCTGCGGCACGTTCAAGGGCGACACGTTCATCACCCTGCATCAACGCATGCTTTTGCAGTGCTTGCCAGGCATTATTCTGAGTACCAAATCCGGCTGCCTGTGCTATCCAATTAAGACTATGAATGTCTCGCAGCCCGCCCGGACTTTCTTTGCAGTTGGGTTCCAGGCTAAAAGCGCTAAATGCAAAACGTAAATGCCGCTCTTCCTGTTCAGCCTGCTTTGCCGCAATAAACTTATCGGCCACCATGCTAGCTTCGATGCGCTGATGCAGTAATTTCTGGAGCTTGGCTTGTCCGCAAATCAGCCGGGATTCATAGAGTGCAGTTTGGACGGTAATGTCAGATTCGGCTGCTGTAATGCATTCATCAATCGTACGAACACTATGTCCAACCGCCAGCCCGATATCCCAGAACTGGCTAACCAGCTTTTCTAAGGCGGCCTCGATTTCCGGCGTGGGTGGGTTTTCTAGGGTAATGAGGACATCGATATCCGAATAAGGATAAAGCTCGCCTCGACCATACCCCCCAATGGCAATTAGCGCCGCACATTTGGACAACTGCGCGCTATTCCACAGACGCTCCAGCATTCGGTCGACCAGTTGGGATCGGCCAGCAAGGTAGGATTTGTGGTCTGGCTGTGCCAGATACGTGTCAGCTAGATCCTTCTGACCCAGTTTAAGTGTTTCGCGAATCTCGGTGAGCACTTGCTTGGCGCCCTGTGTCATGGTTGAACCCGATTAGAAGTTGGGTCGGGGAGGGGCGCCGTCTGAAAGCGTTAGGACTTCAACGCCATCGGCAGTCACCACAATGGTGTGTTCCCATTGTGCAGAGAGCGAATGATCCTTGGTCACAATGGTCCAGCCGTCTGCCAGTTCTTTAATATCGGCTTTGCCCGCGTTGATCATCGGCTCGATGGTGAAAATCATGCCTTCCTGCAGCTTGAGTCCAGTACCGGGTTTGCCGTAGTGCAGCACCTGGGGATCTTCGTGAAAGTGTTGGCCGATACCGTGTCCACAGAATTCTCGAACCACGGAATAGCCACTTTTTTGGGCATGCGTCTGAATAGCGTGCCCGATATCGCCAAGAGTGGCGCCTGGGCGTACCACGTCGATGCCTTTCCAGAGGCACTCATAGGTCACGTCACTCAGACGCTGGGCAAGGGTAGATACTTCGCCTACGCTAAACATGCGGCTTGTATCGCCATACCAGCCGTCTTTAATCACTGTGATGTCCAGATTGACGACATCGCCCTTTTTGAGCTGTTTATCGCCGGGAATGCCATGACACACCTGGTGATTAACAGATGTGCAGATGGATTTGGGGTAGGGGGTGTAACCCGGTGGCTGATAATTCAAGGGCGCGGGGATGGTTCCTTGAACATTAACCATGTAATCGTGGCAGAGCTTGTCGAGCTCACCCGTAGTTACACCTGGTTTAACGAAAGGTGCAATATAATCAAGCACTTCAGATGCGAGCCTGCATGCAACGCGCATGGCGTTGATTTGTTCGGGGGTTTTGATCGTAACGCTCATTTTTGGCTTTGTATGGGTGTGGAAGCAGGGCTGACACAGGTTGTTGTAACCCAATGCGAAGCATAACCGAGTCGCTCTGCTACAGCCAGCCAAAAGTGATTCGAGCTTGCTGCAGTGCGTTGTTTGCTGGTACAATCTGCGGGTTTTCTTAATGAAAACTGGCCGCTAGGCTGAAATCGTCCCGAGGCATCTGTTTCGGGGCAAATCCACACACAATGCCGAATTCAGGGTGTTTTTCTCCGGAAAAATCGCAGTCGGTGTTGTGGCGGTTTAACCCTGCAAGGAGTCGTTATGTCGACAATGCGTCAAATGCTGGAAGCCGGCGTCCACTTCGGACACCAAACCCGCTTCTGGAACCCCCGTATGGCCCCCTACATTTTTGGGGCTCGTAACAAGATTCACATCGTTAACCTTGAAAAGACCGTTGCCAAGTACAACGAAGCAATCGCTTTCGTTAAGAAGCTGTCGGCTAACAAGGGTACGGTTCTGTTTGTAAGCACCAAGCGCCAGGCTCGCGAAATCGTTGCTGAAGAAGCTGCGCGCGCAGGTATGCCTTGGGTTGATCAGCGCTGGTTGGGCGGCATGCTCACCAACTACAAGACGCTGAAGCAATCGATCAAGCGTCTGAAAGACATGGAACAGTCTGTTGAAGACGGTTCGTGCGAGAAGCTGACCAAAAAAGAAGCACTGGATTTCAAGCGCGAGCTGGAAAAGCTGCAGAAATCCATTGGCGGTATCAAGAACATGGCAACACTGCCAGACGCTATTTTCATCATCGATGTCGGCTATCACAAGATTGCCGTAACCGAAGCCAAGAAGCTGGGTATTCCAGTCATTGGCGTGGTTGATACCAACCACAGCCCAGAAGGCGTTGATTACATCATTCCGGGTAACGATGACTCGTCGCGTGCGATTCGTCTGTATGCCCGCGGTATCGCCGATGCCGTGCTGGAAGGTCGTAGCCAGTCGATCCAGGAAATCGTTGACGCCGCTGGTGGTGATGACGAGTTCGTTGAGGTCGAAGAAGAAGTCGCGGGCGAATAACCCGTCACGCCGGACGCCTGGTTCTTACGGGTTTCTCCGGCATGATCGGCCGCCTTCGGGCGGCCGATTTGCAATAAGCAAGCTCTTTGCCTGTGAGAGTCCGGGGCAAACAGTGTGAATCAGATACGAATTAGGAGATAAGCATGGCTGAAATTACCGCAGGAATGGTCAAGGAACTTCGCGAAAAGACTGATGCGCCGATGATGGAATGCAAAAAGGCGTTGACCGAAGCCCAGGGCGACATGGACAAGGCCGAAGAAATTCTGCGCGTTAAGCTGGGCAGCAAGGCTTCGAAGGCTGCAGCCCGTATTGCAGCCGAAGGTATTGTAGGTATCTACATTGCTGCTGATGGCAAGCTGGCATCGATGGTTGAAGTGAACTGCGAAACTGACTTCGTTGCCAAGAATGATGATTTCCTGGCCTTCACAAGTAAGGTTGCCGAGCTGGTTGCAACGCAGAATCCGGCTGATGTGGCTGCCTTGTCGGCTTTGCCAATGGATGGTTCAACGGTTGAAGCGGTGCGTGCCGCTCTGGTTGGCAAGATCGGTGAAAATATGTCGATCCGCCGCTTCGTGCGTATCGAGGGTGCTGGTCAGGTTGCCTCGTACATCCACGGTGGTAGCAAGATTGGTGTTCTGGTTGATCTGGTGGGTGGTGATGAAGCGCTGGCCAAGGATCTGGCCATGCACATTGCTGCAAACAAACCTAAATCGCTGGACGCCTCAGGTGTTGATGCTGCGCTGATTGAAACCGAGCGTCGTATTGCTACCGAAAAGGCTGCCGAATCGGGCAAACCTGCTGATATCGTTGCCAAGATGGTTGAAGGCACTGTTCAGAAATTCCTGAAGGAAGTGACTCTAATGGGTCAGGTTTTCGTGAAGGCTGAAGACGGTAAGCAAACGATCGAGCAATTGCTCAAGCAGAAGAACGCTAGCATCAATAGCTTTACGCTGTATCTGGTGGGTGAAGGCATCGAGAAGAAGGTTGATGACTTTGCTGCTGAAGTGGCTGCCCAACAGGCTGCCGCTGCCGCCAAGAAGTAAATTCTGTCTGAAGGGTCACGCACGTGCGTGACCCGCCGGATTCTTGAAGCACGCATTTCTGTATTGAAAGGTCAAATTATGGCAACACCCAAATACAAACGCATATTGCTCAAGCTGTCCGGAGAGGCATTGATGGGCGATGATGCGTATGGCATCAATCGTCAGACGATCAACGGGATCGTCGCCGAAATTAAGAAAGTGGCTGATCTGGGTGTCCAGATGGGCGTGGTGATTGGCGGCGGTAATATTTTCCGCGGTGTCGCAGCATCAGCCTCCGGTATGGATCGGGCTCAGGCCGATTACATGGGCATGCTGGCCACCGTGATGAATAGCCTGGCTTTGCAAGACGCAATGCGTATTGCCGGTTTGCCGGTACGTGTGCAGTCTGCGCTGGATATTCAACAAGTCGTTGAGCCTTATGTGCGCGGTAAAGCGATTCGTTACCTGGAACAGGGACGTATCGTGATTTTTGCAGCAGGTACAGGTAATCCGTTCTTTACGACGGATACAGCGGCAGCCTTACGTGGTGCCGAAATTGGTGCAGAGATCGTTCTTAAGGCAACCAAGGTAGATGGTATTTATACGGCTGATCCCAAGAAAGATCCGGCCGCAACCAAGTACGAAACAATCTCTTTTGATGAAGCGATTCAGAAGGATCTGAAAGTCATGGATGCAACGGCCTTTGCCTTGTGTCGTGATCAAAAATTACCGATCAATGTTTTTTCGATTTTCGAGACAGGTGCCCTGGAGCGCGTCGTTATGGGCTCTAAAGAAGGCACGCTCGTTTATTGCTGATACGTAAGGAAAACTAACATGAGCGAAATCAAAAAAAGTACCGAACAGCGCATGCTGAAGTCTTTAGAAAGCCTGAAGACAGATCTGGGTAAGATCCGCACGGGTCGTGCGCATACAGGCATTCTCGACCATGTGATGGTTGAATACTACGGCTCAATGGTTCCTGTGAATCAAGTGGCTAACGTAACGCTGGTTGATTCACGTACGCTGGGCGTGCAACCCTTCGAAAAACCAATGGCTGGCAAAATCGAAAAAGCCATTCGTGATTCTGATCTGGGTTTGAATCCTGCGGCTCAGGGTGAAACGATTCGTGTGCCTATGCCAGCACTGACGGAAGAGCGTCGTAAAGAGCTCATTAAGCTGGTCAAGGCTGAAGGCGAAAACGGCAAAGTATCCGTGCGGAATTTGCGTCGCGATGCCAATAACACGCTTAAAGATCAGCTGAAGAACAAGGAAATTTCTGAAGATGAAGAGCGTCGTTCGCAAGACGATATTCAGAAGCTGACGGATAAGTTTGTTGCTGATATCGACAAGCTTCTGGCGGATAAAGAAAAAGAACTTCTCCAGATCTAACGGTTACAAGTGAGCCTCATCACCCGCTGGTTCAAAAGACAGGCTCAGCCCAAGGCTGAGCCTTCTGTCCTTGATGGCGTCTGTCCCCGCCATATCGCCATTATTATGGATGGCAATGGACGGTGGGCTAAACGGCGTCTACTGCCCCGCGTTGCAGGGCATCGTCAGGGCGTAGAAACGGTGCGCAGCACCGTTCGGCGTTGCCTCGAAATGGGTGTCGAGCATTTGACACTGTTTGCATTCAGCTCTGAAAACTGGCGTCGACCGCCTGAAGAAGTCACCTTGTTGATGCAATTGTTCATGCGAGCGCTCGAGCAGGAAGTCGGCAAGCTCAATGAGCATGGCATTCGTTTGCGAGTTGTGGGAGATCGCTCACGATTTGCGCCTGAGCTACAGAGCATGATTGCCCAGGCTGAATCGATGACTGGCGCTAATACCCGAATGACACTTCATGTGTGCGCTAATTACGGTGGTCGTTGGGATATCGCCCAGGCAGTGAATCGTTTAGTGCTGGCACAGCCGGAACGCGCAGGTGAATTTGTTGAGCAGGATCTTGAGCCTTATCTCTGTTTTGCAGGTGTGCCTGAACCTGATCTGTTCATACGGACAGGTGGAGAAGAGCGTATTTCTAACTTTCTCCTCTGGCAGCTGGCCTATTCAGAGCTGTATTTCACACCAATCCTATGGCCTGAGTTCGGTGAAGAACCCTTTATAACAGCCATACGTTCATTCCAGAAACGTCAGAGACGTTTCGGACAGACGGGTGACCAGATCGAAGCGGCACAACGTGCGGCGATCCAGAGTGCAGGTCCAGGCAAGGAAAACACTTCAACATGTTAATGACGCGTATTAAAACTGCAGCGGTGCTTCTGGTGCTTGTGCTGCTGGTCTTGTTTGTGTTGCCTGGTTGGACATGGGTCGTCTTTGCTTCATTGCTCTCCGGCCTGGGCTTCTGGGAATGGTTAAGAATGACCCCGAGACCTTATTTCTCACCTGTGACACGAATTATTCTGGCCATACTTTTTGGCAATATTCTCGCCGCGATTGCTTTAGCAGCCCCGGTATTCTGGATGGACTGGTTAACCGGGATTAGCCTATTGCTAGCCAGCGTATTCTGGTTGCTTGTAGTGCCGCTATGGTTAGTTAAGCGTTGGGAGTTGCGTCAACCGGTGCTTCATCTATTCGTCGGTATCGTTTTGCTGGTTCCTGCATGGTGTGCTCTGGTTTCTATGAAATCAGTTCCTCCCGAACCCTGGTTGTTGCTAGCAACAATGGCTGTGCCATGGATTGCGGATATTGGCGCGTACTTTACTGGCAAACAGTTTGGCAAACGTAAACTTGCGCCTGCGATCAGCCCGGGAAAAACCTGGGAGGGTGTCGCTGGTGCTGCGATCTGCATGTTGATTTACGCATTGGTACTTAATCAGGTGGACGGTATTTTCACGGCGCTTTCATTACCAGTCCTGATGCTTCTGCTGGTCCTTTCGGTAACGGGCGATTTGTTCGAATCTTTGATGAAACGTCAGGCCGGTATTAAAGACAGTTCTCAGCTGTTGCCCGGCCATGGTGGCGTGCTGGATCGGATTGACAGTCAATTGTCCGTTTTGCCGGTTGCACTACTGATGATCATTCTTGCCGTCGGCCACTGAAAAGAGTCACATGCAACAGCGCGTTGTCGTTCTTGGCTCTACCGGTTCCATAGGGCAGAGCACCCTGGATGTCATAGCCCGGCATCCCGAACGCTATCGTGTTTATGCCTTGGCAGCGCTGCGCCAGATTGATTTACTGGAAACTCAGATAGATCGGTTCAATCCAGCTGTAGTCGTTGTAGTTGATCCGGCTGCCGCAGAGCAGTTACGGTCACGTCTAACTGCAAAAGCTTCTAATGTCGTCGTGCAGACGGGTGCAGAGGCATTGGTTCGGATTGTAAAGACGCCTGAAGTGGATACGGTGATGGCTGCGATTGTGGGTGCAGCCGGTTTGCCTTCAGCCCTTGCTGCGGCAGAGGCCGGCAAGCGTGTGTTGCTCGCCAATAAGGAAGCGCTCGTTATGGCTGGGCCGGTATTCATGGACGCGGTACGTCGCTCCGGTGCCGTGCTTTTACCGATTGATAGCGAACACAATGCAATTTTCCAGTCGTTGCCTGCATCCTACGCAGCGAATCCCGAAGAAAATGGTATTGGCCATATTGTGCTCACCGCATCGGGCGGCCCATTCCGTGGGTATAAAAAAGAACAATTGACGGAAGTTACACCGGAGCAAGCGGTCAGCCATCCCAAGTGGTCGATGGGCCCCAAAATTTCTGTGGACTCGGCTTCATTAATGAATAAAGGTCTCGAAGTCATCGAGGCCCACTTTTTATTTGGTTTGCCTGCCGACAAGATCAAAGTGGTCGTCCATCCGCAAAGTACGATCCACTCGTTGGTTCAGTATGTCGATGGTTCGGTTATTGCAGAACTGGGTGAGCCTGACATGCGCACACCAATTGCACACGCATTGGCCTGGCCAGAACGCATTCAATCTGGCGTCAATACGCTGGATCTGGTTGCCTGCGGACATTTCGACTTTGCAGCACCTGATCTCGAGGCATTTCCGTGTCTATCGCTAGCCTATGAAGCCTTGAAACGGGGTGGGTTAGCTCCCGCAGTGCTTAATGCGGCTAACGAAGTTGCTGTGGCGGCTTTTCTTGATAAGAAAATTGCATTCCTGGCTATCCCGGAAGTGATTCGCCAAACCCTGGACGAGATTCCTGATAGCCCGCTTACGGATCTGGATTCTGTTCTGGCAGTTGATCAACGCGCCCGCCATTATGCGCAGTCCCTGGTGGATGGGCTGGATAAAGCACAATGAATTTTCTGAATTCTGTCTGGGGCTTTATCGTAGCCATCGGTGTGCTCGTCACGATCCATGAACTTGGGCATTACCTCGTCATGCGTTGGTGCGGGGTGCGCGTTTTAAGGTTCGCCTTTGGTTTCGGCAAAACCCTCTGGTCACGTAAGGATAAATCAGGTACCGAGTGGGCGATTTGCCTCTGGCCATTAGGGGGCTATGTCAAACCGCTTGATACCCGGGAAGAAACCGGGCTATCTCCGGAGCTTCGTTCGCAGGCTTTCGACACCCAATCAGTTTCCAAACGCATTGCAATGGTTGCGGCAGGTCCGATTGCTAATTTCCTATTGGCTTTGCTGCTTTATTGGGTTGTTTTTCTGAATGGTATTACCGAATGGCGGCCTATACTGGCTGCGCCTACAGCAGATACGCCGGCAGCTGCTGCTGGCATTCGTGCTGGCGATCTGGTAACCAGGGTTGATGGTTATGCCGTTGAAAGCTGGTCAGGCGCACAGTGGCAGCTGATACAACTGTTCGGTAAAGAGTCCAGCGTCACCCTGGCGGTGATTGCGACGGAGCAGGGTGTGCCGCTCCCGGATGCTAAAGACCGTGGGGTTGAGTTGAAATTACCCACAGATGTTGCATTAGGCCCTACCTTGTTGAGTAGCCTGGGGCTCAAACTTGCCACCCCGCCATTGGCACCGATCGTTGGCCAGGTTCAGGCAGATAGTGCTGCTGAAAGAGCGGGGATGTTGCCTGGTGACCTGATTAAACAGGTAGATGACCACCCCGTTTCGGATTGGTTCGAATTCGTACAGCGCGTACGTGCCCATCCCGAGCAGACATTAACTATTCAAGTTGAGCGCCAAGGCCAAACATTATCTCTTGTCTTGACGCCTGCCCAGATCGAAGAAAACGGGCAGGTGATTGGCCGGGCAGGGGTTTCCCCACAACCCGGACCAATTCCGTCTGCGTATAAATTTCATAAATCGCTGAATCCTGGCGAAGCGTTCGCTGCGGCGGTTAAGGAAACCTATGAAAAGAGCCGTTTTACTCTCGTCATGCTGGGCCAGATGATCGTGGGTAAAGCTTCTCTGGATAACCTGTCAGGGCCTATCAGTATTGCATCGGCTGCAGGGCAGACTGTTCGTATTGGATTGGACGCATTCTTACGCTTTCTGGCCATCGTCAGCCTATCGTTGGGTGTAATCAACCTGTTGCCGTTGCCTCTCCTAGATGGAGGGCACTTGCTGTATTATTTCGTTGAGATTCTGACTGGAAAACCCGTTTCGGCTGAGCGTCAGGCCTTGTTTCAGCGTTTTGGTGTTGTTTTGCTTGGATCGCTGATGTTTATTGCAATTTTCAACGACTTACAGCGACTATTTAACTGGTAACCGGATGTCTCAGAAGTATCGCCTCTCCCGCAAATCACGCTTATTGAAACAGCGCATTTTTGCCGCCTGTTTTAGTGGGCTGCTTTCGTTGACTGCTACAGGAGAATCGTGGGCACAGACCCAGCACGAAACCGAAGCATTTCGACCATTCGTAGTGCGTGATATCCGTGTAGAAGGTCTGCAAAGAACTGAGCCAGGAACTGTATTTACCTATTTGCCGATCAAGGTCGGCGAAACGGTCGATGCGCAAAAGATTACTGAAGCCATTCGTGCACTCTATGCCACGGGTTTTTTCAAAGACGTCCGTATTGAAGCGGTCGGCCATGAATTAATCGTGACCATTGCCGAGCGGCCGGCGATTGCCTCGATTACCTTCGAGGGCATGAAAGAGTTTGAGAAGGATGTCGTTCTCAAATCGCTTAAAGAAGTCGGCCTTGCCGATTCGCGAATTTTTGACCGTTCCGTCCTTGAGCGCGCCGAGCAGGAACTTAAGCGCCAGTATCTGTCGCGCGGTAAATATGCCGTACAGATCACCACAACGGTAACACCGCTCGAACGTAACCGGGTGGCAATTAACTTTGCCATCATCGAGGGTGACACGGCTAAAATCCGTGAAATTAATATCATTGGTGCAAAAGCCTATCCTGAGAGTGAGTTGCTCGATCTGTTCGAACAGTCAACGCCCACCTGGATGTCCTGGTACACCAAAGCAGATCAATATTCCCGTCAGAAGCTGACGGCCGATCTGGAAAAGCTTCGCTCGTTCTATCAGGATCGTGGCTATCTGGATTATGCAATCGACTCCACACAGGTTTCGATCAGCCCGGATAAAGAGAATATCTATCTGACGATTACGCAGAGTGAAGGTAATCGTTATCTGATTAGTAGCGTTAAAGTCGTTGGCGAGTTTATTGTCCCGGAAGAGGATATTCGTAAACTCATCAAAATTGCTCCGGGTCAGGACTTCTCTCGCGAGAAAGTGAATCAGACCATCAAGGCAATTACCGAGCGCCTAGGTAAAGAAGGCTATGCTTTTGCTAACGTGAATGCGGCGCCAGATATCAACCGTGAAAAGCGCTTGGTCGGTTTTACCTTCTTTGTTGATCCGGGTCGTCGTGTTTACGTGCGTAAAGTCAATGTCACGGGCAATACCAAATCACGGGATGAAGTGGTTCGTCAGGATACACGTCAGATCGAAGGCGCCTGGTACGACGCCGACAAGATCAAACTGTCACGCGAACGACTGATGCGAACGGACTTTTTCAAGGTCGCCGATATTCAGACGCCGCCCGTACCGGGGACTAATGACCAGGTGGATGTCAACGTCAACGTTGAAGAAAAATCAACCGGTAGTTTCCAGATCGGTGCTGGTTTCTCCAGTTACGAAAAAATCACGCTATCCGGTTCGATTGCACAGAACAACCTATTCGGTAGCGGTAAAAACCTGACCCTTTCGGTTAACACCAGTAAGGTGAATACGCTTTATAACCTGTCTTACACCGATCCGTATTACACGGTTAATGGTATCAGTATTGGTTATGATGGTTATTACAAAACATTTAACTCGGCAACGCTCGACTGGTTGTCCACCTACAAGACCATGTCGGGTGGTGGTGGGATCCGCTTTGGCTATCCGTTGAGTGAAACCAGTAGTATGAATCTGGGTTTTACGATTGACTCGACGAACATTAATTTGTCGGGGGCTAGTACAACAACTGTAACGGATACATCGGTAACACCTAATACCACTTACACCTATCCGAACGTTCCATACAACATCTACAACTTTACGCAAAAGTATGGCTCTACCAATACGTCGCTGATTTCCAGTGCGGGCTGGCGTTTGAACTCACTTGACTCAAACATCATGCCGAATAAGGGCAACCGTTTTGGTATTGGTGCTGAAATTGCCAGCCCGCCGGGCAGCATTGCGTATTACAAATTGTCTTACCAGCAACAGCACTTCGTCCCGCTGACACCAAAAAACAAATTGATCGCTATGGCGAATATCAATCTGGGCTATGGTCAGGGTATGGGTGATAAAGCCTATCCGTTCTATAAAAACTTCTATGCGGGTGGTATCGGCTCGGTGCGCGGTTATAAACCGGGCACGGTAGGTCCACAGGCAACCAATGCTGGTGGCGGTACCTCCTATATTGGCGGTAACGAAGTGGCTACGGGTAATTTCGAATTCCAGGGTCCGTTACCAGGTCTGGGTGACACGATGCGGTGGAATATTTTCTACGATGTGGGTTATGTGGGTGCTGTTGGATCGGCAACACCGGGTTGTTATCCTGGCATGTCCTGTAACCCGACCAATAACACGATTGCAACGTCTGTTGGTGTCGGTATGTCCTGGGTATCCCCTGTAGGTCCGCTGAAATTCAGTCTGGGTTATCCTATTGGTGCGGGTCCGGGTGCCCAGAAACAACCATTCCAGTTTACGATGGGTAGTGCTTTCTAAAGAGGCTGTTATGAATCGTTTGCGTTCTAGTCGTTTAGTACTATTGGCTATCGCGATGTCCGGATTTGTTCTTTCCGGAATCGCCACGGCATCGGAAACAAAGATCGGTTTTGTGGATATGCAGCGTCTATTTGATCAGGCGCCGATTGCAATCAAAGCAAATAAGAAACTAACGGCCGAATTTGCCAAGCGTGAACTTGAGCTACAAAAACTGGGCAAGCAGATTAAGTCGCAACAGGAAGCGCTTGAAAAGAATGGCGCCACGATGTCTGACACGGAGCGCCGTAATCGTGAGCGTGATCTTTCCGATGCCTCGCGTGACTTTCAACGTAAGCAACGTGAATTCCGCGAAGACCTCGATGTGCGTCGTAACGAAGCGATGGCTGTGGTTATCGAACGTGCCAATAAGGCGCTTAAGCAGATTGCCGAATCAGAAAAATATGATCTGATTGTTCAGGATGCCGTGTACTTCAGTCCGAGAATCGATATTACGGACAAGATTATCAAAGCCTTGGCCGATGACGGAAAGTTGCCCGCTCAATGAGTAAGACTACAGTAACCTTGTCGCTCGCTGAAATCCAGGCAGCACTTGGCGGGGAGTTGGTTGGCGATGGCGCAGTTACTCTGGATGGTATCGCACCGCTTGCCGATGCCAAGGCTGGTCAGATCAGTTTTCTCTCGCAGCGTAAATACGCACCATTGTTGGCAACGACTCAAGCCAGTGCGCTGATCTTGCCGATGGAGGCTGCGGGTCATTTTCCGCGGCCGCATATTCTTACGGCGAATCCCTATCTCTATTTTGCGCGCGTCAGTCAGTTGCTTAACCCCATCCGCATCCCTGATCCGCCCATTCATCCGACAGCCGTCATTTCACCAACGGCCAAGATCGGTCGTCACGCGGTCATTCATGCCGGTGTGGTTATTGGTGACGATGTCGTTATTGGTGATCATGCGGTCATTTACCCGAATGTGGTGATTTATCATGATTGTCATATGGGTGATCGGGTCATCCTGCATGCGGGCGTTGTGATTGGTGCAGACGGATTTGGTAATGCCAAAGATGGTGACGCCTGGATCAAGATTCCTCAGATTGGCCGTGTAGTTATTGGCAATGATGTCGAAGTCGGTGCGAATACCTGTATCGATCGCGGTGCGCTCGATGATACGGTGATCGGTGATGGGGTAAAGATTGATGACCAGATCATGATTGGCCACAATTGTCGTATCGGAGATCACACGGCCATTGCAGCCTGTGCCGGTATTGCCGGAAGTACGACCATTGGCAAGCGCTGCATCATTGGCGGGGCCGCCATGTTCTCAGGTCATAACGAAATAACGGATGATGTCATCATCTCCGGCGGCACGGCAGTGATCAAGGATATCCGTAAACCTGGTCAGTACACCGGCGTTTTTCCAAGCCTTCAACATACAGATTGGTTGCATATTGCTGCTAATCTGCGCCATCTCGATACGCTGGCCAAAAAAGTCCAGCAGCTTGAAGCACAAATCAAGACTTTGACCGAACAACATAACGGGGAATAATCAACATGCCACAACTTAACATCCATCAGATCCGCAAGATTCTCCCGCATCGTTATCCATTCCTGTTGGTTGATCGCGTGGAAGATATTGATTACGGTAAGACGATTCATGCAATTAAAAATGTGACGGTCAATGAGCCTTGCTTTACAGGGCACTTTCCCGAGTATCCGGTTATGCCGGGTGTGCTGATTATGGAAGCGATGGCGCAAGCGGCTGCGATTCTGACATTCGCGTCGGCAACCGAAGAAGAAACCCTGCAGGCAGCTGATGATCTCTATCTGTTTGCGGGTATCGATAACGCGCGCTTCAAACGTCCTGTAGGCCCCGGAGATCGTCTGGATCTTTATGCGGAGATGGTCGCTAACAAGCGTGGTATTTACAAATACAAAGCGGTTGCCAAAGTGGATGGCAATATTGTGGCTGAAGCCGATCTGATGTGTGCACATCGTAAGATGGGCGGTGCCTGATATGGTTAACATTCACCCGAGTGCACTCGTTCATCCGAAGGCCCAGTTAGGCATCGGTGTGAATGTGGGTGCGTTCACGATTATTGGCGAGCACGTCACCATCGGTGATGGTACGAGTATTGGATCGCATTGCGTGATCGAAGGTCATACCACGATCGGTCGAGATAACAATATTCATCACTACGCTGCATTAGGTGGTGTGCCGCAAGATAAGAAATACAATGGTGAGCCCACTCGCCTCGAGATTGGTGATCGTAATACCATCCGCGAGTTCGTGAGTTTTAACGTGGGTACCGTTCAGGATAAGGGTGTAACTTCTATCGGCTCCGATAACTGGGTCATGGGTTATGTTCATGTGGCGCATGATTGCCGCATTGGAAATCAGACCATACTGGCCAGTAATGCCCAGTTGGCAGGCCATTGCGAAGTAGGGGATTGGGCCATTCTCGGTGGACACACCGGGTACCACCAGTTTGTACGCATCGGGGCACATGCCATGATTGGCGGCGGTTCCATGCTGGTGCAGGATGTGCCGCCATTTGTTATGGCACAAGGCTATCCAACGATTCCTCGAGGTATTAATGCAGAGGGCCTTAAGCGCCGTGGCTACAGCTCAGAAGCCATCAATGCCATCAAGCAGGCTTATCGTGCGGTCTACAAGTCAGGTTTAAGCATGGAAGAAGCGCGTCTCAAACTGGATGAAATCCAGAAGACGGCTCCAGAGATCGCTATTCTTAACGAGTTTCTTGCGTCGTCACAACGCGGCATTATTCGCTAATACGGGGTGGTTTTTGTGTCGGACAGGCCCCTGAAAATTGCCCTTGTTGCCGGAGAAGCTTCAGGGGATGTTCTTGGCGCCAGTCTGATTCAGGCATTGAAAGGCCGCTACCCAGACGCTGAGTTCATGGGGATTGGCGGACCTAAGATGATCGCTGCCGGTCTGCGTAGTGAGTATGACCAGGAAAAACTTGCCGTACGTGGTGCGGCAGAAGTGCTGTCGCACCTCCCTGAGATTCTATCGATACGGCGTGGCATTATTTCCCGGCTAAAGGCCTGGCGCCCCAATGTCTTTATCGGCATCGATGCGCCGGACTTCAACCTCACGGTCGAGAGGAAGCTCAAAGCATCGGGCATTCCAACGGTGCATTATGTCAGTCCAACGGTATGGGCGTGGCGCCGCGGTAGAACAAAAAAAATTGTTGCTGCGGTCAATCAGTTGCTGTGTCTGTTTCCGTTCGAACCTGCTTGTTATGCGGATAAGGGAATGAAGCCGGTTTTTGTTGGACACCCTCTGGCTGATGAAATTGATATCAACCCTGATCGTGCATCGGTGAGACAAAGCCTCAAGCTTCCAGAGGCTTCCCCCCTGATCACCCTCATGCCCGGCAGCCGTCAGTCCGAGTTAGCATTTCACGCTGAACTATTTATCGACACAGCCAATCGTGTCGCCACAGAATTGCCGGATGCGCTTTTTCTTGTGCCATTAGCCACACCGGAAACACGGCAGCGCTTTGAAACTGCCCTCAAGCAATATGCGCAACCCGGTTTGAAAGTAAAGATTCTCTATGGGCATGCCCGTGAAGCACTAGCGGCCAGCGATCTTGCTCTGGTGTGTAGTGGCACGGCAACGCTTGAAGCGGCGCTACTACGTTGCCCAATGGTTATTACGTACCGTGTCACAGCCATTTCTGCCTGGATCTACAGGAAGATGCGTTACCTGACCTGGGTTGGGTTGCCAAATATTCTATTGGGTCGTCTGGTGGTTCAGGAGTTGCTACAGGAAGATGCAACGCCTGAGAAGTTGTCGACAGCATTGATTGATCTTTGGCGACAGCCAAACCACCGACGTGAGATGGAAGAAGCTTTTGCGGCAATCCATGTGAAGTTACGCCAGAATTCCGCGGAGCGAGCGGCTGATGCGGTTGTTGATTGCCTTAAATTACGGGCATGAGTATGCAACGCTGGGTCTGTGGTGTTGATGAAGCAGGCCGGGGGCCTTTAGTTGGGTCTGTGGTTGCCGCCGCCGTCATTCTGGATCCTGCACGCCCCATCGAAGGCCTGGCGGACTCGAAAAAATTGCGGCCCGCCGTCCGTGAAAGATTAGCGATTGAAATCCGGGAAAAGGCTATTGCCTGGTGTGTTGCAGAAGCCAGTGCGCAGGAAATTGATCGGATCAACATATTGCAGGCAACCATGCTGGCGATGAAGCGTGCAGTTACAGGCTTGCAAGTAGCACCGGCGCATGCGCTGATCGACGGCAATAGAATTCCGCAAGGACTTCCCTGTAGCGCAGAAGCGATTGTTAAAGGAGATGCAAAAGAACAGGCGATATCCGCTGCGTCGATTCTGGCAAAGACCGCCAGAGATGCGCAGATGGTCGCTCTGGATGCGTTGTACCCTCAGTATGGTTTTGCCAAACATATGGGATATCCAACCCCCGTTCATTTGGCAGCGCTCAAATGCCATGGTTCTATTTCCGAGCATCGCCGAAGCTTTGGGCCGGTTGCGCAATGTGTATTACAGGGCGTTTCGTAATGGAAGTGATTAGCTCACGCCAGAATGCCCTGGTCAAACAACTAAAAAAGCTCATTGATAGTAAAAGGGCGCGCAACGAACAAGGTCAGATTGTTGCTGAAGGTACGCATCTGCTTGAAATACAGCTTGCTGCCGGTATTGAGCCAGAGCTCATCGTGGTTGCCCAACGCTGTATCGATCATCCCGAGATCATCGCTTTGCTTGAGCGAGTGCCAGCTTGTCGACTGGTTGTGTTGATTGATTCGATTTTTGATCAGATTGCGCCTGCCGATGCACCAAGTGGCTTGCTCACTGTAAGCGCAGCTGTCTGTAACGATCGGGGTCCGAGTTCGACTCTTGATACGCTAGTGCTGGATCGTATCCAGGACCCCGGTAATGTCGGCAGCCTGATTCGTACTGCGGTTGCGGCCGGGGTTCGCCAGGTCGTGCTCTCAGCAGGTTGCGCTGATCCGTGGTCGCCACGTTGTTTGCGCGCAGGGCAAGGCGCGCAATGGCTTGCAACGCTTTACACTGATGTGGCGCTGGATGGCTTCGTTGATTCTTTCACGGGGTCTATTGCCGCCACAGTGCTTGAGGGCGGTACGAATCTGTATGGCCACAATCTGACTCAGAAAACGGCATGGCTATTCGGTAACGAGGGGCAGGGTGTGAGCCCCGAACTCATTCAGCAGGCTACCCATCGCATAACGATTCCTATGCCGGGGGGTATGGAGTCGCTGAATGTGAATGCCGCCGCTGCAGTGTGTCTATTCGAGCAGGTTCGTCAAAGACTCTGACGTCTAGAAGGCCGTTTTATTGTCCAGGCGTATTTCCTGAAGCACCGTTGTCGAAATTTCTTCAATGCTTTTGGTTGAAGAGTCTAGCCAGTGGATACCCTCACGGCGCATCATCTTTTCCGCATCAGATACTTCTGCCCGGCAATTCGACAGTGACGCATATTTGCTATTAGGTCGACGTTCTTCCCGGATTTTTGCCAGGCGTTCGGGTTGAATCGTTAGGCCGAAAAGTTTTGATTTGTGATCTTTGAGCTTGCCGGGCAGCACGCCACGCTCGAAGTCTTCGGGGATCAGTGGGAAGTTTGCTGCCTTTACGCCATACTGCATCGCCAGATAAAGCGATGTCGGTGTTTTGCCACAACGGGAAACGCCCACCAGAATCACATCAGCATCACTCAGATCCCGGTCCGTAATGCCGTCATCATGAGCGAGTGTGTAATTGATGGCTTCAATCCGGTTTTTGTAATCGGAACTGTCCGTACGACCATGCGTTCTGCCTACCGTATGGTTCGATTTGATATTGATTTCAGCTTCAATCGGTGCCAGAAATGTTTTGAAGAAATTCAGGCATAACGCCGGCGCAGCTTCGAGCAGTGCAGAGATTTCTGAGTCAACGAGCGTCGTAAATACAATCGGACAGAAGCTATCCCGCTCCGCGACTGCTTCGATTCTTTGTACAGCCTCAAGGGCTTTTTCCCGGGTATTAATGAAGGGGAGGCGGTGCTGAACCCACTCCACGCCCTCAAACTGGCTTAGCAAGCTATGCCCTAAAGATTCGGCAGTGATGCCCGTGCCGTCTGATACGAAGAATACAGTGCGTTTTGTCATGATTGTATCTATTGTATAGAAAGCGTTGGGACTCGTGTGGTAAATTGGTATTACCAATAAATGGATTGGAATTGAAAATATTTCATTGTATCTACAGGGTATTTTAATTAAACCTGTGATAAATTGCACGTCATTGATCAACCACCGAATATTGGTATTACCAATTATCGACTGTTCGACATGGCTCAGGATTTAAAAACCGCACATCGTTTGTCTGATACGGTTGCCCGTCAGCTGGAGCAGCGCATTCTTGAAGGCGCGCTCAAGACAGGTGATCGGCTGCCTGCTGAGCGTGAGCTATCGCTGGAACTGGGTGTGTCGCGTCCATGTCTGCGTGAAGCGATCCAGAAACTTGCTTCCAGGGGGTTGCTCTATAGCCGCCAGGGTGGCGGTACCTTTGTTGCTGATCAGCTAAACGATGCACTGGCTGATCCTTGGGCTCAGATGCTGGCATCACATCCCGCTCTGAACGATGATCTACTAGAGTTTCGCGCCGTACTTGAAAGCCAATGTGCCGCCTGGGCGGCGGTACGCGCAACGCCTGCCGACCTGTTACGCCTGGATCAGTGTTTGAAGGCGGCCGAAGCTGCTGTATTAACATTGAATGCCGAAGCCGTCACCGAAGCTGATCTGGCATTTCACCAGGCGCTTGCCGAAGCGGCGCATAACGCCTTTGCAGCGCACATGATGTCGATGGTCCAGGGGCTCCTCCAGAAAGACATTCTGTTTAATCTCGGTGAGCTGATTAGTGTGCCGGTGGCCAGTCGTATGCTGATCAATCAATGGACAGCGATTGTTGATGCCGTACGTCAACAGAATACAGCGGCGGCTAGCCAGGCGGCAGCCACACACTCCGGATTTTTCCGCGAAACGCTTAACCAGGCGCAACGGGCGCAGGCTCGGCGCGAAACCGCCGAACGACGTTTAGCAACTTCTTGATTTTCTATTGCACTTCAACCTTAAAGGACCGTTCATGAACGCCTCTGTGATTAACTTCAAAGAACTCCGCATGACTGATGTGGAGCAAGTCGGTGGTAAAAACGCATCGTTGGGTGAAATGATTAGCCAGCTCTCATCGGCGGGCGTGCGCGTACCTGGTGGCTTTGCAACCACGGCAGACGCCTATCGTGTCTTTCTGGCGCATAACGGTCTGGCTGAGCGCATTAACGCGATCCTGGATTCGCTGGATGTCGATGATGTGGATGCGCTGCTTAAAGCAGGTGCTGAGATTCGTCGCTGGGTGGTTGAAACACCATTTCCGCCGCAGCTCGAAAAGGAAATTGCGGTTCATTACGCAGCACTGATCGCTGAAAGTGGCCCGGAAGCTTCATTTGCCGTGCGCTCATCGGCAACGGCAGAAGATTTGCCGGATGCTTCTTTTGCCGGTCAGCAGGAGTCGTTCCTTAATATCGTTGGCCTGGACAACATCCTGCATGCCATCAAGGAAGTTTTCGCGTCACTGTATAACGATCGTGCAATCTCCTATCGTGTTCACAAGGGCTTTGCGCACGCCGATGTCGCACTGTCTGCCGGTATCCAGCGCATGGTACGTTCAGACAAGGGTGCAGCGGGTGTGATGTTTACACTGGACACTGAATCCGGTTTCCGTGACGCCATCTTTGTCACGGCCTCTTATGGTCTGGGCGAGACTGTAGTCCAGGGTGCGGTCAACCCGGATGAGTTTTATGTCCACAAGCCGATGCTACGCGAAGGCCGCCCGGCAGTGATTCGCCGCAACCTGGGCTCCAAGCTGATCAAGATGATTTTCTCGACAGATCATCAGGCCGGTAAATCAACGCATACCGTTGATGTGCCTGAAGCCGAGCGCAACCAGTTTTCGATTCGTGAAGAAGAAGTGTTGGAGCTCGCCCGTTTTGCCGACATCATCGAAAAGCACTACCAGCGTCCGATGGATATCGAGTGGGGTCGTGATGGTGTTGATGGCCGTCTGTACATTCTGCAGGCTCGTCCTGAAACCGTTAAGTCGCAGGAATCCAAAGACAAGGTCGAGAAGTTCGCCCTCAAGTCCTACGGTAAAGTACTTGCTTCTGGCCGTGCTATTGGTCAGAAGATTGGTGTGGGTCCGGTACGGGTTGTAAACGATCCGTCGCAAATGAACACAGTTAAAGCAGGTGATGTGCTTGTGGCGGACATGACCGATCCGAACTGGGAGCCGGTAATGAAACGCGCTTCGGCAATCGTCACTAACCGTGGTGGTCGTACCTGCCACGCCGCGATTATTGCGCGCGAATTGGGTATTCCAGCTATTGTGGGTTGTGGCGATGCCACAGAAACACTCGCTGAAGGTGAAGTTGTTACAGTCTCCTGTGCCGAAGGCGATACGGGTCACGTCTACCGTGGTGCTCAGGAATATGAAATCACCACGCGTGATCTGGGTGAGCTACCTGAGATTCCCGTAAAAATCATGATGAACGTCGGCAACCCTGAGCTGGCGTTCGATTTTGCGCAGTTGCCAAATGAAGGCGTTGGCCTGGCTCGCGTTGAATTCATTATCAATAACATCATCGGTGTTCACCCGAAAGCCATTCTTGAAATTGATCGTTTGCCTGCCAGCAAGCGTGAAGAAATCCAGCGTCGTGCCCGTGGCTATGCCGATCCGGTCAGCTTCTTTACCGATAAGCTGGTTGAAGGTGTGGCTACCATTGCTGCAGCTTTCTGGCCAAAGCCTGTCATCGTTCGCTTGTCGGACTTCAAGTCGAACGAATACCGCAAGTTGCTGGGCGGTGATCTTTACGAGCCGGAAGAAGAAAACCCGATGTTGGGTTTCCGCGGTGCCTCACGTTATATCGCACAAAGCTTCCAGGATTGTTTCGCCATGGAATGTAAGGCCATGCGTATCGTTCGTGAAGTCATGGGCTACACCAATGTGCAGCTGATGGTGCCGTTCGTGCGTACCCTCGGCGAAGCCGAGCAAGTAGAAAAGCTGCTGGCTGGCCATGGTCTGCGCCGTGGCGAGCATGATCTCAAGCTCATCATGATGTGTGAAATTCCATCCAATGCACTGCTGGCGGATCAGTTCCTTGAATACTTTGACGGCATGTCGATTGGTTCGAATGATCTGACGCAGCTCACGCTGGGTCTGGACCGTGACTCAGGACTCGTGGCCTCGCTGTTCGACGAGCGTGACCCGGCAGTCAAGATGCTGCTGGAGCGTGCGATCGAAGCCTGTAACAAGGCGGGCAAATACATTGGTATTTGTGGTCAGGGTCCATCCGACCATCCGGATCTGGCCGAATGGTTGACCGACAAGGGCATCACCAGCCTGTCGCTTAATCCGGATACGGTAGTGAATACCTGGCAGCAGATTGCCAAGCGTGCTTAAGCGTTAACACTTGGTCTAAACGGGATGCTAAGGCATCCCGTTTTTTTATGCACGATGATGAAAGCGGGGCAGGGTAACCTTCCAGCGTATAGCAATCATGCGCACAGTCACCCCAACAAAAATAGCAATCCAGGCGGCTAGCGTTGTATCCACATGCAGCGCATCCAGCGCAATCAGTGTCATACCACCGATCCATGCCGCAGTGGCATAGAGCTCGCTTGTAAATACGAGAGGTACTTCGTTAATCATCACATCACGTAGCAAGCCACCCAATACAGCAGTTAGTACGCCAAGCAAACTGGCAGTGAGCCATGGCATATTCCAGTCGAGTGCCACTTGCGTGCCAACAATGGCAAACAAGGCCATACCAATGGCATCTGGAATGAGAAACAGCTTTTCAGGCAGGTGGCGAACGCGGGTAATAAAAAACGTGAGCATTGCCGCAATCACGGAAATCTGGAGATAGGTTTCATCGGCAAGCCAGAATACCTTGCGCCCGAGGAGCAGGTCGCGCACCGTACCACCTGCCAGTGCAGTAGCTAGGCCCGCCATAAGGGCGCCGAAGAGATCAACGCCTTTATCACGGGCCACGAGAACGCCAGTGACCGCACAAACCACAGAGGCTGCAAGGCCAAGACCATAAATCAGCACATCATTGGCCTGGATGATTTGATCAGAAATAACCATGCTGCCGAATCCTCAGGGTTAACGAACCTGTGTCTTTAATAAGCGGCCTTGTTCGCGCTTCCAGTCTTTTTCTTTTTCGGTATCCCGCTTATCGTGCAGTTTTTTGCCTTTAGCCAAACCGATTTGCGCCTTGATGCGTCCCTTGTTGTAATGCAGGTCGATCGGCACCAGCGCGTAACCGGCACGCTCAACCTTGCCGATGAGCGTATCAATTTCACGGCGATTCAGAAGTAGTTTGCGTGTACGGGTCGCGTCAGGGTGTACGTGTGTCGAAGCAGAAATCAGCGGCGTAATGTGCATGCCGATAATGAAGAGCTCACCATTTAAAACAACGACATACGCTTCTTTAATCTGGATGCGACCGGCGCGTATGGCTTTGCATTCCCAACCTTCCAGACACAATCCAGCCTCGAACTGTTCTTCGATAAAGTACTCGTGGAAGGCCTTCTTGTTGGAAACAATGCTCATTGGTGCAGGTATTCGCTAAAATACGGCATTCTACAACCCTTCATGAATTCAACGCGTATCCATGGCGCTCGTCGAGAAAACCGTACTGATCGAGAACTCCGCTGCCCAGATGTATGCCCTGGTTGATGATGTGGAAAATTACACGCAGTTTTTGCCATGGTGTGCCAAAGCAGAGCTCAAATATAGAGACGACCATAAAACAGTGGCCACCCTGCATATCGACTTTCTCAGTGTGAAATCACACTTCACTACGGAAAATGCCAAGGTCTATCCGACGCATATGACCATGAAGCTGATTGATGGTCCCTTCAGAAGGTTTGATGGTCAGTGGGAATTCAAGCCCCTTGCTGAAAACGCCTGTAAGATCGAGTTCCGGTTGAGTTACGAATTTTCCAGTAAGCTATTCGAAAAGATCATTGGTCCGGTATTCAGCCGGATAGCCAATACGTTCATAGAAGCCTTCGTACAGAGGGCGGCACAGGTTTATAAAGCACCATGAAAATCGAAGTCTGTTACGCATTGGCGGATCGTCAGGAACTCATTACTCTGGATCTGCCTGAGGGTTCAACCGCCCTGCAGGCGGTAGAGGCCTCGGGTTTGCTGCAGAAATACCCTGAAATTGAGCCGGGTGGTCTTAATAAGCTGGGGGTCTTTGCCAAACTGGTTAAAGCAGATGCTGTGCTCAGAGACCGGGATCGTGTGGAAATCTATCGCCCGTTAATTGCTGACCCCAAAGAAGTGCGCCGTCAGAAGGCTGCCGAGGGTAAGGTCATGAAGCGTGGCGCAGCAGAATTGAATACTGCCGAATAATCGTTATTTCTGGCAAAGCCCTTGTAGACGCTCTAGCGTCGCTAGATTTTGCCGCATCGTTACCAACCCGGAATCAGGAATGAGCAGTTTGCCGCTGGCATTATCCCGTTCTGTTTGCTCTAGGGTTGTTTTGGTTTCGTTGTAGCGTTTATTTATGCCACGGCATGTGGCGGCTTCTTCTGGGCGCTGTTTGGGGGCCGAAAGCGTCGTTTCAGGTGATACCACTTTGGATTCAAGGGGTTGGCTTACCTTGCCAGGGGGTGGCAGCGTCATCAGCTGGTCCAGCGCCAGGGGGCTGGTCTGGATGCCTTTGGGTAAAGGCTGATCTGAGATCAGGAGCGAGCCATCACTTAGCCGGCCTGTCTGGATTTGGGCCTGGCCGGTGCATGGCAACAAGCTCAGGGCTAAAACCCATAGGCCTAAATGGACTTTTGGCAGTGTTGTCATGTCAATAAGAAGCGGTATAAGGGCGAGACGGGAAGGGCATAGTTCCGTATAATATCGTTTTGTGTCTTGGGGCTTGGCACCATGCAGCTTATTCAGAAAGCGCTCACCTTTGACGACGTTTTGCTCGTTCCGGCGCACTCCGCAATTCTTCCGCGCGATGTTTCTCTGCAAACCCGCTTAACGCGCGAAATCTCTCTTAATTTACCGCTGCTCTCAGCCGCAATGGATACGGTGACCGAAGGTCGTCTGGCTATTGCGCTGGCGCAAGAGGGTGGTATAGGCATCGTTCATAAGAACCTGACACCTGCTCAGCAAGCAGCTGAAGTTGCCAAGGTCAAACGTTATGAATCGGGCGTGCTTAAAGATCCGATTACCATTAACCCGAACATGATGGTGCGTGATGTGCTGGCATTAACGCAACAGCATCGTATTTCCGGGCTGCCTGTACTGGATAAGAGCGGTACGGTTGTTGGTATCGTTACTAACCGTGATTTGCGCTTCGAGGATAACCTGGATCAGGCGGTACGTCAGATCATGACCCCGAAGAAAAAGCTGGTTACCGTACGTGAAGGTGCCAGCATTGAAGAGGCCAAGGCACTGATGCATCAGCATCGTATCGAACGCGTACTGGTCGTTGATGACGAGTTCCAGCTGCATGGCCTGATTACTGTCAAAGATATTCTCAAAGCCACCGAACACCCCAATGCGTCTAAAGACGCTTCTGGCCGTCTGCGCGCAGGTGCTGCTGTCGGTGTGGGTGCTGGTACCGAAGAACGTGTCGAACTGCTGGCCGAAGCCGGTGTTGACGTGATCGTTGTCGATACCGCACATGGTCATTCGCAAGGCGTGCTGGATCGTGTCCAGTGGGTTAAGAAAAACTATCCGAATGTCCAGGTCATTGGTGGCAACATCGCCACGGCAGATGCAGCGCGTGCGCTGGCAGATCATGGCGCCGATGGCGTTAAGGTCGGTATTGGCCCGGGCTCCATTTGTACGACCCGCATCGTTGCCGGCGTTGGCGTGCCACAGATTACCGCTATCGCTAACGTGGCCAAGGCTCTAGAAGGCACCGGCGTGCCGCTGGTGGCAGATGGTGGTATCCGCTTCTCTGGTGATATCGCCAAGGCCATCGCTGCAGGCGCTAACTGCGTGATGCTGGGTGGTCTATTCGCCGGTACCGAAGAAGCACCAGGTGAAGTCGAACTATTCCAGGGTCGTTCGTACAAGAGCTACCGTGGCATGGGTTCGCTGGGTGCCATGCAGGCAGGCTCAAGCGATCGCTACTTCCAGGAAAATACCGCCAATGTCGACAAGTTTGTACCGGAAGGTATCGAAGGTCGCGTGCCTTACAAGGGCTCGGTGCTGGCTGTAATTCACCAGCTGATGGGTGGCCTGCGTTCGTCGATGGGTTATCTGGGTTGCGCCACCATCGCCAATATGCACAAGCAGGCTCAGTTTGTTGAGATTACCTCAGCAGGTGTACGTGAATCGCACGTCCATGACGTGCAGATCACCAAAGAAGCCCCTAACTACCACGTTGAATAATTAAGCCTTATGTCACGTACGCATCAAAAGATTCTCATTCTTGATTTCGGTTCCCAGTTAACGCAGCTCATCGCACGACGCGTGCGTGAACAGCAGGTCTATTGTGAACTGCATCCTTTTGATGTGAGCGATGACTTTGTTCGCAGCTTTAATCCGCAGGGCATTATTCTGTCGGGAGGTCCGAATTCTGTTTACGATGCTACCGAGTGGAAAGCGCCGCAAGCAGTGTTTGAGATGGGTGTCCCTGTATTGGGTATCTGCTACGGCATGCAGACCATGGCAGAACAGCTGGGCGGCAAGGTAGAGAGCTCCAACAAGCGCGAATTCGGTTATGCAGAAATGCGTGCGCGTGGTCACTCGAAACTTTTCGAAGGGCTACAAGACCGTGGTAACGACCAAGGCCATGGGCTACTCGATGTCTGGATGAGCCATGGTGACAAAGTCACCCAGTTGCCACCAGGCTTCAAGGTGATTGGTGATAATGAATCAACCCCGGTTGCCGCTATGGCAGACGAAGATCGTGGTTTCTACGCGGTACAGTTTCACCCGGAAGTCACGCACACACTCAAGGGCAAGGAGATGTTTGCCCGTTTCGTGCATGACATCTGCGGCTGTGGTCGTGACTGGACCATGCCGAATTATGTAGAAGAGGCCGTTGAAAAGATTCGCGCTCAGGTCGGCAAGGAAGAAGTCATTCTTGGCTTGTCTGGTGGCGTCGATTCTTCAGTTGCTGCTGCCCTGATTCATCGTGCCATTGGCGATCAGCTTACCTGTGTTTTCGTTGATAACGGTCTGCTGCGTCTGAACGAAGCAGAGCAGGTCATGGAAACCTTTGCCCGCGGTCTGGGCGTAAAAGTCGTTCACGTCGATGCCTCTGAACAGTTCCTTGGGCACCTCAAGGGCGTGACTGATCCGGAGCAGAAGCGCAAGATCATCGGTCGCGAATTCGTCGAAGTTTTCGATGCCGAATCCAAGAAATTGGTTAACGCTAAGTGGCTGGCCCAAGGCACGATTTATCCGGATGTGATTGAATCGGCCGGTGCCAAGACGGGTAAAGCACACACTATCAAATCGCACCATAATGTGGGCGGCCTGCCAGAGCATATGAAGCTCAAGCTGCTGGAACCGCTGCGCGAACTCTTCAAGGACGAAGTCCGCGAACTCGGTGTTGCACTCGGTCTGCCGCATGACATGGTTTACCGCCATCCGTTCCCGGGGCCTGGTCTGGGCGTTCGTATCCTCGGTGAAGTTAAAAAAGAATTTGCTGACTTGCTGCGCCGCGCAGACGCTATCTTTATTGATGAGTTGCGCGCGTCCGGTTGGTATGAAAAAACCTCCCAGGCATTTACCGTGTTTCTTCCAGTTAAGAGCGTTGGTGTCATGGGTGATGGCCGTACCTACGAATATGTCGTCGCGCTACGCGCCGTTGAAACGCAGGACTTTATGACAGCGCACTGGGCAGAACTACCGCACAGCCTGCTTGGTAAGGTCAGCAATCGCATCATTAACGAAGTGCGTGGTATTAACCGGGTGGTGTATGACATCTCGGGTAAACCACCAGCCACCATTGAGTGGGAATAACAGCACTTGAGTGACTGTATTCGGTAACTGATCCACTACAAAGCCCTGCTAAGTCAGGGCTTTGTAGTCTGGGCACACTATAAGAAAACTGCCATGGAAATTAAGGTCAACTTTCTCGACAAGCTTCGCCTAGAAGCCAAGTTTGATGACTTCACCGTTATCGCCGACCAGCCTATACGGTACAAGGGCGATGGTTCAGCCCCTGGGCCATTCGATTATTTCCTGGCCTCATCGGCGTTGTGTGCTGCCTACTTTGTGAAGCTGTATTGCGACACCCGTAACATTCCAACCGAGAACATCCGTCTCTCGCAGAATAATATCGTCGACCCGGAAAACCGCTATCAGCAGACGTTCAAGATTCAGGTAGAGCTGCCGCCGGATATAGCCGAAGTCGATCGTCGCGGCATCCTGAGCTCGATAGAACGCTGCACGGTCAAAAAAGTTGTACAAACTGGCCCTGAATTCGTTATCGAAGAAGTCGAAAGCCTGGATGCAGATGCGCAGTCGCTGTTGACCTTGAAGCCTGAGTCAGACTCGGGTACCTACATCACGGGCAAAGATCTCCCACTGGAGCAAACCATCGCCAATATGTCGGGGCTATTGGCAGACATCGGCATCAAGATTGAAATTGCCTCGTGGCGGAACATCATCCCCAATGTATGGTCCTTGCATATTCGCGATGCACATTCGCCGATGTGCTTTACCAACGGCAAGGGTTCAACCAAAGAAAGCGCGTTGGCTTCTGCGCTTGGTGAATATATTGAACGACTGTCCAACAATCACTTCTACGCAGGCGCATTCTGGGGTGAAGAGATTGCCAGTGCGCCTTTTGTGCATTACCCGAACGAACGCTGGTTCAAACCAGGCAAGAAAGATGCCTTGCCAGCGGAGATTCTCGATGAATACTGCCTCGAGATCTACAACCCGGATGGTGAACTACATGCCTCGAACCTGATTGATACCAACTCCGGTAATAGTGATCGTGGCATCTGCTCGTTACCTTATGTTCGGCAATCCGATGGGGCGGTTGTGTATTTCCCGTCGAACCTGATAGAAAACCTCTTCGTCAGTAACGGCATGAGTGCCGGTAATACGTTGGCAGAAGCTCAGGTGCAGTGCCTATCCGAAATTTTCGAACGGGCAGTCAAGCGAGAAATCCTTGAAGGTGAAATCGCCTTGCCAGATGTGCCAGAGGAAGTGCTAGCTAAATACCCGGGCATTCTGGCCGGAATCGAGGGATTAGAAGCGCAGGGTTTCCCGGTGCTGGTCAAAGATGCGTCACTCGGCGGCAAGTATCCCGTGATGTGTGTCACGCTGATGAACCCGCGCACGGGCGGTGTCTTTGCATCCTTCGGTGCGCATCCGAGTTTTGAAGTGGCGTTGGAACGCAGCCTGACAGAATTGCTACAAGGCCGCAGTTTTGAAGGCCTGAACGATTTGCCGCAACCCACCTTCGAATCCAATGCGGTGACAGAGCCCAACAACTTTGTCGAGCACTTTATTGACTCCAGCGGTATCGTGTCTTGGCGCTTCTTTAGCGCTAAACCCGATTATGACTTTGTCGAATGGGATTTTTCTGCCACAGGGGAGCAGGCCAACGCCAAAGAAGCCGCCACCTTGTTCGGCATTCTGGAAGACATGGCCAAAGAGGTCTACATGGCCGTCTTTGATCAATTAGGCGCTATTGCATGTCGGATTCTGGTGCCCGGCTATTCGGAGGTTTATCCGATAGAGGGTTTAGTTTGGGATAACACCAATAAGGCGCTGTTATTCCGCAGCGATATTCTTAATCTCCATCAGCTTGATGATGATAGCCTCGAAGCCTTGCTGGATCGGTTAGAGAATAACGAACTCGATGACTACTCGGATATCGCCACGTTGATCGGTATCCAGTTTGATGAGAATACGGCCTGGGGGCAGCTCACCGTCCTTGAATTAAAACTCCTCATCAATCTGGCCTTGCACCAGTACGAAGAGGTACATGAGCTAGTCGGTGCTTTCCTGCAGTTCAACGACAACACGGTTGAGCGTGGCTTGTTCTATCAGGCCTTGAACGTCGTTCTCGAAGTCTTGCTTGATGATGAGATGGCACTGGGAGATTACGAAGTCAATTTCCGGCGTATGTTCGGCAACGACCGTATGGATGCCGTTTTAGGGTCTATCGATGGCAGTGTCCGTTTCTACGGCTTAACAGCCACGAGCACCAAACTCGAAGGACTTGATCGTCACCACCGTTTGCTGGATAGCTACAGAAAGCTTCATCAGGCTCGCGTCGCTAAAATGACGGCGGATAACTGAAATAGCCCACCATGTCGTCCATAAAAATCCTCAGTCTCATCCCGCCGATGACGCAGCTGAATACACCGTATCCCTCTACGGCGTATTTAACAGGATTTTTGCGTTCGCGTGGTTTCAATGCAGTTCAGGAAGACCTGGCGCTGGCATTGGTGCTGAAGTTTTTTACCGCCGCTGGCTTGGCTGATATCCAAGCAGCGGCATTGGCACAACCTGAAGCGGTTCGCAGTGCCAGCGTAAATTACTTCCTGGATTATTTCGATCGTTATCAACGCACTATTGAGCCGACTATTGCATTTCTGCAGGGCAGGGATAGCACGCTCAGTCACCGTATTGCCAGTCGTGGATTTTTGCCCGAAGGTCCTCGATTTAGTGCGCTTGATGCTTACGATGATGATTCGGGTGATCCCCTGGGTTGGGCTTTCGGCGCCATGGGGACCTACGACCGCGCGCGGCATTATGCAACGCTCTATCTGAACGATCTTGCTGATGTGCTCAAACATGCCGTGGATGAGCGTTTCGAGTTTGTTCGTTATGCAGAATCGCTAGCGGGGAGTCAGCCGACCTTTGACCCCTTGGCAAAGGCACTCGCGGCAAATCAGACGCTGGTAGATCAATACCTGCATTCGATGACGCTGCAGGCGTTAGAACAGCATCAGCCTGATCTGGTGCTTCTGTCGGTGCCGTTTCCCGGTAACGTCTATGCAGCTTTCCGCATTGCGCAGAGTATTAAATCGGCATTGCCCGGCACCAAAATCGTGCTCGGTGGCGGTTTCGTTAATACCGAATTAAGGGAGCTCACCGATCCACGTGTATTCGACTTTGTGGATTACATCACCCTGGATGCCGGTGAACGCCCCGTATTGGCCTTGATCGAACATCTCCAGGGTCAACGTTCGCGTGAAGGCCTAATCCGCACATTTTGCCGTTCCGAATCGGGACAGGTGAAATGGATGAACTGGCCTGAGCCGGATATTGCCTTTGCAGATATCGGCACACCAACCTGGGTTGGTTTACCTCTAGAGCGTTACCTTTCCCTGCTGGACATGCTCAACCCCATGCATCGTTTATGGAGTGATGGCCGTTGGAACAAGCTCACCATAGCGCATGGCTGCTACTGGAAGAAATGCAGTTTCTGCGATGTCAGTCTGGATTACATCTCCCGCTATGAAACAGCCTCGGCTGCGTTGCTGGTGGATCGCATCGAACAGATCGTTGCCGAAACAGGGCAAACAGGCTTCCACTTTGTCGATGAAGCCGCACCGCCCAAAATTTTGAAAGCCCTGGCTGAAGAGTTGATCCGCAGAAACGTACAGATCTCCTGGTGGGGCAATATCCGTTTCGAAAAAACCTTCACCCCGGAACTAGCCGAACTATTGGCCGACAGTGGTTGCATTGCCATGTCTGGCGGGCTTGAAGTGGCCTCTGATCGTTTGCTCAAGCTCATGCAAAAGGGGGTTTCCATCGAGCAAGTGGCGCAGGTCACGCGCGGCTTTGCCGACGCGGGCATCCTGGTGCATGCCTACCTAATGTACGGGTTCCCAACACAGACAGTGCAGGATACGGTTGATGCGCTGGAGTATGTGCGTCAGCTATTTGAAAATGGTTGCATCCAGAGTGGCTTCTTCCATCGATTTACCTGCACCGTTCATTCACCCGTAGGGCTTGATCCGGGGGGCTATGGCATCACCTTGCAGCCATTGCCACCAATCAGCTTCGCTAAAAATGATGTGGCGTTTGTAGACCCAACGGGTGTAGATCATGATCTATTGGGGCAGGGGCTCAAAAAGGCCATTTACAACTTCATGCACGGCGTCGGCCTGGATGAAGACATTCGAAGCTGGTTTGAATTACCCAAAGGTCAGTTGCCTAAGCCAACTGTACCCCGTCAGAAGATTGCAAGGGCATTAGGATTTATCTGAGTACGGCCTGATGTCGTGGGCAGCTCACTAGATGGTCATTGACCATACCACTGGCCTGCATGAAGGCGTAACAGATAGTGGGGCCGACAAATTTGAACCCAAGCTTTTGCAGGGCTTTGCTCATGGCAACGGCTTGCGGTGTGCTGGTTGGGACTTCACCCATGTTGACCCAGTGGTTCTGAATTGGCGTGTTGTCTACAAATTGCCATAGAGTGTCGCTGAAAGATTGCCCCGACTCTTTGATAGCAAGAAAGGCTTTGGCATTCTGGATCGTGGCCGCGACCTTTGCACGGTTACGAATGATCCCGGGGTCTGCGAGTAGGGCGGCTACTTTGGCTTCATCGTAATGGGCAATAACCTCAGGTTGAAAGCCATCAAATACGCGGCGATAGTGCTCACGCTTTTTAAGCACGGTTGACCATGAAAGCCCGGCTTGGGCACCTTCAAGAATCAGCAATTCAAAGAGGGCGAGGTCGTCTCGTAGAGGCACACCCCATTCTTCATCATGGTACTGGCGATACAGATCAAAGCCTGTACACCATGGGCAAACCGGCTCGCTGTTACTTGAGTTCTGCGGCATAGGTGTCAGGGTCAAAGCCGACCAGTAGTTTCTTGCCGGTATCCAGGATCGGGCGTTTGATCATGCTCGGGTACTGCATCATCAGTCGATGTGCTTTGGCGGCATCCACATCCGCACGCTCTTCATCGGTGAGCTTTTTCCACATGAGCCCACGTGTGTTGAGGAGCTTTTCCCAACCGGCGCGTTTGATCCAATCCGGCAGATGCGTTTCGGCCACGCCTGCTTTTTTGTAATCAACGAAGGTGTAGGCAACACCATTCGCTTCGAGCCAGGCAAAGGCTTTCTTCATGGTGTCGCAGTTTTTAATGCCGTAAACCGTGATCATGGCTACTTCCTCAATTTGGCCAAAGCCTCAGCCATGGCGTTATTCATGGGAGCCGCTTGCTGGCGAGGTGCTTTGTGCGGGGCATTGTCACGGGGTCGTTGCTGCTGGCTGCGGTTGCCGCCCGGTGCGTTATCGTGACGTTCCCGCTTCGTCGCAGCTTCGTCGCTCATGCGCATGGTTAACGCGATCCGTTTACGCGGTAGATCTACTTCCAGAACTTTAACGCGTACAACCTGGCCAGCCTTAACCACTTCATGTGGATCTTTGACAAAGGTGTTTGATAGGGCAGAGATATGCACCAGGCCATCCTGATGCACACCAATATCTACAAAGGCACCAAAGGCGGCGACGTTGGTGACCACGCCTTCAAGCATCATGCCGGGGACCAGATCCTTTACTTCCTCTACGCCATCAGCAAAACTGGCTGTGCGGAATTCCGGACGTGGGTCACGACCCGGTTTTTCCAGTTCTTTGAAAATATCCTGCACAGTGGGTAGACCAAAACGCTCATCGGTATATTTGGCAGCGCTCAGTGAACGTAGAACGCTGTTGTTACCCATGATGGATTTGATGGGTTGCTTTAGATCCGCAATCATCTTCTCGACGACGGGGTAGGCTTCTGGGTGCACCGATGAAGCATCGAGCGGGTTTTCACCATCACGAATGCGTAAGAAGCCAGCCGCTTGTTCGAAGGTTTTATCGCCAAGGCGAGGCACGCTGAGAAGCTCCTGACGGGTCTTGAAAGCGCCATGGGCATCACGATAGCTGACGATATTGCTGGCCAGAGTGGTGTTCAGGCCGGAGATGCGTGTCAGTAATGGGGCAGAAGCGGTGTTCACATCTACGCCGACGGCGTTAACGCAATCTTCGACCACGGCATCCAGGCTGCGAGCCAGTTTGAGCTGGGATACATCATGCTGGTATTGGCCGACACCAATCGATTTAGGTTCAATCTTCACCAGTTCAGCGAGTGGATCTTGTAGGCGGCGGGCAATAGAGACGGCACCACGGAGCGAAACGTCCAGTTGCGGGAATTCACGGGCAGCCAGTTCGGAGGCGGAATAAACCGAAGCGCCAGCTTCGGAGACAACGATTTTCGTCATCTTGATGTCGGTGAACTGCTTCATGGTGTCGATGATGAGCTTGTCAGTCTCGCGGCTGGCGGTGCCGTTACCAATGGCGACAAGTGTGACACCGTGCTTCTTGGCCAGGGCTGCGATGGTGGTCATGGAGCCCGCCCAATCGCGGCGCGGTTCATGCGGGTAGATGGTTTCAGTGTCGAGGAGTTTGCCTGTTGCATCGACAACAGCGATTTTGCAGCCGGTACGGATGCCGGGGTCGACCCCCATGGTGACGTGTTGCCCGGCAGGCGCTGCCAACAAGAGGTCTTTAAGGTTCTTGCCGAAAATACGGATGGCTTCCTCTTCCGACTTCTCGCGTAACTGACCCATGAGATCGAGTTCGAGATGTAGCGAGAGTTTTACGCGCCATGTCCAGCGGACGGTGTCGTTCAACCATTTATCTGCCGGGCGTGATTGCTGTTTGATACCGAATCGATTAGCTATGCGTTGCTCACAAGGGTTAGGTGCAGTTGAAGGCGTCTCTTGATCAAGCTCGCTATCCAGCACTAGCGATACTTGCAGGAAGCCTTCGTTGCGACCGCGCAGCAGCGCCAATGCCCGGTGCGATGGCATGCTGTTAAGCGGTTCGGAGAAATCAAACCAGTCGCGGAACTTGGCACCTTCGGTTTCTTTGCCTTCCACGACCTTTGATTGCACCATGCCGTGTTCATTCAGATACTCACGCAGTTGGCCAACCAGTTCGGGGTCTTCTGCAAAGCGTTCCATCAATATCTGGCGTGCACCATCCAGCACCGCTTTGGCATCGGCAAAGCCGGCATCGACGTTGAGAAATTTTTCAGCTTCTGCTTCCGGTGTCAGCTCCGGGTTTTCTAGCAGGGCGTCGGCCAGTGGTTCAATGCCTGCCTCACGCGCAATCTGTGCCTTCGTGCGGCGTTTCTGTTTGTAGGGCAGGTATAGATCTTCCAGGCGTTGCTTGGTTTCAGCGGCGTCGATGTCGGCCTTGAGTTCTGGTGTCAGCTTGCCTTGCTCTTCAATGGAAGCCAGGATGCTGTTGCGACGATCTTCAAGCTCGCGCAAATAAATCAGACGCTCTTCCAGGTGGCGTAGCTGCGTGTCATCCAGGCCACCGGTGACTTCTTTACGGTAACGCGCAATAAAGGGAACGGTCGCACCTTCGTCGAGGAGTTGAATGGCGGCTTTAACCTGTTCGGTTTTAACCTGGAGTTCTTTGGCGATTTGCGCGTCAATGATTAATGGCATGAATGTCAGCTAATAAAAGTTCGTGTATGCCGTTTCAGGCATACGGGTTGAGACGTATTGAATCTGTTTAGTTTTGAGCGGGTTCGCTTAACCACAGGCATTTGCCGCCAGACTCTTTCTGAATCTGTTCCAGCACCTTCTGATGTTCCTGTAGTTCGCTATCGTCAGCAGTCTGGATGCGTAGTTGCTTGAGACGGCTTGAATCTGCGTTGAATGCAATCGTTTCTGCCGATTCTTCAAATACCATGGCGAAACCATCCTGGCCACGAGTCATGACCAGGTAAACGTCAGCCAGTAGCTCGGCATCGAGTAGGGCGCCGTGCAGGTTACGTTTGGAGTTATCAATTTCCAGACGTTCACACAGTGCATCCAGACTATTACGTTTGCCAGGGTAGTTATCCCGTGCCATCTTCAACGTGTCAGTGACTTTGTCGCAGAACTGGTTGACGGGTGGTTTGCCCAGGAGCTCCAGTTCAGCATTCAGAAAGCCAATGTCAAAGGGGGCGTTGTGAATAACTAATTCGGCGCCGTCAATGAAATCCAGAAAGCTATCGGCAATGTCAGCAAAGCGGGGTTTGTCGGCCAGAAATTCACGACTGATACCGTGAACTGCCTGGGCACCTTCATCGATGTCGCGGTCCGGATTCACATAATGGTGAAAATGACGGTTGGTCAGACGACGGTTAACGACTTCGACGCCCGCAACTTCAATAATGCGGTGACCAAGTCGGTGGTCTAGGCCGGTCGTTTCGGTATCAAGAATAATCTGGCGCATGGTTTTTTATTCGGGTTAAGCCTGCATTTTACAGGCTTGTGAGCTCATCGATGCCCTGGTTGGCCAGCTGGTCTGCACGCTCGTTTTCGGGGTGTCCGGCATGGCCTTTAACCCAGTGCCAGCTGACCGAAAACTTGGCTGCTAGCGCATCCAGCTGCTGCCAGAGGTCGGCGTTTTTAACCGGTTTTTTGTCAGATGTTTTCCAGCCATTACGCTTCCAACCGTGAATCCAGGATTGCATGCCCTGTTGTACGTATTTGGAGTCGGTATGTACTTCAACGGGCGTTGCGTTGTCTGGCTTAAGTGCCGCAAGACCCGAAATAACGGCCTGCAACTCCATGCGATTGTTCGTGGTGTCCGGTTCCCCACCATGCAGGGTTTTTTCGTGGCCACGATAGCGGAGCAGGGTACCCCAGCCGCCTGGGCCGGGGTTGCCACGACAGGCGCCGTCGGAAAAAATCTGGATTACGTCAGGGGATTGGGTTTCAGGATTCATGATGAAGTTTTCTGGTTCTTTTCGGCAAGCAGTGATGCCTTTGCGTTGATTTTAGCGTTGTTCGTTACCCAGCTCGGGGTGAGCAAGGTCATACCCGGAATGCGTTTTATAGCCGTAACGGCATAGCAAGCGCCGGCAAATGCCCACCAGCGGTTGCCGGCAAGTTCCAGCCAGTTGAAGTGTGTGTAGGTGCTGTCGCGGTTGCAGGGCGGGGCATAACATCCGAAATGGCCACGGGCCACTTCAAAGTCCAGTAATTTGAGCCAGTCTTTGATGCGTAACACCGAAAGATAGTTGCCCGGCCAGGGGAAATTAGTCCGGTCTGGCGTGGCGAGGCGGCTCAGATAGTTTCGTACACCCCATAACGACAAAGGATTAAACCCGAGAATGATGAGCTGCCCTTCGGGACGAAGCACCCGATAGGCTTCTCTTAATACCTGGTGTGGATCAGGGTGGACTTCCAGCATGAACGGCAGAACGATCAGATCCATGCTGTCAGACTCAAAGGGCAGTGCAGAGGCGTGTATTTCTACGGCCAGTGGCGTAGAACCACCCTGTAGGGTGTTTACACCATGATTGGCTGTGATGCAGCGAAAACGATGCTGAACTCTGTTTGTGGCTAGCAAATCCAGCGATTCACAACCCACTTGTGCCGCCTGCATTCCGAAAACATCAATCAACAATGTTTCCGTGGTGCTCAAAGCCCACTTGGCAACGTAGCGACCAGCAGGGGTTTTAAACCAGTCGTTATGAGTTTGCGGAAATAGCGTGTTTGACATCCGTAATTGCACAGGGACAATGAGGCATCAGTTTAACGTGCATTGCCCTCATTCTATGAAGAATCCCTACCCAGTTTTAGATCATCAGGCTTTAACGGTGGTTGCCATTCCTGCGTTTGACGATAATGTGATCTGGCTCATCAAGCCAACGGATCTTAGTGTCGAACTGAGTACATCGGTCTGTGTGGTCGACCCGGGTGATGCGGCACCGGTGATTGACTATTGCAAGCGCCACCAGCTGGTGCCGGAAAGCATTTTGTTAACCCATCACCATGCGGATCACACGGGTGGCGTGGCCGACATACTGGCCTGGGTAAAGCAGGTGCGTCCAGCGTGTGATGTTCGCGTCTATGGGCCCGCGGCAGAAAAGATTCCTAGCGTGAACCATCCGCTTAAAGGTGGTGAGAAATTTTCTATTGGCTCTGGCATTGTGGCTGATGTGCTGCCGGTAGCCGGGCATACTCGGGGTCATCTGGCGTATTTGATTCCCGAGAAATCCGGGTGCAATCCACCGGCATTGTTCTCGGGAGACCTACTCTTTGGACTGGGTTGTGGCCGCCTCTTCGAAGGCTCCGCGGATCAGATGTATGCAGCTCTTGGACAGGTTGTCAGACTGGATCCTGCGACACGTATTTACTGTGCACACGAATACACGGCGATTAATTTGCCGTTTGCGCTTAAGGTCGACCCGGATAATACCGAGCTGATCAAACGCGGCGAACGTATCCGAGCCTTGAGGCTAGCGGGAGAATCGACCTTGCCGCTGTTACTGGCAGAAGAGCTTGCAACCAATCCGTTTTTACGTGCTGATCAACCAGCCTTGGCTGCATCCGCCTGTCTTGCCGATGACAATACACCGAATGAAGTATTTGCGGCATTACGCAAAATGCGCGATCACTTCAAAAGCACCTGATCGGTAATTAGTAAAGCTGATACCAGGGCTTGGAGCGTTGGATGCCTTCGGTGAGGAAGCGGCTGTTCGGATAGTTGTGCTTGAGAATACGATCACTATCGTTCTGTAGATCAGGTAATCCCAGTTGACCATAGCTATAGCTCATTACGGCAAGGGCTTCTTCAACGGCAGGGGCGTCCGGGTAGTTACGTACAACGTCTTGCGCACGATTGGCCGCTGCCAGCCAGGCGCCACGGCGTACGTAATAGTTGGCAACGTGCAGGTCGTGTGAGGCGAGGGCGTTAACCAGCCAGATCATTCGTTTTGCGCCATCGTCCCGGTATTTGCTGTTAGGGAAGTTGTCGTACAGATACTTGAACGCGATGAATGATTCGCGCATGCTTTTCGGATCGCGTTCTGTCGGATCCTGCTGCATGATGTAACCGCCATAACCCAGATCTTCGTTAAAGCCGATCATCCCTTTCAGGTAATACACATAGTCCAGATTCGGATGGTTCGGGTGTAATTTGATGAAGCGGTCGCAGGCAGCAATAGCGGGGGCGGGTTCATTCGCCTTGTAGTGCGCGTAGGCCGTTTCGATTTGCGCCTGTTGCGCATACGTACCATACGGGTAACGTGCTTCCAGTTTTTCGTAGAACTTTACGGCTTGCTCGTAGTTGCCTTCGTCCAGAGACTCTTTCGCCGTGGTGTAAAGCTTGTTGGCCGACCAGCCCTTGGTCGGGTCCGTATCTTCCTGAAATAACGCGCAACTACTCAGCACGCTCAAGGTGAGACCGAGCAGTACAAAGCGACGAAATGTGCGCAGGATCGATGACGGGGTGGTATGCGGCATGCTTTTTTGCGAAATAAGCGTGGGTTTGAAGCCTGAAACTAACCTAAAAAATGGCCTGAACGGCCTGAAAACGATAGACTACGCACAATGAAAACGCAGCCTTACCCCGAAGACATCGATACGCCCGAGGCGTTTGATGACCTAGAAGACAATAGTGTCGATGATATCACGCTAGAACTGGTCGCCACTCAGGGCGGACGCCTCGATCAGGTGCTGGCCGAGATGATTCCCGAGCACTCCCGTAACCGCCTGCAGCAATGGATTAAAGCGGGCCGCATACTGGTGGATGGCAAGCCGGTGCTGGAGCCTAAGCACAAGATTTATGGCAGCGAAAATCTGACTGTTCGGGTTGATCAGGTGCTGACCGAGGCCCAGGCAGGTACCTTTTTGCCGGAACCGATGGATTTGCATGTGGTTTACGAAGATGAACACATCCTCGTGATCAACAAACCTGCCGGCCTGGTAGTGCACCCTGCGGCAGGTAATTGGCAGGGAACCCTGCTCAATGGCCTACTGGCCTATGACCCCGTTTTTACGCATTTGCCGCGCGCCGGCATTGTTCATCGTCTGGATAAAGATACCTCCGGCCTGATGGTGGTTGCCAAAACGCTGACGGCTCATACTAATCTCGTGCGTCAGCTACAGGCGCGTACCGTCAAACGCCTCTATCGTGCGGTAGTTTGCGGCGTGCCGCGGGTGGATGGCACGGTGAATGCCCCTGTGGGCAGAGATCAGCGCCAACGTACCCGCATGTCGGTCACCAGCCAGGGCAAAGAAGCCATTACCCATTACCGGCTTCTGGAAATGTACCCCGGTTGCAGCCTTGTCGAGTGTGTGCTCGAAACGGGCCGCACGCACCAGATTCGTGTCCATATGGGATTTCTGGGTAATCCGTTAGTGGGCGACACCACTTATATTGCAGGCAGACGTTATCCATTGCCTGAGCCGGCCATGAATTTCCCACGCCAGGCATTGCATGCCCGTCAGCTGGGTCTGATTCATCCGGAAACGGGTGAGGCTATGAAGTGGACTGTCCAGCCACCGCCCGATATGGCTGATCTGATTAACGATCTGCGCGATCTGGCAGACAATGCCTAAGGATGTGCCGGGCTTCGTGCCGGATTGGCCTATGCCATCCGGTGTTGAAGCCTGGCAAACCTGCCGGGGTATTGGACCCATGCCCTATGGCGGATTTAATCTCGGCCAGCATGTGGGCGATGATCCAACCGCTGTGACTGAAAATAGAAATCGCTTGTTGCAGGTGGTGCCGGCACAACCGGTCTGGTTGAATCAGGTACATGGCACGCGTGTTCTCGAACAGCCAATCACCGGTAATGACGTATCGCTTGAAGCCGATGCGGTAATGACTACGACGCCGGGCGTGGTTTGTGCCGTCATGACAGCCGATTGCCTGCCGGTGTTGTTTGCCGATAAAGCCGGGCGTGTCGTCGGTGCGGCGCATGCCGGTTGGCGTGGGCTGGCTGCAGGTGTGCTGGAAGCACTGGTTCATAAAATGACTTCGAGCATTCATGGCCAGCCTGAGGATCTGCTTGCCTGGCTGGGGCCGGCAATAGGCCCAGGGGCTTTTGAAGTCGGTGATGATGTGCGCGATGCCTTTGTTAGCCTGGAAGCGGCAAATGGCACCTATTTCAAACCGGGCGCTGCGGGCAAATGGCTGGCTGATTTACCGGGCATCGCTACGGCAAAACTATATGCCCTGGGGCTAAACAGCGTCACACCGAGTGGCTGCTGCACCTATACCCAGTCAGACCGTTTTTATTCCTTCCGGCGAGATCAGGTAACGGGTCGCATGGCGACCATGATCTGGATCAAACCTTGACCCTTATAATCACCGTCTTCCTACTCAACGACGTCAGATGTCCGTTATGACTTTTACTCCGATCACCTGGATTGTGCTGATGTGCCTTGCCGGCACTGTTGCCAGTGTCGTCGTTTCATTACTGGTCTCATTGGCATCGCATCCGCGCATTGTGCCGATTCTGGTGTCCTATGCCATCGGCGCCATGCTGGGTGCGGTGTTTCTGGACTTGCTGCCGCATGCCTTTGAACATGCAACCAATGTTCAACAGATCACCACCACCGTGCTGGGCGGCATTCTGTTTTTCTTTTTACTTGAAAAGCTCGTGCTCTGGCGCCATTGCCACGAGCATCACTGTGAAGCTCATGAACATCCGGCGCATAGCCATGGCGTCAAGACATCTGGCTGGCTCATCCTTTTAGGGGATGTGGTGCACAACTTCGTAGATGGCATTCTGATTGCAGCGGCGTTTTCTGCCAGTACCGAGGTGGGTATCGTTACAGCGCTGGCCATCATTGCCCACGAGATTCCTCAGGAAACCGGTGACTTTGTTATTTTGCTGCATTCGGGTTTCAGCCGTTTCAAAGCCATTCTGCTTAATGTTGTCTCGAGCGTAGCCACGCTGGCCGGTGCCGTGATTGCTTACTTGTTGATGTCTGGTCTGGAAAGCTGGGTACCGACAATGCTGGCACTGGCAGCGGCCAGTCTGCTGTATGTTTCCGTTGCCGACCTGATTCCGGGTTTACACAAGCGTCCGGAACTCAAAGCCACCGGATTGCAGATCGGTATGATTCTTTTAGGTGTATTTTCAATTCAGGTCGTTCAGACCCTCATCGGGGAGTAGGGCAACATGATGTCATTTCAGAACCCATTCTGGCCAGGTATGCAGGGTGTCACCGACCTGCCGAAACAGATTGAAGCACTCACTAAAACCCTCACGGGCTTTCTGGAAGATAAGCTACCTCAGGATCAGATGCGCGGCATTGGCTCGCTGACGCCGCCGAACGAAAAATTCCAGCCGATGGTTAACGACCTCATGGCGGCGCATCAGCAGCTATGGCAACAGATGCTCAACCGTAAACAGGATGATGAGGCAGCGCCCGTGGTTAGCGGCATTGCCAAAGATCGTCGTTTTGCCGATGCCTCCTGGTCGTCTAGCCCCGTGCATGATTACATGCGTCAGGCTTATGTTTTGAATAGTCGCTTCCTGAATAGTCTGGCAGAAATTCTGCCAAGCGAAGACACCAAGGAATCAGCAAGAATCCGTTTTCTGACGAGTCAGTTTGTAGACGCGTTGTCCCCCAGTAACTTTGCAGCAACTAACCCGGAAGTTATTCAGAAGGCTTTGAAGACCGAAGGGCGTTCGATCACCGAAGGCATCAATAATCTGCTGAAGGATCTGGCGAAGGGACGTATCAGTACTTCGGACGAAACAGCCTTTGAAGTCGGAAAAAATCTTGCTACGACCGAAGGCGCGGTTGTCTATGAAAACGAGCTGATCCAGCTGATTCAATATGCACCGCTCACGGCTAAGGTGGGTAAGCGCCCATTGCTCATTACGCCGCCATGTATCAATCGCTTCTACATTATGGATCTGCAGCCGGAATCGTCTCTGGTGCGCTATGCCGTTGAAGCGGGTCACACCGTCTTTCTGATTTCCTGGAAAAATCCGGGCAAGGAAGATGCGCACCGCACCTGGGATAACTATCTGGATCTAGGCCCATTCTCCGCCATTCCGGTTGTTCAGGCGATCAGCGGTAGCAAGACCATGAATATGCTGGGCTTCTGTATTGGTGGCACGCTGCTCTCATCAGCCCTGGCCGTATTGGCTGCCAAGGGTGAAAAGCCAGCCGCCTCATTGACCTTGCTCACGACCATGCTTGATTTTGCCGATACCGGTGATATCGATATCTTCGTTGATGCACCGTCTGTGGCTGCACGTGAGGCTGCCATTGGTAAGGGCGGGTTGCTTGAGGGCAGGGAGCTCATGACGATGTTCTCGTCGCTGCGCCCTAATGATCTGGTCTGGCCGTACGTTTCGGGCAATTATCTTCTGGGTAACACCCCGCAGGCTTTCGACATTCTTTACTGGAATGCCGACTCTACGGGCTTGCCTGGCCCAATGGCTTGCTGGTACCTGCGCAATACCTATCTGGAAAACCGCTTGCGCGTTCCGGGCGAGCTCAAACTCTGTGATCAACCGGTTGATCTGGGTCGACTGGATATGCCGACTTATCTGTTCGCGGCACGTGAAGATCATATCGTCCCATGGCAAACAGCCTATCTGGTGACCAGACTGCTGACGGGCTCCCATCGCTTTGTTCTTGGCGCCAGTGGTCACATTGCCGGTGTGATTAATCCTGCTTCCAAAAACCGCCGTAGTTACTGGGTTGATGGCGATCTGAAGGGAGATGCCGAGCAATGGGCAGCCTCTTCGACAGAAAAGCCGGGTAGCTGGTGGTCAGACTGGTCGGCCTGGCTGGCTGATTTCAAAGGTGGCGAGAAGGCTGCGCCGAAGGCTTTGGGTAATAAATCCTATACGCCGATCGAGGCAGCACCCGGCCGTTATGTAACGCAGCGGTAATGCAATTGTTGCTGCGCGACAAAACAATGGATACACTTACTGCGTAGCAGGGTATTCAATACCGGTCTTGTAGCTTGATTTTTTTGTTTTCAAATTTGAAAGGATGTTTACATGTCGCAGCACATCGCATTCGTCACCGGCGCCATGGGTGGCCTGGGTACCTCTTTCTGTCAGGCTTTCGACAAGGCTGGTTATAAGGTTGTTGCCGCTTATCACCCTGAGTTCGACGACAAAGAAGCCTGGCTTGCCGAGCAAAAGGCTGAAGGTTTCACCAACTTCATTCCAGTGGCCTGTGATGTTGGTAACTATGAATCGTGTGTTGCAGCCGCTGCCGAAGCTGAAAAGCTGGCGGGTGGCGTGATCGACGTTCTGGTAAACAATGCCGGTATCACCCGCGACAAGTTCTTCACCAAGATGGACAAGGGTCAGTGGGACGCAGTCATCAACACCAACCTGAACAGCGTTTATAACGTGACACAGCCTTTCGCCGCCAAGATGGCCGAAAAGGGCTGGGGTCGTGTGATCAACATTTCTTCGGTTAATGGCGTTAAGGGTCAGGCCGGTCAAACCAACTACTCGGCTGCCAAGGCCGGCGTTATCGGTTTCACCAAGGCACTGGCTGCCGAAATGGCTACGAAGGGTGTTACGGTTAACGCCATCACCCCGGGCTACGTTGCCACCAAGATGGTTATGGCCATCCGTGAAGACATCCTGCAAAGCATCGTTGACACCGTGCCAATGAAGCGTCTGGCCAAGCCTGAAGAAATCGCCGGTCTGGCCGTTTATCTGGCTTCGGATCTGGCTGGCTTCATCACTGGTGCCACCATGAACATCAATGGCGGTTTGTACTACCAGTAATAGGTCAAACCCAAGGTGCAGTCGCAGTAATATGCTGATTGCATCTTGTTGATTTAAAAGCCCCGGCGAGTTGTACTCACGGGGTTTTTCCTTTTATAATGCGTTGCAAAATGTGCAACATTTAAAAACTGTTTTGTCCAACACATTCGTGAATTTTGTTTCAAGGCCAGGTGCATGACTGAATCTCAACGTTTGATCAAGAAGTATCCCAATCGTCGTTTGTACGATACCCGTACGAGTGCTTACATTACGCTCGCAGACATCAAGGAACTGGTGCTTCAGCACGAGAACTTTATGGTTGTTGATGCCAAGACAGGCGATGATTTAACGCGTGCGATTCTGCTGCAAATCATTCTTGAAGAAGAGAGTGGCGGCGTCCCAATTTTCAGTAGCGAAGTGCTGTCGCATATGATCCGTCTATACGGCAATGCGATGCAGTCGGTACTGGGTCAGTACCTGGAAACGAACATGACCGCTTTTGTTGATTTCCAGAAAAAGATGCAAGGCAACAGTAACAGCAGTGACCTATGGTCGCAGTTCCTGACTTATCAGGGACCTGCCATGCAGAGCCTGATGTCGGCGTATATGGATCAGAGCCAGAAGATGGTTCAGAACATGCAGAGCCAGATACAGACGCAGGCGCGCAATATGTTCCAGGGCATCACGCCGAACAAATAACGGCTTCTGCTGTTGTTGTAACAAGGCTCCGAGATTCGGAGCCTTTGTTTTTTTAGGCGCGACGCAAGTCGATATGTGCCCGGATTAAGGGCTGGATGGCCGTGCCGTAAATGTGTTGCTGGCCAGAGAGAATAGCGCGCAAAGTCCCCCGGGCAAAAGCCAGGGTGTCGAGCGCCATCAGGGCAGGGTCAAGACCGGGTTTCAACTCCTTACGTGTTACAGCTTCCCGATAAAGCCGATCGAATGCCTCCAGGATATCTGTGCAAGGTTCGGTAATGATCTGGAGCACCTCGCCAAATTCTTCGACGTACTCGCAACGCAGCATCATGATCTCGTAGGTTTCTCTGGCGGCTGTGTTGGAGAGCAGGGCGCTGAACAGTTGCTGCAGGTAGTTGCCGAGTGCGGAGAGGGGTGACTCGTCAGCCTGTGGCGTAAGCAGGGATTGAAGCTGGTCAAACTCACTGGTGTATGTTTGTTTTACCGCAAGGAAAATCTCTGCCTTGTTGGCAAAGTACCAGTACACAGCGCCACGCGTTACGCCGGCCGCTTTGGCGACTTTGTCCAGGGTTGAACGGTTTACGCCTTCGGCATGAAACACGCGTCGCGCAGCATCGATGATCTGTGCGCGGGTTTCAAGAGCCGCTTCTTTGGTTCTGCGTGCCATGAGGTCGATTCGTTAGATATTCAAATCAGGATGAGTGATAACCCTGCCGATTATAAGTGAATATACATACATGCGGAAATGTATATAATCTCGGATTCTGCTTTTGCTATCAGCCGGATGCCTCATGTCTGTTAAACCGCCACGCATTAAAGTCTGGTTAAGCCAGCAGCTTGCCATTCTGTCGCCTAAATTCCGGGTGCTCACAGAGCAACCTGCGTACCAGAAGGCGCAACGATTTTGTCAGGTGCAATGGCAACAGCATCGGCGCAGAACGCTGCTCTGGGGCGGCGCATTGCTGATCGTCGTCATTGCCTGGAATGGCTGGTCCTACTGGCAGAAAATGCCTAAGGCACCACCACCTGTCCCTGTAACTTTGCTGGTTGCCGAGCCTACAACAGTACCTAATATCATCGAAGTGATGGCTCAGGCCGAAGGTGCTAACGAGACAGAAGTGCGTGCCCGAGTCGGCGGCATACTGGTTAAGCGCCTGTATGAAGAAGGCCAGAAGGTAAGTGCCGGACAGCCGCTGTTCCAGATCGATCCCGCGCCGTTCCGTATCAAGCTTGAAGAAGCCCAGGCCAAGGCTACCCAGACAGCGCGCGAAGCTGCTCGTCTGAAAAAACTCTACACACAGCAGGCCGTTAGTCGCAAAGAAATGGACGACGCAGTTTCGGCCAATGAAATCGCTCAGGCCAATCTGAAAGAAGCGCAGTTGAATCTGCAATGGACCACCGTTACGGCGCCTGTCAGTGGGGTTGCCGGGCGTGCGGTTCGTTCGGAAGGTAATCTGATCAGCACCAATGCCGATGGCAGCCTGCTCACAACACTGCACCAGGTGAACCCGATCTGGATCCGCTTCGGCCTGTCTGATAACGAAACAGCCAACCTGCCGGGCGGTCGTCTGGACCCTGCAGCAGACACCACGGTGCAGCTCGTGATGGATGATGGCTCGATCTATCCGGAGATCGGCAAGATCAATTTCCAGTCGACCTTTATTGATCAGAAGCTCGGTACACAGCAATTGCGTGCAACCTTCGCCAACCCCGATGAGAAACTCTTGCCGGGGCAGTTCCTGCGCGCCCGCATTAGTACGGGCAAGTTGGAAAACGTCTACCTGGTGCCGCAGGCAGCGGTGATTCAGTCAGACAAGGGCTTTATGGTCTGGGTGATGGGTGAGGACGGCAAAGTGATTCCAACGCCGATTAAACCGGGTGTCTGGTTCGGCAAAGACTGGATCATTCTGGGGGGCTTGCAACCCGGCATGAAGATCGTTGTCGACAACATCATCAAAATCCGTCCGGGCGCCAGCGTTGTTCCAGCGCCTGTTAATGCAGCACCTGGTGCAAAGTAAGGGCGGTTAATCGTGTTTTCGCGCTTCTTTATTCATCGGCCGATTTTTGCGGCGGTGATCTCGATCGTCATCGTGCTGGCCGGTCTGGTCGCTGGTCGTGTGCTGCCGGTGGCACACTATCCTGAGATTGCACCGCCAACCGTTATTATTTCGGCAAACTATCCGGGGGCTTCGACAGAAACCCTGATGCGTACAGTGGCGGGTCCGATCGAAGAGCAGTTATCCGGTGTTGAAAACCTGATCTATTTCAGTTCTACCGCTGCATCGAATGGTTCGTTAACGGTCACGGCAACTTTTGAGGTGGGCACCAACGTCGATATGGCGACGGTGAACGTCAATAACCGTGTAAAGATCGCCGAACCCCGTCTGCCAGATATCGTGCGTCAGTTCGGTGTCACGGTACAGAAGCGCTCTAACGATATTCTGCTAGTCGCAACGACGACCTCTCCTGACAATAGTCGCCCGGCGCTATTCCTGTCGAACTATGTCCTCATCAACATGCTCGATGAGCTCAAGCGTCTGCCAGGGGTAGGGGATGCACAAATCCTCGGTGCCAAAGATTATTCGATGCGCATCTGGCTACGTCCGGACAAAATGGCCCAGCTCGGTATCACCACTGCGGATATTTCGGCAGCCATTAGTGCCCAGAACAAGCAGAACGTTGCGGGCAAGATTGGTCAGGAGCCTGCGCAGCAGGGCCAGCAACTGGTCTATACCGTTACAGCCAAAGGTCGGTTGGCAACACCCGAACAGTTTGGCGATATTGTCCTTCGATCCAAAGGGCCCTCGGGCACGCTCCGCCTCAAAGATGTCGCACGTATCGAACTGGGTGCTGCCAACTACGATGCCAACACCACCTTGCTGGGTAAACCGGTGGCCAGCGTGGCGATCTTCCTGCAGTCCGGGGCCAATGCCCTGGAAACGGCAGAACGGGTACGCAACAAACTCGAGCAGCTCAAGACCCGCTTTCCATCCGGTGTGGATTACGTCATTCCCTATGACACCACCAAGTTCGTCAACGCGTCGATTCATGAAGTTGTCGTAACACTGGTCGAAGCCATGATTCTGGTAGCGGCCGTTGTATTCCTGTTTTTGCAGAACTGGCGTGCCACGCTTATTCCTTTATTGGCCGTGCCTGTATCTCTGATTGGCACCTTTGCCGGGCTGTGGGTACTGGGCTTTTCGATTAATACCCTCACGCTGTTCGCCATGGTGCTGGCCATTGGTATTGTGGTTGATGATGCCATTGTCGTATTGGAAAACGTCGAACGTCTGATGAAAGAGCGTCGCCTGCCGCCCAAGCAGGCAGCTGTTGAGGCTATGCGTGAAGTCTCTGGCGCTGTTGTTGCCATCGTGCTCGTGCTCAGCGCCGTGTTTATTCCGGTAGCGTTCCTGGGCGGTATTGCCGGTAAGCTCTATCAGCAGTTTGCCGTTACCGTGGCCATTGCTGTGACCCTGTCGGGCATTGTTGCGCTGACACTCACGCCGGCCTTGTGCGGTGTGCTGCTCAGTAATAAGCACGATGAGCCTTATGAAGTTTTCAAACCATTCAATGAGATGTTTGCCAGGTTGACGGATAGTTACACCAGACTGGTCGATAAAACATTGCATCACCGCATCATCGGTACCAGTGTATTCACGGCCGTGGTGCTGGGTTGCCTGCTCATGTACCGGTTGGTTCCAGGTGGTTTTGTGCCACCGGAAGACCAGGGCTATCTGATCAGTGCACTGGTCTTGCCGGATGGTGCCAGCCTGCAACGTACCGAAAAATCGGGTCTGGCTTTTCAGGAAGCCGTTGTACAGAATCCCGGCGTTGATAAGGTTTTCGTGATTGCCGGTAACGACATTATTGGTGGCGGTATGCGACCGAATGCCGGTACCGTCTTTATCCCACTCAAGGACTGGTCCGTGCGTGAGACCGATTCGACCACGATGGCAAAAATTTTCACCGGTCTGGGTATGACGCTGCGTGACGGTATGGCACTGGTGTTCAACCCGCCCGCCATACGGGGGATTGGTTCGGCCGGTGGTTTCGAGTTTTATGTTCAGTCACGCGGTGATGACTCCGTGCAGAAACTGGCCAAAGTTTCAGGTGCGCTGGGTGATGCGTTAAAGAAGCGACCTGAACTCACTGGGATTAACTCTTTCTTCCGACCGACCTCACCGCAGCTTTATGTCGAAGTGGATGAAAGCAAGGCGATCTCACTAGGTATCCCTGTGGCTGATGTGTATCAGGCGCTGCAGGCCAGCATGGGTTCGCTGTATGTGAATGACTTCAATATCAGCGGGCGCACGTATCGCGTGCAGATGCAGGCCGATGCGCTTTATCGGGCCAAACCAACCGACCTGGGGCAGATTTATGTGCGCGCAGACAACGGAGCGATGGTGCCCGTATCTGCATTGATTAAAACCAGTTCCGTGATTGGTCCGGAACAGCTGGAACGATTCAACGGCGTGCTCTCTGCCAAATTCCTGGGGAATGGTGTGCCGGGAGTCAGTTCGGGTGATGCCATCCGGATCGTGCAGGAAGTAGCCAATGAAACCTTGCCGCCCGGCTACGATCTGGCCTGGTCCGGGCAGGCCTTCCAGCAAATCCGTACGGGTAATACCTCCGGCCTGGCTTTTGTCTTTGGCATCATCATGGTCTTCTTGATTCTGGCGGCGCAATACGAACGCTGGTCTTTGCCGCTGGCGGTAATTCTTGGTGTGCCTTTTGCCTTGTTTGGGGCGCTATTTGCTGTGCTCTTACGGGGCATGCCGAGCGACATCTATTTCCAGATTGGTCTGGTGGTTCTGGTCGGCCTTTCAGCCAAGAATGCCATTCTGATTGTGGAGTTTGCGTCGCAGAAACGCGCAGAAGGTATGAGTGTTTATGATGCGGCATTGCATGCGGCGCGCTTGCGTTTCCGTCCCATCGTTATGACATCGTTAGCGTTTATTCTCGGCGTCTTCCCTCTGGTTATTTCAACGGGTGCGGGCGCTGCAGCACGGCGTTCTATGGGCACGGGCGTATTCGGCGGCATGCTGGCGTCTACCTTCATCGCCACCATTTTCATACCGCTCTTCTTTACTTGGTTGTCGGGAAGAAATAAGAAGCGGGATCTGTTTCCTGGCGAAGCGAAGCAGGAGACTCATCATGACTAAGCGTCTCTATCCGCTGTGGGCATTGTGCGTCATAGGGCTCTCAGCCTGTACCGTTGGGCCCGACTACGAACGACCTAAAATGGATCTGCCCGGGCAGTACAACGCCGATGTGCCGCAGTCATCCGAGCCGGGCGCTTCCGCAAAAGCGCCGGTAGCGATTCAGCAGGATTGGTGGACGCTGTTTAATGATCCAGAGCTGAACAAGCTAGAGGAACTGGCGCTGGCCAACAACGCCGATCTGCAGATTGCCGTTGCCCGTATCGCTCAGGCACAAGGCATGGCGCTGCAAGCGGGCTCAGCGCAGTACCCGAATCTTTCATTGGCCGGTAGCGGTACACGTTCATCACAAGGAGCGGCGGCATCTTCGAGCGGCATTGATTATCTCGATAGTAACTATCAGGGAAATGTTGGCTTCTCTTACGAAATTGACCTGTGGGGCAAGGTACGTCGCACGGTGGAGTCTGCCGACGCGCAGCTCAAAGCCAGTGTCTTCGATCGGGATAGCGTTCGCCTGGTGCTGGAAGGTAGCGTTGCCAAAGCCTATATGAACCTGCGGGCGCTGGATGCGCAGATCAAGGTCACCGGCAGCTCAATACAGACCCGTCGGGATACCTTGCGTATCGCCCAGGCAAAACTGGATGGTGGCCTGGTCTCACCACTTGATATCAACCAGGCGCAGGCGACCTTATCCAGCATTCAAGCCGTCCAGTCAGAACTGGTGCGGCAGCGGGCCATTGCCCAGAATCAGTTGGCGGTCCTTACCGGCAAACTGGATCTCAAAATCCCCGCCGGAGGTCTGGAGCATCTTCCCGTGCCACCAATGCCGCCGGTTGGTTTACCTTCGGAATTGCTAGAGGGTCGGCCAGATGTTCGCAAGGCAGAAGAACAGCTGGTATCGGCCAATGCACAGATTGGCGTCGCCAAAGCGAACTTCTTCCCGTCGTTCTCGCTGTCGGGCCTATATGGGGCGCAAAGCGTTGGCTTTACGAGTTTCCTTTCAGCGGGCGGTTCCGTATGGGCGGCCACACTGGGTGCCATGCAACCGGTATTTACAGGCTGGTTGCTAACGGGTCAGCTCGATTCTGCCAAGGGTAAACAGCAGGAAGCGGTAGCCAATTACGTTAAAACCGTGCGCACCGCTTTTGCCGAAGTCGGTGACTCGATGATTTCCGTACAGCAAACGCGCGAAAGCGGCGAACATTTGTCCGTTCAGGTAGCTTCGGCGACTAAAGCCCAGCAGATATCGATCCTGCGTTATCAGGGCGGCTATGTAGATTACCTCACCGTGCTGGAAGCGCAGCGTGTGGCCAACGAAGCCAGCCTGGCTTATGCCCGTAATCGGGGCAACCAGCTGCAGGCTAGCGTAGATCTTTTCCGTGCCCTGGGTGGCGGCTGGCGAAATGCGCCTGCCGTTCAATAGGGGATTCGCGCTGATATGACGACGAAGATGACCTCGATTTTCCCGCGGACACCTGATCGCAATCTAGTGCTGATCGGCCTGCCTGGTGTGGGCAAGTCGACGGTAGGGGCTCTGCTGTCTAAGAGTTATGGTTGCCAATGCATCGATACCGATCAACTCATTGAACAGGCCGCCGGCGCGAATTTACAGCAGGTGCTGGAGCAACGTGGCGTGACGGTGCTTCGTGAACTTGAGTCAGAGGTCGTTTCCCGGGTCCAGGCGGCGGGGTGCATTATTGCAACGGGCGGTAGCGTGGTTTATAGCGATCAGGCGATGCGTCATTTGTCGGAGATCGGCTTTATTCTTTACTTGTGCGCACGTGCAGCTACCGTGCTGGAGCGTATGGGTGATTTTGCAGGGCGGGGTATTGTGCGGCTTCCAGGGCAGTCTATTCACAGCGTGATTGATGAGCGCTTACCCCTGTATGCGCATTATGCCGATGCCGTTATTGATGTGGATGACCTGATGCCGAATCAGGTGGTTGAAGCCTGGCAGAAGATATCAGCGGATAAATAACGTTTTGGCTATAGAGCTGTATCAGGTAGGTTGATAAAATGCGATCATGACTAAAAAAACACAAACACCCAAGGTGGGCATGGTCAGCCTGGGTTGCCCCAAAGCTGCTTCCGATAGTGAAGGCATTCTTACCCGCCTGCGTGCGGAAGGTTATGACATCGTTGGCGACTACGCCGGCGCGGATCTGGTGGTCGTTAATACCTGCGGATTTATTGATTCGGCTGTAGAAGAATCGCTGGACGCCATCGGCGAAGCCCTGCGTGAAAACGGTAAAGTCATTGTTACCGGATGCCTCGGTGCCCGCGAAGGCGTAGTTGAAACGGCACACCCAGACGTGCTGGCAGTCACCGGCCCGCATGCGCTGGATGAAGTGATGAGCATCGTGCATGACCATTTGCCGATGCCGCATGATCCGTACACCGATCTGGTGCCGCCGCAGGGTGTGCGTTTAACCCCGAAGCACTATGCCTATCTGAAAATTTCCGAAGGCTGTAACCACCGCTGCACCTTCTGCATCATTCCATCGTTGCGAGGTGATCTCGAATCGCGCCCGATTGGCGATGTGCTCAAAGAAGCCGAAACGCTGGCCAAGGCCGGTGTGAAAGAAGTGCTGGTGATTTCGCAAGACACCAGTGCTTACGGCGTCGATGTGAAATACCGCACGGGTTTCTGGGAAGGCCGTCCGGTCAAGACGCAACTGCTGGCATTATGCGAAGCGCTGGGTGAGATGGGAATCTGGGTGCGTCTGCATTACGTGTACCCGTATCCGAGCGTGGACGACATTATTCCGCTTATGGCTCAGGGCAAGATCCTGCCGTATCTGGATATACCATTCCAGCACGCCAGCCAGCGTATCCTCAAAGCCATGAAGCGTCCGGCATCGTCCGAGAATGTGCTCAAGCGCATTAAAGCCTGGCGCGAGATATGTCCGGAGCTAGTGATCCGCTCGACCTTCATTACCGGTTTCCCTGGCGAAACCGAAGATGACTTTCAGGAGCTACTCGGCTTCCTGGAAGCAGCGCAACTGGATCGGGTGGGTGCTTTTGCCTATTCACCGGTAGATGGTGCGCCGGCCAATGAACTGGCAGGCGCCGTGCCCGAAGAAGAGCGTGAGTCGCGGCGTATGCGTCTGATGCAGTTCCAGGCCGATATCTCCGCAGAGAAGTTGGCGCAGCGCATTGGCAACGAAGAAGTCATCGTCATTGATGAAGTCGATGAAGAGGGTGCCATCGGCCGTAGCTGGCGTGAAGCACCGGACATCGATGGCGTTGTTCAGGTGATGGGCTTTACCGATTGCGCACCGGGTGATCGTATCGCCGTACGCATCGTCGATGCCGATGATCACGATCTTTACGCCGAACCCTTGTTGTCGGCATCTGTGAACTAAGACTGCACACCATGACCCTGATCGCACAATTACAGCAATGCCTAGGTGCCGATCAGGTGCTGACATCGCCTGAAGCGCAGGCGCCGTATCTGAAAGATTGGCGCGGCCGTTACGAAGGGCGCGCACAAGCAGTAGTGCTGCCAAAGACCACTGAAGCGGTTGCTCATGCGGTCCGTCTCTGTGTTGCCGCAGGCGTGCCCATCGTCCCGCAGGGCGGCAATACCGGCCTATGCGGTGGGGCAACGCCTGATACCTCTGGCAAGGCAGTGGTTATGGCCATGACTCAGCTTAACCGGATCCGCGCCATCGATCCGGTTAATTTCAGCATCACGGCTGAAGCCGGCGTTACGCTGGATAAACTGAAAGATGCTGCAGCTGCGGTAGACCGTCTGTATCCGCTTACCCTGGGTGCAGGGCATCTCACTACGCTGGGTGGCACGCTCGCCACCAATGCGGGTGGCTTGCAGGTGCTGCGCTATGGCATGACCCGTGACCTATGTCTGGGCCTGGAAGTGGTGATGCCTGATGGCACCCTCTGGTCCAAGTTGTCTGGTCTGCGTAAAGACAATACCGGCTACGACCTCAAACAATTGTTCATTGGTGCCGAAGGTACGCTGGGGTTGATTACCGCGGCCACCATGAAGCTGTACCCGTTACCGGCAGCCCGTGCGCTGATCTGGCTGGATCTGCCTGATGCCGCCGCTGCGGTTGAGCGCCACGCATTGGCGCAAACCGTTTTTGCCGGTGCGCAGACCGCCTCTGAACTCATTTCTGTCGCCACGCTATCACTCGTGCGCAAGCATCTTCCTGAGGCCGTATTGCCTGCCGCAGTGGGCAACTGGCCCGAAAGCTGGGGGTTGATGATCGAAGTCTCGGCGCACGATGTCGACTTCCTGCAGGCTTTATTGTCCTCGTGGCAAAAGGCCTGTGCCGGCGCTGGGGTCAGTGCCGGCTATATCGCCACGACGTCCGCCGAGCAATCGCAGATCTGGGCGATTCGTAAGGGCTTGGCCGAATCGCAGAAGCGGGAAGGGTTGTCCATCAAGCATGATGTCGGTTTGCCAATTTCGCAGATACCCCGTTTTCTCGATGACGCATCCGCAGCCTTAGAGAAAGCTTTCCCCGGTATCCGTATCGTTGCATTTGGCCATATTGGCGATGGCAACCTGCATTTCAATCTGTCGTTTGCCGATCCTGCCAGAAACGCCGAACTCATCGCGCAGAGTGAGGCTGCGAATGCCGTGGTGTACGAGATGGTAGAACGCCTGGGGGGTTCCATTGCTGCCGAGCATGGCATTGGTCAGCTCAAGCCGGAATGGCTGGCGCAGCATGCGCCCGCCGGCAGTATGGCGTTCATGCGCCAGATCAAGGTATCCCTGGACCCGCAGGGGCTTATGAATCCCGGCAAGGTGTTACGTACGCCTGACTGAGTGGGTGTAGGCCTCAGCGCCACAGTTTCTTCTGTAGTAAGTATGTTGTCAGCTAGTTGCACATAAAGTACCAGTTACTTTTAATTTGAAAATTTCATGCAGACGACATTTGCCACGGGAGGCACCGATGGGCGTTATCAATACCTCGCTATTTGAGTTGCTCAAAATTGGGCCGGGCCCATCCAGCTCACACACCATCGGGCCCATGAAGGCTGGTTTTGACTTTTATCAGATGACGCAGGGGTTGCCGACGGCAGACATCGAAAAAGCAACCCGTCTTGAAGTCATACTCTACGGCTCATTGGCAGCAACAGGCAAAGGCCATGGTACGGATCGGGCTGTGATTGCAGGGTTGCTGGGGCAATCGCCCGAAAGTTGTGCGCCAGATTTTCTCGATTCCATCGATCTATGTAAAAAGAAGCCGGTTCAGATGCCCGTAGGCGATCGATGGCTGACATTCCGCGTCGATGATTTGCTGTATGAACCGACGCGATTTGATTTTCCGTTCAGTAATACGATGGTGATTCGCTTGTATGCCGAGAAATCGGTTTTGCTTGAACGGGAGTATTACTCGGTGGGCGGCGGCTTTCTGCAATGGAAAGGGTGGGAGGCCTCGCCTCGAGGTAAACCAAAATATCCGTATGCCAATGCCGAGGAGTTGCTCAAGTTGGTCAAAAAGCACCGGATCAGTCTGGATGCCTTAATGATGGCCAACGAAGAATCAATCACAGGTACAACCACCGCTGAGATAGAGGCAAAGCTCGATCATGTGATTGCCGTCATGGAAGATGCCGTGCAGCGTGGTTTGCAAACAGAAGGCTTTTTGCCGGGACCGATCGGATTGCACCGCAAAGGCGCGTTAATGTACCAGCGGGCCAAGGCCCTGCCACAAAGCTCGGAGCGTCTGCTCGTTTATCTATGCGCCTATGGTTTTGCAGCAGCGGAAGAAAACGCCAGCGGTCATATTGTCGTTACGGCACCCACTTGCGGTGCTGCGGGCGTATTGCCAGCCATTATTACGTTAATGCGTAAACACCAGAAACTGTCTCAGGCTGAAATTCGTAAAGGCCTATTGGCGTCTGTAGCGGTTGGCTTTATTGCCAAGGAGAACGCCAGTATTTCAGGTGCCGATGTGGGATGTCAGGGCGAGGTGGGGGTAGCGTCCAGTATGGCGGCAGCGTTGATTGCCTATGCCAATGGTGCGGAAGTGCTGGTTGCCGAGAATGCTGCTGAAACTGCGTTGGAGCAGCATCTAGGTATGACCTGCGACCCGGTTAAGGGTTATGTGCAGATTCCTTGTGTCGAGCGCAATGCCATGGGCGCAGTGAAAGCGTATTCATCCTGGTTGATCGCGCGGGAAGGCTTGCCGGTCTGGCATCTGGTTGGCCTTGATTCAGCCGTAGAAGCGATGAATCAGACGGGTAGGGATATGAAGATGGAGTATCGGGAAACCTCTTTGGGTGGGCTGGCGCGTTGCCATTGCTAATAGCGTATTAACGTATTAACGGGAGAATGACTATGCACGGTAAAGCATCTGGCATCCAGATTCTGAGTATCGGATTTCTGATCGTTGGCAACCTGATTGGTGCCGGTATTCTGGCGCTGCCGATCAATACCGGGCTGGCCGGGTTTGTGCCTTCCTTCCTTGGTCTATTGGTCACCAGTATTGCCATGTTTTATTCGGCCATCATCCTGAGCCGGGAGGCGGTATTTCACCAGGACAAGACATTCAATTACCCCAGCCTGTACCAGATCTATCTGGGCACGGCGGGCAAGTGGGTCGCGGTGGTCGCTAATCTGATTATTCTATGGGGGTTGCTCACCGCTTATCTCACGGGAATCACCACCATCGTGACGAATCTCTTTGATTTGTCGGTCGCGCCCGTATGGATCATGCTGGGCTTCTTTGGTATTGTCACTTTGATTTCCATGGCCGGAATGCTGCGTCTGGAAAAATATATTGCCGTCCTGGTGCTGCTGAAATGTCTGGTGTTTGTGGTGATTGCAGTTATGGCCGGCTCGCATATCAAAGCCGAAAACCTGGCGCATCATAATTGGCCATTGTTTATTGCGGGTATTCCGATCCTGGTCACGGCCTTCCATTTTCACAACATCATTCCCGCCATTTGCGAAACCCTGAAATGGGATATCAAACTTATCACCCGAACAATGTTGATCGGTATGGTTCTGGGGTTTCTGATGAATGCAACGTGGCTGATGATCGGCATTGGTGTCTTACCGCTGGATAACAGCCCGATCGGTTTGATCAACGCATTTATGAAGAATTTGCCGGCAACGATTCCTATGGCAGAAGCCATCGGTTCGCAGATCTTTCTGGTGTGTGCCATGTTCTTCGCTATGGTTGCCATTACCACGGCCTATCTGGCCAATGGCCTTGGTCTCATCGGCTTTATGGATGACCTGACCAAGCACCAGTTCGGCAAGTCCAGCCCTATGCTTAGCCGTGTGTTGTCATTCGGGCCGCCGCTCCTGATCGCGCTGGTTTATCCGGATGTCTTTCTGAAGGCCATTGATTTTGCCGGCGGGTTTGGCATTGTGGTGCTCTTTGGTATTTTGCCGAGCATCATTGCCATTCGCAAAGCACAGTCTTCCGGACAGCGGCTGCTCGGTTATGCCATGCTGCTGCTGTTTGGTTGCTTCTTCATGCTAGAGGTAGCGCAGGAAGTCGGGTTGTTGCATATCCCGGTATCTGCTGAATACTGGAACGATCAGGGAGCGCGTTAGTGTAGGGTCTGTCCTGCGGCAGACACCGATTCCCTGGGCTGGGCAAACAGTGCCGCGATATCTTCGGCGCTGAACCGGTATTCCAGATTGCTCAGATCGTCGTTAATCACCACGGCGCCATGCTCTTTGAGTATCGATTCCACTTCGGGTTGTCCCAGGCTGCGCAGCATATCGCGCACTTTGTCCCAGTTACGTTCACCTGCGTGATGCACCGGCTGGCCCGGTGCCAGACTGATCAGCTCTTCGGGGAACAGACGGGTCAGTAAAGCCCCCGGATCCAGACTCAGTAATTCGTCTTCAGTGAGCGTGCCGAAGATGTGGCAGAGGCGGTTCCAGCCATCTTCATCTGCTTCATCAGCGCCCGGCATTTTCTGCAGGAAGAGGCCAGCAGCCTGTTGGCCGTTGGCCGCTAGGAAGAGTTCGGTCGGTTGTTGTTCGGACTGCATCAGATAATGCGCAAACGCTTCGGCCAGTGATTGACCAACGAGAGGCACATGGCTTTGCCAGGGGTTGCTGAACTGATGGGCGTCCAGCGTCATGACCAGACGGCTCTCTTCGCCACCATCCTGACGATTCAGACAGGGGGCTTTCGGATTCTGCAGCTCGCCCAGATATTCCGGGCGCCACTGGGCCGTGCCGCGTAGGCCGAGTTTATCGGTGCAATCCATTACCAGCAGACTGATCGGACCGGGGTCGCGGGTCTGGAAGGTGAGGCGACCAGGATGTTTAAGTTGCCCGGCCATCAGTGTCGTAATGCTAGCCAGTTCGCCCAGCATATGGCTTACCGCCGCCGGATAGTTGCGACCCGTGCACAGCGCCTGATAACTGTCGTCCAGGTGCACCCAGGCACCGCGGATAGAAAGTTCGGGAAAGTGGAATCGTACAAAACGGTCGGTTTCGCGCAGCATGAGTGCTTTCTGTAAGAGGTTGCCAGTTACTTTGGGGGCTATTGTTTAATTTCAACAGGCTTGAATGTCTCAAAGGGCTTTGAGATGGTCCCGGTAGCGGGCGGCGTTCTGTACGTAGCGGGCGGCGCTATTGATCAGACGGGCCACTTCTTCATCCGTCAGTTCACGGACGACTTTCCCTGGCGTTCCCATAATCAGAGAGCGGGGTGGGTACACCTTACGTTCAGGAATCAGAGTACCGGCACCAACAAGACAATGCTCGCCAATCACCGCGTGATTCAGGATCGTGGTGCCAATGCCGATCAGGCTGCCCTGGCCAATATGGCAGCCGTGCAACATCACTTTGTGGCCAATCGTTACATCAGCCTCAATGATTAGCGGGGCGCCCGGGTCCGTATGGAATACGCAACCATCCTGCACGTTACTGCGTGGACCGATCACGATCGGCTCGTTATCACCGCGCAAAACGGCGTTCCACCATACCGAGGCATCTTCGGCGCACTGAATGCTGCCAATCAGCACGGCGTTTGGTGCAACCCATGCGGTGGGATCAATTTGCGGTATCCGGTCTTCCAGTTGATAGCAGCTCATGCCAGGGCCTTATTCCAGTAAAATGGGCGGTGCAGCATTTTATGCTGATCCTTCAGACACATAAAGCCACAATGACTCAAGAACCTCGTTTCGACCTGCATTGCCACTCTACGGCCTCAGATGGCATGTTGCCACCCGCCGCTGTGGTGGCGCGTGCGCACGCCAATGGGGTCACATCGCTGGCGCTTACAGACCACGATGGCTTATCCGGCATTCCGGAAGCTGCTGCCGAAGCACAAAAGCTCGGTATCGAGCTGATTCCGGGCACCGAAATCTCGGTGGAATGGAACGATCACTCGGTACATATCGTCGGTTTGCAGATCAACCCTCAGGATCCGACTCTGGTCAAAGGCCTCGATGAGATCCGTGAAGGGCGCGCCAACAGAGCGGGGCGTATCGCTGCAGAATTGGAAAAAGTCGGTTTTAACGGCATTCTGGATAAAACCATGGCCTACGTTGGCAACCCCGAACTGGTATCGCGGGCGCACTTTGCCCGGGCACTGGTAGAAATGGGTGCCTGCCGGGAAGTGAAGCAGGTCTTTGATCGCTATCTCACGCCGGGTAAGCCCGGCTACGTAGAACATCCCTGGCCAAGTCTGGAAAAGGCACTGGGCTGGATTCGTGCCGCGGGCGGTGTCGCAGTCATTGCGCATCCCGGCAGATATCGCATGTCAAACAAAGAGTTGGGAAAGCTTTTTGAAGCATTTCGTGATCTTGGTGGCGAGGCCATCGAGGTGGCCTCCGGCAGTCATACTCCTGAGCAGATCGCCCATTTTGGTCGTCAGGCGCGTCATTACGCTTTTATGGGTTCGCAAGGCTCAGATTTCCACGGGCCGGACGAAAGTTATGTCGACCTGGGCCGCAGTCTGCCGCTTCCGGATGGCGTTGTTCCGGTCTGGAACTCATGGAAAAACAATTAATTGGAATTTATCTGTGACGCAATACTTTAATATTCATCCCGAGACACCCCAGAAGCGTTTACTGGATCAGACGGCGCAGATGCTGCGCGATGGTGCCGTCGTCGCCTTGCCTACAGATTCCTGTTATTCACTGGCGTGCCATCTGGGAGATGCCGCTGCCCTCGACAAGATCCGCAAAATCCGAGGCATCGATGATCACCACCTAATGACCCTGATGTGTCGTGATCTGTCCGACATCGGCCAGTACGCCCGGGTCGACAACAGCCAATACCGCCTGCTCAAACTGGCAACGCCCGGAGCCTATACCTTTGTTCTGGAAGGCACCAAGGAACTACCACGCCGGATTCTGCACCCCAAACGTAAAACCCTGGGGCTGCGTATCCCCGATAACCGCATCATGCAGGGCGTGCTGGAAGCACTGGGTGAGCCGCTGCTCACCACGACGCTAACTCTCCCTGGCGACGAAGAGCCGCTCAGTGACGGCTGGTCGATCAAAGAGCGCCTCGAATCAAAGCTGGATCTGGTCGTCGAAGGCGGGTGGTGTGGTACCGAGCCCACCACCATGATTGATCTGTGCGAAATGCCACCCACCGTCTTGCGGGTTGGTCATGGGCCGTTGGCACCTCTGGGTCTGGAATAAACATACAGCCGCCTGCATTGGCGGGCGCTCTGTTAGAATCGCTGGCTAAACGGATCCGTCATGAATATCGATATCGCACTGCTGGCCATCGCCGCCATCCCCATGATTTTTGCCATTACGCTGCATGAGGCAGCGCACGGCTATGTGGCGCGTTACTTCGGCGACCCGACCGCCTATCAACTAGGTCGTATCAGTCTTAACCCGATTCGCCACATAGATCTGGTTGGAACCATCCTCGTGCCTGCAGCCACCTTGTTGCTCGGCGGCATCCTGTTTGGCTGGGCCAAGCCGGTACCTGTAGATTACAGCCGTTTGCGTCATCCCCGCACCGATATGCGCTGGGTAGCGCTAGCCGGACCTGCATCCAACCTGCTGATGGCCTTTGGCTGGGCATTGCTGCTTAAAGTCGGGCTGTCGACCAATAATTATTTCAGCGTGCCGCTCGAAGAGATGGCGCGTATTGGCGTTTCAATCAACCTGATGCTGATGGCCATTAACCTGGTGCCAATTCTGCCGCTGGATGGTGGCCGTGTGCTGTTCAGCCTACTGCCACCGCATGCTGCGCACACTTACGGGCGCAGCGAACCCTATGGCTTGCCCATTCTGTTGCTGTTGCTGGCAACCGGCTTGCTGAGCATCATTGTTCTGCCGATGATTCGCGCCGCAGGCAGCCTAATTTCCACGATTTTCTTTCTCTGAGTCTCTGATGTCTGCTGAACGCGTTCTTTCCGGCATGCGCCCTACGGGTAGCCTGCATCTTGGTCACTACCATGGCGTCCTTGAAAACTGGGTCCGCCTCCAGGAAAACTACGAATGCCTGTTCTTCGTAGCGGATTGGCACGCACTCACCACGCATTACGATGCACCGCAAAGCATCGCCCAGGCTGGTCGCGATATGGTCATCGACTGGCTGGCAGCGGGTCTGGATCCGGAAAAGTCGATTATTTTCCAGCAGTCGCAAGTGCTGCAGCATGCTGAATTACATCTGCTGCTATCAATGATGACGCCGCTGGGCTGGCTGGAGCGTGTGCCGACCTATAAGGATCAGCAGGAAAAGCTCTCGCACAAAGATCTTTCTACTTATGGATTCCTCGGTTATCCGCTGCTGCAGTCGGCTGATATCCTGGTCTACGATGCCAAGCATGTGCCCGTGGGGGAAGATCAGGTACCGCATATCGAGCTGACGCGTGAAGTAGCACGTCGCTTTAACCATCTGTATGGCCGTACGCCGGAATTCGAGTTGGAAGTGATAGCCGCACTCAAGAAGCTGGGCCCAACGGCCAAGCCCTATAAAGAGTTGCGCCAGCGCTACCAGCAAGAAGGCGACCGCGAAGTGCTGGGTCAGGCAGAAGCCTTCCTGGCGGGCGCTGATGCGCTAAGCACGGGGGATAAAGAATCACTCTGGGGCTGGTTGGTCGGTTCGGGCAAATCCATTCTGGTTGAGCCCGCCGCCTTGCTGACCAAAGCCTCCAAAATGCCCGGGCTGGATGGCCAGAAAATGTCCAAGTCCTACAACAACACCATCAGCCTGCGTGAAGCGCCGGAAGATGTGGCCAAAAAACTCAAGGCCATGCCAACGGATCCGGCACGGATTCGCCGGACCGACGCCGGCAACCCGAAGAATTGCCCAGTCTGGCAGCTGCATGAAGTCTACAGCGACGATGCCAAAAAGCAGTGGGTCATGGAAGGCTGTACCTCGGCCGGTATCGGTTGTATCGATTGCAAGAACGCGGTGGCCGAAGGTATCAATGTCGTGCTGGCACCGATGCGTGCGCGTGCTGCAGAGTTGGCGGCCGAACCAGAAAAGATTGATCGCATTCTGCGCGATGGCGCCGAGCGCGCCCGTGTGCTGGCCGACCAGACAATGTCCCGTGTGCGTGCCGTCATGGGTCTCACGGGTTAAGTGATGTCGACTGAAGATCAGATCCCTGAAGAATCTGCTTTGCCGCCTGACGCAACAGAAGCGCCAGCGGAGGCGGGTTTGCCAGAGCCGGTGGCCTATGAGCAGGCCATACAGGTCACCGTAGAAAACGGTGAGACGCGCGTCATGCTTTACGGTCAGCCGATCGTCGACATGCCGCAGGATCTGTACATCCCGCCCGACGCCTTGTCGGTGATGCTGGATGCCTTCGAAGGCCCGCTCGATCTGCTGCTTTATCTGATTCGCAAAGCCAACGTCGACATCCTCGATATCCCGATGGCGTCGCTGACGGTTCAGTATCTGGATTATGTCGAAGCCATGCGCTCGGAGAATCTGGAACTGGCTGCCGAGTACCTGGTCATGGCTGCCATGCTGATTGAAATCAAATCACGCATGCTGCTGCCGCGCCCGAAAGCCGATTTCGAAGAAGAGACCGAAGATCCCCGTGCCGAACTGGTGCGCCGTCTGATCGAATACGAACAGATGAAGCTCGCCGCGCGCGAAATCGACGAGTTGCCCAAGGCAGAAATCGACTTCCAGTGGCTCAATGTCTGGGTCGATAAAGAGGCCGTTGTCCGTCACCCCGACGTCTCGGCCGACGATCTGCACGCTGCCTGGCAGTCTGTAGTGCGTCAGGCCAAGCTGCATACCCATCACAAGATTTCCCGCGAAGAATTGTCGGTGCGTGAGCACATGGGGCTCATCCTACGCACCCTGCGTAACAAAGACGGGTATACCGAATTCGGTGAGCTTTTCGATGTTACCGGTGGCGTGCCGATGGTCGTGGTTAACTTCATTGCCTTGCTCGAGCTGTGCAAGGAACATTTACTGGAAATGACGCAGACGGCCGCCTTTGCGCCGATCTACGTCCGCTTGCCTTCCGATGCGCCCGAGCAGTCCATGTTCGAAGTGCCCGAGGCGTTTGAAGATACAGAGGAGGGTGAGGATGTCTGAAGAACAGCGTTCCCTGACCGAGCTGGTTGAATCGACTGAAGGCGTTGTTACGCCGGGTCCCGTAATTGATGTGGCCGATCTGGCCTGCATTGTTGAAGCCGCTTTGCTGGCATCAACGGCGCCGCTGGACATGGTGCATTTGCGCCGCCTGTTTGATGATACCGTTGCCGCAGACGAAATCCTGCAAGCCATCGGCCATCTGCAGGAACGTTGGCAGAATCGTGGTTGCGAACTGTTGGAGCTGGCTGATGGCTGGCGTTTCCGCACGCATGCGAAGATTCAGCCGCACCTCGATCGTCTGAACCCTGAAAAGCCACCACGTTACTCACGCGCCGTGATGGAAACCCTGGCGATTATTGCTTACCGTCAACCCGTTACCCGGGGTGATATCGAAGACATTCGTGGCGTTACCGTGGCTACACAGGTTATTCGCACGCTTGAAGAGCGCGGCTGGATCGATACCGTGGGCCATCGCGAAACTCCGGGTCGTCCGGCCTTGTACGCCACCACCCGCCAGTTTCTGGATGATCTGGGGCTGCGCAGCCTCACCGAACTACCACCGCTTGAAACCCTGCAGGGCGCCCTCGAAGGCATGCCCGGAGTTGAATAACTGATGCCCCCACCACGTAAACCTGCCGCCCCGCGCAAACCCGCAGCTCGCCCGGCAGCACCTCGTTCGGCCGCTCCGCGCGCTAAACCGGTTGTTGCTCAGCCTGTTGAAGATGAACAGGATTTTTTTGATGCAGACCTCGACGACTCTTTTGAAGAAGAGGGTTCCGAAGCGCCTGCGCGTAAAGCGGCTGCCAATGCCGGTGAACGTCTGCAGAAGCTGCTGGCGCAATCCGGTCTGGGTGGTCGCCGCGAGATGGAAGAGTGGATCGCCGCAGGTCGTGTACAGGTAAATGGTGAACCCGCTACCCTGGGTCAGCGCGTATTGCCCGGAGACCGCGTCAAGGTCAATGGTCGCCTCGTTAATCTGCATGGCGCCACCCGTGCACCGCAGGTACTGTTGTATCACAAGCCGGAAGGGGAGATTGTTTCCCGTAGCGACCCGGCGGGTCGCCCCAATGTCTTTACCAACCTGCCACGTGTGCGTGGCGGTAAGTGGATCGCCGTAGGCCGCCTGGACTTCAACACCAGTGGTCTGTTGCTGTTCACCACTTCGGGTGCCCTGGCGAATGCCCTGATGCACCCGCGTCATGAAATGATTCGTGAGTACGCCGTACGCGTGCTGGGCCCGATGGATGATGAATCCAAAGACAAACTGAAAAAGGGTGTGGAGCTGGAAGACGGCCCTGCCGCCCTGAAGAGCATCGAAGATGCGGGCGGAGAGGGTGCCAACCAGTGGTACCGCGTGACGATTACCGAAGGCCGTAACCGCGAAGTACGTCGTTTGTTCGAGGCAGTAGGCCGTACGGTCAGCCGCCTGATCCGTGTGCGTTATGGTCCGTTCCTGCTGCCGCCACGCCTCAAACGCGGTCAGTCGCTCATGGTGGATGACGTTGACGTCGAAAAACTGGTGAAATCACTGGGTGCCGATGCCGAAGGTCCAACGCGTAATGTTGGCCAGAAGGTGCGTGGCGCACGTCCGGGCGGTCGTCCGGCACCGCGCGGTCGAGCCCAGGCACGATCCCAGGGTAAAGGCGCCGCGCCAAAGCGCAGTAGCACTCGACCTGCGGCAAAAAAACCTTTATAATCGAAAAGTTGCGAATTTCCCGTGCCATCTGATCATTCAGGTCGGGTGGCACAGCCAGTTTTTGGCGTGATGGGCTTTATGCCCATTTTTTATTTGTGTTTTCCGTTTATTACACATGAGTCTGCAGGAATTAATCGAATCGACAGTCACCGGATTGGGCTACGAGCTCGTCATGGTCGAGCTGTCGCCGCGTAGCCGCCTTGTGCGGGTGTTTATGGATGCCCCCGAAAAGCCGCGCGGTGTTGACGTGGAAGACTGTGCCACAGTCAGCAACCAGCTCACCCATCTGTTTCAAGTTGAAAACATCGATTACGACCGTCTGGAAGTGTCGTCGCCCGGGCTTGATCGTCCGCTGGTGAAGGCTGCCGATTACACCCGTTTTGCCGGTTCGCAAGTGCAGGTCAAGCTGCGCATGCCAATCGGAGAGCGTCGCCAGTTCAACGGCACACTGATCGGAATTGAAGGTGACCAGGTTCAGCTAGAACTTGGTGGTAACACCATCACATTCCCTTTATCGAATATCGACAAGGCTCGCCTTGTTCCTAAATTTTGAGCGCCACAGAGGAAAGGACACCAAGATGACTCGTGAAATTCTATTGCTAGTCGATGCGCTGGCCCGTGAAAAGAACGTCAGTAAGGAAATCGTCTTTGCTTCTCTGGAGCTCGCGCTGGCACAAGCCACCCGCAAAAAGATGAACCTGGAAGCCGATGTGCGTGTCGTGATCGACCGCGAAACCGGTGACTACGAATCGTTCCGCCGCTGGGAAATCGTCGAAGACGCTGATCTTGAAAACGAAGATGCCCAGCTGCCGATCAGCGAAGCCCAGGAACAGCACGCCGATATCGAAGTCGGTGACTTCATTGAAGAAGAACTGGAACCCATCGACTTTGGTCGTATCGGTGCCCAGGCGGCCAAGCAGGTCATTCTGCAAAAGATCCGTGATGCCGAGCGCGAAGCGCTGCTGCAGAACTTCCTGGAGCGTGGTGAACACCTCGTTACCGGCACCATTAAGCGCATGGAACGTGGCAATGCCATTGTAGAAGTGGGCAAGATCGAAGCCGTGCTGCCACGTGACCAGATGATCCAGCGCGAAAATCTGCGCCCGGGTGACCGCGTCAAGGCCTTCCTGCTGCGCGTTGATCGCGCTGCTCGTGGCCCACAGATTGTTCTGTCGCGTACTGCACCAGAATTCATCAGCCGCCTGTTCGAACTGGAAGTACCGGAAATCGAAGATGGCCTGATGGAAATCAAAGCTGCTGCCCGTGATCCTGGCATGCGTGCCAAGATTGCTGTGCTGAGCAAAGATGCCCGTATCGATCCGATCGGTACCTGCGTTGGTCTGCGCGGTATGCGCGTGACTGCCGTTCGTAATGAACTCGGCGGTGAAAACGTCGATATCATCATCTGGTCGGAAGATCCTGCCCAGTTCGTGATCAATGCACTGGCACCGGCTGAAGTGACCTCGATCGTCGTTGACGAAGAGCGTCATGCCATGGATGTGGTCGTTGATGATGCCAACCTGGCCATCGCCATTGGCCGTGGTGGTCAGAACGTACGTCTGGCATCGGAACTCACCGGCTGGACTATCAACCTGATGACACCGGAAGAATCGCAGCGTAAGAACGAGGCTGAAACAGCCACGACCCGTCTGCTGTTTATCGAAAAGCTGGACATCGACGAAGAACTGGCCGATCTGCTGATTGGCGAAGGTTTCTCCACGCTGGAAGAAGTGGCCTATGTGCCGCTGACCGAAATGCTGGAAATCGAAGGTCTGGAAGAAGAGCTGATCAACGAACTGCGTACCCGTGCCCGTAATGCACTGCTGACTGAAGCCATTGCTGCCGAAGAAAAGCTGGAAGACGTAGCCGAAGACATGTTGAATCTGCCGGGTATGGAAAAAGCCATCGCCGTCAAACTGGCTGAAGCCGGTATCAAGACGCGTGATGATCTTGCCGATCTGGCTACAGATGAACTGGTGGAATACACCGGTATGACGCAAGCCGCTGCCGTTGCTCTCATTACAGAAGCCCGTGCCCACTGGTTTGCTGATGATGCATCGTCCAACTAATCGGAGAACTCATGGAAAAGAACACCGTCCTCGAGTTCGCCAGCGAACTCAAAATGGCAGCAGAAGTACTGCTGGAGCAACTGAATAAAGCAGGCGTCAGCAAATCGGCCACCACCGACACGCTCAGCGCTTCGGATAAAAATAGTCTGCTGGATTTTCTACGTGCATCGCACGGCGAAGGCCAGGCTGCGTCTAACCGTATTACGCTCACCCGTAAATCGACCTCGGCCCTTAAAGCCCAGGATGCAACAGGTAAGACCCGTACCGTTCAGGTAGAAGTGCGTAAAAAGCGCGTGCTGGTAAAGCGTGACACACCGGAAACCCCGGAAGTCGCAGCAGCACCGGTAGCACCTGTTGAAACGCCAGCCGTTGTGCCGGAACCGGTGGTTGAAGTTGTTGTACCGGTTGTGGAAGTTGCGCCAGAGCCAATCGTTGAAGCGGTTGTCGAAGTGGCGCCCGTGGTTGAAGTGGCTCCAGAACCAGAACCTGTGGTTGAAGCCGCAGCACCGGTTGTTGAAGAAGCGCCTGCAGAAAAAACTGAAGAGAAGCCTGCCCAGAAGCTGGTTAAGAAAGTTGCTGTCAGAACGAAGGCCTCTTTCCTTGATGAGAAAGAACTGGCTGCGCGTAAAGCGGAAGAAGATCGCTACGCACAACTGCGCGCCCGTCAGGAGCAGGATCGTCTTGATCGCGAAAACCGCGAAAAAGATCTCGTACGTCTGCGTGAAGAAGCCGCTGCCAAACAGGCAGCCCTGAAGACTGCTGAAGAAAATCGCAAAGCAGCCAGTACTGCTGCCCAAGCCGCGCCGGAAGAGCGTCGTGATGGTGGCCGTGATGGTAAGGGTCGTAATGATCGCGATGATCAGCGTGGCAGCAAGGGCGGTCGTGATCAGAAGGGTGGCGCTGGCCGCGGTGGTAATGCCGGCGGTTGGAAGATGGGTGGCAGAAAAGGTGACAAACGTCATCAGTCATCGTCTGACGAAGCGCATTCCTTTAATGCACCGACCGAACCGGTTGTGCGTGAAGTTCACGTGCCTGAGACCATCTCTGTAGCCGACCTGGCTCACAAGATGTCGGTGAAAGCCACCGAAGTGATCAAAGCCCTGATGAAGATGGGTTCGATGGTCACCATCAACCAGGTGCTGGATCAGGACACGGCCATGATTGTGGTCGAAGAAATGGGCCATAAAGCCCTGGCTGCCAAGCTGGATGATCCGGATGCATTCCTGGTGGATGAAACCGAACACGTCGATGTAGAAGCCAAACCGCGTGCCCCAGTCGTCACGGTGATGGGTCACGTCGACCACGGTAAGACCTCGCTGCTCGACTACATTCGTCGCAGTCGTGTGGCCAGCGGCGAAGCCGGCGGCATTACACAACACATCGGTGCCTACCACGTAGAAACCGAACGCGGCATGATCACCTTCCTGGATACCCCGGGTCACGAAGCCTTTACGGCCATGCGTGCTCGTGGTGCCAAGGCAACGGATATCGTCATTCTGGTGTGTGCTGCTGATGATGGTGTGATGCCACAAACGCGTGAAGCAATTCACCACGCCAAAGCAGCCGGTGTACCGATTGTTGTGGCCATCACCAAGATTGATAAGCCGGAAGCCAACGCAGATCGCGTCAAGCAGGAACTGGTCTCTGAAGAAGTCGTGCCGGAAGAATACGGTGGCGATTCGCCATTCGTGTCGGTATCGGCCAAATCGGGTCAGGGCATCGACGAACTGCTTGAGCAAGTACTCCTGCAGGCCGAAGTTCTGGAACTGAAGGCGCCGGTTGAAACTACCGCAAAGGGTCTGATCATTGAAGCCCGTCTCGACAAGGGTCGCGGTGTGGTCGCCACCATGCTGGTACAGCAAGGTACCCTGAACAAGGGTGACGTACTGCTGGCCGGTTCGGTCTTCGGTCGCGTTCGCGCCATGCTCGATGAAAACGGTAAACCGATTGAATCGGCAGGTCCGTCGATCCCGGTAGAAATTCTGGGTCTGTCGGATGTGCCAGGTGCCGGTGAAGATGCCATGGTGCTGGCTGATGAACGTAAGGCGCGTGAAATCGCGCTGTACCGTCAGGGCAAGTTCCGCGAAGTGAAGCTCGCACGTCAGCAAGCACACAAGATGGAAACGATCATGGATCAGATGACGGAAGGCGAAGTGAAGACCTTGCCGCTGATCATCAAGGCCGACGTACAGGGTTCGCAAGAAGCCCTGGTGCAATCGCTGGTTAAACTCTCTACCGATGAAGTACGTGTCAACGTCATTCACTCGGCAGTGGGTGGTATTACCGAAAGCGACGTCAATCTGGCCTCAGCCTCCAAGGCTGTGATCATTGGCTTCAACGTACGTGCTGATGCCAATACACGTAAGATCGCCGAAGGTATGGATGTCGACATCCGTTACTACCAGGTGATCTACGACGCCGTTGACGAAGTACGCGCCGCACTGTCGGGCATGCTGTCGCCAGAGCGTAAGGAACAAACACTGGGTCTGGTCGAGATCCGCGAAATCTTCCGTGTGCCGAAGATCGGTGCCATTGCCGGTTGTATGGTGCTGGAAGGCATCGTCAAGCGTCAGTGCCGCGTCCGTCTGCTTCGCGACAACATCGTACTGCACGATGGCGAACTCGATTCGCTGCGTCGCTTTAAGGATGACGTCAAGGAAGTGCGTGAAGGTTTCGAGTGCGGTCTATCTGTCAAGAACTTCAACGACATCCAGGTGGGCGATAAGCTGGAAGCCTACGAAATTCTGGAAGTGGCTCGGACCCTGTAAGCATGAAGCGTGGTCCACAACGCGGGTTTGCCCGGACGGATCGGGTGGCGGAGCAAATCCGCCGCGATCTGTCCGAGCTGATTCGCACAGAGCTGCGCGATCCGCGTGTACAGCAGGTATCGATTACGGCAGTGGAAGTCACGCCGGATTATGCCCATGCCAAGATCTTCTACACGGCTCTGGTCGCTGCAACAGAACGCGAAGCGCTGGCCAAGGGTCTGCAACGCGCCGCCGGTTTTCTGCGTCACGAACTTTCGCGTCAACTGTTGTTGCGTACCGTGCCTGAACTGCATTTCGAATATGACACCTCGGTCGAGCGCGGTATCAGCCTGTCTTCGCTGATCGATACCGCGGTTTCCCGTACGGCTGATGATGCAGACGAAGAGTTGCCTGCCAAGGATTAAATTTGTCGTTTGAGGATTTGCCCATCATTCCGCGCCCGGATTCCTGGCGAAATCTCGATGGGGTTGTCTTGCTGGATAAACCGGTTGGCTTAACGTCTAACCAGGCGCTGCAATGGTGCCGCCGTCTGTTTGCGGCTAACAAGGGTGGCCATACCGGTACCCTCGATCCTTTTGCCACCGGTGTATTGCCGCTGTGCCTGGGCGAAGCCACCAAGTTTTCTGCTGATCTGCTCAACGCCGATAAAACCTATCTGGCCACAGTACGTTTTGGTCAGCGTACCGATACCGGTGATCTCACCGGCACAATCACAGAAACAACCGATCAGTTGCCCACGCCGGAACAACTGCAAAGCAATCTGGAACAATTTACCGGGGACTCGGAACAGATTCCCCCCATGTATTCCGCGCTCAAGCGCGATGGTCAGCCGCTCTACAAACTAGCCCGTGCCGGGATAGAAGTTGAACGCCAACCCCGCAAAATCCACCTGCAGGATTTAGTCTGGTCTGCGCTGGAAACCAATCAGGCGGGCAGGGTAGTCACTGCCAACCTGTCGGTCCGTTGCAGCAAAGGCACCTACATCCGCACGCTGGCTGAAGATATCGCTGTTGCCGTAGGCAGCGTGGCGCATCTGGTAGCACTTCGCCGTACCCGCGTAGGCGACGTTTCCCTGGAAGGCTGTCGTACGCTGGATGATCTGGTTGTCGAGGTAGGCAAACTCAACCTGCAAGGTACGCCGACGGATGCGCAATTGATCGCTAAAGGCCTGTTGCAGCCCGCAGACTTTCTGGTAAAAAACCTGCCGCAGCTGGAAATTACCGACCAACAGGCCATTCTTTGCCGCCACGGTAATCCGTTCAAAGCAGAAGCCGGACAAACACTGGTATCTGGCAATACCGTTCGTATCTATCTCGCCGACCGATTCATCGGGGTGGGGCAGGTCGATGGCACTGGAAAAGACCAGAAAATTCAGCCAGTTCGCTTGGTATCCACATCAAATTCTTGATATACTTTCGAATTCTTCGCAACCGGGTTTTCCGGGAGCGGTTTTAACCCCATCGGGGTAACCTGAATGTAGCTCTCTCAAACTGGGGCGCATTCGTCACTAAAAGGAAAGTTTGACATGACGCTAAATGCTCAAGGCAAAGCTGCCATCGTTGCTGATTACCAACGCACTCAAGGCGACACCGGTTCATCGGAAGTTCAAGTCGCGCTGCTGACTGCACGTATCAACGAACTGACTGGCCACTTTAAAGAACACAAGAAGGATCACCACTCGCGCCGCGGTCTGCTGCGTATGGTGAGCCGTCGCCGTAAGCTGCTGGACTATCTGAAGAATACCAATCTGGATAGCTACCGCACACTGATCGAACGTCTTGGCCTGCGTAAGTAATTACGTGCCAGCTGTTTAGCATTACGGGCGCTCTCTCTGGAGAACGCCCGTTTTGTTTTTGTTGTCGTCGTTATTGTTGTTGTTATTGTTGAGAGGAAGAGAAAACAATGAGTATGTTTGAAATTGCACGTGAAAGTATTCAGTACGGTGCCCACACCCTGACCCTGGAAACCGGCCATGTGGCCCGTCAGGCCAGCGGTTCGGTCATGGTTACTTATGATGACACCGTTGTTCTGGTTACCGTGGTTGGTGCCAAGAAGGCTAAGGCAGGTCAGGACTTTTTCCCGCTGACCGTTGATTACGTTGAAAAGACCTACGCCGCCGGTAAGATTCCTGGTGGTTTCTTCAAGCGCGAAGGCCGTCCTTCGGAAAAAGAAACGCTCACATCGCGTCTGATCGACCGTCCACTGCGTCCGCTGTTCCCGGAAGGTTTCTATAACGAAGTCCAGATCGTTGCTACCGTCATGTCGATCAATCCTGAAGTGGATTCCGACATTCCTGCACTGATTGGCGCTTCGGCCGCTCTGGCCCTGTCGGGTATTCCGTTCAACGGCCCGGTTGGCGCTGCCCGCGTGGGTTACATCGACGGTCAATACGTTGTTAACCCATCGTCTTCGCAGATGAAGACCTCGCAAATGGACCTGATCGTTTCGGGTACCGAAGCTGCTGTACTGATGGTTGAATCCGAAGCACAAATGCTGTCGGAAGAAATCATGCTGGGTGGCGTGGTATTCGGTCACGAACAGCAACAAGCTGTTATCCAGATGATCAACCGTCTGGTTGAGTCTGCTGGCAAGCCAGAGTGGGATTGGCAGCCTGCACCGAAGGACGAAGCCCTGATCGCCATGGTTTCGGATTTTGCCAAGCCACGTCTGGAAGCTGCTTATAACGAGACTAGCAAGCAGGTTCGTAGCCAGAACCTCAAGACCATCTACGCTGATACCGAAGCCCAGTTCGCCAATGGCGAAAACGCCAACGGTACACCGGTTGATGCCAACACCATCGGCAACATCCTGTTTGATCTGGAAGCCGGTATCGTTCGTGGCCGCATCCTGTCGGGCGCACCACGTATCGATGGTCGCGACACCCGCACCGTTCGTCCGATCGAAATCAGCAACGGCGTACTGCCACGCACCCACGGTTCTTCACTGTTTACCCGTGGCGAAACCCAGGCACTGGTTGTTGCCACGCTGGGCACCGGCCGTGATGAGCAGATCATCGACGCGCTGATGGGCGAGTACAAAGACCGCTTCCTGTTCCATTACAACATGCCTCCGTACGCCACTGGCGAATGCGGTCGTATGGGCGGCACCAAGCGCCGTGAACTCGGCCACGGCCGTCTGGCCAAGCGTGCACTGGTTCCTGTGCTGCCATCGCCAGAAGAGTTCAGCTACACCATGCGTGTGGTTTCGGAAATTACCGAATCGAACGGTTCGTCGTCCATGGCTTCGGTCTGTGGCGGCTGCCTGTCGCTGATGGACGCCGGTGTACCTCTGAAGGATCACGTGGCAGGTATCGCCATGGGCCTGATCAAAGACGGCGGCCGTTTTGCTGTGCTGACCGATATCCTGGGTGACGAAGATCACCTCGGCGATATGGACTTCAAGGTAGCCGGTACTGAAAACGGTATCACCGCGCTGCAGATGGACATCAAGATCCAGGGCATCACCAAGGAAATCATGCAGGTTGCACTGGCCCAGGCCCGTGAAGCCCGTCTGCACATCCTCGGCCTGATGAAGGGCGCGATGGGCGAAGCCCGTACGGAAGTATCGACTTTCGCACCACGCCTGTACACCATGAAGATCAACCCTGAGAAGATCCGTGATGTTATCGGTAAGGGCGGCGCCGTGATTCGTGCGCTGACCGAAGAAACCGGTACCACCATTGACATCCAGGACGACGGTACGATCACCATCGCCTCGACCAGTGGCGAAGCCGCTGAGCTGGCACGTGCCCGTATCCAGGCCATTACGGCTGAAGCCGAAGTCGGCGCCATCTACGAAGGCACCGTACTGAAGCTGCTGGACTTCGGTGCCATCGTCAACGTTCTGCCAGGCAAGGACGGTCTGCTGCACATCTCGCAAATCGCTAACGAGCGTGTCGAGAAGGTATCGGACTACCTGCAAGAAGGCCAGGTCGTTCGCGTTAAGGTTCTGGAAACCGATGACCGCGGTCGTATCAAGCTGTCGATGAAGGCACTGCTGGAAGCTGCACCACCAGTCGCCTAAATCGCCAAGGGTAGGGCAACCGGGTTGATCCCGGTCTGCCCAACCTGAAGCAACAAAAAAGGCCAGTCGAAAGACTGGCCTTTTGCTTTGGTGCGTTTGCCTAGAGCTTACTTGGCAGTCTGCTTCTCGCGCAGTTCTTCCAGCGTTTTGCAGTCAATGCATAGCGTGGCAGTAGGGCGGGCTTCCAGGCGCTGGATACCGATTTCGATTCCGCACTTGTCGCAGAAACCGTAATCATCGGCCTTGATGCGATCCAGCGTTTCTTCGATTTTCTTCACCAGCTTGCGTTCGCGATCGCGGTTGCGCAGTTCCAGTGCCATATCGGTTTCCTGGCTGGCGCGGTCATTCGGGTCGGCAAACACGGTTTGCTCATCCTGCATGGTGTGCACCGTACGTTCGATATCGGCCATCAGGTCACCCTTAAGGCTATCGAGGATATTGGCAAAGTGAGCCAGTTGCCCCTTGCTCATATATTCCTCGCCCTTTTTGGCGACATACGGCTGGAACGAAGAGGAACCGTTATTCATGCTTTTAGCCGGGGCGGCTTTAGCGGCAGCCGGCTTTGCAACAGCTTTTTCGGCTGCTTTAGGCGCTGGCTTGGTGGTCTGGTTGGTTGCCTTAACAGCAGGCTTTGCAGTTTTAGAAGTTGCCATGAGTTTCTTGAAAGATGGGCAAAAGTGGAGCTACGAAAACCCTTAATCCTAACACAGCCTTTGCCTTAAATTACTACCGGTAAATTACGGCAAGTTATTGTTATGACTTTGGCATTTTAAGAGCGTTGTCGGGTTGCCATTGGCTGCCGTTGGCCTATCATGACGAACATTACATCTGGAGGTATCTGCCATGGCTAAAAAACTTACCGTCTCTATCGAACTTGAACTGACAGTGCCGGATGACTGGCAGATTGTAGAAACCGAAGATGGCATCGGCGTACTTAAGATCGCTCCGGATCAGTACCTGGATCTCACCTTTGAACCCATGGTCACCTCCGATATCGAAGGCTCGTGGACCAACGCCGTGACCGAAGACTTCATGGAAGAGCTGATGGACATGGTTGAAGCCGAGTCCGTGGCCTACGAACTGAAGCAGACGCTCAACTAAGATCTATGGGTCAGGCGTTAGGATTAACAGGGTGCGGCCTCGGGCTCAGCTATAAAGCCTTACCGGCCGCATTCCATACAGACCTCACGCCGCAGCCCGTTCGGGCACCCGTACTCAAAGTATTAAACACAGCTCTGGCGCAAAGCCTGGGGCTGGATCCGGTTGCATTAGCAGCACCAGACGATATCAACCTGCTGGCAGGTAATACCTTTCTGCCAGAGCAACCTGCTATTGCCCAGGCCTACGCCGGCCACCAGTTTGGCCACTTCACCCAGTTGGGTGATGGCCGGGCATTACTGCTTGGTGAGCTACAAACCCCCGAAGGCAAGCTGGTCGATATCCAGCTCAAAGGCTCCGGCCCCACACCCTATGCCCGCCGTGGCGACGGCCGCGCCGCCCTCGGCCCCATGCTCCGTGAATATCTCATCAGCGAAGCCATGCATGGCCTGGGCATCCCCACTACCCGCAGCCTGGCCGTGGTGGCCACCGGAGAACCCGTCTTCCGGGAAACCGCGCAACCCGGTGCCATTCTCACCCGGGTAGCCGCCAGCCATATCCGCGTAGGCACCTTTGAATTTGCCGCCACTCAGGGCACAGCAGAACTCAAAGCCCTGGCCGATTACGCCATCGGCCGGCACTACCCGCAGGTACGTAGCGAAGCCAACCCGTACCTCGCATTCCTCAAAGCAGTCATCGACCGGCAAGCCGCGCTCATTGCCCGCTGGATGCAGGTAGGTTTTGTGCATGGGGTTATGAACACCGACAACATGAGCATTGCCGGAGAAACCATCGACTACGGCCCCTGTGCCTTCATGGATCGGTACGACCCGGCCACCGTTTTCAGCTCTATAGACCGGCAGGGTAGATACGCCTACGGCAATCAGCCCCGAATCGCCCAGTGGAACCTCAGCCGACTGGCCGAAGCCTTGCTCCCCATTCTGAATGAAGATGAAGCCACCGCCCTGGAACTGGCGCAAAACGCCATCGGCGAGTACCCCGGCCAGTATCAGCATTACTGGCATAGCGCCCTGTGCCAGAAGGTGGGCATAAGCAACCCGGATCGCAACGCCATCCGCCTGGCCGGTGAACTGCTGGAACTCATGTGGGAGGCCCAGGCAGACTTTACCGCCACCTTCAGCCAACTTACCAATAACCAATTAACCGATGAACCCTACGCAGATTGGCTTAGCTGCTGGCAGGCGGTTATCGAAAGCCAACCGGGCGGCCTACAAGCAGCACAGCAGATCATGAAGCAGGCTAACCCGGTGATCATTCCGCGCAACCACCTTGTGCAAGCAGCACTAGACGCCGCAGAAGAGAAGGGCAGTTTCACCCGCTTCGAAGAACTGGTCGCCGCCCTGCAAAACCCCTATGACCCGGCCCTGGTAGAAACCATCTTTGCCAAACCACCAGAAGCCAGTGCAGCGCCCTACGTGACGTACTGCGGCACTTAAAATAAATTTCAGAGGCTCATCTCCTGAGACTGTCGCCTGGTAGATTATTATTCATTAAATTTTTTTGGCTTAAAGTAAATGTCTGTTCAATCTGCCATGTTTGAGAACCATGCGATTCGCCGTGTTTATGACGAGGAAACCGAAACATGGTGGTTTTCGGTGGTGGATATTGTCCAAGTGCTGACCCAACAGTCGGATTACCAGGCGGCTCGTAAATACTGGAACAAGCTAAAAGAAAGGCTGGTGAAAGAGGGTAGCCAACTGGTGACAAATTGTCACCAGTTGAAAATGGCAGCTGCTGATGGGAGGCAAAGGCCTACTGATGCCGCTACGGCTGAGACTCTACTTCGGTTAGTGCAGTCTGTGCCCAGTCCCAAAGCCGAGCCTATCAAGCTCTGGCTGGCCAAAGTCGGTTATGAGCGGATGCAGGAAATGGCTGATCCGGCCCGTTCACTGGATCGGGCGCGGTCCACTTGGCAACAGCACGGGCGCAGCGAAAAATGGATTCAGCAACGTATGACGGGGCAGGAAACCCGAAACAAACTCACCGATTACTGGTCGAACCATGATGTGAAGCAGGGTGAAGAGTACGCCATTCTCACGAATCTGATCCATCAGGAATGGTCTGGTTTCAGTGTTAAGGAACACAAAGCCATAAAAGGATTGCAGAGTCAGAATCTGCGTGACCACATGAGCGAGGCGGAGCTGATCTTTACGGCACTGGCCGAACTTTCTACCCGACAGATTGCGGAATCGGCGGAAGCAACGGGCCTGGTCGAAAACAGTGATGCCGCAAAGAAAGGTGGCCGTATTGCCAAGCAGGCACGCACTGCGTTGGAGGGTAAAACTGGAAAGTCGGTTGTGACGGGGGATAGTTTTTTACCTCCGTCGGGTAATACCCCCTCCCGTGCCGAATAACTATGGCAGCACTTACCGATTTGGTTTAGTCTAGGCCCCATTCACTGTATCGAGAAAAGCTATATGCGCCGTTATCTGCCATTGCTGTCCATGATTCTGCTCACCGCCTGCGGCACCACCGAATACCAGAAGACCATTGCATCGCCTTATCTGAGTTGCACCAACGAAGAGATCACCATCGAAGGCGAATCCGGTGGCTGGGGCACCGCACATGAAGGCTGGATTGCCACCTGCCGTGGCCGTGGCGTGATCTGTGTAGAAAGCCGCGATAGTGGCGGTGGCTGTAACTACCTCACCAGACCACAGCCAGCCCCGCGCTAGAAATATCCCGCGGGTCGATAGCCATGGACGCCTTTCTTCAAGCAGCCATAGAAGAAGCCAGAAAGGGCCTGGCTGAAGGCGGTATCCCCATCGGTTCCGTGCTGGTACACAACGGCAAGATCATAGGCAGCGGCCATAACCGCCGGGTACAGAAGGGTAGCGCCATACTGCATGGCGAAATGGACGCCCTGGAAAACGCCGGCCGTTTACCAGCCAGCGTTTATAAAGAGTCCGTGCTCTACACCACCTTGTCACCATGCCCCATGTGCACAGGTGCAATACTGCTTTACGGCATACCCAGGGTAGTAGTCGGTGAGAACCAGACCTTTAGGGGCGAAGAAGCACTCCTAAAAGCCCGTGGCGTTTCTGTTGAAGTCATTCAAGACCCAACCTGCATTGAACTGATGAAAGACTTCGTCGCCGCCAAACCCGAACTCTGGAACGAGGATATCGGGGTTTAGGCCTAATCCGGCTAGCAGAAAAAAATCAGTAAATAAATTTCGAGAGGCTCATCTGGTGAGACTCTCGCCGAATACGATGACTCCATGCCCGATACCAAGGGTTAATACATAAGGAGCATCGTCATGAAAAACCTCTTCGTCTGGATCGTACTCATTTCTACAGCAGCCCTGGGTGTTGCTGTTGCCGAGCCAAATGAGACTCTTGTCAGCGCATCAATTCGCAGCATGACTTTTATCATCTGTTGATATATGATGGGACATCATGTTGAGGGAATCTCAACGCTGCTGGATCTCCATGAGCAGATCATTGATCAAGGTGGTGGATACTGGATCAAGATCGAAGCATGGCAGGTGCCGGCAACAGCCGATATCCCTCACGGCGTAAGGTACTCGCTAACGCTGCATGAGCCTTATGGCAAGAGAATTCTCGGCTATGACAACGCTCATGCAGTTAAACCTCCCGGTAAAAGCCGGTTCTCGGGTAAGCGGCTACCTTACGACCACAGGCACCGGCACGCCAGCGACAAAGGTGTGCCCTATGAATTTCAAGATGCGCATCAGCTACTTTCGGACTTTTTTAAAGAAGCTGATCGGGTTCTAGAAGAGGTAAGGCAATCATGAAATCACTTGTCATCGGCATCATGCCCCAGGAGCGTATTCGAGAACGGATGCTGGCTATCGCCAAAGGCGAGCACAAGCCTAAAGCAACAGAGCCGCGTATCTGGTTTACCTCAATGCGATCACTAGCCGAAGTACTCAGCGATGAGAATAGGGCGCTACTCAAAGTCATCCAGGACGCACAGCCCAATTCGATCTCATCTCTTGCTCATATGACTGGACGTAAACCTGGAAACCTTTCTCGCACCCTCAAAACTATGTCGAACTATGGCTTTGTGGAGATGCGCCGGGAAAATCAGCATGTGCGACCAGTAGTAAAGGTAACTGAGTTCAGGATAGTCGTCTAGTTACGAATGTGTCGGTTTTAAAGCTCTTCGATTCCAAGTTCTTTAAGGTAGTTGAATATTGGGTCGTAGAAGCTTGAATCTCTCGTTGGATCAAGATCATCACCTGGCGGTATAACGATAACCATCCCTTGGCGTGCACGTGTAAGTAGGACTCGATAAGCATTTTTTAGGTACATCTGTCGGTGTTGCAACTTTATTCTCTGCCATTTTTTGCCAACAAAAGATTTGTATTCCCAATCGTCCTCGGTATATCGCAAATCAGCATCCCACACGACGCAAGCCCAGTCGAGTTCAAGGCCTTGGACATGGAACTCTGTTGCTACGTCTTCCAAGTAATATGATGAGCGAACATCGTCCTTGTCATCCAGAAACCAATGAATTGGATCCATGGGTGACTTAACGTCGATAGCATGTGGCTTTAGACGCTGAGCCTGTGATGAGACAACGATGCCAAATCGTTCGTTACCGCGTGCCTTTTGTCGTAACCATTGTTTTGCTCTGGTCAGGTCTCGTGTGATCGTAATTGGGTAGCGATCATTCACCTGCTTGAGGGTTTCTCGTGCTTGTTCAATATCTCTATCTAGAAGATGTTTGACGAAAGAAGATACGTGTTCTGCTCTGAACGATCTCATAGAGATTGCAAGATGCAAATCTTCATTAAAAATTACGTTAGATCTTTCTTTGAAAAGGTCGAGAGCCTTCCCAGCCCCATATTCTGAATCGTGAATATGTGGGGAAATATGTACTTCCCATTCCCGGAAATGATCATGCATTGCATTCAACCACTCGCCAATGCCAGCCTCGCCGGTGTTAATTTCTTGGCCGCCTCCAACCAAACAGACGATGACTGCCCAGTCTGGGTGGCGATCAAGACAAGAAATTAAAAACTCTGGTTCAGAGCGATTGAAGTTTGGCCGACCTTTTTTGCGGGCCATAAATTGTGTGGTTTGCTCCTTTGTCCAAGCTCGTTGCGCTTCGTCGAAAATAACAACATGATCAACGGGTGGTTTTGGGTCTGCCAAATAGGCATCACGAAAATGGTGGACGTTCTGAATGAATGCCTCAACAGCTTTCTTAGCTTCACCTTTTCTGAGTTTTTCACCTATTGATTTCATGCGAGCTACTTTATCCCTTGCTAATGCTTCTCGCAGAACGGAGACCAAAGGTCCGTTGCCAGAAAGATAAACGCTATGGAGATCGCTATCTGAGTCCATGTGCGATGTTGCAACATCTAGGCCAACAAGTGTTTTCCCGGCTCCAGGGACGCCGGTAATAAAACAGATGGCTTTTTTACGTTCAGATTTTGCCCGTTCGATCAGATTTGATATTGCTACTGAGGTGCGTGCCAGATTCTTTTCTCCAGCATCGCTACGGGATAGCTCGGCAACAGAATGGCTCCCATATAGAGCAGATGCTGCCTCTATGATCGTAGGAGTAGGTCGATAGCGACCCGCCTCCCAGCTGATTGAATCAATTTTGTTGCCATCGGCAAATTGAAGAGCAGCATTAATGATGTTGTTGATTTGGTCAGGTGATGCATGGATAGGATACAGAACACCATCATCATGATGGCTTGTTGTAACTGGGCTGGCGATTCCTTTAGTGTTCGTTGCAATAAGAATCGGGGCTATTACACATGTATGGCTAGGTTCATGGAAGTTCTTAAGGTCTAAGGCGTAATCCCATACCTGATCTAGTGCATATCTATTGAACTCACTTTCCCCAACTTTGAATTCAATGACAAAGATCACATGGTCGATCAGAACGAGAACGTCAATTCGTTTGCCTAGCCGTGGTACTACGAATTCTAAAAAGATACATCCTCTTTGGCTGTATGGCTTCAGCTCGGATTGGAGTATTTGAATTTGCGAGACCCA
>CAZCGW010000004.1:0-140289 GCA_964498255.1 uncultured Dechloromonas sp.
CACATAGGTGGGGAGTCTAGCACAGGCTTTCAAGCAGGTCGTGCAGATCTTTTGGGGTGCGCACAATGTGGTGGGCGTTCCATTGTTCGATCGGCGGCCCATCACCCAGATAACCCCAGCGTACGGCAACGCTGGTCATGCCGGCTGCGTGAGCGGCCTGGACATCGCGTAGGTCATCTCCCACATAGAGGCATGCCCCGGGCGCTACGTTGATGGCTTTGGCGGCGTGGAGCAGCGGATCTGGTGCGGGTTTAGGATTGGGCGTCGTATCGCCGCCTACGGTAATCGCGCAGCGTCCGGCGAGGCCGAGCTTTTGCATCAGGGGCTGGGCGAAGAATTCCACCTTGTTGGTGACAATGCCCCAGGGTAGGCCGCGGACTTCAATGCCATCCAGCAATTGAGGGATTCCGGGGAAAAGTCGCGTGTGGACGCAAAGGTTGTTCTCGTAGAAAGACAGAAAGCGCAAACGTGCGTGTTCAAAGCCCGGGTCATCTGGCGTGAGGCCAACCGCTTCTTTTAGCAGGCCACGGGCGCCTTGCGAGGCAAGCGGCCGGAGTATTTCTACCGGCAGTGGCGGCACACCATCGGCCAAGCGCAGGCTGTTGGCGGCATAGGCCAGGTCGGGCGCAGTATCAGCGACCGTACCGTCTAGGTCGAACAGAACCGCCTTGATTTGCGACATTAGGCGCTACGACGCAGGTGGATCATGTAATTGACGCTGGTGTCGTTGCCTAGGCTATATACCTTGGTGAGCGGGTTATAGCTCATGCCGATCATGCTCACCAGATCTAGCCCCGCGTGGCGTGCCATACGAACCAGTTCGGCTGGTTTGATGAATTTGGCGTAGTCATGGGTGCCTTTGGGCAGCATGTTAAGGATGTACTCAGCGCCGATGATGGCAAAGAGATAGGCCTTAGGGTTGCGGTTCAATGTCGACAGAAAGACATCGCCACCGGCCTTAACCAGTTTGGCACAGGCATCAATGGTTTGCTGCGGGTCCGGCACATGTTCTAGCATTTCCAGGCAGGTTACTGCATCAAAGGCGCCCGGGTGTTCGGCAGCCATGGTTTCGGCTGCAATGTGCCGGTAGTCGACTTTGACACCGCTTTCGAGCAGATGGAGTTTGGCAACGCCGAGCGCTTTGTCCGATAGATCAATGCCGGTGACTTCAGCACCTTGAATCGCCATAGCTTCCGAGAGCAGACCGCCCCCACAGCCAATGTCGATGATCTTTTTGCCTGAGAGGCCAATGGTCTGGTCTATCCAGCTTGTGCGTAGCGGGTTAATCTCATGCAGCGGTTTGAACTCGCTGTTGGGATCCCACCAACGGTGAGCAAGATCAGAAAACTTTTGTACTTCAGCCGGATCGGCATTGGTGCTTTGTTGTAGCGGGACGTTCATAGGGATACAGAGTGCTTAGTAGGTAATGCAAAGATTATAAAGCCAGGGGAGGGGCTCTGCCTTTATTCATAAAGCTGAGGGCATGAAAAAAGCCACCCGAAGGTGGCTTTCTTTCGTGCATCGAAATTCGGCGATTACTTGGTGCCGATGATTTCGAGAACTGCACGGCGGTCTGGCTGCAAGCAGTCAACCAGCTTCTTGTTGCTACCGTTCTGTGCGCCACCGATCTTGTCGCAGGTCTTGCCTGTAACTGGATTGGCCTTGCCCTTACCTTCGGTGTAAACCTTGTCAGCTGGGATACCCTTCGAAACCAGGTATGCCTTAACCGAGTTAGCACGGTGCTGCGACAGCTTCAGGTTGTAAGCGTCAGAACCGATACGGTCGGTGTAACCAACAGCAACGATCACTTCAACCTTCAAAGCCTTAGCCTGGTTAACAACGTTGTCCAGAGCCTTCTTGCCTTCAGGCTTCAGGTCAGCCTTGTTGAAGGCGAACAGCGTGTCAGCAGCCAGGGTGATCTTGGCGCCAGCTGGAGCGGCCTTCTGGGCACCACCTTCGCACTCGGCGATGGCATTTGCTGGAGTCCAGTAGCCATCGCGCCAGCACAGGCCGGCACCGCTCTTGACTACGTTGAAATCTTTGTCGACCAGATAGGCAACAGTGCCGTTAGGGTCGATACCTGGGGTAGCAGCGTGCGCAACGGTAGCACCCACGCCCAGGCCGGCAACGATTGCAGCCAGGACGGCTTGCTTAGCAGAAATACGCATGGTCATTCCTCATTCGTGTTGTAGATAATTAACAGCAGGAACGGGCACTCCTTGTGAGCACACCTAACCTCTGAGGCGATTCTCCCACGTTTTGGCCTTGGCGTATATCTCTCCGTGAGAAATTTTCTCCAAGTGTTTCTTTTTTACAACACACTCGCCATTCACCCAAACGTGGGTGACATGTTCTCTGCCTGCGGCATGAATGACATGTGATACCGGGTCGAACACCGGCAAGGTGGCTGTGTTGTCCAGGGCGATCGCGCATAAATCAGCGCGTTTGCCTATGGTGAGGGAACCAATTTGATCCTGTAGTCCCAGGGTTCGTGCGCCGCCCAGTGTTGCCATATATATAAGCGCGTGTGCTGGAAATAGGCTGGGGTCCTGTTCTGAGCCTTTGGCCAGCAAGCCGGCTAAGCGAGTTTCCGAAAGCAGATCCAGACGGTTATTGCCGGCAGCGCCATCGGTGCCAATGCCTATATTAATGCCGGCTTTGTGTAACGCGGCTGTACGAGCGATGCCGGAACCGAGCTTCAGGTTGGCGGCCGGGCAGTGTGCGATGTGCATATTATTACGCGCCATCAAGGCGATGTCGTTGTCATTAAGCGCAACGGCATGAACGGCCAGTGTTTGGGGACCAAGGATACCCAGCCGCTCCAGGCGCTCCAATGGGCGTACGCCATGTTGACGGAGGCTATCGTCGACCTCGTGCTGGGTTTCATGTAGGTGAATGTGGATGCCTAGCCCGGTTTGAGCTGAAAGCGTTGCGACCTTTTCGAAGGTGGCGTCAGAGACGGTATAGGGGGCATGTGGCGCCAGCATAAAGCTGAGGCGCGGGTGGTTGCGCAGCGCGTCTCGCGTTGCCAGACCCCGGTTCAGGTAATCATCGGCGCCAAGGCCATAGGCCGTAGGCACCTCGAAGGCCAGAATGCCCAGACTGGCGCGAATACCGGATTGATCCACGGCTTCGGCAGCGGCCTCCGGAAAGAAATACATGTCATTAAAGGTGGTAACACCCGATAACAGCATCTCGGCACAGGCCAGCAGGGTGCCGTCCCGCACCATTTCGGTGCTAATCCAGCGGCTTTCTAGCGGCCAGATCCATTCTTCCAGCCAGGTTTTAAGGGGTTGGTCATCGGCAATGCCCCGCATCAGGGTCATGCCGGCGTGGGTGTGGGTGTTCACCAGGCCGGGCATCAACACGTGATCGGCAAGATTCTCGATGGTGTCGGCCGCGTAGCGCTGAATGGCTGCTTCCCGGGGCAACAGATCGATGATGGCGCCATTATTAATAACCAGGGCGTGATCTTCGAGGACGATTCCCGATGGTTCAACCGGAATAATCCAGCGAGGGCAGATCATCAGGTCTGCGGGGATCGGGATTGGGGTTTGGGTTGGCGAAGGAGCGTAGATAGGCATGTTCTGCATGTTAAACTTGAACAATTTTTCCGGATACCGGTTTCTGGCAGTTTTACTGTCTAACCACCCGATTTTTACCGGAAAGTTTCTGAACCGTACCATTTTTGCCCAGTCACGAAAGTTTTATGGACAATTTCGCCAAAGAAACACTACCGATTAGCCTCGAAGACGAAATGCGTCGCTCGTACCTTGATTACGCCATGAGCGTGATCGTGGGTCGTGCGCTGCCAGATGTGCGAGACGGCCTCAAGCCGGTGCACCGTCGTGTGCTGTTTGCGATGCACGAGCTGAACAACGACTGGAACAAGGCCTATAAGAAATCGGCCCGTGTGGTTGGTGACGTGATCGGTAAGTACCACCCGCACGGTGATACCGCGGTGTACGACACCATTGTTCGTATGGCGCAGGACTTCTCGCTGCGTTACATGCTGGTGGACGGCCAGGGTAACTTCGGTTCAGTCGATGGCGATAACGCGGCTGCGATGCGTTATACGGAAGTACGTATGGCAAAAATTGGCCATGAGCTGCTTGCCGACATCGATAAAGAAACGGTTGATTTCGGGCCAAACTATGATGGTTCGGAACAGGAGCCGCTGATTCTGCCAGCGCGTATCCCGAACCTGCTGATTAATGGTTCGTCGGGTATTGCCGTGGGTATGGCAACGAATATTCCGCCGCATAACCTGTCGGAAGTGATTGCTGCCTGTCTGGCGCTGCTGGAAAACCCGGATTTAACGATTGATCAACTGATCGATATCGTTCCGGCACCAGACTTCCCAACGGCCGGCATTATTTACGGTATCTCTGGTGTGCGCGATGGTTACCGTACCGGCCGTGGCCGTGTGGTAATGCGTGCCAAGACGCACTTCGAAGATCTGGACAAGTCGGGTAACCGTCAGTCGATCATCGTTGATGAGCTGCCGTACCAGGTCAACAAACGTACCCTGCTCGAGAAGATTGCCGAGCTGGTGAATGAGAAGAAGATCGAAGGCATTTCGGAAATCCGCGATGAGTCGGATAAATCCGGTATGCGCGTGGTCATCGAGCTGAAGCGTGGCGAGATCCCGGACATCATCTTGAACAACCTGTACAAGATGACGCAGCTGCAAGACACCTTCGGTATGAACATGGTGGCGCTGGTTGATGGCCAGCCACGTCTGCTGAACCTGAAGCAGATGCTGGAATGCTTCCTGGCGCACCGCCGCGAAGTGGTCACACGTCGTAACGTGTTTGAACTGCGCAAGGCACGTGATCGTGGCCACATCCTCGAAGGTCTGGCAGTTGCACTGTCGAATGTCGATGAAATCATCGCATTGATCAAGGCAGCACCAACACCCGCCGACGCTAAAGTGGGCCTGATGTCGCGTACCTGGAAGAGCCCCGTTGTTGAAGAAATGCTCAAGCGTGCTGCGGCTGAAGCGTCACGCCCAGAGGGTCTGTCGCCAGAATACGGTATGTCGGCCAAGGGTTACCGCATGTCGGATATTCAGGCACAGGCCATTCTGGAACTGCGTCTGCAGCGTCTGACTGGTCTGGAACAAGACAAGATCGTTAGCGAATACCGCGAAGTGATGGAAAAGATTGCCGATCTGATCGACATCCTTTCCAATGCGGCGCGCGTGACTGAAATCATCGCTCAGGAACTGAACGAAGTTCGTGAGCAGTTTGCTATTGGCACCAAAGATAAGCGTCGCTCGGAAATCGTGACCCATACGCAGGATCTGGGTGTAGAAGATCTGATCGCGCCGCAAGACATGGTGGTGACGCTATCGCATACGGGCTATATCAAGAGCCAGCCACTCACCGATTACCGCGCACAGCGTCGTGGCGGTCGTGGCAAACAGGCGGCAGCGATTAAAGACGACGATTTCGTTGAGCACCTGTTCGTAGCCAATACCCACGATTACATCCTGTGCTTCAGCAACCGTGGCCGTTGTTACTGGCTGAAGGTATATGAAGTACCGCAGGGTTCGCGCATCTCGCGCGGTAAGCCAATCGTGAACATGTTCCCGCTGGACGAAGGCGAAAAGATCAACGCCATTCTGCCGGTAAAGGAATTTGCCGAAGACCGCTACGTATTTATGGCAACGTCGCAAGGTACCGTGAAGAAGACGCCGCTGTCTGATTTCTCGAACCCGCGTAAGGCCGGCATTATTGCCGTGGCCCTGGACGAAAGCGATTACCTGATTGGTGCGCTACTCACTTCGGGTAGCAACGACATCATGCTGGTTTCGGATGCGGGTAAGGCTGTCTGGTTCGACGAAGAAGATGTGCGTCCGATGGGTCGTCCGGCCCGTGGTGTGCGTGGCATGAAGCTGCAGAAGGATCAGAACGTGTTGTCGCTGCTGGTGGCACATGATGATTCCGAAACCGTGCTGGTCGCTACCGAAAATGGTTTCGGTAAGCGCACGGCACTGGCTGACTTCCGTCACTCGGGTCGTGGCACGCAAGGTGTGAAGGCGATTGCTGATAGCGCCCGTAATGGTCGTGTTGTTGCCGCCAAGCTGGTGAGCGATGAAGACGAAATTATGCTCATCACCACCGGTGGTGTGCTGATCCGTACACGCGTTAAAGAAATCCGTGAGCTGGGTCGCGCAACGCAAGGCGTGACGCTGATTTCGTTGGATGACGGCGAGAAGCTGGCAGGCCTGGAAAAGATCGTTGAAACTGACGACGAAGAAGAAAATTAATTCACCGGACTAAACAAGATGCGTCACTGGAATTTTGCTGCAGGTCCCGCCACCATTCCGCTGGCGGTGCTTGAGCAGGTGCGGGAAGAATTGCCCGATTGGCATGGTGCCGGTTGTGGCGTGATGGAAATGAGTCACCGTGGCAAGATCTACACGGGTATCTACGAGCAAGTTATTGCTGATCTGCGCAAGCTCATGGATATCCCGGAAGACTATGCCATCCTGTTCTTGCAGGGCGGGGCCACACTCCAGTTCTCGCAGATTCCGATGAACATTCTGGATGGCGGTTCGGCGGACTATCTCACCACCGGTGCCTGGTCGGAAAAAGCCGTTAAGGCAGGTCAGCGTCTTTATGGCGATGCCATTCGCGAAGCGGGTACCAGTGCTGATAGCGCCTTCACCCGTTTGGTGGATCCAGCGTCGATGACGCTGAATCCTCAGGCCAAGTATCTGCATTTCTGTAGTAACGAAACGATTGGTGGCGTTGAGGTATTCGACCTCAATCAACTGGGGGCAGCTGTTCGTCCCGGTGTGCCACTGGTTGCTGATATGTCGTCGAACATTCTGTCGCGCCCGATCAATGTGCGTGACTATGGTCTGATCTACGCGGGTGCTCAGAAGAACATTGGTCCGGCAGGCGTCACGCTCGTTATCGTGCGTAAAGACTTGTTGGGTAAAGCTTCGAAGGCGATACCCGCATTGATGGATTACGCTGAGCAGGAAAAGAATACCTCCATGCTCAATACGCCACCCACCTTTGGTATTTACATGTCGGGCTTGGTGTTCCAGTGGCTGCTCAAACAGGGTGGTTTGCCGGCAATTGCCAAGATCAATCAGGCCAAGGCCGAGTTGCTCTACAAAACCATCGACGGTAGCGGCGGCTTCTATACCAACGGCATCGCGACCGATTGCCGTTCGTGGATGAACGTACCATTTACGCTGAAAGACAAAGCGCTCGATCCGATCTTCCTGGAAGAATCGGATAAGGCGGGTCTGCTGGCACTGAAGGGTCACAAACTGGTCGGCGGTATGCGCGCCTCGATCTACAACGCCATGCCGATGGAAGGCGTACAGGCGCTAGTGGCCTTCATGAACGACTTCATGCGTCGCCACGGCTAATTTTTTATTCACCGGTAGTCAGCAAGGAGAGGGTGATGTCATCAGATAAGAATTCGGGGCAGACGATCCAGGAAGCGCTGGCTGTGGTTCGCCAGCAGATTGATGGCATTGATGGCACGTTGCTGGAGTTGCTGAACCGTCGCGCCCAGTGTGCCCGCGAAGTCGGTGAAATTAAAGCGCGCTTTGGCGATGATGGTTTTATCTATCGCCCGGAGCGCGAAGCGCAGGTGCTGCGTCGACTGCAGGAATTGAATCAGGGGCCGCTGGCGGACGAGACGATTACCCGTTTGTTCCGTGAAGTGATGTCGGCCTGTCTGGCGTTAGAACAACCGATTGGCGTGGCCTTTTTAGGCCCACTCGGTACGTTCTCTGAATCCGCGGCAGTCAAACAATTTGGCCATGCTGTGTGCTTGCTGCCGCAGGCATCCATCGATGATGTCTTCCGTGAAGTTGAAGCAGGCCATGCCGATTATGCCGTGGTGCCCGTCGAGAACTCGACGGAAGGTGCCATTGGCCGTACGCTAGATCTCTTGTTAGGTACCTCGCTCAAGATCTGTGGCGAGGTGGTGGTGCGTATCCACCAGAACCTGTTGTCACGTGCATCGGGTCTGGGTGAGATTAAGCAGGTGCTGTCGCATGCCCAGTCTCTAGCGCAGTGCCATGAATGGTTGAATCGCAATCTGCCGGATGTGCCACGTATCCCCGTTGCCAGCAATGCAGAAGCGGCGCGTCGCGCGGCCGAAGACCCAAGCATTGCAGCCATTGCCGGTGAGGCAGCGGCCGAGCGTTATCAGTTGCCGCATCTGGCCAGCAATATTGAAGATGAACCGAATAACACGACCCGGTTCCTGGTGCTTGGCCGCTTTGCAGCAGGCGTATCGGGTCAGGACAAAACCTCGTTAATTCTGTCCACGCCAAATCGCACCGGTGCCCTGCAATCCTTGCTGGCACCCTTGGCGCAGGCCGGTGTGTCGATGACTCGCTTAGAGTCGCGTCCGGCGCGCCACGCCCTGTGGGAATACGTTTTCTTTGTCGATATCGAAGGCCACGCCGACGCAGAGCCGGTAAAGGGTGCCTTGGAGAAGCTGGCGGCAGATGCGGCCTACCTCAAGGTGCTAGGCTCTTATCCGATTGCTGTTTACTAATATCGAATCCACGCTATGACGCTGCTCGACCACGCTTTATCGAACATCAAGAAGATCGCGCCCTACCAGCCAGGTAAACCCATTACCGAAGTTGCGCGTGAATTGGGCTTGCCGGTTGAATCGATTATTAAACTGGCCTCCAATGAAAACCCGCTGGGTATGAGCCCTAAGGCGCGCGCTGCTGTTCAGGATGCTATTGATGGCCTGGCGCGCTACCCGGATGACTTTGAGCTGAAAGCAGCGCTGGCGAAACACAACGGTGTGGAAGCTACGCAGATCGTTCTGGGTAATGGCTCTAATGATGTGCTGGAATTGATTGCCCAGGTATTTCTGGCGCCGGGTCGTTCAGCCGTGTTTTCAGCGCATGCGTTTGCGGTGTACCCGCTGGCCACGATGGGTGTGGGTGGCGAATGCATTGCCGCAGCAGCCAAAGATTACGCCCATGATCTGCCGGCAATGCGTGCCGTCGTGCGAGATGATACGCGCATTGTGTGGATCGCCAACCCGAATAATCCGACGGGCACCTTTTTGCCTTATGACGAATTAAAGGCATTTATCGCCAGTTTGCCGCGCGACATGATCGTGGTGCTGGATGAAGCCTATAACGAATATCTGGCGCCGGAACATCGTGTCGATACCACCGAATGGCTCAAGGAATTTGATCACCTGGTGATCACCCGTACTTTCTCGAAGATTTACGGCATGGCCGGTTTGCGCATTGGCTATGCATTGGCCGCCCCCGCGGTGGCTGATCTGATGAACCGTGTGCGTCAACCATTTAACTGTAACAACCTGGCGTTGGCGGGTGCCATTGCAGCGCTGGAAGACAGCGAGTTTTTGGCGCAGAGTTTTGAATTGAACCAGGCCGGTATGAAGCAGATTAATGCTGGTCTCGATGCACTTGGTTTGAACTATCTGCCGAGCCACGCCAACTTTGTCACCTTTAACGTGGCGGATGCCGCCGGTGTGAATCAACGCTTACTCAAGCAGGGCGTGATTGTGCGTCCCCTGGCCGGTTATGCCATGCATGATTGGCTGCGCGTAACTATTGGTACGCAGGCCGAGAATGCACGCTTCCTTGAAGCGCTTGCTGTTGCCATTAAATAAACACGCTTAAGAGAGCATCTCTATGCACTTCGACAAGGTTCTGATATTCGGTGTGGGGCTGATTGGTGCGTCATTTGCGCGTGGCCTGAAAGCAGCCAAAGCTGTCGATGAGGTTGTCGGTTTTGGCCGTACGCCTAAAAGTCTTAAAGCAGCCTACGATCTGGGTATCATCGACGAAGTGGGTATCAACCCCGGTGCCGATGTACGCGAAGCGGATCTTATTATGGTGGCCACACCGGTTGGCCAGATGCCGGAGATTTTTCAACGCATCGCCCCTTACCTAGGGCCGCAAACAATTGTGACGGATGCAGGTAGCACCAAGGGTGATGTGGTTGAGGCGGCGCGTGCTGCCTTTGGTAGTAAGATCAACCAGTTTGTGCCCGGGCACCCTATTGCGGGTGCAGAAACCAGTGGCGCAGCGGCTTCCAAAGCCGATCTCTACCAGGGGCGCAAAGTGGTGCTGACCCCGCTGCTTGAAAACTCGGTTGAAGACATTGAAAAAGTAAAGCGCGCCTGGGAACTCTGTGGCGCTGATGTGCGGATTCTCGATTCAGAAACGCATGATCGCGTTTTTGCGGCCGTGAGCCATTTGCCGCATTTGCTGGCCTATGCGCTGGTCGATGAGTTTGCCCGTCGCTCGAATGCAGATCAGTTGTTTGATTATGCCGCCGCGGGCTTTCGTGATTTCACCCGCATTGCGGGTAGCCACCCGGAAATGTGGCGCGATATTTCCTTAGCCAATCGCACCGCATTGCTGGCGGAACTGGATCGATACGGGGCAGCACTGATGCGTATCCGTCAGGCGCTGGTGAATAGCGATGGCGAAGCACTCGCTTCTATTTATGCCAATGCGCGTGATGCGCGTCAGAACTGGTCTCACTAATGAATCATTTGCCTTTCCTAGATCTGCCGGCCATCTTGTCGGCCGGCGGCACCGTACGTCTGCCGGGTTCCAAAAGTCTGTCTAATCGAATTCTGTTGCTGGCTGCCTTGGCAGAGGGTGAAACCGAAGTCCGTGATCTGCTGAAGTCGGACGACACCGATCGTATGTTGGAAGCACTGGCTCAGCTGGGCGTTACGGTTACCGCAGCAGGTGAGGGCGCCATTAAGGTGCAAGGCTGCGGCGGCAAGATTCCGGTGAAAGAGGCCAAACTATTTCTTGGGAATGCGGGCACGGCCTTCCGGCCATTAACCGCTGCGTTAGCGCTGGCCGGTGGTTCGTACCATCTGTCGGGCGTGCCACGTATGCATGAGCGCCCGATTGGTGATCTGGTCGATGCCTTACGTCACCTGGGTGCAGACATCACCTATCTGGGTGTGGATGGCAAGCCGAACGACGGGTACCCACCCTTGCAAATCAAGCCGGCGGCACTGAATGCAAGCGCCGCCACGGTGCCGGTAAAGGGCAATGTCTCAAGCCAGTTCCTCACAGGTTTGCTGATGGCGCTCCCATTGCTGGATCGCACCGTCACCGTGGAAGTCGTCGGAGAGCTCATCTCCAAACCTTATATCGAGATCACGCTGGCCACCATGCGCCGTTTTGGTGTGGAGGTCGTGCGTGAAGGCTGGCAGAAATTCACTGTGCAGGGCGGCTCACGCTACAAGTCACCGGGTGTGATTTATGTCGAAGGCGATGCCTCTTCGGCCTCCTACTTTTTGGGGCTGGGTGCTATTGCCGGTGGCCCGGTACGTGTAGAAGGCGTTGGGGCAGATTCTGTGCAGGGCGATGTTCGTTTTGCGGACGCTCTGGCAGTTATGGGCGCCCGCATTACGATGGGGCCCAACTGGATCGAGGCGGCGCCATCGCTGAATGGCAAACTCAAAGGCATTGAACAGGATTGTCTGGCCATTCCCGATGCCGCAATGACGCTGGTGCCCGTGGCCGTCTTTGCCGAAGGCCCGACCAAATTAACCGGCATTGCCAGCTGGCGTGTGAAGGAAACCGATCGCATTGATGCCATGGCCAAGGAGCTGCGTAAGCTGGGCGGCAAGGTGGAAACTACAGCTGACACGCTCACTGTGTATCCACCGGCGAGCCTGAGTGAGTTGCATTGTGCCGAGATAGAAACTTACGACGATCACCGCATCGCTATGTGTTTCTCACTGATGACCTTGGCCACACCGCTGCGCATTCTGGACCCGGGCTGTACAGCTAAGACCTTCCCTGATTATTTCGAGCGGTTTGCAGAAGTCACGAAGGCCGTGCCCGTGATTGCCATTGATGGCCCTTCGGCCTCGGGCAAGGGCACCGTCACGCAACGCGTGGCCGATGCACTGGGCTGGCACTACCTTGATTCTGGGGCACTTTATCGTTTAACCGCCCTGGCTGCCCGCAAAGCAGGCGTGGATTGGCACGATGAGCCAGCCGTGGCGCAGATTGCTTCGCAGTTGCCGGTTCGTTTTGTTGGCGGGCAGACCCTTTTGGGCGATGAAGTGGTGGATGACCAGATGCGCACCGAAGAAATGGGTATCGGCGCCTCTACCGTGGGTGCCTTGCCGGCGGTACGTGAAGCCTTGCTGCTGCGTCAGCGGGCGTTTCGTCAGGCACCGGGTCTGGTGGCTGATGGCCGCGATATGGGATCGGTGGTCTTTCCCGATGCCCAGACCAAAGTCTTTTTAACGGCGACTGCGGCTGTAAGAGCTGATAGACGCTACAAGCAGTTGATGGAAAAAGGGTTTTCCGCTAAACTGCAAGACATTCTGCAGGATTTGGAAGATCGGGATGCCCGCGATGCGGCGCGAACTGTGGCACCACTCCGGCAAGAAGCCGATGCCAAGCTTCTGGAAACATCCAATCTGACGATTGCGCAAGCAGTGGATCAGGTGTTGGATTGGTTCGGAAACAAGGCGTCATAACCCCACGGTAAACGGGTTGTATCCTGGTGCCTCACAGGTGCTAGGGATAGCTTTTTTGCCATTTTTAAACCTTAACAAGCTGATCAGCTGCCTGTTGTAAATCACAGCCGGTGCTGTTCTTGTCAGGAAATACCACTCTCATGTCTCAAGCCGATACGTTCGAAAGTTTTGCCGCTCTATTTGAAGAAAGCCTTGCCCGCCAGGATATGCGCCAAGGTGAAGTCATCACTGCTGAAGTGGTGCGCATGGACCAGAATTTTGTGGTCGTTAATGCCGGACTCAAGTCCGAAAGCTATGTCCCCGTACACGAATTCCTGAACGATCAGGGCGAACTGGAAGTTGCCGTTGGCGATTTCGTCCAGGTTGCCATTGAATCGCTCGAAGACGGTTTTGGTGAAACCCGTCTGTCGCGTGACCGCGCAAAACGTATCGCTGCCTGGAACTCGCTGGAAGCCGCTCTGAACGACGGCTCGCTGGTTACCGGTGCCATCACTGGCAAGGTTAAGGGTGGTCTCACTGTTATGGTTAACAGCGTTCGCGCCTTCCTGCCGGGTTCTCTGGTTGATACCCGTCCAGTTAAGGACACTACGCCGTTCGAAGGCAAGACCATGGAGTTCAAGGTCATCAAGCTCGATCGCAAGCGTAACAACGTTGTGCTGTCGCGTCGTGCTGTTCTTGAAGAGAACATGGGCGAAGATCGTCAGAAGCTGCTTGAGACGCTGCAAGAAGGCGCCATCATCAAGGGCGTGGTCAAGAACATCACCGACTACGGTGCATTCGTTGACCTCGGCGGTATCGATGGCCTGCTGCACATTACCGATCTGGCCTGGCGCCGTGTTCGTCACCCGTCCGAAGTTCTGGCCGTGGGCGACGAAGTTACTGCCAAGGTCCTCAAGTTCGATACCGAAAAGAACCGCGTATCGTTGGGTCTCAAGCAACTGGGCGATGACCCATGGGTTGGCATTTCCCGCCGTTACCCAGCTCAGACCCGCCTGTTCGGCAAGGTAACTAACCTGACCGACTACGGTGCTTTCGTTGAAATCGAACAAGGTATCGAAGGTCTGGTTCACGTGTCTGAAATGGACTGGACCAACAAGAACATTCACCCATCTAAGGTTGTTCAGCTGGGTGACGAAGTTGAAGTCATGATCCTTGAGATCGACGAAGACCGCCGCCGTATTTCGCTGGGCATGAAGCAGTGCCAGTCGAACCCATGGCAGGATTTCGGCCTGAACTTCAAAAAGGGTGACAAGATCAAGGGCGCTATCAAGTCGATCACCGACTTCGGTATCTTCATTGGTCTGGACGGCGGTATCGATGGTCTGGTACACCTGTCTGATCTGTCGTGGAACGTTGCTGGCGAAGAAGCCATCCGCAACTTCAAGAAGGGTGACGAAGTTGAAGCCATCGTTCTGGCCATCGACATCGACAAGGAGCGCATCTCTCTGGGCATGAAGCAGATGGATGGAGACCCATTCACCTCGTTCGTTGCCATGCACGACAAGAACAGCCTGGTGAACGGCACCGTTAAGAGCGTTGACGCTCGTGGCGCTGTGATTCAACTGGCTGACGACATCGAAGGTTACCTGCGCGCATCTGAGTTCTCGCGTGATCGCATCGACGACCTGAGCCAGCACGTTAAGGTGGGTGAAGAGCTCGAGACAATGATCACCAATGTGGATCGCAAGACCCGTTCGATCAACCTGTCGATCAAGGCTAAGGATCAGGCTGAACAGCACGAAGCGATGCAGAAGCTTGCTTCGGACAGCTCGGCTGCCACCGGCACGACCAATCTGGGCGCGCTGCTGAAAGCCAAGATGAACCAGCAGGGCTAATCCTCGAATGACCAAGTCAGAACTTATCGCACGGCTGGCGGAACGCTTTCCCCAGCTGGTTGCGAAAGATGCCGAGCTCGCCGTTAAGGTGATTCTGGACGCGATGACCGATGCGCTCTCCCGTGGAGATCGTATCGAGATTCGTGGCTTCGGTAGCTTTTCGCTCAACCACCGTCCGCCGCGTGTAGGTCGTAATCCCCGTTCTGGAGAACGCGTCGAAGTCCCCGAAAAGTGGGTTCCCCACTTCAAGGCGGGCAAAGAGCTGCGTGAGCGGGTGGATGCTGCAGATCTGACAGACGTTGCGAGTGCATCGAACGAAACCGAAGCCCCGGTATTTGCCGTGGCTGCCCAGGGATCGATCAACGCACTCTAAGCTGATTGAGTCATTTGCGGTAAACTGAAAGCGCTGGTGAAAACCAGCGCTTTTTTTATGGTTGAGTTGGGGTTGGGGAGACAAAAAATGCGGATCATTGCCTGGTTTGTACGAATTGTGGTTTTTTTGCTCTTGCTCGGCTTTGCGCTGGAAAATACCGAACCGGTTCTCGTCAATTTCTATCTAGGCTATTTCCTTGAGGCACCGCTTGTGGCTGTATTGCTCGGCGTGCTGCTCATCGGTTGCCTGGTCGGCGTGCTGCTCATGCTGCCCACCGTGTTGCGTCTACGCCGGGAAGCAGGGCGTTTGCGCCGGGATGCTGCGCGTAAATCCCCGATCAATACTGTGCCAGGCGAATCCGAAGCGCTAGCCGCGCCTAAGCTCTGAGAGAAATCCTATGTTGACGCTTGAGCCCTGGGCCTTATTGATTCTGCCGCTGTTTTTTGCCATCGGCTGGATTGCTGCCCGTATCGATATCAAACACGTGGTGGCAGATTCACGCCGCCTGCCGAAAGCCTACTTCCAGGGCTTAAACTTCCTGCTTAATGAACAGCCAGACCGAGCCATCGAGGCTTTTAACGAAGTTGTTCGTGTAGAGCCCGAAACCGTTGAGCTGCACTTTGCCCTCGGCGCGCTTTTCCGTCGCCGGGGTGAGCTGGAGCGTGCGTTACGCATCCACCAGAACCTCATTAACCGGGAAGATCTGCCTGTCGCGCTAAAAGAGCAGGCGCTGTTTGAACTGGGTATCGATTATCTGAAGTCCGGATTGCTGGATCGCTCGGAAGAGATCTTCAAGCGCCTGTCAGAAGGGGCGCGCCGAGAAGAAGCGCTACAACAGCTGCTGGAAATCTATCAGCTCGAAAAGTCCTGGGATAAAGCCATTGAGCTTGCCGAGCGCATCCCGGATCTGGCTGCGCAACACGAAGTGGCCGAGTTCTGGTGCGAAATGGCTGAAAATTCGCTGATCCGCTCTAAAACGGACGAAGCCCGTCGCCATGTGCAGCAGGCGTTGAGTTTGCATCGTCAGTGCGTACGCGCCAGCATCATTGCCGGCGACATCGAGCGTAAAGAAGGGCATCCTGAGCGGGCAATTGAGTGCTGGCTTCGTATCGAACAACAGCAACCGGAGTTTCTGGCGCTGGTCGCCAGCCGCATTGCCGAAGTCTACAAAGGCCTGGGGCGCCAGGCAGAGGGTATGCAGCTGCTGAAAGGCTTTTTGACCCGTTACCCATCGGTCGACATGCTCGATGTAGTTTGCCAGCAGGTGGTGGAAGAACAGGGCGCCCAGGCGGCCTATGATTTTGCCATTGCCGAATTGCACCGTACGCCAAGTCTGATAGCGCTAAATAAGGCGCTGGAGGCACGTGCAGCGGTAACCCCGGCGGAGCAATTAGCGGATCTGGAGCTGGTCAAGAAACTGGTCAAGGCGCAGACACAGCGTCTCTCGCGTTACACCTGTAAATGCTGTGGTTTCAAGGCGCGGCAGTTCTACTGGCGCTGCCCGGCGTGTAGCGAATGGGAGTCTTATCCACCCAAGCGTTCGGAAGAATTTGCATTGATGCAGTAATTGGCGATTCAGGGATACCAAATCCCTGAAATAGCCCTGAAATTGCAGGCCACGCTGGTAAAATGTGAGCAATTATCCAGCGGGAATCCTTGCATGAAAATCGCCATTGCCGGAACAGGTTACGTAGGTTTGTCCAACGGTGTGCTGCTCTCGCAGCACCATGAAGTGATTGCTCTGGACATCGTTCCCGAAAAGGTTGAGAAGATCAACCGCAAAGAGTCCCCCATCGAAGACAAAGAACTTGAGGACTACCTCAAGAACAAACCTTTGAACTTCCGGGCTACTCTGGATAAGAAAGAAGCTTACGAAGGGGCGGACTACGTCATTATTGCCACCCCCACCGACTACGACCCGGAAACTAACTACTTCAATACCAAATCCATTGAAGCCGTTATCCGCGACGTCATGGCCATCAATCCAAATGCCACCATGGTCATCAAATCGACCATCCCTGTTGGCTACACCGTCAAAACGCGAGAAGCCCTCGGCACCCAGAATCTCATCTTCTCACCAGAATTCCTGCGTGAAGGCCGTGCCCTCTACGACAACCTGCATCCATCCCGTATCGTCGTCGGTGAGCGCTCCAAGCGGGCTGAAATCTTTGCCGGCCTGCTCAAAGAAGGCGCCATCAAAAAAGACATCCCCGTTCTTTTCACGGATGCTACCGAAGCCGAAGCCGTCAAACTCTTCGCCAACACCTATCTCGCCATGCGTGTCTCGTACTTCAATGAACTCGACACTTATGCCGCCACCCATGGCCTGGACAGCAAACAGATCATCGATGGCGTTGGCCTCGACCCACGTATCGGCACCCATTACAACAACCCCAGCTTTGGCTATGGTGGTTACTGTCTACCTAAAGACACCAAACAGCTGCTCGCCAACTACCGCGATGTGCCGCAGAACCTGATTCACGCCATCGTGGAATCGAACACCACCCGTAAAGACTTCATTGCCGACGAGATCATCCGTCGCAACCCTAAAGTCGTGGGTGTCTACCGCCTCATCATGAAGGCCGGGTCAGATAACTTCCGTGCCTCCAGCATCCAAGGCATCATGAAGCGCATTAAGGCCAAGGGCATTGAAGTCATCATCTTTGAACCAGCGCTGGACGAAACTGAATTCTTCCACTCACGCGTGGTTAAAGACCTTAACGAATTCAAGAAAGAATCCGACGTCATCATCAGCAACCGCATGGCCGATGTGCTGGAAGACGTGGCTGATAAGGTTTACACCCGTGACTTGTTCGGGAGCGACTCCTAATGACCATTCTCGTTACCGGCGCCGCCGGCTTTATTGGCGCCAACTTCGTGCTTGACTGGCTGGAGCAGAGCAACGAGCCCGTTGTGAACCTCGACCTGCTCACCTACGCCGGCAATCTCGAGAACCTTAAAGAACTGGAAGGGGATCCACGCTACCAGTTCGTCTTCGGTAACATCGGAGATCGTAATCTCGTTGCTAACCTGCTGGCTGACACCAAACCGCGTGCCGTCATCAACTTTGCGGCTGAAAGCCACGTAGATCGTTCGATCCATGGCCCCGGTGATTTCATCCAGACCAACATCGTCGGCACTTTCAACCTGCTTGAATCAGTGCGTGGTTACTGGAACGATCTGCCGGAAGCCGAAAAGGCCGCCTTCCGCTTCCTCCACGTCTCCACCGATGAAGTCTATGGTTCTCTGACGAAAGAAGATCCACCCTTCTCAGAAACCAACCAGTACGAACCCAATAGCCCTTACAGTGCGAGTAAAGCGGCCAGTGATCACTTGGTTCGTGCCTGGCACCATACCTACGGGCTGCCGGTTGTAACGACCAACTGCTCTAATAACTACGGCCCACATCACTTCCCGGAAAAGTTGATTCCGCTCTGCATCCTCAATGCATTGAACGGCAAGCCGCTACCCATTTACGGTGACGGCCAACAGATCCGTGACTGGCTCTACGTTAAAGATCATTGCAGTGCTATCCGTCGCGTGCTCGAAGCTGGCAAGCTGGGTGAAACCTATAACGTCGGTGGCTGGAATGAAAAAGCCAACCTCGATGTGGTCAACACCCTCTGTGCCATCCTCGACGAACTCAAGCCGCGTGCCGATGGCCAGAGTTACGCCACCCAGATCACCTTCGTTCAGGATCGCCCTGGCCACGACCGCCGTTATGCCATCGACGCCCGCAAGCTGGAGAAGGAACTTGGCTGGAAGCCACAGGAAACTTTCGAGACCGGTATCAAGAAAACAGTGCAGTGGTATCTGGATAATCAAGAATGGGTCGATCACGTTACCAGCGGTGAGTACCGCAGTTGGGTAGAAGCCCATTACGCTACGGAAGATGCCTGAGCGCATTCGTATATAACCATGGGTTTCTACAAAAAGATTCTGCTGTTGGGTAAAGACGGTCAGGTTGGCTGGGAACTTCAGCGTGCCTTGGCACCGCTGGGCGAACTCACTGCGCTCAACCGCACCGAGTGTGATCTGGCCAATCCGGCGCAGATTCAAGCAGCCCTGGAACAGTACGAACCGGAAGTGATCGTCAATGCCGCTGCCTATACCGCGGTGGATGAAGCCGAGACTGATCAGGCCATGGCACAGCGTATCAATGTGGATGCGGTTGCCGAGTTAGCGTTATATGCCCGCGAGATGGGCTCGCTGCTGGTGCATTACTCCACAGACTATGTGTTTGATGGCAGCAAGCCGGAAGCCTATGTCGAAGACGACATTACCAACCCGCTCAGCGTGTACGGCAGCACCAAGCTCGCCGGCGAAAAAAAAATCCGTGATGCGCTTTGCCGTCACCTGATCTTCCGCACCAGCTGGGTCTATGCAGCACGTGGCGGAAACTTTGCTAAAACGATGCTACGTCTCGCGCAAGAGCGCGACGCATTGAACGTAATTGATGACCAGATCGGCGCACCGACATCTGCTGAACTGATTGCCGATGTTACAGCCCATGCGCTACGTGATGTGCTTTCGGGTCGCGCACCCGGTGGCACCTATCACCTGGCGGCTGCGGGCGAGACCAGCTGGTACGGTTATGCCAAATTCGTCATTGATCGGGCGCGTCAGCAAGGCGTTGCCCTCAAGCTTGAGGATGATGCACTCAAACCCATTCCGGCATCGGACTACCCGTTACCTGCAAAGCGCCCACAGAATTCCCGCTTGAATACGCAGTTGCTAGAGCGTAGCTTTGCGTTAAAACTACCGCAATGGCAGCAGGGTGTGGCACGTGTGCTGGATGAGTGGCAAACCAATTAACTGATTTGATCTGATAAAGACACCATGACCATGATCGATTTCTCTAAAACCCGTTTGCTCGTTGTCGGCGATGTGATGCTGGACCGTTACTGGTTCGGCGAAGTCTCGCGCATCTCGCCAGAAGCGCCGGTGCCGGTGGTGCATGTGCACAAGGAAGAAGTACGCCCCGGCGGCGCCGCTAACGTTGCCCGTAATATCGTTGCACTGGGCGGGCAGGTTTCGTTACTCTCAGTCGTGGGTACCGATGAAGCCGGTCAGACGCTGCGCGGCCTGCTGGAAGATGCCGGTGTGGCTACTGGCCTGCACGATGATGCCAACATTCACACGACGGTGAAACTGCGTGTGCTCGGCCGTCAGCAACAGCTGCTACGGATCGACTTTGAAACTGCGCCTTCGCATGAAGTGCTGCAAGCCAAGCTCGACGATTTTGAGCGTCAGTTACCAGAACACGATCTGGTCATTCTGTCGGACTACGGCAAGGGCGGTCTAACGCACATCACCAAGATGATCGAGTTGGCTAAAAAAGCTGGTAAGCGCGTACTGGTTGATCCAAAGGGCGATGACTATGCCCGTTATGCGGGCGCCAGCCTGTTGACGCCAAACCGTTCCGAATTGCGCGAAGTGATCGGTAAGTGGGATAACGAAGCCGACCTGAAAGCCAAGACCGATGCCCTACGTGAAAAGCTGAACCTCGAAGCGCTGCTGCTGACGCGCAGCGAAGAAGGTATGACGCTTTTCCGCCCGGAAGGCGTATTCAATCAGGCGGCCAAGGCACGTGAAGTGTTTGACGTGTCCGGTGCGGGTGATACCGTGATTGCCACACTGGCACTCATGCTGGCCAGCGGCGCCGATTATCCGGAAGCCGTGCGCGTCGCTAACCTGGCCGCCAGCATTGTGGTGGGTAAACTGGGTACCGCCGTAGTGACCAAAGAAGAGCTGCAACAGGCGCTTTAATAGAATCGCATTTAAAGAATAATCGGAGCACACCATCATGGCAGTCCTCGTTACCGGTGCAGCAGGGTTTATCGGATCCAACATCGTCAAGGCGCTTAACGAGCGCGGTATCACCGACATCATTGCGGTTGATAACCTCACCAACGCTGCTAAGTTCCACAACATGGTGGATTGCCAGATTAGCGATTACTTCGATAAGCGCGAATTCCTGCCGCGCTTGCTGTCCGGTGAGTTTGACGGTGAAATCGATGCCATCCTGCACCAGGGTGCCTGCTCCGATACGATGGAGCACGATGGTCACTACATGATGGAGAACAACTATCGTTACTCCATCGATCTGCTCGATTGGGCGCAGGATCAGGACGTGCCGATGCTCTATGCATCCAGTGCCGCTACCTACGGCGGCAGCACCGAGTTCCGTGAAGAGCCGGGCTGTGAATCACCGCTTAACGTCTACGGCTATTCCAAGCTGCTGTTTGACCAGATCGTGCGCCGTCGTCTCAAAGACAGTTCCACACAGATTGCCGGCTTCCGTTACTTCAACGTTTACGGTCCACGTGAATCGCATAAAGGTCGTATGGCTTCAGTTGCGTTCCACAACTTCAACCAGTTCCGTGAAAACGGTAAGGTCAAATTGTTTGAAGGCTCCCATGGTTACCCGAATGGTGGCCAGCAACGTGACTTCGTTTTTGTCGAAGATCTGGTTAACGTGAATCTATGGTTCCTCGAGAACACGCACGTCTCCGGCATCTTCAACCTGGGTTCGGGCAATGCGCAGAGCTTTAATGATGTCGCCGCTGCTACAGTAAACACTTGCCGCCGACTCAAGGGCGAGAGTGAGTTGTCGCTCGATGAGCTGGTTGCCCAAGGCCTGATTGAATACATCCCATTCCCCGAAGCACTCAAGGGCAAGTACCAGGCGTTTACGCAAGCGGATCTGACTCGCCTGCGCAAAGCGGGTTACGAAGCGCCGTTTCACACCGTAGAAGAAGGCGTGGGTAAATATGTGGAGTGGCTGCATGCCCACCCGCCCAAACTATAAAACGCTCGCCGATACCGTCGGCAATACGCCGCTTGTTCGCATTCAGCGACTGGATGCAGCTGCCATTCATGCGCAGAATAGCGTCGTACTCGGCAAGCTAGAAGGTAATAACCCGGCCGGCTCCGTCAAAGATCGCCCGGCGTTGTCGATGATCCTCCATGCGGAAGCACGCGGCACCATTAAGCCCGGTGACACGCTGATCGAAGCGACTTCGGGTAATACCGGCATCGCACTGGCCATGGCCGCTGCCATGCGCGGCTACAAGATGATTCTCGTCATGCCTGAGAACCAGACGGTTGAGCGGCGTCAGACCATGAAAGCCTTTGGTGCGGAGCTCGTGCTTACGCCCGTAAGTGGCAGCATGGAACTGGCGCGCGATATTGCTAACCGCATGGTTGCTGAAGGCAAGGGTATCGTTCTGGATCAGTTTGCCAACCCGGATAACCCGGTGGCGCATTACGAGGGCACGGGTCCGGAAATCTGGCGCGACACCGCCGGACAGATCACGCATTTTGTGTCGAGCATGGGTACTACGGGCACCATCATGGGTGTCTCACGCTACCTCAAAGAACAAAACCCGAATATCAAAATCATCGGCGTACAGCCTAAGGATGGCGCGCAGATTCCGGGTATCCGTAAATGGCCGGAGGCCTATCTGCCCAGCATCTACGATAAATCGCGTGTCGATGAGCTGGTGTATGTGGGGCAGGGCGAGGCAGAAGCCATGACGCGGCGGCTGGCTGCTGAAGAAGGTATCTTTGCAGGTATTTCTTCGGGCGGTGCCATGTGCGTTGCACTAGATATTGCGCGCAATAACCCGAACGCCACAGTCGTTAGCATCGTCTGTGATCGCGGCGATCGCTACCTGTCATCCGGCGTCTTTGTCGATTAATTCCTGAGCTGAAAGCATCGTATGGTTCCTATTCTGGTTTTTGATATTGAAACCATTCCTGATGTTGCTGGGCTGCGTAATCTTAACGATCTACCGGCAGAACTTTCGGATGACGAAGTGGCCGAACTGGCATTTCAGCAACGTCGCGCCCAGGGCGGTACTGATTTTCTGCCGCACTATCTGCATAAGATCGTGACCATCTCCTGCGCTTTCCGCAGTGATGCCGGTTTTAAAGTCTTTTCATTGGCGGCGCCAGAACTGGAAGAGGGCGCGATCATTCAGCGCTTCTTCGATGGCCTCGAGCGCCTGACCCCTGTGTTGGTATCGTGGAACGGCGGCGGGTTTGATCTGCCGGTGCTGCATTATCGTGGTCTCATGCATGGCGTGAGTGCACCACGTTACTGGGATCAGGGCGAAGGCGACTTCTCGGATTCGCGCGAGTTCAAATGGAACAACTACGTCAGTCGTTACCATTCGCGCCATACCGACTTGATGGATCTGCTGGCGCTGTTTCAGCCGCGTGCGAGTGCACCGCTGGATGCCATGGCCAAGCTGATGGGTTTCCCCGGTAAGGTTGGCATGGCAGGTAACCTGGTCTGGCCGACCTGGCAAAAGGGTGAGTACGACAAGATCCGCGACTACTGCGAAACCGATGTGGTGAATACCTACCTGGTCTATAACCGCTTCCGTTTAATGCGTGGCGAAATTACGCGCGAACAGGCGGATGCTGAAGAAACCTTGATCCGCACAACGCTGCAGGAAACGCCGGGCGCACATTGGCAGGAGTTTCTGGCAGAGTGGCCGGCGCGTATGGTTAAATAGAAACATGCGTTTAACAACAACCCAAATCGAATTTATTCGAAGCACTGCGCAGCAGCTGTTGGGTGAGCGTGTGCGCGTTACATTATTTGGTTCACGCGTTGATGATGCAAAAAAAGGTGGCGATGTGGATCTGTTGGTTGAAACCCCTGAAGCCATTGCAGAACCTGCCCTGTTAAGCGCTCGTATAGCAAGCCGGGTGTCGCGAGCTATGTATGGCCGAAAAGTTGATGTGGTTCTCAAAGCGCCTAATCTTCTGGCGCAGCCAATTCATGAGATTGCAGCCAGAACCGGAGTGCTCCTGTGAAACTGGATGCTGCACTTAAGGCGCGCCTGGAGTTTTTGTGCCGGGTTGTCGATAAAGAATCGCACTATTTGCAGGAAACGGACGCGCGTCTTTTTGTTGAAGAGCTCAACGCGGAAACGTTGAAGCGTATTGCAGAAGATGCTTTGTTGGCGGAGCGGCTTGATGCTTTTGTCAGTCGTTTTGGTCGTTTGCAAGACACGGTTGGTGATAAATTTCTTCCGGCAATGCTTGATGCTATGGCTGAACAGAAAGGCGCGGCGATTGAGAATCTAGACCGTGCTGAAAAGCTGGGGTGGTTGGATTCAACCGACACTTGGCTTGAAATCCGCAAGTTGCGCAATCAGATGGTCCATGAATACATCGAAGACTTGGCTATCCTGTCCAGCGCTTTAAATGCCGGCCACAGGTTTGTGCCTGTGCTGGTTCAAGCCGCAAACCGATTGTCGCAGCAGGCCCGGCAGCGTATTAGCGCCAGCTAACTGGCTCCGCTAGCCCCGCTCTGCTATAATCGCGCGCTTCGGACAGGTGGATGAGTGGTTTAAGTCGCACGCCTGGAAAGCGTGTTTAGGGTAATACCCTAACGCGGGTTCGAATCCCGCCCTGTCCGCCAAACCCATTTAGCAATTTCCAGGTTTGTTAGGGTGTTGAGGCCCAGTTCTCTAGCGTTAGCCCGGCTACCCGCTCGAATTCTCGTAAATTGTTCGATACCAATGTCCACCCGTTGGCTCGGGCATGCGCTGCGATCCATAGGTCGTTGTTACCGATGATTGAGCCAGTCTTTTGCAATTGGGCACGAATCCCCCCGTAGTGAATGCTCACCTCGGTGGTTATCGGTTCAACGTGAATCACCTCTGCCAGCCGATCAATAAGTTCTCGGGTCTGAGCAGGGTTTTGGCTTTTTTCTGCACCAAAACACAATTCGCCATAGGTGATTGCAGACATAGCCAATGCGCTTGCATCGCATTCCAGAAAACGTTGTTTCACGTTTGGTGGATTGTGTTTTGCGATGTAGATACAGATGTTGGTGTCCAAGAGGTATTTGATCGCAGCCATCAGAGCGCTTCTCGTTCCTGGGGTGGTTCATCTTGCCGAGGTTCGGTTAAATAATCAGCGGGCAGCTGGCGTAGCAGGTTAAATACTTCCAAGGCATTGGGTTGAGGTGCTTTCAGAACCACTTCATCACCGCGCCGGAAGATTTCTACTTCGCTGACATCAAAGCGAAATTCTTTGGGCAGGCGGACAGCTTGGCTGTTGCCGGAGATAAAAATGCGTGCAGTCGTCATTGCGCCCCCCGTTGAATAGTGTATATACGCAAAATATATACACTATTTCCGGGATGTCAAATCAAACTAGTGCCGCATAAGCTTTCAGCTCCTAAACATAAAGTAAACCGCCCCTAAGAGACATAATCCTGCCCAGATGTAATCCGTTTTGAATGGCTCGTCCATGTAGAACAGGGCGAAGGGCACGAAGACGCTGAGGGTAATGACTTCCTGAGCAATTTTTAATTGCCCCAGTGAAAAGTATTGGTAGCCAATACGATTTGCCGGGACTTGTAAGGTGTACTCAAGAAGCGCAATCAACCAACTCACTAGCACGGCAATCCACCAGGGTTTAGCTGATAGATTTTTAAGGTGCGCATACCAGGCAAATGTCATGAAGACATTCGACAGGGTCAGCAGCCCAATAAATGATAGCGAGCCAGTGAATGGGTTTAGATTGAGCATAGGCTTGGGTGACAATTAGCCAACTTTGGGCAGGTGCGCCAGAGACGACGTGATTGCTTCAGCTGGGTAGTCAAAGTCTTCTAGTTGGTTGGAGAAGTACTTGTCATAAGAGGCCATGTCAAAGTGGCCATGACCGGTCAGGCCGATGAGAATAGTCTTCTCTTCACCGGTGGCTTTACATCGAAGCGCTTCATCAATTGCACCACGAATGGCGTGACAGGATTCCGGTGCAGGAATAATGCCTTCGGCACGCGCAAACTGTACACCAGCCTCAAAGGTGGCGACTTGCGGTACAGCAATCGCTTCCAGCATTTTTTCGTGGAAGAGTTGCGAGACCAGTGGCGAATCGCCGTGGTAACGCAAGCCTCCAGCATGGATGCCCGGGGGCATAAAGTCGTGGCCTAGGGTGTACATCTTCATGATGGGGGTGTAACCCGATGCATCGCCATAGTCGTAGGCATAGGCACCCTTGGTGAGGGTGGGGCAGGAGGTGGGTTCTACGGCGACACAGCGCAGATTGGCCGCGCGCTTATCGCCAGCAGCTTTGTCGGCGAGGAATGGGAAGGCAATGCCGCCAAAGCTGGAGCCACCACCGCAGGGGCCAAAGATTACATCCGGATATAACCCAACTTTTTCAAACTGTTTCTTGGCTTCCAGGCCAATCACGCTTTGGTGCAGCAACACGTGGTTGAGCACCGACCCTAGTGTGTAACAGGTGTCTGGCTGTGATGCCGCCTCTTCAACTGCCTCTGAAATTGCCAGACCCAGAGAGCCTTGGCAATTGGGATCTGCAGCGAGTGCTGCACGGCCGGCATTAGTCATGTTGGTTGGGCTGGCAAAAACTTCTGCTCCCCAAGTTTGCATCATCGAACGGCGAAACGGTTTCTGCTCGTAACTCACTTTCACCATGTAAACGCGAACCGGCAGCCCAAACATCTGTCCGGCAAAAGCAATCGACGATCCCCACTGGCCTGCACCGGTTTCGGTGGTGAGGCGTTTAGTGCCGGCAAGTTTGTTGTAGTAAGCCTGAGGTACTGCCGAGTTGGGTTTGTGCGATCCGGCTGGCGACACACCTTCGTATTTGTAGAAAATCTTAGCTGGAGTGCCTAACGCTTGTTCTAAACGCAATGCCCGACACAGCGGGGCAGGGCGCCATAGCGCATAAATTTGACGAACCTCATCCGGAATTTCAATCCAGCGCTGGGCAGACATTTCCTGTTCGAGGATCGGACCAGGGAAAATGGCACCCATCATTTCAGGAGAGACTGGCTGCCCATCGGGGCCAAGCGGTGCCGATGGTGGGTTAGGCATGTCCGCCACAATGTTGTACCAATGAGTCGGAATCTCGTTTTGATCAAGATTGATGCGTAACGGCGTCATGTGGGTGGCTCCTGAATAACAGTTATTCAACCATTATCCTCCTCGTATAATGGGTAGGCAAAACCCTAAGGAAATATGATGGCAACTCCGGTAGCAGAACAGGCCTTACTTTTGGCAAAACAGATGGGCGTTGAGAATCCGTCGGCTGAAGTGATTGAGACTTACACCCGGATTCTGGCTAGAACTTCACTGGTGGTGCTATTGGGAGCAACCCGATCGGTAGTACGCGGTAATGCCGAAGATAATCGGGAATACCCGGATGAAAAGGACTACGTTTTTTTTAAGGAAATGCTGGAGAAGACGGCGATCAACGAGTTTTTCCAGTATGAAGACTGGGGTCCTCATCGGGTATTGATGGATACCTTTGCACTAGACGATACGCATACGGTGCCGGCTTACCGGGTGTTCTGGAACGAGCGCCAGAAATTTCTGGCAGCGCATAACGAAATAGACACCTTCAAAGCGGTTATTGAGCCGATGGTGGCTTCTGTATCGATGCTGCTGGGCGTGGATTGGTCGAACTGGGCCCTGGACGTAGGCCAGGGCCAGAAGCCTTAGTTCAGGCTATCGACAAGCGGGGCAGTTTTAAGGGGGATGGTGCGAATTTCCTTGCCGCTTAAGTCTGCTTTCTTTAGATCAAACTGCTGGATCGTTTGGTTGTCATAGGTTTTTACCTGATAGGTCAGGTTTTTGGCATCTGCTACCGTGGACCACTCCGTGGTTTCGTAACCGCCTGCACCGCCACCGTAGGGGTTGCTGCTGGGTAAGCGAATGGAGCCCGGTGGAATGTCGAAGTTGTTGAGAATATGCCAAGCGGTATTGATCTGCTGCGTTGTTGTTAACTGTTTAGGCGCGGCAGCGGTGTAAGCGATGGCACGAATAAACCGGCTGGGGCTCAGCGAGTCTCCGGGCAAACCATGTAAACCGCTTCCGGAGCTTGGTGGGGCGTAACTGGTGTTATTGATCTTGACCGCATCACGCTCAACGGGCGTGAGATTAGCGTAATTGCCGATGTTATCCAGATGCCAGGTAAAGGCCGGATCATTGGTCATGACTCCGGTTGGGTTATCTGTAATGACCAGTTGGCCTTTGAGATATTCGACAACAATGCTTCTGCCCTTAGTGTCGTGTAGCGTCATGCGTACCTGAACCACACCCTTATAGGCAGCCAGCGGTGAGCTGTTCACTTGAATCTGCCGGAGCCCGGCTTTGGCTTCGTCAACCGTTGCGAAATTGGAGAGTGCATAAAGCAGCATCTGATAAGAGGCAATGCTGTGAGCAGAGTCTTTGGCGAGTGTATTTTGATAGACAGCGGTGTTGGGGGCATTGAGCAAACCACCGGTCATGCCTTTTTCGTTGATGCCATCAACAACAATGGGTTGTCCGAGCGCGTTAAGTCCGACGACTGCATATTTGCTTTGCCAGTTAAGTCCGGTACCCGGCACGCTATGGGTGCCAACGCCTTGAATGTTATAGCCACGCGGAATAACGACGAGAGCCGATTTGAGCGGCACGCCGAACTCCATAGAACGGCCATAGACGTAACCGCCATCTGCGCCAGGTAGCGTAAAACTGGTGCAGGCATTGCTAGTGATGGGTGCTGTAACTAGCGCAGCATAAAGAAGAATGGCTGGAATCTGTTTTAGTTTCATCGCGTTATCCGGTAATAACTTGTTAAGTTTGGATTGCTAGTTTAATCACAAATGAACAAACAGGGGGTTTAGCTGACGGCTCGGTGCGGATTCGGTATTCTGAGCGACAGTTAAATGCATCTAGGGAGATTGGTTTTGGAAAAACTTACCGCCAGAGCGCGTTACCTGATTGCAGGTGTCATCCTTTCTCTTTTAATGGCCGGGCCATTTGTAGGCGTTGCCGCATTCGCATGGGCTGAAGGTACGCTAGAACATCGGGCAATCTTCAGCCATTACTTCCAGCAGCTATTCCCCATGGGGATATTTCTGACGTTGATCGCCCTGGTGCTGGGTTTTATTATTCTCAATGCATTGTTCCGCGCCTATGTCACGGGCATGGCGGCAACGGCAGAACAGCTGACCGTGATGCTAACGAGCAACCGCGAGTTGCGCTTAGACGTGCAGGGGCCTCCTGAATTACGTTCGGTGATTGGCGCAATGAATCGCCTGGCGGATCAACGGGATCACAAGCTTGATGAGGTGGAAGCCAGAATTGCCGAGCAACGATCGATCTATCAGGCGTTGTGTGATCGTTCTGCTGGCGCTTCTGTGTTGGATCAGCCTTTACGCGCTCTGACGTATACGGCGTTTGATACTGAGACAACCGGGTTACAGCCGAGTCAGGGTGACGAGATTATTCAGATCGGCGCTTTGCGCGTGGCAGATGGCCATGTCTGTGCCGATGAAGCCTTTGAGGCGTTAATTGATCCGCAGCGTCCGATTAACCCTGAGAGTGAAAAGATCCACGGCATTAGCGATGAACAGGTTCGTGGCAAGCCGACAATCATGCAGGTGTTGCCGGAGTTTTACGACTTCTGTGAAGGCAGTGTGTTGCTGGGTCATAACGTGGCGTTCGATATGCGTTTCCTGCAGATGAAAGAGGAGCGTGTCCGCGTTGTGTTCAGGCAACCGGTAATCGATACCTTGCTGCTTTCTGCTGTGGCTTACCCCAACCAAGTGCATCATAGCTTGGAGGCCAGTATGGCGTTGCTGGGTGTGTCGATTGAGCATCGGCATAGTGCCTATTCGGATGCGGTTGCTACGGCACAGGTGTTTTTGAAGTTAGTGCCATTGCTGGAGGCGCAGGGCATCATCACCTTGCGGCAAGCGATTGAGGCTTCAGCGAAAACGCCTTACGCACGTTTGGCTTATTGAGCGGGTTAAATTTTAGGTAACAAAAAACCCACCGGATTTGCTCTCGGTGGGTTTCTTGTGGGTTGCTCGCGAGATTAAGTGCGGGCAGCCTTGAGTGCGGCATTGAGTGTAGCGCTTGGACGCATGACGGCTTTGCACTTCTCCGAATCGGCCTTGTAGTAGCCGCCGATATCCACAGCCTTGCCTTGAACTGTCTTCATCTCGGCCACGATCTGGGCTTCGTTGTCGGTCAGTGCTTTGGCCAGTGGTTTGAACTGGTCGGCCAGGGCCTTGTCTTCGGTCTGGTTGGCCAGTTCCTGAGCCCAGAACATGGCCAGATAGAACTGGCTACCACGGTTGTCGAGTTCACCGGTTTTTGGCGAAGGCGACTTGTTGTTGTCCAACAGTTTGCCCGTGGCGGCATCCAGCGTTTTGGCCAGCAGCTTGGCACGTTCGTTACCCGTCTTGAGGCCCAGGTCTTCCAGCGATACAGCCAGCGCCAGGAATTCGCCCAGCGAATCCCAACGCAGGTGGTTCTCTTCGGTCAGCTGTTGTACGTGTTTCGGTGCTGAACCGCCGGCGCCGGTTTCGTACATGCCGCCACCCGCCATCAGCGGAACGATCGACAGCATCTTGGCCGAGGTGCCCAGCTCCATAATCGGGAACAGGTCGGTCAGGTAGTCACGCAGGATGTTGCCGGTAACCGAGATGGTGTCCAAGCCGCGGATCACGCGCTCCAGTGTGTAGCGCATGGCGCGAACCTGCGACATGATGTGGATGTCCAGGCCCTTGGTGTCGTGATCCTTCAGGTATTTTTCAACCTTCTTGATTAGTTCGGCTTCGTGCGGACGGTATGGATCCAGCCAGAAAATGGCAGGCATGCCGGAGTTGCGGGCGCGTGTCACGGCCAGCTTGACCCAGTCGCGGATCGGGTCGTCCTTCACCTGACACATGCGCCAGATATCACCCTTTTCAACGTTCTGGGTGAGCAGTACTTCACCGGTATCGATATCAACAATGTTGGCAATGCCGTCTTCAGCAATTTGGAAAGTCTTGTCGTGTGAACCGTATTCTTCAGCTTTCTGAGCCATCAGACCAACGTTCGGTACGGTGCCCATAGTTTTTGGGTCGAAGTTGCCGTTGGTCTTACAGAAGTTGATCATCTCCTGATAGATACGGGCAAAGGTCGATTCCGGCATCACGCACTTGGCATCGTACTGCTTACCATCGGCGCCCCACATCTTGCCACCCGCGCGAATCATGGCTGGCATGGACGCATCAACGATGATGTCGTTTGGCGAGTGGAAGTTGGTGATGCCCTTGGCTGAATCGACCATGGCCAGTTCAGGACGGTGTTCGTGGCAGGCATGCAGATCACGGACGATTTCGTCACGCTTCGATTCTGGCAGCGTCTTGATCTTTTCGTACAGATCAACCATACCGTTATTAACGTTGATGCCCAGCTCTTCAAACAGCTTGCCGTGTTTCTCGAAGGCTTCTTTGTAGTAGATCTTGACGCAGTGACCAAAGACGATGGGGTGCGAGACCTTCATCATGGTGGCTTTTACGTGCAGCGAGAAGAGGATGCCTGATTTGCGGCAATCTTCCATTTCTTCTTCGTAGAACTTGCACAGGGCCTTTTTGCTCATGAACATCGAATCGATGATTTCGCCTGCTTTGAGCGCAACCTTCTCTTTTAGAACGATGGCTTTGCCGCCCTTGGCAATCAGTTCCATGCGAACGTTGCGGGCTTTGTCGAGCGTCATCGACTTTTCGCCGTGGTAGAAATCACCCACATGCATGTTAGAGACGTGCGTCTGCGACCACTGGTTCCATTTGCCCATCGAATGAGGATGTTTGCGAGCGAAGTTCTTAACCGCTTGTGGTGCGCGGCGGTCTGAGTTGCCTTCGCGCAGCACCGGGTTTACAGCTGAACCCAGACATTTGCCGTAACGAACGGCAATCGACTTCTCTTCGTCGGTCTTCGGATCTTCCGGGTAATTTGGGATGGCGTAACCCTTGGCTTGCAGTTCTTTAACGCAGGCTTTGAGCTGGGCAACCGAAGCACTGATGTTCGGCAGCTTGATGATGTTGGTGTCTGGTTCCAGAGTCAGTTTGCCAAGTTCGGCAAGCGTGTCAGGCACTTTCTGGTCGTCTTTAAGGAATTCGGCAAACTCTGCCAGAACACGGGCGGATACCGAAATGTCACTTTTGACAATGTCGATGCCAGCCGGCGAAGTGAAGGTGCGGATGATCGGCAGAAAGGCACAGGTCGCAAGTAGCGGTGCTTCATCCGTCAGCGTGTAGATAATCTTCGACTTCTTGTCAGCCATGGTGTCCCCTTAAATTCAAGTAGTTATAGAGAGCTCGTTGTGCGAGCTTTTTTAGGTGCCTTTTGGTTAATCTGGCGAAGCTATGAGTATCCGCACCGACGGGGTTCCCGTCAATGCTTTCAGGCTGTTTTTAGGCGCCATAAGGAAGTGATTTCTGCAGCTCTGGCATTGTGCAGCGCATCAGTGTTGTTGCGGGTTTTAGGGTGATTGGGCTTCGCGTCGATACGATCAAGTACGATCAGCCCGCTATCGCTAATCCAGCCCAGCAATTCGTCCCGGCTACGCAGCGCCAGATGCTCGGCGATATCGGAAATAATCAACCAGGCTTGCCCTGTTGGGCTGAGTCTTTGTGCCACACCAGCCAGGAAAGCTCGCAGCATCCGTGAATCCGGGTCGTACACGGCGGCTTCCACCGGGGAGGTGGGTGTGGCCGGTAACCAGGGTGGGTTACAGAGGATCAGGTCGGCATGGCGATCTGATTCCGGAAACAAATCGGCAGACTGGATTTGTACCTGGTTCGAGAAACCCAGCCGTTGACTATTTTCCTGAGCGCAGGCGATGGCGCGTGGATCCAGGTCGGTACCCATGACTTGGGGGATGCCTCGTTTAGCCAGCAGACAGGTGAGTACGCCGGAGCCCGTGCCAATATCAAAGGCCAGGTTGCATGGGTTTGGCAGTGGGGCTTCGGCCACCAGATCGACATATTCTCCGCGTACTGGCGAAAACACGCCAAAGTGCGGGTGGATGCGATTCTCCAGGGCTGGTACGAACGCACCCTTCTTGCGCCATTCGTAGGCGCTAATCAGCGCTAAGAGACCACGGAGGCTAATGACGGCATTACCGGCGTCTGAATCTGCGGGGCCAAGGCCGGCCGTGCAGGCTTCAACAACATCTTGTCCGCGCCGCAGGGGGATTCGATAGTCCGCAGTAAGGGGTAGTAGCAGTTGCCCCAAAATGCCGGCACGGCGCCCTTGGGCTAGGCGATGCTGCGCAAAGGCTTCTGCGGCAGTTGTCGCCTGAGGTTCGCTGCCGCGACGGGGAGGTCTGTCTGCCCGTCTGGCCAGGGCCTGCAAAAGATTTCGGGCATTCTGATAATCGCCTTGCCAGAGCAGGGCGTGTCCTTCGCGAATTAACCGAAAGGCGGCATCGGCAGCAAGGGTGTCATCTGCAACTGTGACTTTTTGCGGTGCGGGTAAACCGGCTTCGGAAATCCAGCGTGCATGATGCGCAACACCATTTTGCAGCCAGGAGATGGTTGGCGCTAAAGTAGGCGGTGGCGTAGGCAATGGTTCGAAAGACATGCCGCATTGTAGCGATATCCGGGGAGTTCGATTTGGAATAAAAGGCAGTTACGCGTAGCCTTTCGCCTTTCGGATAGGAATCATGGCACTTAAAGCAACCGTTTTCAAAGCAGATTTGCAGGTCGCAAATCTTGATCAGAACCATTTCGGCGATTATTCACTGACGCTGGCCCAACACCCTTCAGAGACAATTGAGCGGGTGATGATCAGGCTGTTGGCATTTGCGCTGTATGCCTCGGAAGATCTGCGCTTTGGGCGGGGGCTTTCCAATGAAGAGGATGCGGCCGTTTGGGAAATTGATCCGGGTGGCGTTACCCGCTTATGGATTGATGTGGGTTTACCGGATGAAGTGCGGGTTAAAAAGGCCTGTAGCCGTGCCGATCGTGCAGTGATTGTTACCTATGGGGGTCGGCCTTCAGATATGTGGTGGCAACAGAATGCCAATACGCTGAAGCGCTACAAAAACTTATCAGTGATTCAAATCTCGCCAGAAGATAGTGCCAAGCTGGTTGAAGCAGCTGGCCGCACGATGCGGCTTTCGTGGACGATCCAGGAAGCCATGGTTTATCTGGATAACGCATCTATCACGCCCGTAGTGCTGCTGAGCGCTCAATCCTAGGGTGTTTTGCTGTGGCCGATAAGCCCTGGTTTCTGTATCTGCTGGCATGTGCCAATGGCACTTACTATGCAGGTATCACAACGGATGTCGACGCCCGGTTTCAGGCGCATCTGCAGGGTAAGGGCGCCCGTTACACGCGGGCGAATCCGCCGTTAGGCATTGTTGCGCAAGCGATGTATCCAGACCGATCGTCTGCATCGAAGGCTGAGTGGGCATTAAAGCAACTACCCCGGGATCAGAAGCCCGGATTTTTTAGCGCTACAGATAAACGCTGAGCTATTCCATATCAGCGGCGTCGTTAGCGATTTCTACCATAGGTGCGGGTAGGCTTTTGCTGGGTTTAACGCCAAGTTTTTTGAGCATTTCTGCCTGGCGGATCACGTTGCCCCGACCAGTCGATAGCTTGTTGATGGCGCCGTCGTAGTCTTTTTGTGCCTGGTTAAGACGCGTGCCCAGTGATTCCATATCTTCCACAAAGCCGGCAAGCTTGTCATAAAGTTCAGCACCGCGTTTGGCGATGTCTTGCGCGTTACGCGTCTGAGCTTCCTGTCGCCACAGGTTCGCCACGGTGCGCACAACGAAGAGCAGTGTGGATGGGCTCACTAGCAGTACATTCTTGTTCCAGGCATCCATATAGAGCTCGCGATCATGCGTTACGGCCAGCATGAAGGCAGGTTCGATAGGAACAAACATGAGCACGAAGTCCAGAGACTTGAGGCCGTACAGATCCTGATAGTTTTTATCTGACAATCCTTTGATGTGGCTGCGCACGGCATCCAGATGGCGTTTTAGTGCGGCATCCCGATGCTTGTCGTCTTCGGCATTGGCGTAATCTTCATAGGCGATGAGAGTTGCTTTGGCATCAATCACCAGATGGCGATCATCGGGCAAATGCACGACAACGTCTGGCTGTAAGCGGCGGCCGTCTTCCAGAGTATGGCTTTCCTGAACGTCGTATTCTTCGCCTTTGCGTAGGCCAGAGCTTTCCAATACGCGCTCCAGTACCAGCTCTCCCCAGTTGCCCTGGGTTTTGTTGGAGCCTTTGAGTGCTTTGGTGAGATTATTGGCTTCCTGGCTCACCGTCTTGTTCAGCTCCATGAGCTGACGCACTTGCTCGGCAAGGGCGCTGCGGTCTTTGCCTTCCTGGACATAGACCTGTTCCACTTTGCCCTGAAATTCCTGCAACTTGGTTTTAAGTGGGTCGAGCAGTTGTCCCAGGCTCTGCTGGTTCTGCTCGCTGAAGCGTTTGGATTTTTCTTCCAGAATATCGTTAGCCAGATTTTTGAACTGGTGTGTGAGTTCTTCGCGAGCGCTTTGTAACAAGGCCAGCTTTTCGTTGCTCTGGTTGCGCTCTTGCGTTAATTGCATGGTGAGTGTGGCCACCTGGGCATTCAGTGCATTGAGCTGCTGTTCGGACTCCAACAGTCGCCCTTCGACTTGCGGTAAACGCTCTGCCTTGGCTTCGGCGGCAGAGGCACGGGCGCGGCCAAGCAACAAGCCGATGGCATAACCGGCAGCGGCGGCCAGAAGAGCGATCGCGATTAAGCTGAGATTGTCCATGTTGTGTCCTTATCAGGCTTTGCAGGCCTCGATATCTTCGGCAAGTGATAACCAGCGTAGCTCGAGTGCGTCGAGCTCTTCCTGTATGACAAGGAGTTTGCGACCTGTTTCGGCAATGGCGGCAGGGTCAGTGATGCCGCTGAGTGCGGCTTCATGGTCACCCTTGTTCTTTTGTAAACGCTGGATGTTCTGATCCAGCTTTTCCAGATCGCGTTGTAAGCCTTTCATGCGGTTGGATACCGGCTTGGCTTTGGGCGCCTCTTTGGCCACGGAAACTTTGGGGGCAGCGGCTTCTTCACGTTGACGCTTGGCTTCATCAAGCAGGAACTGCTGGTAATCATCAAGATCGCCATCGAAATCAGAAACGCCGCCACGGGAAACCAGCCAGAAGCTATCGCAGACCGAACGCAGCAGCGCGCGATCGTGGCTCACCAGCATAACGGTGCCTTCGAATTCGTTGAGCGCCATGGCTAACGCTTCCCGTGTGGCTAGATCCAGGTGGTTGGTTGGTTCATCCAGCAGCAACAGGTTAGGGCGCTGCCAGACAATCATGGCCAGCACTAGGCGGGCTTTTTCGCCGCCACTCATGGTGCCCACGGGTTGCATGACCTGATCACCGCTGAAGTTGAAGGTGCCCAGATAAGTGCGCAGATTCTGCTCGCGCATATCCCGGCCCTGGGTTTTGCCACTGGCAATGGCCGCCTTGGCTAGGCGAATCATGTGTTCCATGGGCGTGGCGCTGGCGGTTAATACATCCAGCTCCTGCTGGGCAAAGTAGCCAATTGTGAGGCCGCGACCTTCGGTAAGGGTGCCAGCCTGTACCGGCAAGGTTTGCGCAATGGTTTTAACCAGGGTTGATTTGCCCTGACCATTAGCACCCAGAATGCCGATGCGCTGACCGGCCAGCACCGAGCGGTTCACATGTTCAACGATGATCGTGGGTGGTGTACCGGCAGCTGCATCCGCCGGTGGTGGGTAGCCGAAGCTGGCATCCTCCATGGCGAGCATGGGATTAGGCAGTGCGCCCGGTTCATCAAAGGTAAAGGTAAATTCCGCATCGGCAAGAACCGGCGCGATTTTTTCCATACGCTCCAGGGCCTTAACGCGGCTCTGCGCCTGTTTGGCTTTGCTGGCCTTGGCCTTGAATCGATTGATGAAAGATTGCAGGTGGGCAATCTTTTCCTGTTGCTTGGCGAAAGATGCCTGCTGAATAGCGAGCTGTTCGGCGCGCAGATCTTCGAACGCGCTGTAGTTGCCGCCGTAGCGTACGAGTTTGCCGTGATCGATATGGATCGTTACATTAGTAACGGCATCCAGAAACTCACGGTCGTGACTGATCACAACGAGGGTGCCGGGGTAGCGTTTCAGCCATGCTTCGAGCCAGACCAGGGCATCCAGATCGAGGTGGTTGGTCGGTTCATCGAGCAGCAATAGATCGGAAGGGCACATCAGTGCCCGTGCCAGCTGCAGGCGCATGCGCCAACCGCCAGAGAAGCTGTTGACCGGTTGATTCAGCTCGCTGGTTTTGAAACCAAGCCCAAGAATGAGGGCTTGAGCACGTGCCTGGGCGTCGTGCGCGCCGACGTCATTGAGTAAGGCATAGGCATGGCCCATGCGTTCCCCATCATCACTGGCCTCGGCAGCAGCAACTTCAGCCTCTGCCGCCATTAAGCGGGTATCACCTTCGATAACGAAGCGGGTGGCGCTGTCATCGGTCTCTGGCATGTCTTGCGCAACCTGGGCCATTTGCCACTGGGTTGGGATGCTGAAGTCACCACGGTCTTCGTGCAGGGTGCCATTCAGCAAAGCAAAAAGCGTGGATTTGCCAGCACCGTTGCGGCCAACGAGCCCAACACGTTCGCCGGGGTTGATCGTGCAGCTGGCATCATCCAGCAGTACCCGTGCGCCGCGGCGCAGAGTGATGTTCTTCAGTGTGATCATGTTCAGTTACAGATAAACGTGGCGCGGCATTGCAGCGGACAGCTCAGGCAGGGTGCCGTGCAGAATTTGTTGCCACGTAGCTCTGCATGGAGGCCACGTTTCTTGCAATAGGCTTCGGCATCTTCCTTGACGTCTTCCACGCCGTATCGGCCACTGGGAAAGGCAAAGGTAATGCTGTCGGGGGTCTGGCTTAGTACCTGTGGGCCAGAACAGGCTGCGAGCAGTAAACAGGCAAGCAGGGTAAAGAGAATCCGGGTGAAACGTTGCATGAGCGCCTTGCAAATAAAACCTTAGAATGTCGTAAGCTTAAAGCAATTCACTGATTCATGAACGATCTTGCTCAAAGGAATAAAGGATGATTAAGAAGATAACTATCGCTCGAACGCTAGTGGCACTAAGTCTTGGCGCTTCGGCAACGGCATTTGCCGGTGCACTGGAAACGAATCTGTCTGGCTGGTTTCTTAAAGGGGAGCGCTCTGAAATCGCGGTCACTGGGTTAAATAGTGGTGGATTTAATTTTCGTCTTTCCAGTGGGAACATTACGCCGGGTCAGGGTTGTGCCAATGGCCCTGGTGATTGCATGACGCTGTGGGGTTGGGCTACGCGTACCGAAATAGCTGATGAGTTTCTTTATGCCAATGAAAACGGTGAGTGCGCGTTCTATTTCCGTAATGAGCCCAAGGCCATCGTGATTCATGGGCTTAAGGGTACCTGCGGTACGGATGCACAGAATCGCAATGCCTTGAAATCAGTAGATGGCGCGTATACGCCACGTCAGTAATTTAGCGGGCGGTTTTTTCCATGCGGCTGAGGTACAGTCCGATGGCAAAGACCAGCCCAACACAGAGCATTAGGCCGATGACCATGCCTGGCCAGTGGTAGTTTGTCCAGAGTGGGCCGGAGGTGCTGCCAAGAAAGCTGCTGCCTAGGTAGTAGCTCGACAGATAAAGAGCGGAAACCAGCCCTCGGCGTTCACCAGCGCGAAAGCCTACCCAGCCGCTGGCAATGGCATGTGTGGCGAAGTAACCAAAGGTAAACAGTGCCAGGCCGAAGATGATGATCGTTAGTTGGCTATTGAGCGTGGCTAATACCCCAATAGCCATCAGGCTAATCATACCCAGCATGATTTTGCCACGACCATATTGATCAACCAGATGCCCGGCTAATGCAGATGAAGCGCTGCCCAGTGCGTACAGTAAGAATACGGTGCCAATCGCGGCTGGGCCCAGGTTATAGGGCGCTTCGCTGAGCCGAAAGCCCAGATAGTTATAGATGCTGACAAAGGCACCCATAATCAGGAAGGCTGTGCTGAAAAGCCATGGCAGGCCGGGGTCGGCATAGATACGGCGCACATCGATCCACAAGGCTCCGGGCGCCAGCGAGCGTGTTTTGAAATGCCGAGCCTGCGGCAGCAGTCGCCAAAATAAAACGGTACAGATGATGCCCACTAAAGCGAGTGCAGCGAGCCCATAGTGCCAGCTGCTGTATTGCGTGACAACGGCAGAGAGAAACCGGCCAAACATGCCGCCTAGTGCGTTGCCTGCGATATACATTCCCATCACTTTGCCACGAGAGGCTGGGCTAATTTCTTCTCCCAGGTAAGCCATGGCGGCGGCCGGCAGGGCGGCGATACAGGCGCCAACGCCCGCTCTGGAGAGTACGAGCCATTCAAAGCTTGGGGCAAAGGCGGAGGCCCAGGAAAATATTGTGGCGCCAAGGAGCGCAGCCTTCATCAGGGGTGCACGGCCAAATTTATCGGACAACATGCTTAATGGAATGAGCAGAAACGCCAGTGTGAACGTGCCAGCAGAAACCGTCAGGCTCGCTAAGGTTGGCGAAATACCAAAGGCCTCTGTAAATTCCGGTAACAGGGGCTGCGTGCCATAGAGTAAGGTAAAGCAGGCAAATCCGCCGAGGATTAGCGCCCAGTTGGCGCGGCGAAATTCCGGGGTGCCTGATTGAAGTTCGGTGGTCTGGCTCATGTAGGTGCTCAGTTGGATTAAGCAGGATACCATTCGCCTATGGTTCGTTTTTACCCTGCGCTATTCGTTTTTCTCTGGAGCACCGGTTTTATTGGTGCAAAGTACGGCTTGCCCTACGCTGAGCCGTTGAGTTTTTTGTTGATCAGATATGCCCTAGTCGTGATGCTGATGACGTTGGCGGCGTGGGTCACCCGGGCGCGTTGGCCGGCAGATCTGCGGGCGTACATTCACTTAGCCATTGCCGGTTGCCTGATTCACGGGGTGTACCTGGGCGGTGTCTTTATATCTATTAGCCAGGGTTTGCCCGCGGGTATTGTTAGCCTGATTGTGGGATTGCAACCATTGCTGACGGCGATGCTGGCCACGCTGATTCTGGGTGAGGCGGTGTGCGGTAGACAATGGCTGGGGCTAGTGCTGGGGATTGTTGGCACAGGAATGGTGTTGTCCGGGCGCATCGATGGACAATTCAGTTTGACGGAACTGGCGCCGGTGCTTCCTGCGATGGGTGCGCTATTAGGCATTACGCTGGGTACTTTGTATCAGAAACGCTTTTGCCCACATTTCGACTGGCGTACGGGAGCTGTTGTGCAGTTTCTCGCAGCCGCTGTACTAACCCTGCCGATTGCCTATAGCTTTGAAAGCTTCCGCGTGGACTTTAGCGGTGAGTTTGTCTTCGCGCTCGGTTGGCTGGTGCTGGTCCTGTCACTGGGCGCAATTAGTCTGCTCAATTATCTAATCCGCTCGGGCAGTGCGGTTAATGTCGCCAGCCTCTTTTATCTGGTGCCGCCGGTAACCGCTTTGATTGCGTGGGCACTATTCGGTGAAACGCTGTCGCTGATCAGTCTCCTTGGCTTGCTGGTAGCGGTTACCGGCGTCGCTCTGGTTCGAAAGGGCTGAGCGAATTTGTTTAGATTTAAAATAAGCCAACGATTTTTGAGGGTTCACTGAAATGCCAGATCGTAATGTCTTTGGAGAGCCGCTGGTTCCCTGTTCTTTTGATCCTGTTACCGGATTTTTGCGGGATGGGTGTTGCAGAACGGAGAATTCAGACGTGGGGGCGCACATTGTGTGTGCCGTGATGACGGAGGCCTTTCTTGAGTTTAGCTTTCAACAAGGTAATGATCTCAGTACACCACGACCACAATGGCAATTCCCCGGATTGGCGGCAGGAGATCAGTGGTGCTTGTGCTTAAGTCGCTGGATAGAAGCCCATGCGGCCGGCTGTGCGCCGCATGTGGTCTTAGAAAGCACCCACCTCAATGTCCTTGATCATGTGTCATTAGACGTGTTGAAACAATATGACCATCGCCCGAACGGGATTGCGGGGTAAAATATGACAAGAGAATTAAATCCATAAATTAAAACGCATTTTTTATCGGGGACGTTCATGTCTACTTTTAATAACGATGCCTTTGTTGCCGCCCAGAAAACTGCTGTGGATACCCTGTTATCCGTGGTCAATACCGCGTTGGCTTCAGCAGAACGGGTTGCTGCGTTGAATCTGCATGCCACACGAGAAGCATTTGAAGACATGGCCAGCAATGGCAAAGCGGTGCTTTCTGTAAAGTCGCCACAGGAGGCGATGGCATTGCCGGCTAATCTGGCTCAGCCGCATATCGAGAAGGGCGTTGCTTACACGCGCAGCGTGTATGAAATTACGTCGGCGGCACGGGAAGATGCAACAGCCATTGTTGAAGGTAAATTCGAAGAGTTTAAGCAGAGCATGGCTACGTTGGCGGATAAAATTGCCTCGACCGCGCCGGTAGGCTCAGAGGTTGCCATTGCGACACTTAAATCAGCAGTTGACGCAGCGAATCAGGCCTTCGAGCGTTTTAATGACTCGATGAATCAGGTGAAAGAGCTCACGGAAAATAATGTCGCGCTAGTTGGTAATGCAACAGTTAATGCGGTGCCTAAGTCCAAGCGCAGCTAAATCGTTTTTGATTCGTATATAAAAGATCAGGCCCCATCGGGGCCTGATCTTTTTGAAGTGCGCGCAGCAGTTAATCAGCCAGTCCGGCAAAGAGTGCAGTACTCAAATAACGCTCGCCAAAGGATGGAATGATCACGACGATGCGTTTGCCAGCGTTTTCAGGACGTTTGGCAACTTCGAGCGCAGCCCAGAGGGCAGCACCGGAAGAGATACCGACTAGCAGACCTTCTTCTTTGGCCGCACGTTTCGCGGTTTCAAAGGCATCGTCATTTTTAACACGGATCACTTCGTCGTAAACCGCCGTATTCAGTACCCGTGGAATAAACCCGGCACCAATGCCCTGGATTGGGTGGGGACCCTTTGCACCACCGGAGAGTACCGGCGAGGCATCCGGTTCGACGGCGATGACCTTGAAATTAGGGTTTTTCTTTTTAAGTACCTCGCCCACACCGGTGATGGTGCCACCCGTGCCGACGCCTGAGATCAGGATGTCTACCTGACCATCGGTATCACGCCAGATTTCTTCGGCAGTGGTGTTGCGGTGGATTTCCGGGTTGGCCGGGTTTTCGAATTGCTGGAGGATCAGGTAGTTCGGGTTGGCCGCGGCCAGATCTTCAGCTTTCTTGATCGCGCCACCCATACCCTCAGGGCCCGGCGTCAGAATCAACTCGGCGCCATAGGCACGGAGCAGGGCGCGACGTTCTTTAGACATGGTTTCCGGCATGGTCAGAATCAGTTTATAACCGCGGGCTGCCGCCACGAAGGCGAGCGCGATACCCGTGTTGCCGCTGGTCGGTTCCACAATCACGGTATCTGGCTTGATCAGGCCGGCCTTTTCAGCGGCATCGATCATCGAAACACCAATACGATCTTTAACGCTGTGCGAGGGATTAAAGTATTCGAGCTTGGCAACCACTTCAGCTTTAGCAGCTTGAGCCAAACGATTGATGCGTACCAGCGGGGTGTTGCCGATTAAAGCGGTGACGTCTTTTGCGATAGCCATGAAAAACCTCATAGATTCGGAGTGAATGGGCTGATTATCCGTAAAGAGTGGCTTTGCGACTAGACATGTTTTGCATAAGCTTATGACAGGCGAAGCGAAATTGGGTTTTGCGAGGTAGGGGAGCGGTATAATTGGATAAATAATTTATGACTTCGGGGTTGTTCCATGTGCGGCATAGTGGTTGCGGTTGCTCGTAAGAATATCGTTTCGGTGCTGCTCGAAGGCCTGCGTAAGCTGGAATACCGGGGTTACGACTCAGCGGGCGTTGCCGTCCTCAATGGCGATGGTCTGGTTCGCGTCCGCTCTGCGGGCCGTGTTGCCGATCTGACCACGGAAACCGAGAAACAGCATCTGGCCGGTGACACCGGGATCGCCCACACCCGTTGGGCCACTCACGGTGCTCCCTGTGAGCGTAATGCCCACCCACACATCTCAAACGGCCTCGCCGTTGTTCACAACGGCATCATCGAGAACCACGAAGAGCTGCGCACGGAACTCAAGGCCGCCGGTTACGAATTCACCTCCGACACCGACACGGAAGTGATTGCCCACCTGGTGCATCAGAATCTAACCGGCGCTCCAGACTTAGTGTCCGCCGTACGTGCTGCCTGCACACGCCTTACCGGCGCCTACGCCATCGGCGTCATCCAGCAAGATAATCCGCATGTCGCCATCGTCGCCCGGGAAGGTTCTCCGCTCGTTCTTGGCCTCGCTGATGATGCCAATTATGCCGCCTCTGACACTGCTGCGCTGTTACAGGTCACCCGCCGCATGGTCTACCTCGAGAACGGCGACGTCGCCGTTCTCACGCCGGATTGCGTCAGCATCACCCGCCAGGATGGTACTCCCGTCACCCGGGCAGAAACCGAGTCGAAGCTTTCAGCGGATGCCGTAGAACTGGGCACCTATGCCCACTACATGCAAAAAGAAATCTTTGAACAGCCTGCCGCCATCATCAACACCCTCGACATGCTCGGTGGTGCCCAGACGGTTCAGGCGGGTTGGTTTGGCTCCGAAGCCGAAAGCATCTTTCAGAACATCGACCGCATTCTCATTCTGGCCTGTGGTACCAGCTACCATGCCGGCCTCACCGCCCGTTACTGGCTGGAAAGCATTGCCAAGATTCCGGTTAGTGTCGAAGTCGCCAGTGAGTACCGCTACCGCGATAGCGTCCCGGACCCCAAGACCCTCGTCATCGCCATCTCCCAATCCGGAGAGACTGCTGACACCCTGGCTGCCCTCAAGCATGCCCAGGATCTGGGTATGCCCCACGCCTTGGCCATCTGTAATGTACCGGAATCGGCCATTGTTCGTGCCTGTCCGCTACGCTTCCTCACCCATGCGGGTCCAGAAATTGGTGTTGCCTCGACGAAGGCCTTCACCACTCAGTTGGCTGCACTCTATGTGTTGACCCTAGTGCTGGCTAAAGTCAAAAGCACGATCAGCCCGGAGCACCTAGCAAGCCTCGTCTCTGACCTGCGCCACCTGCCAGCTGCGATCACCTCTGTTCTTGAACTCGAACCCCAGATCAAAGTCTGGGCCAAACAGTTCGCCGACAAACACCATGCCCTGTTCCTTGGCCGTGGCGTGCATTACCCCATCGCCCTTGAAGGCGCCTTGAAGCTCAAGGAAATTACCTATATCCACGCCGAAGCCTATGCTGCCGGCGAACTCAAGCATGGCCCACTGGCGCTCGTCGATAAAGACATGCCGGTGATCTCCGTTGCTCCCAACAACCAGCTGCTGGAAAAGCTCAAGAGCAATCTGCAGGAAGTCAAAGCCCGGGGTGGAGAACTCTTTGTGCTGGCTGATGCCAACACCGGCTTCAAATCGGAAGAGGGCGTCCATGTTATTACCGTGCCGGATCATGCCGGCAGCTTATCGCCCATCGTCCATACCGTGCCGCTACAACTGCTGTCGTATCACACGGCCTTAGCCAAGGGTACGGATGTGGATAAACCGCGGAATCTGGCGAAGTCGGTGACGGTGGAGTGATTCCGGCAGTTGCTCTAGACCTTGTTTACCTGATCGCGTTGGGTGGTGCATTAGGTTTCTTTGGTGGATTGTTTGGTATCGGTGGCGGGATCATTGCAGTGCCTGTGTTGGCGATTGGGTTCGGTATGAATCAATCGGTGGCTCAGGGGACTTCTCTGTCGATGATGGTGCCGATATTGATTGCAGGATTATGGAAGTACAGCCGTAAGCAACCCATTCCTTTGCCAGCGGCCATTTATGCGGCACTTATTGCCTCTTTTACGACTTACTTTGTGGCTGAGTTCGCTACGGGGCTTGATCAAACAACGCTTCGAACAGTATTTGCCATTTTTTTGCTGGCGCTCGGAATACAGATGGGTTGGAAAACGAGCGGACGTTTTGCTGAAAAATCACAAGGTTTGATCAGTGAAAAGCTGATGCCATTGGCTGGCCTATTTGGTGGTGGCAGCATGGGCTTGCTGGGTGTAGGTGGGGGGCTGATAGCGACCCCTATTCTGACTACGTTGTTCGGTCAACGTCAGGCCGTAGCCCAGAGCATATCTATGGCGTTAGTGACGCCCTGTGCTGGTGTCGCATTATTAACTTACAACGCGGCAGATGCAGTGGACTGGTGGGTTGGCGTTCCTCTGGCCATCGGTGGATTGGTCACCGTTTCAAAAGGGGTTTCTCTGGCACATGCACTGCCCGAACAAAAAATGCGGGTCTTGTTTTCAGGGATGTTGGTTGTGACGGCGTTGTTTCTTCTAACTAAACCCTATTGGCTCGATTAACTGAATAGGTATTCGCCAGATACCTAACAACAAAGCCGCCTAAATTTTTGGCGGCTTTGTTGTGTTGAAGTTATTGATTACTTGAAAAGCAGCAGGGCTTTCTGCATAGTGATCCACATACCCCAAGCCATGGGTATGGATACGGCGGCCCAGGCCAGTGCAATTTTCCATGAGTGGCTTACTTCATGGGCGATAGCGGCGACATCGGAGACGAAGTGTTCGTGAGTATCGTCGGCAATCTTCTTCTCTTCGGCGACTTCTTTCTTACTCATGTGGAGCTCTTCAGAAACCGGACGCACCAACCAGTTGGCGATGAAACCAATAATTAGCAGCGCTGAAAGAATGTACATGGTGATGTTGTAGGCATCGGCACGTGCAACACCATGGGCGAGTTGATATTCACGCAGGTAGTTAACGATCACGGGGCCAAAGATACCGGCGGCCGACCAGGCGGTGAGCAGTCGACCGTGGATGGCGCCCACAAATTTGGTGCCGAACATATCAGCCAGATACGCAGGTACGGTAGCGAAGGAACCGCCGTACATCGACAGAATGACGCACATGAAGATAACGAACAGGGCGAGGCTGGCGCTACCGGCGGTGCTCGGGATAGCCGCATACATAGCGAAGCCGAGAAGGAAGAAGGTAGCGTAGGTTGCTTTGCGGCCGATCTTGTCTGAGAGCGAGGCCCAGAAGAAACGACCGACAATATTGAACAGCGAGAGCAGGCCGGTGAAACCTGCAGCGATGGCGGCGATCGAGGTCTTTTGAGCAGTGCTGAGTTCGTTGAACGCCAGATCAATGCCGATCAGTTTGCCTGCGAAAACCTCCTGCAACATCGGCGAGGCCATGCCGATAATACCGATACCGGCGGTCACGTTGACGCACAGAACCACCCAGACCAGCCAGAATTGTCGTGTCTTCCAGGCGTGGCTGAGGTGGACGTGATGCTGCGTGATCATGGCCTTCTTCGAGGGCGGTGGTGGTGTCCAGCCTGCCGGCTTCCAGCCTTCGGCGGGAATGCGGTAGCCCAGGGCGCCAGAGATCATGAAGACAAAATAAATGGCAGCTAGCACCAGGAAGGTTTCGAATACGCCGACAGAGGTGGGCGTTGCGAAGTGCTTCATCAGGAGATCAGCCAATGGTGCACCGATCATGGCGCCACCACCAAAACCCATGATGGCCATGCCGGTGGCCATGCCGCGACGATCCGGGAACCACTTGATGAGGGTTGATACCGGTGAGATATAACCGAGGCCGAGACCGATGCCGCCGATGATGCCAGAGCCCAGCCACATAAGCCAAATCTGATGTAATTTGATACCGATGGCCGAAATAACCAGGCCGCCGCACCAGCAGAGCGCTGAAACAAGACCTGCTTTACGGGGACCAACACGCTCCAGCCAACCACCCCAGATGGCAGCGGATGAGCCGAGGAATACAAAGAAGAGGGTGTACATCCAGCCCAGCGTGGAGATCTTCCAGTCGCAGTTGCTGGCAAATAATTCGGTCAGCAGGCTCATTTCAGCCGGGCAGGCAATTGGCGCTGAAATGCCAATGGCGCGGGAAAGAGGGAGCCAGAACACCGAGAAGCCATAAGCCATACCAATACAAAGGTGGATAGCCAATGCAGCGGGCGGTACGAGCCAGCGATTGAATCCGGGTTTGGCGATGATGCGGCTTTTATCTAACCAGCCAGTGTTCATGATTGAAATAATCCGTGAGAGTTGTTAAGACGTTGAGGAGAATCGGTTTTCTGGAGAAGCCGGGGTGCTATTTTAGCGAAACTTAAAGGGAAGACTTTCTTTTGCTGGGTGCTTTGGATTTAGCCGCTTTAACGGGTTCCGCGGCAGCGTTCTTAAGCACCTGCTTGAGGAAGTGTGCAGTGTGACTGCCTTTTACTTCGGCAACGGCTTCCGGTGTGCCTTCCGCAATGATGCGTCCGCCGCCGGCACCACCTTCTGGCCCAAGATCAATGACCCAATCGGCAGTCTTGATGACATCCAGGTTATGTTCGATGACCACCACGCTGTTGCCATGCTCGGTAAGGCGATGCAGCACGCCGAGTAGCAAGCGGATGTCCTGGAAGTGAAGGCCGGTAGTGGGTTCATCCAGAATGTAAAGGGTGCGGCCGGTGTCGCGCTTGGACAATTCCAGCGATAGTTTGACGCGCTGTGCTTCGCCGCCCGATAGCGTGGTGGCGGATTGACCCAGCTGGATGTAGCCTAAACCGACATCCATGAGGGTTTTGAGTTTGCGAGCAACGGTGGGTACGGCACTAAAAAATTCCAGAGCGTTTTCCACGGTCATCTCAAGAATCTCGTGGATGTTTTTGCCCTTATACTGAATTTCCAGTGTTTCGCGGTTGTAACGTTTGCCATGGCAGACATCACAAGGTACATACACATCCGGCAGGAAGTGCATTTCCACTTTGATGACGCCATCGCCTTGGCATGCCTCACAGCGGCCGCCGCGAACGTTGAACGAAAAACGACCCGGTTCGTAACCACGGGTGCGGGATTCCGGTACGCTAGAAAAAAGTTCGCGTATCGGCGTTAATAAACCGGTATAGGTGGCTGGGTTGGAGCGTGGTGTGCGACCGATGGGGCTTTGGTCGACGTTAATGACTTTGTCGATCTGATCAAGCCCGGTGAGATCTTCGTAAGGTGCTGGATCCAGACTGCTGCCATAGAGGTGTTTGGCACAGACAGCGTAAAGCGTGTCGTTGATGAGCGTTGATTTGCCTGAACCGGAAACGCCGGTAATGCAGGTAAACAGGCCGAGTGGTATCGTGAGATCCGTACCGCGTAGATTATTGCCCGTGGCATTTTTCAGTTGCAGTACGCGCTCTGGGTCAGGTGCTTTGCGGGTGCCGGGCACCTTGATGGCTTCGCGACCGGATAGAAACGCTCCTGTCATGGAGTCCGGGTTTTCTAGGATTTGCTTGGGCGTACCTTCAGCCACAATACGGCCGCCATGTACGCCAGCGCCTGGGCCCATATCCACAACGTAATCCGCCATACGAATGGCGTCTTCATCATGCTCAACGACGATGACAGTGTTGCCTAGGTCGCGTAGATGTTTCAGTGTGCCCAGCAGGCGATCATTGTCGCGCTGATGCAGACCAATAGACGGTTCATCGAGTACGTACATGACGCCGGTGAGGCCTGAGCCGATTTGTGACGCGAGCCGAATACGTTGTGCTTCGCCCCCGGAAAGGGTGTCGGCTGAACGTTCCAGGGAAAGATAGTCCAACCCTACGTTGATGAGGAATTCAAGACGCGCTGTGATTTCCTTGAGAATCTTTTCGGCAACCTGGGCGCGGTGGCCTTGAAGCTTGAGGCTGTTGAAGTAGTCGCGACAATCGCGCAGCGGTAAACGGCTGATTTCGTAAAGCGTGCGTTCACCTACCTGTACATAGCGGGCTTCTTTACGTAAACGCGCACCTTCACAGGAGGGGCATACCGTGTCGCTTACATATTTAGCGAGCTCTTCACGCACGGTCGAGGAATCGGTTTCGCGATAACGGCGCTCGAGATTGGGAATGATGCCTTCGAAGGTGTGTTCACGTACTGTTAACTTGCCGCGTTCATTCATGTACTGGAAGGGCAGGCTTTCTTCACCCGAGCCATAGAGAATGATCTGGCGCGTTTCTTCCGGTAGCTCGTTAAAGGGCGTGGTGACATCAAAGCCGTAGTACTCGCCCAGTGCAATAACCATCTGGAAGTAGAATTGATTACGGCGATCCCAACCGCGAATAGCGCCAGAAGACAATGACAGTTCCGGGTGGGCAACAACGCGTTTGGAGTCGAAGAACTGGATCACGCCTAGGCCATCACATTTAGGGCAGGCACCCATCGGGTTGTTAAACGAGAAGATACGAGGCTCTAGCTCCTGTAGCGCGAAGTTACAGTGCGGACAGGAAAAGCGGGCCGAGAAGAGATGCTCTTCCTGCGTGTCCATGTTCAGCGCAATCGCGCGGCCGTCTGCGTGGCGAAGTGCTACTTCAAAACTTTCAGCCAGGCGTTGGCGGGTGTCTTCACGAACCTTCAGGCGATCAATGACAACGTCAATGTCGTGTTTCTTATTCTTGTCGAGCTTGGGGAGCGCATCTATTTCGTGAATCTCGCCATCAATCCGCAGACGCACAAAACCTTGTGCGCGTAGTTCGGCGAAGAGTTCCTGTTGTTCGCCTTTGCGGTTGGCTACAACGGGCGCTAAGATCATGAGCTTGGTTTCTTCCGGCATGGCCAGTACATGGTCAACCATCTGTGAAACGGTTTGTGCCTGCAGCGGTAGATGATGCTCTGGGCAGTAGGGCGTGCCAGCACGGGCAAAGAGCAGGCGCAGGTAATCATGAATTTCGGTGACGGTGCCGACGGTAGAGCGCGGGTTGTGGCTGGTGGCTTTCTGCTCGATCGAAATCGCAGGGGAGAGGCCTTCAATCAGATCGACATCCGGCTTTTCCATGAGTTGCAGGAATTGACGGGCGTAGGCCGAGAGGCTTTCCACATAACGGCGTTGACCTTCGGCATAGAGCGTATCAAATGCAAGCGAACTTTTACCGGAGCCCGAAAGGCCGGTAATAACGATCAACTTGTGACGTGGTAGGTCCAGGCTGATGTTTTGAAGGTTGTGCGTGCGTGCACCGCGAATGCGGATGTCGTCCATGTGGAATTCCGGTCTTTGAAAGCGTTAAGGCCCCGGTAAAACGCAGGCCAACTGGTAATATTACGCGGCTGTGTTTGTGCGCCGCAACCGGTGCGCCATTTATTTTTAGATTTCCTATGAACTGCCCCTGAAATGGGCGCTTTCAGACCCTATGTCACGTACTGATTCTCCTGTTAAAGAACCGATGCTGCCAGAAGAGCGCCGCGCTGCGCTGGGCTTGGCCGCTATCTTCGCGCTGCGGATGCTGGGTTTGTTCATTGTGTTGCCGGTATTTGCGGTAGCAGCGCGCGATCTAACAGGCGGGCAGGATGTTGCTGCCATTGGCTTGGCGCTTGGCGCTTACGGTCTAACGCAGGCCTGTTTGCAGCTGCCTTTTGGCATTCTGGCCGACCACTGGGGGCGTAAGCCGGTGATCGCTTGCGGTCTTGTATTGTTTCTGGCGGGAAGCATTATTTGCGCGCTGGCCGATTCGGTGTCATCCATGACCATCGGTCGTATGTTGCAAGGGAGTGGCGCTATTTCGGCGGCGATTACCGCGCTCGTGGCTGATTTGACCCGCGATAGCCAGCGGAGCAAGGCAATGGCAATGATCGGCGGATCAATCGCTTTGATGTTTGCCTTGTCTTTGGCGGTGGCGCCGGTGATTTATGGCTGGGTTGGTCTGAGCGGTATTTTCTGGGTGACGTGTGCGCTGGGTTTGGCTGCCTTCTGGGCGCTCTTCCGCTTGGTGCCCCCAGCGCCAACGCTTCCAGGTGTGGTGCCCGGTACCTTTCGTCAGGTATTGCTTGAGCCGCGACTCATTCGGTTGAATCTCGGGGTTTTTATCCTGCATGCGATTCAGATTGCCATGTGGGTTGCCGTGCCGGCACTGCTGATCCAGTTGGCAGGGTTGCCGTTGCAGAATCACTGGATGATTTATGTGCCTGCGGTGGTGGCCTCGTTCTTTGTGCTGTGGCCCGCCATGATGCAAGCCGAACGTCATAAACGGATGGCGCAGGTTTTTGCTTTTGCCGTTGCGCTGATTGGCGTAGTTCAGATGGGTTTTGTGGCGTTGTTTGGTGCAGGAATTGATAGCCAATTTGTCGCAACTGCAGCGATCTTGTTGCTAATTGCGCTCTTCTTTACGGGATTTAACATTCTAGAAGCCTTGCAGCCTTCGTTGATATCACGCATTGCGCCGCCTACGGGTAAAGCGCGTGCTTTGGGTATTTACAACACGCTACAGTCGCTCGGTCTGTTTTCAGGCGGGGCGCTGGGAGGCTGGTTGTTACAAACTGGCGGCTATGTGGCAGTTTTTACAGGTTGTGGTGTGCTGGCCTTGATCTGGTTCGTAATTTTACTGAAGTGGCCGGCACGAGTTCCCGCATAAGCGCTGGCGTGTTATTCTGCTGACTCGGTAAGCCATCTTTTTGGCCGCTACACTCGTTAACTCTGGAGACTCTTATGGCATCGCTAAATAAAGTAATTCTCATCGGCAACCTGGGTGCAGACCCGGAGACCCGTTACACAACTTCTGGCGATGCTGTTTGTAATATCCGCCTGGCAACCACTGATACGTGGCGCGACAAAGCCAGTGGCGAGCAGCGTGAATCGACTGAGTGGCACCGCGTGGTGTTCTACCGTCGTCTGGCTGAAATTGCCGGTCAATATCTCAAAAAGGGTTCGCAGGTCTATATCGAAGGCCGTATCAAGACCCGTAAGTGGCAAGATAAAGACGGTCAGGAACGCTACACGACCGAAGTTGAAGCCACTGAAATGAAAATGCTGGGTCGCCGTGAAGGTCAGGGTGAGCCTGTAAGCCGTGATGATCCATTTGCGCCAGCTTCGGCGGGTGGCAATAATGCGAGCCGTCGTCCGCCTGCCAATGTGGCCGATCTGGATGACGATATTCCGTTTTAATCGCTAGGCGATTTTCGACGTTGGTGTTTTGGATTTGGTTGTAGGAGTCAGATATGTCGGCAGCAACGTCGAACGCTGAGCTAAGCCATGAGCAGAAGACGAGCATGAAGTTGCTCGTCCTCGGTGCTCTGGGCGTGGTGTATGGGGATATTGGTACAAGTCCACTTTACGCCTTCAAAGAACTTTTTGCCGGTAATCACCCGATTCCGTTGACTGAAGCGAATGTCTTCGGTGGGCTGTCCATGATTTTCTGGGCGCTGATGGTTATCGTTTCATTTAAATACATTGTGTTTATTCTTCGCGCCGATAACCGGGGCGAAGGAGGCATGATGGCGCTGATTGCCCTGGCCTTACACGAGGCCCATGACAAGCCCAAGCGTGCCAAGTGGATTATGCTGGCCGGCATTCTCGGTACAGCCATGTTCTATGGGGATGGGATGGTGACACCTGCGATCTCGGTGTTGTCAGCCGTGGAAGGTCTGCAAGTCATTGCCCCGCAGTTCAACAGCATCGTGATTCCGATCACGATCGCCATTCTGGCCGTTCTGTTTATTTTTCAGAAGCATGGCACGGCCAAAGTGGGCGCCTTTTTCGGTCCGGTGATGGGGGTCTGGTTCGGCGTGCTGGGTGTCATGGGGGTTTACAACGTGATCGTAAACCCGCACGTGCTGCTGGCGCTCAATCCGATGTACGCCATCCATCTGCTGGTTGATAATCCGCATATGGCCATGTTCGCCATGGGTAACGTGGTACTGGCGGTCACCGGCGCTGAGGCGCTGTATGCCGATATGGGTCACTTCGGTCGCAAACCGATTCGTCTGGCATGGGCATTCTTTGTATTGCCGGCACTGGTGATCAACTATTTCGGCCAGGCGGCGCTGGTGCTGAGCAACCCTGATGCGGTGGATAACCCATTCTATATGGGCGTGCCAGAGTACTTGCGTTTCCCCTTGGTCTGTCTGGCCACTTGCGCTACGGTGATTGCATCGCAAGCCGTTATTACGGGGGCTTATTCGATGACCCGTCAGGCAATGCAGCTCGGATTTGTGCCCCGCATGCTAGTGCAACACACCTCGGAAAAAGAGCAGGGTCAGATTTACATGCCCGGTGTGAACTGGATGCAGCTGGGCGCTGTGATTCTGCTGGTGCTGACCTTCAAGTCTTCTAATAATCTCGCCGCTGCCTACGGCTTGGCTGTGACGGGTGACATGGTTATTACGTCGTTACTCGCGGTTGTTGTAGCAGCCAAGATCTGGAAATGGGGTTGGTATCGTGCAGCCTTGCTGTTCGCGTTCTTCCTGCTTTTCGAAGTAATTTTCCTATGGGCGAATATTCAAAAGATTCCGGATGGCGGCTGGTTCCCGTTGCTTGCCGGCGTAGTCATTTTTACCATCATGACAACCTGGGAGCGTGGCCGCGTCCTGCTGCGTAAGCGTTTGCGTAGTGAGGAACTGCGCCTGGATGCCTTCGTTGGCAGCCTGGCGGTCGGTATGCCGACGCGTGTACCGGGAACAGCGATCTTTTTAAATGCGGATATTGAAGGGGTGCCACACGCGCTGCTGCATAATCTGATGCATAACAAAGTGCTTCATGAACGGATTGTAGTTACGAGCGTGACCATTGAAGACGTACCGTTTGTGCCGGTAGAAGATCGCGTTGAAGTCCGTCCCTTGAAAGAAAATTTCTGGACCGTGCAAATACGCTATGGCTTTAAGGAAGAGCCGGATGTGCCGGCTTCGTTGGCGCTCTGTGGTGCCTATGGTTTGCCATTCAGTATGATGGAAACGTCTTTCTTCCTGGGCCGTGAAACGTTGATTCCGAAGCTGAATTCGGAGATGGCGTTCTGGCGTGAGAAGTTGTTTGTGATGATGTTCCGCAATGCGGATAGCGCAACCAACTACTTCAATATTCCGACAAATCGGGTGGTTGAGTTAGGCACGCAGATCGTTCTCTAGAGCGTTCGCCGTAGGCGGACGCGTAGTTTTAGCAGCTGCGAATTTTTTTGACCATGGCGGTGGTTGACGTGTCGTGCAGGAACGGAATCGATACCACTTTACCGCCCCAGCCGCGTACTTCAGGGGCGCCTACGATATTGTCGACGGCCCAGTCGCCGCCTTTGACGAGAATATCTGGTTTGCAATCCAGTATCCGTTCAATCGGGGTGTCTTCATCGAACCAGGTAACCAGCGAGACGCATTCCAGAGCCGCGAGTACCGCCATGCGGTTGATTAACGGGTTCAGTGGACGATCATCACCCTTGCCAAGCCGTTTGACAGATGCGTCGCTATTAGCAGCAACAATCAATGAGCCGCCGAGCGCACGAGCCTGGGCTAGATAGGTTACATGCCCCCGGTGCAGAATATCGAAACAACCATTGGTAAAGACGACCGGCCCGGGCAGTGCTGCGACGCGCTTTGCCAGATCTTCTGGGCGCACGAGTTTGTGTTCGAAATCCGGTAAGGGCAGGTCAGTAATGATGGTCATAAGCGCGGAGGTATTTGCGTAGATTCAATGATTCTGGATTCTAGCAATGAAGCATTGTGTTTTAGTGAATAAGTTGCTTTTTTTAAAGGGTTTTTCACTGGTCTGAATATATTGCGGGGCAGTGCTTTGGCCTGTGTCGGTGATAGAATTAACAAGTAAGTTGATCATAACTGCGAGACGTTCCGTTTAATGACCTTTCCCTATGTAGAAATCAGTGGCCTAGACTTCGCCTACGGCGATCGCCAGATTCTTTCAGGGATCAATATGCAGCTTCCCAAGGGAAAGCTGACGGCCATTATGGGCGGCTCTGGTTGCGGTAAAACAACGCTGCTCCGTTTGATTGGTGGTCAGATCAAACCGTGTCGAGGTAGTCTCAAAGTGGCGGGTCAGGAAGTCGCTCGATTGAGTGAGCGAGATCTCTACGATATGCGCCGTCGAACCGGGATGCTTTTTCAGTTTGGCGCATTGTTTACCGATCTCACTGTCTTCGACAATGTTGCCTTTCCACTTCGCGAACATACCAAGCTGCCAGAGTCGGCAATACGTGATCTGGTGCTGCTTAAACTGGAAGCGGTAGGACTACGTGGCGCAGCACAGCTGATGCCTGCCGAATTGTCTGGCGGCATGGCGCGCCGCGTGGCGCTGGCACGCTCTGTGGCGCTGGATCCTGAATTGATTTTGTTTGACGAGCCGTTTACCGGACTGGATCCGATTTCCCTCTCGATTATCGCAACGCTGATTCGCCGTCTTACAGACGCCCTGGGCGCAACCTCGGTGATGGTGACGCACGACGTGCATGAGTCTCTGGCCGTTGTCGATTATGTCTACTTTATGTCGGCGGGACGGGTCGTTGGGTCAGGCTCGCCTGAAGAGATTAAGGTTTCATCAGATCCGTATGTCTATCAGTTTGTGCATGCGCAACCTGATGGTCCGGTGCACTTTCATTATCAGGCGCCAACGCTGGATGAGCAGTTGTTGGCAGGGGCGCTTAAATGAATATGCTCGAGCGCTTCTTTAGGGTCATCGGTAGTAATACGATTAACCGCGTGTGGCGACTTGGCTTTGCCGCCCGTTTCTTCATCGCATTGCTAGCGCATTCGGGCGAAACTTTCCGTCGCCCCCGTTTATTGCTGCGCGAGCTTTATGCAAGTGGCGTCTTGTCGCTCATCATTATTCTGGTTTCGGGCTTATTTGTGGGTCTGGTGCTAGGCCTTCAGGGTTATGACACCCTGCAGCGCTATGGCTCCTCCGAGGCGCTGGGTATTCTGGTGGCGCTCTCGCTGGTGCGTGAACTGGGTCCCGTAGTTGCCGGTTTGCTGTTTGCTTCCCGTGCGGGGTCATCAATTACCGCCGAAGTGGGGCTGATGAAGGCGACAGAGCAGCTTACTGCAATGGATATGATGGCCGTTAATCCGCTGGCTCGGATTATTGCGCCCCGCTTCTGGGGTGGCGTCCTATCGATGCCAGTGTTAGCCGCACTATTTACCGCTGCCGGTATCTTCGGCGGCTGGTTAATCGGGGTGGTCTTCATCGGTGTTGATGAAGGTGCCTTTTGGGCCCAGATGCAGGCCAATGTGAATTTTGTGGATGATGTATGTAATGGCATCATCAAGAGCATCGTCTTTGGTGTTGCCGTATCACTCATCGCTGTGTTTGAAGGTTTTGATGCTGTTCCTACTGCAGAAGGGGTATCTCGTGCGATTACCCGGACTGTGGTGACGTCTGCGCTAGCCATACTGGCTTTAGATTTTGTGCTGACTTCCTTTATGTTCCGAGGCTTATGATGAACCGCAAGGTAATGGATCTCTGGGTGGGTATTTTTGTCGTTATTGGTTTTGCTGCCGTGCTTTTTCTGGCGCTGAAGGTTAGTAATTTTTCAGCCAGCAGTTTTGCTACGACCTATGAAGTCACCGCAAAATTTGACAACATCGGGGGGCTTAAAGTGCGTGGACCGGTTAAAAGTGCCGGTGTGGTGGTGGGGCGCGTATCTGCGATCCGCTTTGATCCGCAAACTTACGAAGCCCATGTGGTCCTGAAGATCGATAGTCAGTACCAGTTCCCCAGAGATACTTTTGCATCCATTCTTACTTCCGGATTGCTCGGAGAGCAGTATATTGGCCTGGATGCCGGTGGAGATGAGACAATGATCCCTGCGGGCGGAACGATTGCCAAAACACAGTCGGCGATTGTTCTTGAAAAACTCATTAGCCAGTTTCTGTTTAACAAGGCTTCGGAAGGCAAGAAGGATGCGCGTGCTGAGTAAATTCAATATGCGTCAGTGGGTTGCCGCAGTTGTGTTGGCAGCCTTGATGACCGGTTGTGCGACAACGGAGAAGGCTAATCCGCGCGACCCCTGGGAGGGTTATAACCGGGGCATGTTCCAGGTGAACGAAGCGATTGATACCGTGCTGGTGAAACCGGTTGCGATTGGCTACGACTTTATACTGCCGGAACCACTGCGTATTCTGGTAACGAACTTCTTTTCCAACATCGGTGACGTCATGATTGGCGTTAATGATCTGTTGCAAGGCCGTGGTGAACAGGCATTTAATGATCTAGGCCGTGTGGTCATTAACACGACACTGGGTTTTGGTGGCCTCTTTGATGTGGCGGGTAATGCGGGTTGGTACAAAAGTGATAATGACTTTGGTGTCACTTTCGGCCGTTGGGGTGTGCCTCCCGGGCCCTATTTTGTGCTGCCGATCCTTGGCCTGAGCGATGTGAGAGACACCTTTGGCTGGGCGGCAGATATTGCTGCGAGCCCGATTGATCTGATTTTCCGGGATCCTACCGCTTACTACACCGCGTGGGGTGTGCGATTCCTGAATACCCGGGCAAATCTGCTGCCAGCGGAAAAGATCATTGAAGAAGCGGCAACGGATAAATATAGCTATCTGCGTGATGCCTTTATGCAGAATCGCTTGAATCTCATTTATGACGGCGCCCCGCCGAGTTTGGACGCTGATGATGAAGCTGCGTCTAAAACTGACACTAATGACGGCGCGACTGCTCAGCAGTAGAATGAAAGCATTCGTTACTCAGAAAGCCTAGTTTTATGATGTTGCTGCACTTCCGCAAGTTTTTCCTGTTGGCAGGCCTGTTGTTTGCAACGATCGCTCAGGCAGAGCTTATGCCGCCTGACCAGCTGGTGAAGCAGATCACGCAGGACACCTATGTCTACGTAAATCAGGATCCTTCGCTGCAGAAGGGTGATATCAGCAAGCTGATTGATTGGGCAGAAAAGTCGATCCTTAAAGACTTTGATTTCAATCGTATGACACGGCTGGCGGTTGGAAAAGATTGGCGTCAAGCGACACCTGAACAGCAAAAACAACTGGTTTACGAGTTTCGTAAACTACTGATCCGTACCTTTGCCAACGCTTTCGTTGGTATTAAAAAAGATCAGACCATTGAATACAAACCTTTTAAATTAAATCCGGATGATCAAAGTGTGGTGGTTAAAACTTTGATTGTAAAACCTGGGGCAAAGCCGATTGATGTGAATTTCAGCATGGAAAAAATGACCGATAGCTGGAAAGTCTATGACGTCACTATGGCTGGTGTGTCGATGATTACTAACTATCGTGATGCATTTTCACAAGAGATCCATACCAATGGGGTGGATGGTCTGATCAAAATGCTGGCCGACAAAAACAAACAGCTGGAACAGAAGAGCAAGGCCTCCTGAGCGCTCTGGCATGATGGGTATACAGCGACACGACAACGGAGAGCGTCTGGAGATTCGTGGCGACATGACTGTCGCCGAAGTGCCGGGTCTGTTGCGCGCTATAACTGGTTCTGATCATATCTTGCATGTAGATATGGCGGCTGTTGGTCGGGTGGATTCTTCAGCATTAACGGTGTTGCTTGCCTGCAGCCGATCGGCCCGCGGCGCAACGGTGACAGTCCATCATGCGCCACCGGCGCTGCGTGCGTTAAGTGATTTGTACGGTTTGCAGACACTGTTTCGGGTTGTTTAAAACGTGAGCGTTGCTGCGGTATCTGTCAGGCAGGTTGCTAAAACCTTTGCGCGCCCGCGAAAACCCGTAGACGCATTGCGTGATGTGTCCCTTGAAATTGAGGCGGGAGAGTTTTTTGGCTTGTTGGGCCCCAATGGTGCCGGTAAAACAACCTTAATTTCCTGCATGGCAGGGCTTTGTCGTCAGGACACGGGCAGTATCCGTATCCTCGGCCACGATACGCGTAGCGATTACCGGGCTGCTCGACGTACTTTGGGTGTGGTACCGCAAGAATTGGTGTTTGACCCGTTCTTTTCGGTGCGCGAGATTCTGCGATTGCAGTCCGGCTATTTCGGACTCCAGAAAAATGATGCCTGGATTGATGAGTTGCTGTCTGAGCTTGATTTATCGGATAAAGCTGATCATTCCATGCGCAGCTTGTCGGGGGGGATGAAGCGCCGTGTTCTGGTCGCCCAGGCGTTGGTGCACCGACCACCGGTAATTATTCTGGATGAACCTACGGCGGGTGTCGATGTCGCTTTGCGGCAAGGCTTGTGGCATTTCATTCGTCGGCTTAACCGGGATGGTCATACGATCATTCTGACGACGCATTATCTGGAAGAGGCTGAAGCGCTTTGTGGTCGCTTGGCGTTGATGCGATCGGGTGAAATCTGCGCCCTGGAAAAAACAGAAACGCTGATTCGGCAATTTGCCAAACATCGACTCACTGTGCGTTTGGCTGAGGGGGGGGCTTTGCCAACTGCTTTGGCAGCTTCGGCTAAAGCCGTGCCAGACGTTAATCGCTCGTGGGCGTGGACGCTGGATGAGCTGTCCGATATTGAATCGGTACTGGCAGCGTTGCGTGAATCTGGTTGTCGTTTGGAAGACATGAGCATTTCTCCACCGGATCTTGAAACCGCGTTCCTCAAGTTCATGGGCAACGGAAAAGAGGGCAAAGCGTGACTGCGTTTCTGACCCTGTTGCGTAAGGAGCTCCTGCGTTTCTGGAAAGTGGGCTTTCAAACGGTTTGTGCACCGGTGCTTACCGCTTTGCTGTATTTAATGATTTTTTCCCAGGTGCTGGATAACCATGTCCAGGTGCATGGTGTGCGGTATACGGCTTTCCTGATCCCGGGTCTGGTCATGATGTCGGTGCTGCAGAATGCCTTTGCCAACAGCTCTTCGTCGCTAATTCAGTCAAAAATTACCGGCAACCTGGTTTTTGTCCTGCTGACGCCAATTTCTAACTTGCAGTTTTTTGGTGCGTATCTTTTAGCGGCCACGATCCGGGGTGCCGTTGTGGGCAGTGGGGTATTGCTGGCAACCTGCTGGATCAGTGGTTTGGCGATGGCAGAACCCTTGTGGGTAGTGGCTTTTACACTTTTGGGTGGTGCGCTGATGGGGGCGTTAGGGTTGATTGCCGGGATGTGGGCAGAGAAATTCGACCAACTGGCGGCGTTCCAGAATTTTCTAATTCTGCCGCTGACCATGCTGTCTGGCGTCTTCTACTCGGTACAATCTCTACCTGCGTTCTGGCAGGAACTATCCCGGATGAATCCGCTGTTCTATCTGATTGATGGTTTCCGTTATGGATTTTTCGCGGTTTCCGACGCCTCGCCCTGGTTAAGCTTTGGCATTGCGCTCGGTTTTACGGCGGTTATCGGATTATTGAGTTTTGTTTTACTGGTACGTGGTTACAAGCTGCGCACCTAATAAGGTTAAGTTATGGTTCGTCTGGAAGACATCGAAGCTGCATTACGGGCAAAGCTGCCCGTGTCTCACCTGGTTTTAGATGGTGATGGCCGACATTTCGAATTGCTGATCGTGAGTGAAGCCTTTTCGGGTTTGGCACGAGTACGACGTCATCAGGCCGTGTACGGTGCGCTGGGTGATGCCATGCGTGATGAACTGGTGCATGCCCTGACTATGCAGACATTGACCCCAGAGGAGTGGGCACAACGTGGATAAGTTACTGATTCAGGGCGGTGCCCGTCTCGAAGGTGAAATTCGTATTTCTGGTGCCAAGAACGCGGCATTGCCGATTCTGTGCGCCAGCCTGCTGGTGCGCGAACCACTGGTGCTGACGAACTTGCCCCATCTGAATGATGTGGCCACGATGATTCGGCTGTTGACCAATATGGGTGTGGCATCGACACTTGACGGCGCCGAAGCCGGGGTAACGCTGGATGCTAATGGCCTGACAGAGGCAGTAGCCCCCTACGAACTGGTTAAAACCATGCGTGCCTCAATTCTGGTGCTGGGCCCGCTGGTTGCCCGCTGGGGTGAAGCCAAGGTTTCTCTGCCTGGTGGTTGCGCTATTGGCGCCCGTCCGGTTGATCAGCACATCAAGGGCTTGCAGGCGATGGGTGCCGAGGTTCACGTCGAGGCCGGCTATATTCATGCCAAGGCACCTGCGGGTGGATTGAAGGGTGCGCGTATCTGTACCGATATGGTTACCGTGACCGGCACCGAAAACCTGATGATGGCGGCAACGCTCGCCAATGGCGAGACGGTTATCGAGAATGCGGCCTGCGAGCCGGAAGTGGTGGATCTGGCTAATTGCCTGATCGCCATGGGTGCAAAAATCGAGGGCGCGGGTACCGATATTATTCGTATTCAGGGCGTCCCTGCGCTGCATGGTGCTGAACACGCTGTGATGCCAGACCGTATCGAAACGGGTACCTTCCTGTGTGCGGCTGCCATTACCGGTGGTAACGTGGTGCTGCAAGGCACATCGGCGGCCTATCTGGAAGCAGTGACAGCGAAGTTGGTAGAGGCAGGTTGCACCATAGGTGGTGATGCCAATTGCATCTCCATTCAGGCGCCTTCCCGGTTGAAATCCGTGTCATTCCGTACGGCACCCTATCCGGCATTTCCAACGGATATGCAGGCACAGCTCATGGCCGTCAATTGTCTGGCGGATGGCACGGCCATTATTAAAGAAACGATCTTCGAGAACCGCTTTATGCACGCCGTAGAGTTGATGCGTCTCGGTGCAGATATCCATATCGATGGTAATTCTGCTGCGGTAAAGGGCGTCGACAAACTCGAGGGGGCTATTGTTATGGCAACCGATTTGCGCGCTTCTGCCGCGCTGGTCATTGCGGGCCTGGCTGCGCAGGGTGAAACGCTAATTGAGCGTATTTATCATCTGGATCGTGGTTACGAACGCATTGAAGAAAAGCTGGCGCGTCTGGGCGCCTCGGTGCGTCGCGTCCGCTAGAATAGGGGTTCAGGCATGGTTCATGCCTTTCCCTGCTTTGAACTGATTGGAACTTGCTGTGAGTAGCAACAACTGCGGTATCACCATTGCCCTATCGAAGGGTCGTATCCTCGAAGAAACACTGCCGTTGCTAGAGGCGGCAGGCATTCTGCCGACGGAAGATCCGGAATCGTCACGCAAACTGATTCTGCCAACGCAGGATCCGGATGTGCGCATTGTGATCGTGCGCGCTACCGATGTGCCGACCTATGTGCAATACGGTGCCGCTGATATAGGTATCGCTGGCAAGGATGTCCTTATCGAGCATGGGGGGCAGGGTCTGTACGAACCCTTAGACCTGCAGATTGCCCGCTGCAAAATGATGGTGGCTGTATCCGAAGGATTCGATTACGCAGCCGCTGTTAAGCCGGGTAGCCGCCTGCGTGTGGCGACCAAATACGTCAATATCGCACGCGAGCACTTTGCTGCTAAAGGCGTACACATTGATCTGATCAAACTCTATGGCTCTATGGAGTTAGGGCCGCTGGTCGGGTTGTCAGATGCGATTGTTGATCTGGTGTCGTCGGGCAATACGCTACGCGCCAATAACTTACAGGCCGTAGAAGACGTGATGCCGATTTCGTCTCGCCTTGTAGTGAATCCGGCTGCACTGAAGCTCAAGCATGAACGTTTGCAGCGCATCCTTACTGATTTCGAAGGCGCCGTTGCACGTCAGGCTGCCTGATCCGGAGAGCATGATGAAGATCCGTCGGTTAAGTACGCAATCATCCGCTTTCGCTGCTGAATTAAAAACATTGCTCGCACTGGAAGCCGAGCAGGATGCCGGTATCGAGCGCACGGTTGTTGAAATTCTCGCAGAGATTCGTCAGCGCGGTGATGCCGCGCTGCTGGATTACACCCGTAAGTTTGATCGTCTGGATGTTCATGATGCGCATCATCTGGAACTGCCTCAGGCAGAGCTACAGTCCGCACTTGAAACCTTGTCGCATGAACAACGTGCTGCGCTGGAAACTGCGGCACAACGTATTCGTGTATTCCACGAGCGTCAGCGTGTCGAAGGTTGGACCTATACCGAAGCAGATGGCACGGTGCTTGGGCAGCGTGTAACGCCGCTCGATCGTGTGGGCTTGTATGTGCCGGGTGGCAAAGCGGCTTATCCGTCCTCTGTTCTGATGAATGCCATTCCGGCCAAAGTAGCGGGTGTGCAGGAACTGATTATGGTGGTGCCAACGCCGGGCGGTGAGCGTAATCCGCTCGTATTGGCTGCAGCGGCTATTGCGGGCGTTGATCGTGTGTTCACGATTGGCGGTGCGCAAGCTGTTGGTGCGCTGGCCTACGGCACGGAAACAGTACCGCAGGTTGATAAGATTGTTGGCCCCGGCAATGCCTATGTGGCTAATGCAAAACGCCACGTCTTCGGTACCGTGGGTATCGACATGATTGCCGGCCCCTCGGAAATTCTAGTGATTGCTGATGGCACGACACCGGCGGACTGGGTGGCCATGGATTTATTCTCGCAAGCCGAGCATGATGAGTTGGCACAATCAATTCTGATTTGTCCGGATGCCGCTTATCTGGATGCCGTCACGGAAAGCATTAATCGGCTCTTGCCACAGATGCCACGTGCCGAGGTAATCCGTACATCGCTGACAGATCGTGGCGCATTGATTTTGGTGAAGGATCTGGCTGAAGCCTGTGAGATCAGCAACCGGATTGCTCCGGAACATCTGGAACTCTCTGTTAAAGATCCGCAGGCGCTGGTGCCGCAAATCCGCCATGCCGGTGCCATCTTTATGGGCGCTTATAGCTCGGAATCTTTGGGTGACTACTGTGCGGGTCCGAATCATGTGTTGCCGACATCAGGTAGTGCGCGCTTCTCGTCACCACTGGGCGTTTATGACTTCCAGAAGCGTAGCAGTCTGATTCATGTATCGCAGGCAGGCGCCCAGACTTTAGGTCGTATTGCCTCTAGCCTAGCCGAAGGCGAGGGGCTTACCGCGCATGCCCGCTCCGCAGACTTCAGAATCGGTAACTAAACCCGTACCAACACCTGCAGCCCTGTTCCTGGGGTTTAGTCGTGTTGGGTTGTCGGGTTTTGGTGGTGTGTTGCCGTGGGCGCGTCGACTGCTTGTAGAAACTGAAGGTTGGCTCTCGGCCGAAGAGTTTAATGTCTTGCTGGGGCTTTGCCAGTTTCTGCCGGGACCCAATGTGGTGAACCTGGCCGTTGCCGTGGGCGTGCGTTTCTGCGGTTGGCGTGGTGCCGTGGCAGGTGCCATAGGCCTCATGCTCGGGCCGTTCCTTGTTGCGCTTGTGCTCGGCGTGCTTTACGGCCTTTATGGCGAATTGCCGGCCGTGCAATCCATGTTGCATGGGATAACTCTGGTAGGAGCCGGGCTGATTATTGCTATGGGTATCCGCATGGGGCTGAATGTTAAGAATCGGTTGATTTATTTACCTTTTGCAGCAGCGGCATTCGTGGCGATTGCCTTATTTCATTGGCCGTTGCCGGCGGTGATGCTCGGTGGGGCTGCGCTCACTATTGCCATGAGCTGGTGGCGGTTGAGTCAGGAGGCTAAAGCATGCCGATCCTGATCGAATTATTCGTTAGTTTCTTCCTGGTGGCTTTTGTGTCCTTTGGTGGGGCATCGGCTGTTATTCCGGAGTTGTACCGGATTGCGGTGACCGAGCATGCGTGGATGGATGCGCGCACCTTTACGGAGCTGTTTGCCATTGCCCAGGCGGCACCGGGGCCCAATGTTTTGATCGTCACGCTCATTGGCCAGCATGTAGACGGCTGGTTAGGGGCATTTCTGGCAACCCTGGGTATGTGTTTGCCCATGAGTCTGCTGGTAGGCCTGTTGTTCAAACACTGGGACAAACTCCAACATTGGAGAGGTCGAGCAGCGATTCAATTGGGTGTGGCACCACTCGCGGTGGGTCTGGTATTGGCTTCAGGTACGCTGATTGCCCACTCGGCAGACCCTAGCCTGATTGGTGTTTTGTTGTTGGTGCTAACGGTGGCCATCAATCTCAGAACCAAGCTCCACCCCCTCTGGTTAATACTGCTTGGGGGTGTGCTGGGTCTGAGTGGTCTGGTGTAGTACCTTAGGCTAGGATTTCCTTTAGTGCTGCAATCAGTGCGGCACACTCGGCTTCCGTGCCGATCGTAATACGTAAGTGCTGATCGACCCGCGGCAAACGGAAGTGGCGCACGATAATGGCGCGTTCTCGAAGTGCCAGGGCTAGTTCAGCGGCATCGCGTTGCGGATGGCGCGCAAAGACAAAGTTGGCCTGGGAAGGCACAACATCAAACCCGAGCGCAGTTAATTGTTCGGTGATCAAGGTTCTGCTGGCCATGATGCGTTGGCGATCATGTTCAAAACCGGATACGTCTTCCATTGCGGCGATGGCGCCGGCGCTGGCCAGGCGATCCACCGGGTAAGAGTTGAAGCTATTCTTGATACGCTCTAGCCCGGCCAGTAGTTCTGGCTGGCCTATGGCAAAGCCCACCCGCAAACCGGCCAGTGCACGGGACTTGGAGAACGTCTGCACGACCAGTAGGTTAGGGTAGTTCTTGACCAGTGATACAGCCGTTTCTGCGCCAAAATCTACATAAGCCTCATCCACCACGATCACGCGATCCGGCATGCGCTGGCACAGACGGGCGATAGATTCCAGGCTGACGGTTCGACCCGTCGGGGCATTCGGGTTCGGGAAAATCACGGCACCGGCGTGGTCTGGCACTTTGTCCAGATCCAGAGAAAAGTCACTTTCCAGGGCGATATGTTCAGCGCGGATGCAGTTCAGCTGGCTGTAGACGGGATAAAAGCTGTAGGTGATGTCCGGGTAAACCAGCGGGCCGTCATGATTGAGCAGCGCCTGAAAGGCAAAGGCCAGAATTTCATCCGAGCCATTGCCCGCAAATACATGGTCTCGGGCAATGCCGTAATAGTCGGCAATGGCCTGGCGTAGGGCGGTCGAGTCCGGATCCGGATAAAGGCGCAAGTCACCGCTGGCGGCGGCACGAATGGCGGCTAGAACACTGTCCGAGGGCGGGTAAGGGCACTCGTTGGTGTTCAACTTGATCAGGTTCGCTATTTTGGGCTGTTCGCCCGGCGTGTAAGGGGTCAGGTCGTGGACGACCTTGCTCCAGAATCGGCTCATGGATCTGCAAGTTCCTAAATACAAAGGCGCTCCGATGGTATCATGGCAAATAAACTCTCTTGAACTGCAAAATCATGCGGCAAGCCACGATTAAGCGCGATACCCTCGAAACCCAGATTACCGTGGAGATTAATCTCGACGGGTCGGGCAAGGCAGACCTTGCCACCGGCGTTCCTTTTCTGGATCACATGCTCGACCAGATTGCCCGTCATGGGTTGATTGACCTGACGGTCAAAGCAACTGGTGATCTGCACATCGACGCCCACCATACTGTTGAAGATATCGGCATCACTCTGGGTCAGGCCTTTGCCGAAGCGGTCGGTGATAAAAAAGGCATTGTCCGTTACGGCCATGCCTATGTGCCGCTCGACGAAGCACTGTCACGCGTTGTGATTGATCTCTCGGGCCGTCCCGGTCTGGTTATGGATGTGCCATTTAAGCGTGCCTGGATCGGGCAGTTTGATGTGGATCTCTTCTCCGAGTTTTTCCATGGTTTTGTGAACCATGCGAAGGTGACGCTGCACATCGATAATCTGCGCGGTGAAAATGCGCACCATCAGGCTGAAACTGTATTCAAGGCCTTTGGTCGTGCACTGCGTATGGCGATCGCACCGGACGCCCGTCAGGGCAACGTGATTCCCTCGACCAAGGGTTCGCTCTGATCTCATGACCAATCGTATTGCTGTTGTTGACTATGGCATGGGCAACCTGCGCTCGGTCGAGCAGGCCTTGCGCCATGTTGCGGGCGAGGCTGAGGTTGTTCTGGCTTCAACACCTGACGTGATTGAAACCGCTGACCGGGTTGTGTTTCCCGGTCAGGGTGCCATGCGTGACTGCATGGCCGAACTAGATGCCCGTCATCTGCGCCAGGCTGTGATCGACGCTGCCGCCAGCAAACCCTTTCTTGGCATCTGCATTGGCTTGCAGATGCTGTTTGACCATAGTGAAGAGGGTGACGCTGCCGGTTTGGGCATTCTGTCTGGTCAAGTGAAGCGCTTTGCGGCGGACCTTAAAGGCAATGATGGCCTGCGTCTGAAGGTGCCACACATGGGTTGGAATCAAGTTGCCCAGACCCGGCCGCATGCGCTCTGGGATGGCATTGCCGATCAGTCTTTTTTCTATTTCGTGCACAGCTACCATGTGGTGCCGGATGATGCCGCTATGGTGGTTGGGCAAACCGACTACGGGCACCCATTCACCACCGCCGTATCGCGCGATAATATTTTTGCCATTCAGTGCCACCCGGAAAAGAGTGCGCGCGATGGTTTGCAATTACTTCGTAATTTCGTTGGTTGGAACCCAATAACATCATGCTGATCATTCCTGCAATTGACCTTAAAGACGGACAATGTGTACGCCTCAAACAGGGGCTGATGGAAGACGCCACGGTCTTCAATAACAGTCCGGCGGATCAAGCTAAAACCTGGCTGGATCAAGGTGCACGTCGTTTGCATCTGGTCGATTTGAATGGCGCCTTTGCCGGTAAGCCGGTTAATGACGATGCTGTGCGCAGCATTCTCGAAGTGATCGATGGTCGTATCCCCGTGCAATTGGGCGGTGGTATCCGTGACCTCGATACCATCGAGCGCTATCTCGATCTGGGTATCAGCTACGTGATTATCGGCACTGCTGCTGTTAAGACGCCCGGTTTTCTGCAAGATGCCTGTACGGCATTTCCAGGGCACATCATCGTCGGCCTGGATGCCAAAGAGGGCAAAGTCGCGGTCGATGGCTGGTCCAAAATTACCGGTCATGATGTAATCGACCTGGCTCAGAAATTCGAGAACTACGGTGTCGAAAGCATTATCTACACCGACATCGGCCGCGATGGCATGCTGACGGGTATCAACGTTGAGGCGACACAGAAGCTGGCGCAAGCGTTGAAGATCCCAGTCATTGCATCGGGCGGCCTGACCAACATGGCAGATATCACCTCGCTGTGCGCCGTAGAAGAAGATGGCGTTACGGGTGTGATCGCTGGCCGTGCCATTTATGATGGCTCGCTCGACCTGGGTGCGGCGCAGGCTGAAGCAGATCGTTTCGCCAAAGATGCCGGTCTGGGTAACGAGCGTTAAGCGATGCTAGCGAAACGGATTATTCCCTGCCTGGATGTGACGGCGGGCCGCGTTGTTAAAGGTACCAACTTCGTGGGCCTGCGTGACGCCGGAGATCCGATAGAAATTGCCCGCCGTTATGACGCGCAGGGCGCGGATGAGATTACCTTTCTGGATATCACCGCCAGCTCGGATCAACGCGACATCATTCTTGAAGTGGTGGAAGCCTGCGCCGCTCAGGTATTCATTCCGCTCACCGTGGGTGGCGGGGTTCGCCAGGTAGCCGACGTCCGTCGTTTGCTGCACGCGGGCGCCGACAAGGTATCGATCAATACGGCGGCTGTGGATCGCCCGGAACTGGTGCGCGAAGCCTCCGACAAGGTCGGTTCGCAATGCATCGTGGTGGCCATTGATGCCAAGCAGGTTGCCCCAGGGCGCTGGGAAGTGTTTACCCATGGCGGCCGTAAAGCCACCGGTCTGGATGTGATCGCCTGGGCGTGCAAAATGGCCGAGTACGGCGCCGGTGAAATTCTGCTGACCAGTATGGATCGGGATGGCACCTGTGAAGGCTTTGATCTGGCTTTAACGCGGGCTGTGTCTGATGCTGTGCCTGTGCCGGTGATCGCCAGCGGCGGTGTGGGTAATCTGGCACACTTGGCCGATGGGGTCAGTGAAGGCCATGCATCGGCCGTGTTAGCGGCATCGATTTTCCATTTTGGACAGCATACCGTTCAGGAGGCTAAGGCCTTCATGAAAGAACGCGGTATCCCGGTCCGGTTGTAAAGCCATGAGCAAAGATCTCAACCCGGAATTAAACTGGCTGGATGCCCTCCGGTTTAATGAAGATGGACTGATTGCCGCCATCGCTCAGGATATCGATTCTGGGGTGGTATTGATGCAGGCATGGATGAACCGGGAGTCGCTACAGCTCACCGTTGAGAGTGGCAAAGCTGTCTACTGGTCTCGATCACGCCAGAAGCTCTGGCGTAAGGGCGAAGAATCCGGACATGAACAATTGGTTCGTGCACTTCGTACGGACTGTGATGGTGACGCGGTACTATTACTTGTTGAGCAGCAGGGAGGTATTGCCTGCCATACGGGTCGTCAGTCCTGCTTCTTTTATTCGCTGATCGGTGAGCAATGGCATGCCGTAGAACCTGTGTTGCGTGATCCGAAGGAGATGTATCAATGAAAGCTGGCACTCTTGAAGTTCTCAATCGTTTGAGTGAAACGTTGGCTGCGCGCCGTAATGCTGACCCATCGACTTCTTACACAGCGTCGTTGTTTGCCAAAGGCCCCGATGCGATTCTCAAGAAGATTGGGGAAGAATCGGCAGAACTGATCATGGCGGCCAAAGATGGCAAACGTCTGCATGTCGTTAACGAAGCAACGGATGTGGTTTATCATGTGCTAGTTCTGATGGCGTTCTTTGATATGTCCGCTGAAGATATTCTGCAAGAGCTGCATCGACGCGAAGGTATTTCCGGTATCGACGAAAAGCGATCCCGCAAAGCTTAACTTATCACCGGAGCATGCTTATGAGCCAAAGCTGTCTTTTCTGCAAAATTGTTGCCGGCGACATTCCATCAAAAAAAGTCTATGAAGACGAGTTGGTTTATGCCTTTCACGACATTCACCCACAACGACCTGTTCATATTCTGGTGATTCCAAAGCATCATTTGCAGTCGTTGCAGCAGGCAACAGCCGCTGATGAGCCTGCATTGGGTCGTTTGCTTGCGGTTGCCAATCGATTAGCCACCGAAGCTGGTAGTCCGGGTGGTTTCCGTGTCATCATTAACAACGGTGAGATCGGATGCCAGGAAGTGCAGCATCTGCATGCGCATATTGTTGGCGGTGAGCAACCCGTCGGCCCGATGCTCAAGCGTCTTGATTAACGCACCTTAGAATAATTCTGGAGATAGATATGGGTTCCTTTAGCATTTGGCACTGGCTGATCGTACTGGTCATTATCCTGCTGATTTTTGGCACCAAAAAACTGCGTAATGTGGGTCAGGATCTGGGTGGCGCCGTCAAAGGTTTCAAGGATGGGCTCAAGGAAGGTGAGGCCGATGTTGCCAAGCCTGCCGTTGGTCAAGCTGATGCGGCTCCAGCTGCTCAACCTACAGCCGGTCGTACTATCGAAGGCGAACAGACTAAGGGTTAATGCTCATCGCACAGACCCGCGCCTCTGGAAACAGGCTGGCGCGGGTTTGTTTTTGAGCCATGTCCTCACTGATTGAATCATGTTCGATATTGGATTTTCTGAAATTCTAATGGTGGCTGTGGTCGCGCTTGTCGTGATCGGCCCTGAACGTTTGCCTGGCGTTGCCCGTAATGTGGGTCGCTATGCAGGCCGTTTGCAGCGCTATGTTCAGGACATCAAACGGGACTTCAACCGGGAAGTCGAGTTTGAAGAGATCAAGCGTCTTCAGCATGAGATGGAAACCACAGTCCAATCGATGCAGGAATCGATGCGTGCCGTAGAAACGACACTGCAACAGGAAACTCAAAAACATCAATCAGACCTGACGGCAGCGCTGTCAGTCGATGAAAAACCCGCGCTGGTTAAGAAGTCAAAGTCTGCTATTGCGCAGGCTCCGGCAACTGATGTGCCTGCGGACCCGAAACCTAAAGAAGACCAGTTGTCGCTGTTCTGATCCCGATGCCATTACCCCGTTTCCCACTGCCAAAGTTTTTAAAAAATCGCTCTCCGGAGCTGGCTGGGCCGCCACCTGAAGATGAAGCACCCGCAGCCGAAGGGTTGCAGGGCACCCTGATCGAGCACCTGGTCGAGCTACGTACACGCCTTATTCGGGCAGCCTTAGCAATCCTCGTTGTGTTTATTGCGCTGTTTCCCTGGTCGCGTGAGTGGTATGCGATGCTGGCGGAGCCGATGATCGCAGCATTGCCTCAGGGCGGTCAGATGATTGCGACCGACGTTGTTGGTGTTTTCCTCGTTCCCGTTAAAGTCACATTGATGCTGGCGTTTCTGGTGGCGTTGCCGGTCGTGCTCTGGCAGGTGTGGGCGTTTATTGCGCCGGGCCTCTATCAGCATGAGCGTTCCCTAGCCGTACCATTGATGTTGGCGTCGATTGGATTGTTTGCCGCGGGTATGGCCTTTGCCTATTTTGTCGTATTTCCGTCAGTCTTTGGCTTTATGGTCGCCGTAGCGCCTGAAGGCGTGGCCTGGATGACCGACATTGATAAATATCTGTCGTTCGTGTTGACCACGTTCCTGGCGTTTGGTTTTACTTTTGAAGTGCCCGTGGTGGTCATCGTTCTGGTGCGAATGGGCATCGTCTCATTAGAGAAGCTTCGCGCCTGGCGCCCCTATGTGATTGTGGGCGCATTTATTATCGGTGCCATCTTCACGCCACCGGACATTATGTCTCAGGTGTTGCTGGCCGTGCCGCTCTGGTTGCTCTACGAACTGGGTATTGTTTTGGCCCAGTTTGTTAAGCCTGTGGCTAAAGTAAACACAGCTGCCGAGTCGGATCAGGTCGCCTGATTCAGTTGCCGGGTTTCAACCGGTTCGCCACCACGAAACAGAATGAGGGTGCCGGGGTCGATCCGTGTCCATTGTTCATTATCGGTGAGCGGGGTTGTTGCAATCACGGTGACGCAGTCCGTTTCAGACGTCACTTCGTTGAAATCAATGCTGACATCTTCGTCCTTCAGATGCGCCTGATTAAACGGTGCGCGGCGAACGATATAGTGCAGATCGGTGGAGCAGTGTGCAATCAGCCAGCGGCCATTCGAGAGTAAGAAATTAGCCGGTCCGTGTGCACGTAGTACGGCAGCGACCTCAGCCATGGTATCCATGAGATGTTCGTAGCTCGGGGCAGTTGCACCAAAACGCTGAGCCAGTGTATCCAGCAGGAAGCAGAAAGCCCGTTCGCTATCAGTGTTGCCTACGGGCAGGTAACGACCAGAAAGCTCAGGATTAAAATCAATCAGGTTGCCGTTATGGGCAAACACCCAGTAGCGCCCCCACAGCTCACGCTGAAAAGGGTGGGTGTTCTGTAGACAAATCTCGCCTTGCGTGGCCTTGCGGATATGCGCCACCACATTCATTGATTGAATCGGGTAGTCCTTTACCAAGGCTGCCAGCGGCGAATCAGTTGATGGAGAAGGGTCGAGAAACACCCGGCAGCCACGCCCATCTTCGCCTTCGAAGAAGCCAATGCCCCAGCCATCCTTATGCACATCCGTGCCACCGCCGCGGCGGGAAAAACCGCTAAAAGAAAAGCAGATATCGGTGGGTACGTTACAGCTCATGCCGAGTAGCTGGCACATGCTTAAAACTCCTGGAATCGTCGCGTATGATCGCGTGATTGGTATTTAAAGGAACGCCGCATGAGCCAGGTCAATCGTGATGTGCTGACGCAGTATCTGAATGAATTGCTCAAACCGGAGGGTTTTAAGGATTATTGCCCAAACGGTTTGCAAGTGGAAGGCCGTGAAGACATTCGTCATCTGGTGTGTGGTGTCACTGCAAATCAGGCTTTGCTTGATCTAGCTGTTGCTGAACAAGCTGATGCCATTCTGGTGCACCACGGCTGGTTCTGGCGGGGCGAGAGTGGCGCAGTAACAGGCATCAAGCGGAACCGGCTTAAAACCGTGCTGTCCAACGATATCAATCTGTACGCCTATCATCTGCCGCTGGATGCCCATCCGATATTGGGAAACAATGCCTGTTTGACCAGAGCGCTTGGTTGGACACAGACTAGTACCTTTGGCGAGCAGGGATTGGGGTGCCTGGGCATCCCGGAAACTAATGCCACAGTAGATACCTTAACTGCCGATCTCGAAAAAGCCCTGGGGCGGGCCCCCTTTGTTATCGCTCAATCGGATGATCAGCCGGTCTGTCGGCCTGCCTGGTGTACCGGTGGGGCGCAGAGTTATTTCGAGGCGGCTATCGCGGCAGGCGCCGATGCCTTCATAACGGGTGAGGTCTCAGAACCGATGGTGCATCTGGCCAGGGAAACAGGGGTTGCCTACTTTGCTGCGGGGCACCATGCCACCGAGCGTTTCGGTGTGCAGGCGCTGGGTCTGAGGTTAGAGGATCGATTCGGCATCGATGTGCGCTATCTGGAAGTCGATAGCCCGGTCTGAAAGCCCACGCCACGGACATTTTAAATCTTTTGATTGTGTCCATAATTATGAATTTTAGGGCGCGCGCTTTGCTGGCTGCGTGCTAGAATCTTTGTATCCGATCGGGGTGTCGCTGGCATAGGTCCTCATGGACTGAGCTATATATCCTGTTTCGGCGCATACGTTCAGATTCGGGCGGGTGGGGGACAATCCGTTTGAAATTCGTAACCTTATAAGGCAAGGAAAGCGCATGAAAATTCACGAATATCAGGGCAAACAACTCCTGAAGAAATTCGGCGTAAACGTTCCGCGCGGTATCCACTGCACCAGCGTCGATGACGCCGTGAAGGCAGCGGAAACCCTCGGCGGTAAAATCTGGGTAGTTAAGGCTCAGATTCACGCAGGTGGTCGCGGCAAGGGCGGCGGCGTTAAAGTCGCTAAGTCGCTCAACGAAGTGCGCCAATACGCTAACGACATTCTCGGCATGCAACTGGTTACACACCAGACTGGCCCAGAAGGCCAGAAGGTTCGTCACCTGCTGATCGAAGAGGGCGCCGACATCCAGCACGAATACTATGTCGCAGCGCTGACTGATCGCGCAACGCAGGCAGTAGCCATCATGGCCTCGTACGAAGGCGGCATGGATATTGAAGAAGTTGCTCACAAGACACCAGAAAAAATCGTTACCGTCTTCGTTAACCCGCTGGTCGGTTTGACTGACGAGCAGGCACTGACTCTTGCCAAGGGCATGGGCATGAACGAAGCTTCGATTCCTCAGTGTGTTGATACGCTGAAAAAGCTGTACACCTGCTACATGGAAACCGATGCATCGTTGGCCGAAATCAACCCGCTGATTCATGAATCTGACGGTACGGTTAAGGCAATTGACGCCAAGTTCAATTTCGACTCCAACGCGCTTTACCGTCAGGATGAGATCGTTGCAATGCGCGATCTGGACGAAGAAGATGCCGACGAAGTCGAAGCTTCGAAGTTTGATCTGGCCTACATCTCGCTCGACGGCAATATCGGCTGTCTGGTGAATGGTGCTGGTCTGGCCATGGCTACCATGGACACCATCAAGCTGTTCGGCGCTGAGCCTGCTAACTTCCTCGACGTCGGCGGCGGTGCCACGACTGAGAAGGTTACCGAAGCATTCAAGATCATGCTCAAGAACACCAAGGTCAAGGGCATTCTGGTTAACATCTTCGGCGGCATCATGAAGTGCGACACCATCGCTACTGGCGTGGTTGCTGCAGCCAAGGAAGTTAACCTGTCGGTACCACTGGTTGTCCGTATGAAGGGCACCAACGAAGATCTGGGCAAGCAAATCCTCAAGGATTCGGGCCTGCCGATCATCTCTGCCGATTCCATGGCCGAAGCCGCCACCAAGATCGTTGCTGCGGTCAAGTAAGGAGCATTGAATGTCAATCCTGATCAATAAAGACACCAAAGTCATCACCCAGGGCATCACCGGTAAGACCGGTCAGTTCCATACCGAAAAGTGTATCGAATACGCAAACGGCAAGAACTGTTTCGTCGCTGGTGTGAACCCGAAGAAAGCCGGCGAGAAGATCCTCGACGTGCCTATCTACGGTACCGTTAAAGAAGCTGCTGCTGAAACTGGCGCAACCGTATCGGTTATCTATGTTCCGCCTCCTGGAGCCGCTGCTGCCATTTGGGAAGCTGTTGAAGCCGATCTCGACCTGGCCATCTGTATTACAGAAGGTATCCCTGTCCGTGACATGCTGATCCTGCGTAACAAGATGAAGGAAAAAGAAGCCAAGGGCGGCAAGAAAACGCTGCTCCTCGGCCCTAACTGCCCTGGTCTGATTACGCCTGACGAAATCAAGATCGGCATCATGCCAGGTCACATCCACAAAAAGGGTCGTATCGGCGTTGTGTCCCGTTCGGGCACGCTGACATACGAAGCCGTGGGTCAGTTGACTGAGCTGGGTCTGGGTCAATCGTCTGCTGTTGGTATTGGTGGTGACCCCATCAATGGCCTGAAGCACATCGACATCATGAAGATGTTCAACGACGATCCTGATACCGACGCCGTCATCATGATTGGTGAAATCGGTGGTCCGGACGAAGCCGAAGCCGCTCGCTGGTGCAAAGACAACATGAAGAAGCCAATCGTTGGCTTCATCGCGGGTGTCACTGCACCTCCGGGTAAGCGCATGGGTCACGCTGGTGCCCTGATTTCGGGTGGTGCAGATACCGCCGATGCCAAGCTCGCCGTTATGGAAGAGTGTGGCTTCACGGTGACGCGTAACCCATCTGAAATGGCTAAGCTGCTCAAGGGTCTGCTGTAATCACTTGGTGATTGCAACATCCCTAGAAAACCCCGCTTCGGCGGGGTTTTTCATTGGTGGATTCGGTGTGTGCAGTTCATAATGGCGGCATTGCAATTAAATTTTGCTCAATATGCCTGAAAGTTTGCTATGTCGCTCGATCTGACACCGCTAAGTAATGCTGTGCAACGCCTTGATGAAGGTTTGGTGCGTTATCTGTCGGATACGACCGATACTCAAATTCGAGATGGTCTTATACAGCGCTTCGAGTTTACCTACGAACTTTCGCACAAAATGCTCAAGCGTTTTCTGGAAATGAGCGCTGCGAACCCCACAGAATTTGATGCGGCTGACTTCCAGTACCTGATTCGGTCTGGCAATGAACAAGGGTTGCTTCTAAGTGCTTGGCCAGAATGGCGTGTATTTCGCGCTATGCGCTCCAAAACAAGCCACACCTACGATGAAGATGTTGCGCTAGAAGTTGTGGCTACAATTCCTGGGTTTTTGAAAGAGTCGCGTTACCTTCTGGAAGCGTTGCAACAACGAGGAACTACATGACCCACGCCAAACCCTTGGATATGAGCGCGGCAGAGCTGGCAATGGTTCGAAAGATTCTTTTGCGCCACGTGCCGAAAGCGCTTGTATGGGTTTTTGGTTCACGAGCCACAGGCCGTGCTAAAAAATTCTCTGACTTAGATTTGTGTATACAGAGTGATAGACCGCTTGGGTTGGATGTAATGAGTGCTTTGGCGGAGGACTTTTCTGAATCAGATTTGCCCTGGAAAGTGGATGTGGTCGATTGGTCCACAACCAATCCAGACTTCCGCAAGATTATCGATCAAAACAAGATTGTTCTTGAATTCAATTGAGCAAACGAAATGATGGAAGACATCCAAATCATCCACTCCCCATTAGAACAGCGCGTTGAAGCTGATGGTCGATTTGTGCATATTCAGATCTATCGAGGAGAAGACAGCGGCTGGATTCTTGAAGTGGTTGATGATCTAAATAACTCGACAGTTTGGGATGACGAGTTCACCACGGATCAGGAGGCACTGGATTGTGCCCTTAAAGAAATAGAATCAGAAGGCATTGAAGCCTTTATCGACGCACCGCCCTTGGCGCACGATCAAATGATAGATTTCGATCCAGACCAGCTGTTTCAACCGTTGTCTGATGAAGAGCTCGAAGTCTTGGAACGCTTCTTTATCGACGAGGCACCTGAAGACGCCATGACCTTCGATAGGGTGGATGGCTTTCTGCACGCAGTGGCAGTTGGACCACTGACCCTAATGCCCAGCCAATGGTTACCAAAAATCTGGGGATCTGATAACGGCATCATGCCTGAGCTCGAAGATTTCGATCGGGTGCAGGAAATACTCGGCCTGCTCATGCGTCACTACAACGCCATCATCCGGGGGTTCCAGCTATCCCCGCCACTCTTACAACCTTTTTGGTATATCCGGGAATATGAAGGCCAAGAAGTTGAGGACGCCGAAGGCTGGGCTGGCGGATTTGTCGATGGCGTTAACCTGAGTGCCGAAGCCTGGAAACCGCTGCTTGAAACAGAAGATGGTCAGCGCCTGTACCGCCCAATTCGTTTACTGGGCGAGATGGAACTCGAGCCTGAGGATTTTGCGCTTTCTGGTACGCCGCATCAGCGCCATGCGCTTGCTGTACAGATTCCGCAAGCAGTACTTGCCATCTACGCCCACTGGTTGCCCGTTCGCCATGCGAATTATGAGCGCGAGGTCGCCCAGCGTCTTGCACCGAAAGTTGGTCGTAATGACGCCTGCCCCTGTGGTAGTGGCAAAAAATTCAAAAAATGCTGTGGTTCACCTGCTGTATTGCACTGAAAGTTTTCCATGCTCGACGACATTAAAAAGACCCTCTGGGCTGCGGCCGACAAACTTCGCGCCAACATGGATGCCGCCGAATACAAGCACCTGGTACTCGGCCTGATCTTTTTGAAATACATCTCGGACACCTTTGCGGCCCGCCGTGCGGAATTGGCCAAACGCTTAGCTGACCCGAAAGACGAGTACTTCCTCGACGGGGCAAATGCACAAGACATCGCCACCGAACTCGAAGAGCGCGATTACTACAAAGAAGCCAACGTGTTCTGGGTGCCCGAAGCCGTTCGCTGGGAGGCACTGCGCGCCGCAGCCAAACAACCTGGTATTGAGAAACGCATCGACGATGCGCTCGCGCTGATTGAAGGCGAAAACCCCAAACTTAAAAAAATTCTTGAGAAGCGTTATGCCCGCGCCCAATTGCCGGATGGCAAACTCGGAGAGCTGATTGATCTGGTCTCCACCATCGGCTTTGGTGATGATGCTAACCAGGCCCGGGATGTGCTCGGCCAAGTCTATGAATACTTCCTCGGTCAGTTCGCCAGTGCCGAAGGTAAAAAGGGCGGGCAGTTCTATACGCCGGCCTCCATCGTTAAAACCCTCGTCGCGGTTCTGGCCCCACATCACGGCAAAGTCTACGACCCGTGTTGTGGCTCCGGTGGCATGTTTGTGCAGTCGGAAAAGTTCATTGAAGCCCACGGCGGCAAACTGGGCGACGTGTCTATCTATGGGCAGGAATCCAACCCCACTACCTGGCGACTCGCCGCCATGAACCTCGCCATTCGCGGTATCGACTTTAACCTCGGCCGCGAACCGGGCGACACCTTCACAAAAAACCAGCACCCCGATCTACGGGCTGACTTTATCCTGGCCAACCCGCCATTCAACATTAGCGATTGGTGGCATGGCAGCCTGGATGGCGACCCACGTTGGCGAATTGGCAACTACAGCGGCACCCCACCGCAAGGCAACGCCAACTACGCCTGGCTATTACACATGCTGTACCACCTTAAGCCTAATGGTCGGGCCGGTATCGTACTGGCCAATGGTTCCATGAGCTCCAGCCAGAACAGTGAAGGTGAGATTCGCAAAGCCATGGTCGAGGCCGACGTAGTTGAAGTCATGGTGGCCTTACCCGGCCAACTCTTCTTCAACACGCAAATCCCCGCTTGCCTCTGGTTTCTCACCAAAGAGAAAACTCAACGCAAAGGTGAAGTGCTATTTATAGATGCCCGAAAACTCGGCAGTATGATCAGCCGCGTACAGGCAGAACTCACCGATGAAGTGATCGAACGTATCGGCAACACGGTCACCGCCTGGCGCGGTGATAAAGATGCGGGTGCTTACGAAGACATCCCCGGCTATTGCCGTAGCGTCAAACTCGACGAGATCGCCCAACACGGTCACGTCCTCACCCCAGGCCGCTATGTGGGCGCAGAAGAGGTCGAAGACGACGATGAGGCCTTTGCCGAGAAGATGCAGAAGCTCACTGAGAAGCTTGGTGAACAAATGGCTAAGGGTGCAGATCTCGACCAGCTAATCCGGCAGAAGCTGAAAGGGCTGGGGTATGAGTTCTGAACTACGGGCGCTTTGGGAAAGTGCCGGAGGTCAGGTCCCTCCCGAATGGGAAGTGGTTGCACTTGAATCATTGCTTCGCGACAGTAAGAGCATTGCTGTGGGCATCATGTATCCGGGACCAAATACGCCCAATGGCATACCTCTAATTAAAGTTGGAGACATCAAAGCCGGCCAAATCCAATCCTGCCCTGCTTATCGTGTTTCTCAAGAGGTAAATCATGAGTACCGTCGAACTCAACTTCAGGGCGACGAATTACTTATTACACTAGTTGGAAATCCTGGTGAGTGTGTTGTAGTTCAACCTCACATGGCGGGATGGAACCCGGCGCGGGCTATAGCTGCACTTCGCCTAAAAGCACCTTCTATCAGAACCTATCTCAAGACTGTTTTGGAGAGTCGTGCTGGTAAACATCTAATCGATGCAGTGCTGAACACAACGGTTCAGAAAACACTAAATCTTAAAGACATCAAGCGCTTGCCTATTCCTTTGCCTAGCTCTGAGGCTATTTGCAGCATTTCTGAGATGGCAGAGGCGCTTTCGTCTCGAATTACCCTCTTGCGCGAAACCAACGCCACCCTCGAAGCCATCGCCCAAGCTTTGTTCAAATCTTGGTTTGTCGATTTCGACCCCGTCCGCGCCAAAATGGAAGGTCGAGCACCAGAAGGTATGGATGAAGCAACCGCCGCACTGTTCCCGGATTCGTTTGAAGAGTCGGAGTTGAGGTTGGTACCGAAGGGGTGGCGCGTCATGCCTTTTTTGGATGCCTGCGATTTACAAGGGGGCTCGCAACCACCAGCTTCTAATTTTGTTGATGCACCGCGTGATGGATATGTGCGATTGCTTCAGATTCGCGACTTCTCAACGGATGCACATAAAACTTACATTCCCGATACATCCAAACTTAAGAAAGTAACTGAAGACGATGTGCTTCTTGGCCGCTATGGGTCGGCTAGCGGTGATAAAGCCAAAGATTCTCTAGGACGTGTATGCCGTGGGTTAAGCGGAGCATATAACGTTGCACTTATGAAGCTCGTTCCAATTCTAATCGGGCGCGAATTCGCGCTACAGCTGGTGAATGACCCTCAGTTTTATAACTACCTACAGGGCGTTAGTTCTAAGGCTGTTCAGTCAGGCTTTTCAAAATCAGAACTTGCTCAATATAAAGTTGTGTTACCAAGCCAAGAGCTAATAGATGCTTACGAGCTTATAGGACAGCTTGCTTGGCAGAAGATCAAGGCCAATAGAGATAGGTTAGTTACTCTAGCTGCTCTACGGGATTTGTTGCTGCCCCGTTTGATCTCCGGCCAGTTGAGATTTTCGGAGCTAAATGCACTTCTTAGGGAGACTGCCTGATGTTCGAACTGAGAACACTTGAAGATGTGAACCTATTGGCTGAGACCGCTGAACTGGAATGCAAGCTTGCCCAAGGTCAGGATGGCAAAGGTGAAGTACCAAAGGATTTTTGGACCACTTATTCAGCGATGGCCAATACGCATGGTGGTGTGGTTTTGTTGGGCGTTCGTGAAAAGGCGGGTGTTTTCAGCGTTGGCGGTATCGACAACCCTTCCAAGGTGCGCGGCGATTTGTTTAATACTCTGAACAATCCGGCCAAAGCTAGTCTTAATCTCCTGGGCGATGCAGATGTCACTGAAGTCTCTATTGACGGCAAAGTCATCTTGGCAGTCGCTATCCCTGCTGCAACGCGGCGGCAAAAACCGGTTTTCCTACATGGGCAGCCCTTTGGCAACACCTATCGCCGTTTGAATGATGGCGATCGTCGTTGTGACGAGGAAACCGTAAAGCGCATGCTGGCCGAACAGGTTGAAGATGAACGCGATGCACGGATTCTGGCCGGCTACGGTATGGAAGATATTGATCCGGAAAGCTTGCGTATCTACCGACAGATGCTGCGAGATGAGAAGCCTGGACATCCATTTTTGGAACAGAACGATTTTGAATTTCTGAAAAGTTTGCGTGGCTGGCGTCAAGATCGACAAACGGGTGAGTCAGGCCTGACTCTGGGTGGGCTGCTCATGTTTGGCAATTGGGCAGCCATTCAGGATGCTGTGCCGCATTATTTTGTTGACTATCAGGAGAGGCCGGAGGCCAAGACCGAATTGCGCTGGGTGGATCGCTTGTGTCCAGACGGCAGTTGGACAGGGAACCTTTTTGAGTTTTATCGGCGGGTGTATCGAAAATTGATCGCCGACCTGAAAGTGCCTTTCTCGTTGAAGGACGGACAGCGTCAAGACGACACACCAGTCCATGAAGCCCTGCGAGAGGCGCTGGTTAATGCGCTTGTCCACGCCGATTATACTGGGCGCGTTTCAGTGCTGGTGGTTAAGCGTCCGGACATGTTTGGTTTCCGTAACCCGGGTGGTTTGCGTTTGCCTATCGGGCAGGTGATTCGGGGTGGTGAAAGTGACTGCCGTAATCGCATCTTGCATCAAATGTTCTTGCTGATTGGTCTTGGTGAGCGAGGTGGTTCCGGGATGCCACGTATTTATGGGGGTTGGAAAAGCCAGCATTGGCGACCACCGGCTTTGTCAGAAAAGGATGAACCAGAGCAAACGCAGTTGATGCTTCAGATGGCTGACCTGCTGCCAGAAAATGTATTGCAGCAACTTCGGGCGCAACTGGGAGCTGCTTTCGATGACCTCGATTACAACGGTCGATTAGTCATGGCGACGGTTGTAATGGAGCGGGTGGTTAGTCACAACCGACTATTAGAAATTTGTGACGCACATTCGCATGACCTGAGTTTGCTGTTGGCTCGTTTGGTCAGGCTGGGTTTGTTGGAAACCGATGGACGCTCTCGTGGAATGGTGTACTTTCTACCAGGCGATAGCTTGCCAACACCTGATCAGGTGTTTGTTGGTCCGACATTTATTCGGACAAAAGCTACCAATATGGGGAGCAGCTCCGAGTATTCGCCGACTAGCTCCGAGTATTCGACGGCAGGCTCCGAATATTCAGAAAACTCCGACGAAAAGCGGGATGTCTATGGGCGGTTGCTGACGCGTCACCTTGACGCTCCCGTCGTAGATGGTTTGCTGGGGTTGGACAAAGATTTTCTGGCGGAATTGGAGCGATTGGCGGAGGAGCCTCGGCAAAAAGAAAAATTGAGTAGTGAGCGCATGATGGCGGTTTTGCAATCGCTATGTGCCAATCAATATCTGACCCTTTCTGTCTTGGCTGAATTAGTTTGCCGGAATCCAGATGGTTTGCGTCAACAGTATTTGAGCAAAATGGTCAAAAGTGGGGAAATGAGATTGGCCTTCCCGACCAAGCCGACGCATGAGAAGCAGGCATATAGGGCTGCAATGAATATCGCTGGAGATCAAATCGCTCCAGATTGACCTAGTTTAATGAACCACAGTTGGTAATTCGCCAACGGCCTATTCAGCGCGGACTAAAGACAACCTTGTTTAACCACGTTTTAAACATTAATATTGCATCCTGCACGGGTGTAACCTACTTGGCAAATAGGTGGCTGTGGGGGGTATAGCATGGAGTGGCGGTATTTCTTAGTGCTAAGCCCGTTGTTGCACTTCCCTCATGATCTGGGCGCCAAATTCGGCCTCAGCCAGCTTGAGGTCAAATGCCGTTTGTAGGCTCAACCAGAACTGCGGCGCAGTCCCGAAGTAACGGGCTAGGCGGATTGCCGTGTCGGTTGAAACAGCGCGCTTCTCACGAACAATCTCGTTAATGCGGGGTGCTGGGACGTGGAGTTCCAGTGATAGCGCGTTGGCTGACATCTCTAGTGGTTCTAGAAACTCTTCCCGCAAAATTTCGCCCGGGTGGATTGGGCGCATTCCGTTTTTAATCATGGTCCTCTCCATATAAAGAGGCGCCGTGTCGGGGTTGCCCCAATCCTGCTGTTAACGGCGCAGTCACGGCGCGGGGTTAGTGTAGCCAATTTTGCTTCAATCGTAGCGAAAATGGCTACGCTAAAGCCGCACGCCACAATTCGTTTGTGCTAGCATCTCTATTCATAAGTCTATTCACAAATCTATTCATCATGGCGCTCGTTCACGCAGATAGTATCCGCAGCCAATTGACGCTTGGCCCTGTGACAGCAAATCAACTCATTGATATTACAGGGTTAAGTCAGTCAACGGTCTCCCGGGCAATAAACGCGCTGGGGGATGAGGTTGTACGTATTCGTGCTGGTTCTTCTATTCAATATGCGCTGCGAGACACCGGGCGAGGCTTTGGTGAGATCCCGGTTTATCGGGTATCAGCAGAAGGAAAGATTGAGCAGCTAGGGCTATTGATTCCCGTGCGTCCGGATGGTTTTGTGATGATTCAGCAGTCCGAGGGCAAGACGCTGCACAGTGAGGGTATTCCTTGGTGGCTTTACGACATGCGGCCGCAAGGTTACTTGGGTCGTGCCTATGCGATTAACCATGCCGGTTTACTGGGTCTTCCGTCTCAGTTAACGGAGTGGAGCGATACCCATGCTTTGCGGGCGCTGCTGGCGCATGGGCATGATGCGGTAGGTAATTTGTTGCTGGGTGATCTGGCAAGAGAAAGGTTTCTGTCGGGTAGTCTCGAATCGCCAGTGGCGGTGGCGTTGAAGCCGGAGGTGTATACCCGTTTGTCAGTAGAAGCGAGCCGGGGTGAATCGCCTGGTTCATCGGCGGGTGGTGAGCAGCCAAAGTTTTTGGCCTACGCCGAAACGGCAGGGGGAGCACGCCATGTCATCGTTAAATTTAGCGTGAGAGAAGATAACCCGGTTACGGAGCGCTGGCGCGATTTGTTATTGGCAGAGCATCTAGCGTTGCAGGTGCTCAATACGGCACAAATCTCTGCGGTGCAAACCAGTATTGTAGATTTTGGTGGGCAGCGGTTCTTAGAGGTCGAGCGCTTTGACCGTGTCGGTGACTTAGGGCGGCGTGGTCTACTCAGTCTGGCGGCACTGGATGCCGAGTTTGTGGGTCTGGGTCAAGGTTGGGCTGCGATTGCGCAAGCGTTAGCCAAAGCCAAGCATATTGAACCCGAGGCGGCGGATGCTGTTGCTTTGTTGCAGGCCATTGGTGTGTTGATCGGCAACACCGATATGCACACGGGGAACCTGTCGTTTGTTACCGAGCAAGGACGGCCTTATCAGTTAGCGCCTGCCTATGACATGTTGCCGATGGCCTTTGCGCCAAAGAGTGGGGGATCTATTCCTGAATCATTGCCTGAGGCGCAGATCCACGCTCATATTGCGCCGGCGGCTTGGCGCAAGGCCGAGGCGGTGGCACGTGAGTATTTGGCTGAGTTGCGCCGTGAGTCTGGTTTCTCAGAAACCTTTTTGCCTTGTATTGATGCACTGGAACAGCATATTGAAACGGCATCGGCCAAGATTGCGCGGTTAGCAGACTGAATTCGGCCAAACATGTTTTAATAAACGGATGACCGAAGATCAACTCGAACAAGAAGCGCTGGGCTGGCTGGCTGAGGCTGGCTATCAGGTCTTGTATGGTCCGGATATTGCGCCTGATGGCAGTGCCCCGGAACGGGCAGATTACAGTCAGGTGGTGCTGGTTGATCGGTTGCGGGAGGCTATTGCGCGCTTGAACCCGGGGATTCCCAATGTGGCGCGGGAAGATGCGTTAAAGCAGGTGTTGGATTTGGGGATACCGTCTCAATTGGCGGCGAACCAGCAGTTTCATAAGTTGCTGGTGAATGGCGTGCCGGTGCAGTACCAAAAAGAGGGTGAGACGCGCGGGGATTACGTGCGCTTGGCGGATTTTGGTCATGTGGGGGCGAACGAATGGCTGGCGATTAACCAGGTTTCGATTAAGGGTCACCATAACGCCCATTCGCACACGCGCCGCCCGGACATTATTCTGTTTGTGAATGGTTTGCCGCTGGTATTGCTGGAGCTGAAGAACCCGGCAGATGAAGCAGCGGATATCTGGAAAGCCTTTGACCAGATTCAGACCTACAAAGAACAGATTCCGGATGTATTTGAATACAACGAGCTATTGGTGATTTCTGATGGCTCAGATGCCCGCTTTGGCTCATTGTCGGCCAATGCCGAGCGCTTTATGCAGTGGCGCACGATTGATGGCGTGGATCTCGACCCGTTGGGCGAGTTCAACGAACTGGAAACGTTGATCCGTGGTTTGCTAGCGCCAACGATTCTGCTGGATTACATCCGCTTCTTTGTGTTGTTCGAAGATGATGGCACCTTGGTGAAAAAGGTTGCCGGATACCACCAGTACCATGCGGTGCGTTCAGCCATTGAGCAGGTGGTTATGGCATCGCGCCCAGGCGGTTCGCATAAGGGTGGGGTGGTTTGGCATACGCAGGGTAGTGGCAAGAGCATCACCATGACGTGCTTTGCCGCGCGGGTGATGCAGGAGCCTGCGATGGAAAACCCGACCATTGTGGTGATTACCGACCGCAATGATTTAGATGGGCAGTTGTTTGGCGTGTTCTCGTTAGCACAAGACCTGTTGCGCGAAGAGCCGGTACAGGCCAAGACACGGCAGACGCTGCGCGAGCTGCTGGCTAATCGGCCATCGGGCGGTATTGTCTTTGCGACGATCCAGAAGTTTATGCCGGGTGAGGATGAAGATACCTTTCCGGTGCTCTCTGATCGACACAACATTGTAGTGATTGCCGATGAGGCGCACCGCACCCAATATGGTTTTGAGGCAAAGCTAAAGCCGGTTCGTGCAACGAAGTACTCGACTGGTTCTGCGGCAAATGATGCCACGGCTCTGCGCGCGGCGGATAGCGTATCGGAGCAGGCCTTTGCCTACCAGGTGGGTTATGCGCAGCATTTGCGCGATGCGTTGCCGAATGCCACCTTTGTGGCCTTTACTGGTACGCCGGTATCTGGGGAAGATCGAGATACGCGTGCCGTATTCGGTGACTACATCCATGTGTACGATATGCAGCAGGCCAAAGAAGATGGTGCCACCGTGGCCATTTACTTTGAGTCACGGCTCGCTAAGCTGGGTTTAAATGAATCTGAACTAGCGCAGCTGGATGACGATGTGGATGAGCTGGCTGAAGACGAAGAAGAGGGTGATCAAGCCAAGCTGAAGTCGAAGTGGGCCGCTTTAGAAAAAGTGGTGGGCGCTGAGCCGCGCATTGCGCGTGTTGCGGCCGACTTGGTGAACCACTTTGACGAGCGGCAGAAGGCTCAGGACGGTAAAGCCATGGTGGTGGCCATGAGTCGCGAGATTTGTGTCCACCTTTATAACGAGATCGTTAAACTGCGGCCGGAATGGCATGATGCCGACCCGAAGAAGGGCGTGATCAAGATCATCATGACGGGCTCTGCCAGCGATAAAGCGTTGCTACGCCCTCATATCTATAGCGGCCAGGTTAAGAAAGACCTGGAGAAGCGCTTCAAGAACCCGGCTGACCCACTCAAGATGGTGATCGTGCGGGATATGTGGCTCACGGGTTTTGATGCACCATGTGTGCATACCCTGTATGTGGATAAGCCCATGAAGGGGCATAACCTGATGCAGGCCATTGCGCGCGTGAACCGGGTCTTCAAAGACAAGCAGGGTGGCCTTGTTGTTGATTACATCGGCATCGCTAATGAGCTGAAGAGTGCCCTCAGGGAATATACAGCCAGCAAGGGTCGGGATCGCCCCACGGTGGATGCGGCTGAAGCCTATGCGGTATTGGCGGAGAAGATCGATATCTTGCGTGGCATGTTGCATGGCTACGATTACAGCGATTTTCTGACGTCCGGCCATAAGCGCCTGGCGGGTGCAGCGAACTTTGTGCTGGGCCAGAAAGACGGCAAGAAGCGTTTCGCTGATACGGCGCTGGCGATGAGCAAGGCATTTAGTCTGTGCTGTACGCTCGATGAGGCTAAGGCCGTTCGGGAAGAGGTCGCTTTCCTGCAAGCGGTGAAGGTGATTTTGACCAAGCGGGATATCAGCCAAAAGAAACGCACTGATGAGCAGCGCGATCTGGCGATTCGTCAGATTATTAATTCTGCGGTGGTGTCAGAGGAAGTGGTCGATGTCTTTGATGCCGTGGGTCTAGATAAACCCAACATCGGCATCCTGGACGATGCCTTCCTGGCGGAGGTGAAGAACCTGCCGGAGCGTAACCTAGCGGTTGAGTTACTCGAACGCTTACTGGAAGGTGAGATTAAATCCAAGTTCTCCAGCAATGTCGTGCAGCAGAAGAAGTTCTCGGAGCTGCTGGCGAATGTGGTGAAGCGCTATCAGAACCGTGCCATTGAAACGGCGCAGGTGATTGAAGAGCTGATTGCCATGGCCAAGAAGTTCCGGGAAGCAGCCAACCGTGGCGCGGAGCTGGGGCTGAATGATGATGAAGTGCGTTTCTATGATGCGCTGGCCGATAACGAATCTGCCGTACGTGAGCTCAGCGATGAAACGCTGAAGAAGATTGCGCATGAACTGGCTGAGAACCTGCGTAAGAACCTTACGGTCGATTGGTCGGTTCGTGAGAGCGTTCGCGCCAAACTGCGGTTAATGGTTCGTCGCATTTTGCGGAAATACAGATACCCGCCGGATCTACAAGAGGCTGCTGTGGAGTTGGTACTGCAACAGGCGGATGCGCTTGGGGAACAGTGGTCGAATAATTTATAAGTTGTAGGCAGCCATATAGCGATACAGCGTTGACCGATGTACGCCCAGCCGCCGTGCTGCTGCTGCGACCTTGTAATGCGATTGCTCCAAGGCCAGTTTGATGCGTTCTGGACTGAGGTCGTTCTCAATCTCAACGTGAGCAGCGGTTTCTACAGGGGCTCTGTGATTGGCCGACGAAGGCAGGTTCGTTGTCCGGAATTCGGTAGGCAGGCTGTTGATGCCAATAAGCTGGCCCGGTTCGGCAAGGGCAACCAGCGTTTTGACGAGATGGGCCAACTGGCGGAAGTTGCCGGGCCAATCGTAGTTGATCAGTGCCATGCTGACTTCATCAGTCAGCGTGAGCTGACGACGTGTGGCACCGGCTTCTTGCCAGAGCGCGTCGATGAAGGCGGCCTTATCAGTGCGATGGCGTAGCGGGGGTAGATCAATCTGATGAAAGTGAAGACGGTAGTAAAGGTCAGCGCGGAAGGTGCCAGCGCTGACCATTGCCGCCAGATCTCGGTGCGTGGCCGAGAGGACAACGAAATTGACCGGGCGGGATTTGCCGCCGCCGAGGGGTTGTACGGCCCGATCTTGCAAGACGCGTAGTAGACGTGTTTGCAGCATCAGCGACATGTCGCCGATTTCATCGAGAAATAGAATGCCGCCATCGGCTTCGAAGACGCGGCCAATCGAACCGCTCTTGCGCGCGCCGGTAAATGCACCTTCGGCATAGCCAAAGAGTTCGGATTCAATCAGACCTTCGGGCAGGGCGGCACAGTTGATGGCGACAAAGGGCTTGTTCTGGCGCAGGCATTGTTCGTGGATGAGACGTGCCATCACTTCTTTGCCAGTGCCCGTTTCGCCTTGAATGATGACGGAAAGTTCGGCATTGACGGCGCGGACCGCCTGATCTAGTTGTTGCCGTGTGATATTGTCCAGCCACGCTGATGAAGTCGAAGAAAGCGAGGTATGTGCTACAACAGCAGACCCAACTGACGCAGGCGTTTCAGATGTCGCGTGTGCTGCCTTGTCGTTACCAATGGGTGTCGGCTTCTCAAGCAAGCCGCGATAGATCATGCCGTTGTGGGTCATGAGAAGAGATTCATCGTCACTGACTTTGAGTGGCGGCGTTTTGAAAATGGCGGACCAGCGTTCGCCGATGAGCGACCAGGTGGCACCGAGCCAGCGTATGGCTTCGCGATTGGCGCCGACGATAATTTCGCCGTCTAGTAGCAAGACACCTTCACGGAAGCTTCCTAGGTGATTGCTCTTTTCATGAAAGCGAAGTCGGTAGAGTTGCCCGGGGGATTGCATGAGCCAGCGGTGTTCCACTTCACGGATGGCACGGCTCAGTGCGCCTTGGGCGTAGCCACGCGGCAACCGGGCATCACCCGAGATGTCGATGACACCGGCGATACGACCTTGATGGTCGAGGATGGGTGCGGCAGTACAACACAGTACCGCGTGTTGGCGGTGGAAGTGTTCGCTGCCCCAGACTTCGATGAGGCCACCTTCAGCAATGGCGGTGCCGATGGCGTTAGTGCCGCGTTCGGACTCGTTCCAGACTACGCCAGATTTCAGGGCAACCTGACCGGCCTTATCGAGAAAACTACCGGCTCCGCGTGCATCGAGAATCATGCCGTTGGCGTTGGCAAGCAGCACGACCGAGTCCGTGCCCTGGAACATTTCCCCGAGAAAATCCAGTTCGGGTTCGACGATAGGCAACAGATCACCGGAAGCTTCGCGCAGCACTTTGAGTTCGCTTTCCGACAATGGTTCTGCGTAGGGAATTTGATCTTCGATGACGCCCAGATCCGTACAGCGATGCCATGAACGCAGAATGGTGTCCGGCAGATTGTTGACGGTAGTCTGTCGCATGGTGGGTGCCTTCGCGAAATGTGTCGCGTTTGTCGGAGATCGATCGACAGAGTGTCGCAGAATTTGCGACAAAGTGTTGCATTTGTTTTAACCAAATGGACGACCAATCAGGGCATTGCAATGCTGCGTGGCAGCAATACAAGATTTTTTACAGAGTCAGTTTAAGCTGGTGTGATGTGCGTTGCAGCAATGCCGCGGCAAAATAGTTTCTGGCACAACTCCTGCAATGATTAAGGCAACCACCCGTTTCAGGTGTGAGTCCATCATCGCCACTTCAGGAGACAACCATGAGCATTACCATTAACAACATCACTGTTAACAATCCGTTCAAGCAGCGTTATGCCAACTACATTAATGGCCAGTGGGTAGCCCCGGTCGATGGCCAGTATTTTGAGAACACCACGCCGATCACCGGTAAGATCCTCTGTGAAGTGCCGCGCTCCAACGAGAAGGATGTCAATCTGGCACTAGATGCGGCGCATGCCGCTAAGGCGGCCTGGGGTAAAACCTCGCAGGCAGATCGTGCCAACATTCTCAACAAAATTGCCGACCGCATGGAGGCGAACCTAAAACTGATCGCCACGGCCGAAACGCTCGATAACGGTAAACCGATCCGTGAGACGATGGCAGCCGATATTCCGTTGGCGATTGATCACTTCCGCTACTTTGCCGGCTGCGTGCGTGCCGAAGAGGGTGGCATCAGCGAGGTCGATCACGACACCTATGCTTACCACTACAAAGAGCCGCTGGGCGTTGTCGGCCAGATCATTCCATGGAACTTCCCGATTCTGATGGCCGTGTGGAAGCTTGCACCGGCGTTGGGCGCCGGTAACTGTGTGGTATTGAAGCCAGCCGAGCAGACGCCTGCGTCGATTCTGGTTCTGATGGAACTCATTGGCGACTTGCTGCCGCCGGGTGTGCTTAACGTGGTGAACGGTTTTGGTCTGGAAACTGGTAAACCGCTTGCCTCTAGCCCGCGTATTGCCAAGATTGCGTTTACTGGTGAAACGACTACCGGTCGGTTGATCATGCAGTACGCCAGCCAGAACCTGATTCCGGTAACGCTGGAGCTGGGCGGCAAGAGCCCGAATATTTTCTTTGAAGATGTGATGGAGGCTGATGACAGCTACTTCGACAAGGTGCTGGAAGGTTTTACGCTATTTGCCCTGAATCAGGGCGAGGTGTGCACCTGCCCATCGCGTGTCTTGGTTCAGGAGTCAATTTACGAAAAATTCATGGAACGGGTTCTGAAACGCGTGGCCGCGATTAAGCAAGGCAACCCGCTCGATCCGAATACCATGATCGGTGCCCAGGCTTCGAACGAGCAACTCGAAAAGATTAACTCCTACCTAAAGCTGGGCAAGGAAGAGGGTGCACAGTGCCTAATCGGTGGTGCTCAAGCCAGCATGGATGGTGATCTTGCCGGTGGCTATTACATTCAGCCGACCGTGTTCAAGGGCCATAACAAGATGCGCATCTTCCAGGAAGAGATCTTCGGGCCAGTGGTGTCGGTCACCACATTCAAGGATGAGGCCGAAGCGATTGAAATCGCCAACGACACGCTCTATGGTTTGGGTGCTGGTGTCTGGACCCGGAATGGTAACCGTGCCTTTCGCGTTGGTCGTGCCATTCAGGCCGGTCGTGTGTGGACGAACTGCTATCACGCCTACCCAGCGCATGCCGCCTTCGGTGGTTACAAGCAATCGGGTATTGGCCGTGAAAACCACAAGATGATGCTGGACCACTATCAGCAGACCAAGAACCTGTTGGTCAGCTACAGTGAGTCGCCACTCGGATTTTTCTAATGGCGCGTGATTTAACGCCACGCAACAGTGCCGTCAGCCGCGTTTCGGCAACGCCGGCGGCACTGGCGTTAATTGATCAACTTAAGGCTCAGCATGGCGCACTACTGTTTCATCAGTCGGGTGGCTGTTGCGACGGTAGCGCGCCCATGTGCTTTCCTGTTAATGAGTTTATTGTGGGTGATGTAGACGTCAAACTGGGCGAGATTGGTGGTGTGCCGTTTTACATGAGTGAGTCCCAGTTTGCGTACTGGGAGCATACCCACCTGATTATTGATGCGATTCCCGGTACGGGCGGCATGTTTTCTCTGGAGCGTCCTTCAGGGCTGCGTTTTCTTACGCGATCCCGTCTCTATAGTGACGCCGAGCTGGCTACGCTACAGGCAACATAAAGCGCCGAATGCGTGTATTCTCGATATCAGTCGATTCAGTTCTTTAGGTAAGTCATGACTTTTTGCGTGAAGACAGGTGCATCCATTCCGCTCTTACCCAAGCTGCTCTTGACCCTCTATGTAGCGGTGTTGGTTCCTACGTACATCATTACCTACGGCCCGACGAATTTCTTGTTCTTCTGTGACATGGCATTACTGCTCACACTGATCGGCATGTGGCTTGGTAGTGCTTTGCTTATTTCTGCGGCTGCTGTGGGCATTCTGCTGCCACAACTTTTATGGGCATTGGATTTTCTTTCGAGCTTAGTCGGAATGCCAATGACAGGTATGACGGAGTACATGTTCCAGAATGCAATCCCCTTGCATGTGCGTTTTCTATCGTTCTTCCATTTCTGGTTGCCGTTTCTGCTGTTATGGCTGCTAGGGCGTACGGGTTACGATCGACGCGGGTTGCCATTGTGGATGGTGATTTCGTTCACCTCGCTTTATGTCTGCTATTTCTTCATGCCCGCGCCACCTGCGCCGGTTGACGACCCAGCGTTACCGGTGAATATCAATTATGTTTATGGGTTTAGTGACGTCGGGCCGCAGCATTGGATGCCAGAGCCGGTGTGGTTTGTCGTGCTGCAACTGATGTTGATTTTTCTGGTGTTTTTACCATCACATTGGGCGCTGAAGCGTCTGTATCCACCTGCCGCTGATTGATTGGGTTTATCTTTGCCATGCGCCTAGGGCATGGGGTAATATGACCAGAAAATATGAGTATTTACTTGGAGACACACATGCGTAAGTCGGTGCAAGCAGGTTTTACCTTGATCGAATTGATGGTTGTGATTGCCATCGTGGGTATTTTGGCCGCCGTGGCCTTGCCGGCTTATCAGAATTACACAGTCCGGGCCAAGGTGTCGGAGGGTTTGCTTGCTGCTTCGGCTTGTAAGGTGTCGGTCACTGAAGCTGTTCAAAGCGGTGCTACGAGCATTCCTGCAAATCTGTGTTCCGGTAGCACCCAATATGTAGAGAGTGTCACTTCAGGTGGTGATGCCAGCAGTGCAACGGTAACAGTTGCACTCAAGGGTATCGACAAGAATGTTGATGGTAAGACAATCGTTTACACGGGTGCAGTAGCCAATGCCAGCATTACCAGCTGGACTTGTTCGACAGCCCTGGAACAGAAGTATGTGCCATCAGGCTGTACCGGTAAGTAAACGTGGTTAACCTGCATGCTCGCCGAGAAAGTGGCGAGCATAGCGGGGGTGTAAGTCAGATAAGCGCAATAGCGTTAAAAAATCAGCGGTATTGAAATCAGGGTCCCAGGCGGGTGCACCGCAGATTTTTGCACCTAATCTCAAATAGCCCTTGACCAGGGGTGGTGGTTCTACCTCGAGTGTTTGATTTAGGTCGTTAACAGGCAAGGCAAGTCTGGGAAAAACTCTATATTCAATCGAGGCCAGATGCTTCTTGGCAAACTGTTGGTGCAAGCTGGCTGCATAGTGGCCGCCATCTGCCATAGACACACTGGCACAGCCCAGCATCGATTCGTAACCGCCTTGAACCATGTAGCGACCGATGCCACTCCAGAGCGCCATAATGACACTACCGGTGCGGTAGTCTTGGTGGACGCAAGACCGACCAAGCTCGATCATTTTAGGACGCAGATGTGCGAGGCGCGTTAGATCAAACTCCGATTCTGAGTAGAGAGAGCCTAGTTTGCGAGCTTGATGCGGCGTGAGCACGCGATAGGTACCAACAACCCGTAGAGTTTCTTCATCGCGCACAATGAGGTGATCACACCAGGCATCAAACAGATCTTGATCGAGGCCTTCTTTGGCTTTGGGTAAAGAGGCACCCATTTCTTCAGCGAAGACTTTATAACGAAGGCGCTGCGCTTCTTCTACCTCATCCTGGTGGCGTGCCCAGGTAATGCTTAATGAATGGATCGCTGCCTTGGGTATGGCTAGCTGCTGTTCGTTCTTGTTGTGATCAATCATCAGGGTGTTCTTCTCTGTCATGCTCAACCTTTATGGGTCTTCGATTGAGAATGACTTTAGCTAGGCTAAATGACGACGCTGTGATGATTCAATGACAAATCGATGAAACTTACTGGGCTCAGCCGATAAAATCAGGTGGTAGAACCAATCTTAAAACTGTTTGGGCTTTCTCTTGGTTCTCCTGTTTTCGCAGGCGATGTGTCAGCCACCATATCGAGGATTTTTTAACCGACCAGTCCTGTTCCTGTCCTGAGAGGAGAAGGCTGGCAACACGACCAATCCAGGGCTGGTGTCCAACAACAATGACGTCTTTCCCCTGTGGCCAATTAATAGCGCCCAGTACGTGGCTCGCATCGGCCAACGGGCAGAGTTCCTGAATGATTTCTGGCTTATCGCAGAATGCCTTGGCCGTTTGTAGAGCCCGATCAGCAGGACTACAAATGACCCGGAATTGCCCCTTAATATTTTTTTGTAGCCACTGTGCAGTAATACTGGCCTGTTTTTGACCACGCTCTGTCAGTTTGCGGTCTAGATCCCGTTTGCAGCCGGGAGTGACAGGAGTGCTAAGATCAATTGCTTCGGCGTGACGCCATAAAATCAGATTCATATTGCCCAAATACTTTAAAAATGAAGAACGGGTATAAACAGGCTCAACCAGGTATAACCACAAAGAAGAAGACACAGCAGAACAGCAGCGCTACCATAATCCTTGGCGCGTTTGGAGAGACTGTGCGCCTCGAAAGAGATACGGTCAATTGCGGCCTCAATGCCGGAATTAATCAGCTCAGTGACTAACACCAAGATGACGGTAGCGACTAATAAAACCCGTTCTAACTGGCTAAAGTCAAAAACCCAAACCCACGGCAGCATAAGCAGTGCTAAGAATAGCTCTTGCCTAAAAGCACTCTCCTCTTGGATAGCAAAGCTAAAACCCTGAAGCGAGTGGCCGGTGGCGAGCCAAATCCTTTTTATGCCTCTATGGGTTTTATGCGGATTGGACTTGGGGTCATAATCAAGCTTGTGTTGATACATAAGATCAGACAGTCTGATCGATCGTGTGAGCGACCGGATGTAAATGATTGATGAATTGATCTGTCGCAGCGGCCCATGAGAATTTTTGTGCGTGTTCGAGTGCGTCTTCACGTTTTAGCTCTAGGGCATCAAGACAGGCTTGACGCAAGTCATGGTGTAGCGCACCGGCTGGTGCATCTCCGATGACATCGAGCGGGCCCGTTACAGGGTAGGCGGCGACAGGTAGTCCGCAAGCCATAGCTTCTAAAAGCACGAGACCAAAGGTATCTGTTTTGCTAGGGAAAACAAAGACATCGGCAGAGGAGTAAACCTCGGCAAGCTCATGTTGATTCAGCACACCCATAAAGTTTGCTTTCGGGTACTTGGCGCGCAGGGCAGGTAAAGCAGGGCCTTCTCCTGCTACCCATTTTGAGCCAGGCAAATCGAGCTCAAGAAATGCCTCGATGTTTTTCTCTACGGCTACACGGCCAACATACAGAAAAATCGGCGGTCGCGTGTCGAGTCGTTGGACTTTGCGTGGTGTAAAAATATCCAGTTCAACACCACGGCTCCATAAGACGACACGGTTAAATCCAGCTACTACTAGGTCGCGTTTAACAACATGGGTAGGCGCCATGATCGCTTTTGCAGGACCATGAAACCACTTTAAATATTGATAAGTCCACTTTAACGGAATACGTAGGCGGGCATGTACATATTCAGGGAAACGCGTGTGGTAAGCCGTGGTAAATGGAAAGTTGTGACGTAGCGCCCAGGCACGTGCAGCAATGCCTAGTGGGCCTTCTGTCGCAATGTGCATGGCATCTGGTTTAAATGCTTCAATGCGTTTTACTACGCTGCGCTTCGGTAGTATCGAAAGGCGTATATCAGGGTAGGTAGGGCAAGGAACCGTCTTAAATTCAAGTGGCGTGAGAATGTCAACGGTATGACCCAATTTCTCAAGTTCCCGTCTTGTTGACTTGATGGTTCTTACAACGCCGTTAATTTGGGGTTCCCAGGCGTCCGTTACGATGAGAATTCTCATAAGTTACTCCTTAGGGATTGAATTCACGTTTTGGGTAGCAGCAGTGCCTTCTTGGTGCAAACTCATCAGATTGAGTGGTGCCTCGATACGTCGATTCCAATGCACAATGCGCAACGAACCATCAAAGTCTTCTACTAAAGCCGTGAGGCTTTCGACCCAATCACCATCATTCGCATAGAGCACGCCGTTGATGTCGCGAATTTCGGCTTTGTGGATATGACCGCATACCACGCCATCGCATTCACGGCGCCGCGCCTCTTCAGTCATGACATGCTCGTAGGCTGAAATGAAATTAACGGCGTTTTTCACCTGGTGCTTGAGGTATTGAGATAAAGACCAATAGGGCAGACCCATACGCACACGAATCGCATTAAACCAACGGTTTAGCTTGAGTATTAGCGTGTAAGCACTATCACCGACGTAAGCTAGCCAACGCGCATGTTGCATCACACCATCAAACAAATCACCATGGGTAATCCATAGACGTTTGCCTTTGGCTGTGGTGTGGATCGCATCTTCTAGCACCTCAATTTCACCAAATTGCAGGCCGATGAATTGTCGAACGCTTTCGTCGTGATTTCCGGGAATGTAGACAACGCGTGTTCCCTTGCGACCTTTACGCAGAATCTTTTGCACGACATCGTTGTGAGTCTGCGGCCAATACCACCCTTTTTTTAGGTGCCAGCCATCAAGGATATCGCCGACCAGATAGAGTGTTTCTGATTCGTGTGATTTAAGAAAATCCAGGAGGTAGCTTGCCTGACAGCCTGGTGTGCCCAAATGCACATCGGAAATCCAGATGGTGCGAAAGTTGAGTTCTTTTGTATCCACGGCTGACATTTAGCCAGCTTTATGTGACGCGTTTTTTACGCTTGTGTGACAAAACAGTTAAATTACACGCTTAATCTTCAGTCCGGAATAAACAGCTAAGCCAGTGGCGCACATGACTCCCATAACGATATAGAAGGAATGCTGTAACCCTGGTAAGTCTTCCATGTTCATGCCCATAACACCTGTGACGAGTGTCATAGGAAGAAAGATAACCGTCATCACCGACAAGACCTGCAAGTTTTTAGCGTTAAATTCGGCAACATGTGCGGATAGCTCATCCTGTAAAACTTTTGCACGTTCATATAGGTTGTTGACTTCGTCGACCAGAAAAGACAGTAAATCGATCTGTTCACGTAGTTGATCCGTGTCGTCTTCGGTAAACCACGTTGGCTTACGGCGTAGTAAACGTCTTAAAGCAGTTAGTTCTGGTGCGTAATGACGACGTAGCCGACTACATGTAATGCGCAATCTGCCCAGGGTTTCATGCTCGGGCAAATCCTCACCTTTGATAAGTATTTCTTCAAGTAGATCCATCTGATCTGAAAGTTGATCAGTTCTGCGGCGTAAATGCGTTGCTCGCTCTTCAATCAGTTCATGGTAGAGCGCCACAACTGTATTGGGTGTAATGCGTTTTTGACGTAACAGATGGCGTAGCGTATCTGTGGTCATTAGTGGGTGCGCTCTTAGAGACAACATCAACCGAGGTGTCATGATTGCCCAGAGTGTCCCGGTTTCTTCGTCATCTGTTGCGTGTGATAACCCGATTCGAAAGTCATTCATCACCATCATCAGACCATCACCGAACTCTTCAATCGTTTCCATTCGGCTGCGACTCACCTGGTCAAGGATCGCTTCTTTAAGAGAGTCAGGTATCTGTGGTGTTTGCCTTAACCAGCGCTGAATACGCGTGTTTGAAAGATTTAGATGGAGCCATAATGATTTGCTATGGTCTCCGAGCGCTGCATCGACTTGATCGGGTTGAATCTCGCGAGATTGCTCCCCGTGCATTTCCCATGCAAATACGACACCATCGGCCGGTATGACCATCGGATCAAGGAGTGCGTCAATTGGAACAAAAGCCATGGTGTTATCTAGGTAATGATTTGGTAACTAATGTATTAAAGAATTGTTACGTTCATATGACTTGCGGATATTTGCTCTTTGTAATAATTAATTGAGTGTCGCTGTGCAATAATCAGACATTAGATTTCAACAAGGAGTGCATTGTGGCCACACGTCCAACTACAACCCGTAAGCCTGCGGTACGTTCCACCGTTGCTCGTAAAACAGCTAGCGTCCCTGCTAAACCAACAGTGGCAAAGCAGACTGCACCACGTGCGACCAAAACACCTGTGCGTCGCACAGCGACAACAACAGCGCGTAAACCCGTATCGACGATTGTTGCAAAGAACCTGAAGCCAGTCGTTGCAAAGTCGGTGGCTGTCGTTGCTAAGGCAAAGCCGGTTGCTGCAACTAAAACCATCACGAAGCCAAAGAAAGTCAAATTGGTAAAAGATAACTTTTCGATTCCTGCCCACGAGCATGCGCTGCTGGCTGACTTGAAGAAGCGTGCCAAGAAGCTGGGTAAGGAATTCAAAAAATCTGAGTTCCTACGTGCAGGTATCGCGCACCTGGTATCTTTGACGGACACAGTGCTTGTCAATACGCTTGCCAAGGTTGAACGCATTAAAGTCGGCCGCCCGAGCAAGAAGGGTAAGAAAAAGTAAGCTGTAAATGCTTCCCAAGAAAACCAGGCTCTAGCGCCTGGTTTTTTTATGTCATACAATTGTCACGACAATTCGATAAAGTTGGAAACATGGAAACGCTAACTGCTTCTGAACTCTTGGCTGCTTTAGGACATGAGTCACGTCTCTCTATCTACCGCTTGCTCGTTGAGGCTGGTCCGGAGGGGGTGAATGCCGGCTCTATTGCAGAACAGCTGGGGATTCCGGCGGCGACAACGTCTTTCCATCTTTCCAATCTGAGCCGCGTCGGTTTGATTAAGGCTAGACAGGAAAGCCGCTTCATCTACTACGCCACAGATTACAGCGTCATGGATGAACTTCTCGCATTCCTGACGGATAAGTGCTGTCAGGGTCAGAGTTGTCTGCCTAAAACCGAACAGGTCAACACGACCGAAAAGAGACGGAAAAAGGCAGGCTGCTCAACTACTTGTTGAGGTGAATGATGTCCGAAAAAGGTTTTAATGTCCTCGTTCTCTGCACCGGCAACTCCTGCCGTTCGCAGATGGCCGAAGCCCTGATCACGCATGATCTGGCTGGCAAGGCAAAAGGACTCTCTGCAGGCACCAAGCCACAGCCTAAAGTCGCAGACGGTGCTATTGAAGCCCTGAAGCTGGCTGGGCTGCCAACAGATGGGCTGTTCCCTAAAGATATTGATGCCGTTATTAACGAACCCATTGATCTAGTCGTAACGGTCTGCAACAACGCTAACGAAGCCTGTCCGATTTTTCCGAAGCCCGTGCCTCGTATCCATCTGCCGTTCCATGACCCACATGGTGAGCCGTTGGAGAGCTTTATGGCTGTCCGTGACGACATCCGTGCTCGTCTGATTCCGGCCGTCCGTGAAGCTTTGGGGATCTGAGATGAGCATTCAGTGTGAAGTGAATGCCAAAGTTGCAACGATGAGCGTTTTCGAGCGCTATCTGACCGTCTGGGTGTTCCTCTGCATCGTGGCGGGCGTACTGCTCGGACAATGGTTGCCGGAGGTGTTTCAGGCGGTGGGCCGTCTGGAAGTGGCGCAGGTTAATCTGCCCGTGGGCTTGCTCATCTGGGTCATGATTATTCCGATGCTGGTCAAAGTTGACTTTGGCGCTCTCCACGAAGTTAAACAGCACGTAAAGGGCATCGGCGTCACGCTGTTCGTGAACTGGTTCGTTAAGCCGTTCTCCATGGCGCTTCTGGCTTGGTTCTTCATCCGAGGCGTTTTTGCCCAATATCTGCCTACCGACCAGATTGATAGTTACATTGCTGGGTTAATCTTGCTGGCCGCAGCACCCTGTACGGCCATGGTTTTTGTTTGGAGCCGTCTGACCAAAGGTGACCCGCTGTTCACGTTGTCACAAGTTGCCCTTAATGACACCATCATGGTGTTCGCCTTTGCGCCGCTGGTTGCCTTCCTGCTGGGTATCTCGGCAATTACGGTGCCATGGGATACCTTGCTGACCTCGGTCGTGCTTTACATCGTGATTCCGGTCATCCTTGCCCAGTTCTGGCGTAAGTCGCTGCTGGCTAAAGGCCCGGCGCATTTCGATGCGACCATGGAGAAGATTGGTCCGTGGTCGATTGCAGCGCTGCTGCTAACGCTGGTGCTGCTTTTCGCCTTTCAAGGCAAAGCCATCATTGAGCAGCCCCTGATTATTGTACTGCTTGCGGTACCGATTCTGATTCAAGTGTTATTCAACTCGGGATTGGCCTACTGGCTGAATCGGGCCGTCGGGGAAAAACACAGCGTTGCCGGTCCGTCGGCGCTGATTGGTGCCTCGAACTTTTTCGAGCTGGCGGTAGCGGCGGCGATCAGTCTGTTCGGATTCGAGTCGGGCGCTGCGCTGGCGACGGTAGTCGGTGTTCTGATTGAAGTACCGGTCATGTTGCTAGTGGTGCGAATTGTTAATCAATCCAAGGGGTGGTATGAACGCTGCCCAGCCAAATAATCAGGAGTGACCCTATGAAAAAGCTAGAAGTTTTTGACCCAGCTATGTGTTGTTCAACGGGTGTCTGCGGCGTTGAGGTTGACCCGGTTTTGGCGCAGTTCGCAGCCGACCTGAAGTGGGTTGCTGAACACGGCATTACCGTAGAGCGTCACAACCTTGGGCAAGAGCCGCAGGCTTTTGCTGCCAATCCTGCTGTTGTTAACGAAATGGAAGCCGGTATCGACCGTTTGCCGATTCTTGCGGTGGATGGTCACATCATCACGACTGGTATGTATCCATCACGCCAGCAATTGGCGCAGAAACTGGCTATCCAGTTGACCACTGCAGAAAAGCCTCATGTTGTCGCTGGCAAGTGCTGCGACCCTAAATCTGGTTGCTGCTAATTTACGAGGTCTGATATGCCGTTACCCAAACTTGATACTCGTCACGCCTTTTTTACTGGAAAGGGCGGTGTTGGTAAGACATCCTTGTCTTGCGCTGCGGGTTTAGCGCTGGCAGATGCTGGGAAAAAGGTGCTAATTGTTAGTACTGACCCTGCGTCCAATCTGGACGAAGTTTTGGGTGTGGCATTGAACCAAACACATACTGCGGTTCCTGATGCACCAAATCTATGGGCGCTGAACATCGACCCGGAAGCCTCGGCACATGCCTACCGTGAACGAATGGTTGGTCCTTATCGCGGCATCCTGCCAGATGCAGCTATCCGGAGCATGGAAGAGCAGTTCTCCGGTGCCTGTACGGTAGAGATTGCTGCATTTGATGAGTTCTCCAAGTTGCTGGGTGACCCGTCGGCGACACAAGATTTCGAGCATGTTATTTTCGATACCGCACCGACCGGTCACACCTTGCGTTTACTGACGCTGCCTTCGGCATGGGATGAATTCATTTCTTCCTCTACGGGCGGTGCATCCTGCCTTGGTCCGCTGGCTGGCCTAGAAAAGCAGAAGGCGCTGTATGCCGCCACGGTTAAGCGCCTATCGAATCCGAAAGAGACCACAGTGGTTCTGGTTAGCCGTCCTGAACGTGCATCGCTGCGAGAAGCAGAACGAACTCGTGCCGAGTTAGGCGACTTGGGTGTTAGTAACCTTCAGTTAGTCATCAACGGGGTCTTTGTTGCCAAAGAGCCGAGTGATGTCATTGCTGATGCAATGACCAAACGCGCTGTTGAGTCACTGTCAGAGATGCCTGCTGGTTTGGCTGCGCTTCCGGGGTCAACGATTCCCTTCCTGCCGAAAGGTACGGTTGGGTTGGAGGCGCTCCGAGCCATGGCTCACCCGGAAGAATTGCCGCTGCCATTAGCGCAGTCGTTGTCGTCGATTGAGTCATTGCCGGGTGGTCTGAAACAATACCTTGATGAATTGGCAGCGGTGGGTCATGGTGTCATCATGACGATGGGCAAGGGTGGGGTTGGAAAAACATCCGTCGCTGCCGCCATAGCCTTCAACCTGGCAGAGCGTGGGTTCCCGGTTGTTCTTTCCACAACCGACCCAGCGGCGCACGTTGCGGCGGCGGCAGAGGAAGGCATGACCGGCTTGACCGTTACCAAAATTGACCCGGCGCATGAGGTTCATGAATATACCAAAGAGGTTCTGGCAAAGGCAGGTAAGAGTCTTGATGCGGCCGGACTCGCCATGCTTGAAGAGGATCTGCGTTCGCCCTGTACCGAAGAAATCGCTGTTTTTCGGGCGTTTGCTCGTACGGTGGACGAAGGTAAGGGCGGGTTTGTGGTTCTGGACACCGCTCCGACCGGACATACGATTTTGTTACTAGATGCAGCAGAAGCCTATCACCGTGAAGTTGAGCGCACCCAAGGCGACATGCCTGAATCCGTGAAGGAACTGTTGCCTCGTCTTCGGGACAAGAACTTTACGCACGTTTTTGTAGTGACCCTGCCAGAAGCCACCCCTGTTCATGAGGCAGAGCGTCTTCAGAATGACCTCCGTCGGGCAGGTATTGAACCCTATGCATGGGTTATCAATCAGTCACTTCTGGCGAGTGGTACCCAAGACCCTTTACTGCTCGAGCGCGGTGCGTATGAGCTTCCCTACATACTGACGGTCAAGGACATATTGTCGACTCGATGTGCCCTAATTCCTTGGCTTGTTCACCAACCCGTTGGTCGAGTGTGTCTGCACCCCATGGTTTTCTAGATCTACAGCTCGAAGTGAGCCCTTAAGCCAAAAAAGCTTACAGGGCCACGATCGGCGTTATATGCCGGATTGCGAATGTACTGGTAATCGGCTGATAAATAAGCGCCTTTAAATAGATTGACGCTGTAGTAAGTTTCAAGAATACGTTCGCCTTGGTAGGTGATTTTTCCATCACCGATGAACATGGTGTAGCCACCTTGTGACAAATAGTTGATCTGTGAAGAACTGATACCGTTCAAAGCAAATGCCAGACCTAAGGTGTCATTCTGGCGACCCCAGAAACTGCCTTTGACGGATGTGCCTGCGGAAAGAGAGCGGCTGATATCCGTGAACGCTTCGGTTTCACTTTGTCCGTTATTCCAACTCCAGCGGGCAAATAGACCAATATCATCGAGCACGGCTTGCTCGGCGTTCAAGACATATCCCCATTTGTTCTGGTAGTTGTTGCGTGAAGTAAGGATATTGGGTGCCTGACCTGCACCTGCCTGATTGATCGCATCATTAAAAGTAGCCATTACGCCGCGATTCTGAAAGACCAATGCCCGGAGTGCACCTTCTTGCCCCAGCACTTTATGCTCACGCTCAACTTCGATCTGGTCACCATATTGCTTGGTGAGTTGGTAATCTAATGATTGACCGTTAGGCTCTTTGGGCATGGCAAGCCTAGCGAGGCGAACAGTCCAGCCGTCATCAAAGTATTCACCGATTAGACCATAGGTGTAACCGCGTGCATTGGCCGCAAAATCATAAGCACCGGCTGCCATGATGGACCAGTTGAGAAACTGGGTTCGTGGATCATGGCTATAACGGTTGCTATCGAAGTAATCAAGGGTTGATACCCAACCGTACGTGAGGGTTAGACGTCGTTTGTCGAGATTGCCTGCAAGCTGGTTAGGGCCACCTTCAACATGTTCGCGACCACCACCGAGGCCGATGGTTTGGCGAATAAAGGCACGTGCCGTATAAAACACCATAGGCACATTGTTGCCGCGTTGCATTTCGCCATTAGTAAAGCCACCCAGTCCGCTCAAATTAGAGAAGGGCATGCCTTCACTGGCTTCCGGATTGTAGTAAACCTCAGCCCCTTCCCAGAGGCGTGCGCCAAGAAAGGGTGTTACCGTGAGCGTGTAGCTTTTTGTCTGATCTCCGGTACTGAGTAGACTTTTCTCTCCCTGATAGGATGAGTTAAATTTGTTCTTGTATTGCAGGACATACGTTGCTTGACCGTGCAGGCTGAAATTCTCTGTGTCGTCAGGAATCGGGGTGGTGCTGTCAACGGTCGGGTCAGCCTCTACCGAGGACTCAGCCAAGCAATAGGAAGCCTGCGCTCCAAATAAAAGAGCGAACAAAAATCTCGAGAGAAATTTGGTCCGGAGGTTCACTTTTGGCAGGTGGCATAATTGTTTAGACCGCAATCATACGTTATTGCTGCGCTGCGCCAACTGTCAGCAGGTTGTATGGCTGTTTTATTAAAATCGCCATGTGACACCAATCTCGAACCGATCAGATCCGTTTCGATTTGATTTGCCACTAGAAACGGTATCACTCAGGTTATTACCGCTAACGAGATAGGCGATGCCCAAATCTACTGTTGGTAACGGTGAATAAATGGATGCTGCCATAGCATAGGTGCTCATATAAGTCGGAGATGCGGTGGGTGTGTTCGTGCCACTCCCGACGTCTAAAGCTAGCTTTAGCTTTGGGTGCGCTTGCCAAACAGGCGCAATGGAGAGTGCGATAACGTTTTTTCTCTGTGGGTCCAGGTCTCCGGCTACTGAATAGTTGACGTTGTAGGGTTCACGCTCGTATGACATGTTCAGGTGAACACCAATGGTTTCCCAGTTGTATGAACCAATCATGTTTAGACCATAGTTGGTTGCCGCGTTGCCTAAACCAGCCACCTGCTGGTTGTTACCTGAGGGTAAGGTTAACGATGGTTTAGCCGCAAGGCTCAGTCCTGATTCACCATCACCCATAAACCGCCATTTAAAGCCAAATACGTAATTCGAGATTGGTGAAAACTGACCGCGCGGCAGTGCGTAGTACGAAGTTGAAATGGATGCTTCGGTGGAATCACTTAAACCACGGGTGAACGTTAAGGGAAAGGTTTTGGCGTTACCGCTACCGACAAACTCTTCACCAGGTGAAATATCACTAAATTCCCCATTAGGGCCGCCCGCAGTAATGGAATAGAAGTAAGCCTCAATTTGGTTAACGTTCAACCCTACCGTGCCAGCATCATCTGTATTCAGCGGTTCAAAAGCGAGTGCATGTGTCGTGCTAAGCAGGATGCAGAGTACGAGGAGGTTTCTCAAAGCAAATAATCATCGTCACAGAAAAATTAGACGATAACCAATCCATATTTCCTTACGATGACGATTGCAAAGTATTGTCCGTTGTCATAAAAAATTCATCTAAGCGAGATAGATGCCTAGCGAGAAAGGGGCTAGCCTATGCGAATTAGTTAATGGAGCAACGCGATGGCCAACCAGTCCCTGCAGGAAGTTTTAGAACAACTCGAAAAGATCCTTAAAGAGAAGCCTAATTACAACAAGTTGCCTGGTGGTTCAGGCTATCGTAATGGCTATGAAGATGGATTCAAGCTGGTGGTTAAGCGATTCAAAACGTTTCGAGATGCGTTATTGAACGCACCTCGAGAGGATTAGGCGGTTGGAATAAAGTCCTTGTCGCCCTGACACTTGCGTTCGAATTTCAGAAAGCCATAGTAGCCACATTTTTTGCCATCTGGGAAAGCTCTGCAAACGCTTGGCCGTGCTTCATAAATCGAGCAACGACGCAGATCCTGGTCTAGAAACTGGCAGGTAGTTGCGTAGATGTGATCTTTCTTGTGTTTGAGAATGCGCTCTTTTACGTGATCCTTGGGGTCACCCTCTGTGTACTCATAGCTTCGTGTGAACTTTGACTTAGCTTGTTCTGCAGTAATTTCAAAATGCGCTGCAAGACGAACGATGTCCTTTTTAGTGACTTCAATTCTGGGGTAGCTGCAGCAATAGCCAGGACATTTAGCGCAGTCGTAATTTACTTTAGGCGTTTTCATCGTTGCATTCCATGTTGCTCGGGATCACTTGTCCCAGGGTGTATCCAATTTAATCACCGGCTTTAGTGCCGATGGGAGCATTTCCAGATAGGCACTCATTCGACCTTTGGCCCAGGCGATTGGCGCGTCAATCATGATGCCATCACGTTCTGACATCAGAATTTCAGCAGTCGCCAGATCGTTCATGTGACCCAGCAGCTCCTGAGTGCTAGCGAGTGCTCGTAAAAATGCTTGTACACGTTTCTTCGGATAAAGGCTTTCGAAGAAGTCGAGAGTGTAACGGAGTTTTTTAAGATCAATACGTACTTCGTGGCGCTCTTCTGCGTTCAGCGTATGAGCTAACTTGGCACCTTGAATAAATCGTTTGTGACGGCGCTTGAGTGCTTTAGTAGCATAAGCACGTATGCTGTCCGAAGTCTCTTTCAGATTCATTAATGCTTCACAGAAGCTGATGATGTTGAGGCTATAGGCTTTGCTGGTAATACAGATCTTTGCTGCTTCATGGGCATCAATACGCCGTTGGTTGGCAAAGCTGCGCAATGCAATCAGTTCCGGGTGCTCACCAAGATCATGATCAAGTAACGGGAGCTGCTCGGTACAGAATACGTCCCAGTTTCTCGCATTGCCTAGTTCCTGAGCCACATCGCGCCAGGCTGTGCTCCAGCGATCAGCAAAGCCCGCAGGGAGTGCATCGGCAAAGAGACGCAGCGCTGTACGTAGGCGGCGTAAGGCCACGCGTGCCTGGTGTACGTATTCCTCATCCTGAGGGGACCGTATCCCACGCTCATTAGCCTGCAGTTGAGCGATACAGCTTCTCGCGATGTATTGGAATACGGAAACTGTTGATGCTCGTGGTGGAATATCCAGAGCTTCAGCCTTGCTTGGTGTCTGACGCTTATTCAGGAATAGGGCGTAGCCACGGGCGGCTTTGCTTTCATCGGCAGGGTGAAGTCGGACATCGCGGCTGAGCATGCGGGCTAGGGCAAAGAGCGTTGCCGGATTGCCTTGCTTAAGTTCTAACTCTAATTCGCAGATAGGTTGCTCTCGTGTCAGCTCATCTCGTTGTGCTGATATCGTGCCTTGATCCAGTGCAACTTCGATCGTTGCGCGGCGGAAGTTTAAGGTCCAGACACGACGGCTAAAGTCTGTGGTGAAAACCGGCACTAATTCCGCCGCCTTAAGACTTAGGGCTTCCGCCAGTTGTGCATCGTCAACGAGGGTTGAGAAATCGAATTGGCCCGGAGTCGTTGGTGCTTCCCATTCTGAGCGTTGGCTGATGCCCCCTTCGCTACGCTGCGCTGTTTTAACCGTTAGTAGGGTTTTACGCAGTACGCGTCGTTCACGAACAGCGACTTTCTGCTTGGTGAGTGCCAGGTCAGGTGTATCAAAGTAGGTGTTGTAGAGCTTTAGTCTCTTTGCGGGTGCTGCCAATAAAGAATGCTGTAGCAGGCGAGGGATATCTTCCGCTGCCATCGATAGTTTGAGTTCGGTTTCAGTGCCCATATTACAGATTTGTTAAATTTCCGTTAAAAAATAATGGGTTAAGTGTGTTTTCTGGGCGAAGCTTACCTGCGGCAGTGGGGAATAGCAAATCAGAAAGCAAAAAACCCGTAGGAGCGGCCTACGGGTTTTAGTGGTGACTGGGTAAGAGATCAGGTCTTCAAGTCACCCGAGATGTAACCAGCCAGTTGCTGGATCGTTTCTTCGTGGCCGGCAATGATCGATTTCACCACATCGCCAATTGATACGAGGCCAATGACTTTGCCAGCTTCCATAACGGGTAGGTGACGAATGTGCTTTTCGGTCATCACGGCCATGCAGTCATCAATCGTTTGTTCGGGAGACATCGTGATCAATTCACTCGTCATTAACTCGCGAACGACCGTATCACGGGAATTTCGGCCACGCAGAATGACCTTGCGAGCGTAGTCACGTTCGGTAAAGATGCCATTGAGATTGTCGCCTTCCATGACGAGAACTGAACTGATATCTTCGCGAGCCATCAATTCTAGAGCTTCGAGCACGGACGCATCGGGACGAATTGCACAGACACCCGAAGTCTTATGGTTAAGCAGTTGGCGAACGGTGAGCGACATCCCTGTCTCCTGATTTTATAAGCACGATGTTGGAATCAAAGTAGTAAGATATGCCCACTATCCCTTTCTGGCAAGAGGGATGAGTAGCTTTGTGTTTCACGGCCTTTGATGCTTGTTATGTCCGACTCTATTTCTGAACGTTTGAATACATTTATTTCCACCTTGGCTGGAAGATCTGGTGCTTTGGCTAAAGGGCAGGTGAGTCTGGTGGGGGCGGGTCCGGGTGATCCGGAGTTGCTGACACTAAGAGCTTTACGCCGGATTGTTGAAGCAGACGTGGTGCTCTACGACAATCTGGTCGGTCCCGATATCCTGAGTCTGGTTGCCCCCGGCGTACCGTGCCATTACGTCGGCAAAAAGGCGGCTCAGCATGCCTTGCCACAAGATGAAGTGAATCAATGGCTGGTGCGTCTGGCGCAAGAAGGGAAACGGGTGGTGCGGCTTAAAGGTGGAGATCCCTTCATATTTGGCCGTGGCGGCGAAGAGATGGACGTGCTGCTCGCGGCCGGTATTGCCGTAGAGGTTGTGCCCGGTATTACGGCAGCTGTCGGCTGCGCAGCTTATGCCGGCATACCGTTGACCCACCGCGATTGGGCGCAGTCAGTGACCTTTGCAACGGGTCACTTGAAACAGGGATTGAATGATCTCGATTGGGCTGGCTTATCGCGCCCCACGCAAACGGTTGTTTTTTATATGGGCATGACGGCTGCAGCAGGGATTGCTGAAGCGCTAATGGCGCATGGTCGTGCGCCCCAAACGCCAGTTGCCGTGATTTATCACGGTACACGTCCGGATCAGAAGGTGTTGGTTGCCACGCTGGAAACGCTGGCCAAACAAATTAGCGCCGAGGCAATCAAGCCACCGGCGCTACTGATTGTGGGTGAGGTGGTTCGGCTTTATAAAGCTTAGGCAGCTTGTGCCGGAATGCCATTACCAATGCGGGCGATGCGGTTGTTGGCATCCGCATAAACCAGCTTGGGTTCGTAATTGGCCAATTCCACTTCGTTGTATACGGCAAAGGTTGCAATGATCAGCAGATCGCCAGGTGCAGCACGACGGGCGGCCGAACCATTGACGGAGATCATGCCCGATCCGCGTGCACCGCGAATGGCATAAGTGGTGAAGCGCTCGCCATTGTTGATATTCCAAATGTCGATCTGCTCGTACTCGCGAATATTCGCGGCGTCGAGCAAGTCTTCGTCAATGGCGCAAGAGCCCTCATAGTGCAATTCCGCATGCGTGGTGGTTACGCGGTGCAGTTTGGACTTGAGCATGGTTCGCTGCATGGATATCAACCTGAAGTCAGGAAAGGGAAGCGCATTGTGAATCGTGAATTACGCGCTGTCAATAACCCTGTAACAAAAAGTTTTATCGAGAAAAAACTAACAAAAACAATAGGTTCTAGATCTCTAGATTGTCCAGGAGTCGGGGAGTGCCTAGCTTTGACGCAGCAACAATCACTAAATCGCTATCTGAGGGGCTTGCCGGTGCCAGATCTTGCTGGCGACGTATGCTGATGTAATCTGTTTTCCAGCCATGAGCGTCCAGGTTTTCAGTTGCTTTTTGGCACAGTGTTTCGTAATTGCGATCACCCGATAGCACGGCCTCGCGAATGCTTTGCAAGGTCTGTTGCATGCGTGGCGCTTCGGCGCGTTCTTCAGGGCTGAGGTAACCATTGCGCGAGGAAAGGGCCAGGCCGTCCTCGGCGCGCACGGTTTCACCGCCAATAATTTTGATGGGCAGCATGAACTGGTTCACCATATTGCGCAGAACCATCAGCTGCTGATAATCCTTTTTGCCGAATAGGGCGACATCCGGCTGCACGATCTGGAACAGCTTCATCACAACCGTAGCAACGCCACGAAAATGGCCGGGGCGACATTCGCCTTCCAGCAGAAATTGAATCTCAGCCGGCTCCACCACGTAGGTTTGTGGTTCCGGGTAAAGATCCTGTTCGGTGGGAGCAAACAGAAACTCGACACCCGCCTCTTGTAGCTGTGCACAATCGTCTTTGAAGGTGCGGGGGTATTTATCGAAGTCTTCGTTAGGACCAAATTGCAGACGGTTCACGAAAATGCTGGCAACCACGCAATCGGCGTGCTCGCGTGCCTGGTGCATGAGGCTGATATGCCCGGCGTGCAGATTGCCCATAGTTGGTGCAAAGGCAATGGTACGACCTTGCTGACGCGTTTTGGCCAGAGCCGAACGGAGCTCGGCAACACTCGAAAATATTTGCATGCTTATCGGTTTATTCCGGGTAAATCTGATCCGGGCCGGGGAATGTGCCAGCGCGGACTTCTTCTACATAGGCACCAATGGCCGCAGCGACTGAATCCTTGCCGGCCATGAAGTTCTTAACAAAGCGGGGTTTCTTGCCGGGGGCAATATCTAGCATGTCGTGTAGTACCAGCACCTGGCCTGAGCAGCCGGTGCTTGCCCCAATGCCAATGGTAGGAATACGCAGGTGGCTGGTAATAAAGTCAGCCACCTTGGCCGGCATGGCTTCTAGCACTAGTAGGCTGGCACCGGCTTCTTCCAGCGTCATGGCATCGGTGAGCAAGCGCTCACGGTCGCCATCGGCGCGGCCTTGCACTCGATAGCCGCCCAACTGAAAGACCGATTGGGGTGTCAGGCCAATATGGCCGCAAACCGGGATGCCGCGTGCCGTCAGAAACGCGGTGGTGGGGGCCATCTCGCGGCCGCCTTCAATCTTAACCATCTGCGCACCCGCTGCCATGAGTTGCGCAGCATTACGGAAAGCCAGTTCCGGGCTTTCCTGGTAGGTGCCAAAGGGCATGTCGGCAATAATCAATGGGCGATCGCAACCACGCGCCACGCAGCCAACGTGATACACCATATCTGCTTGGGTTACGGGTAGTGTTGAATCGTGGCCTTGTAGCACCATGCCTAGAGAGTCGCCAACGAGCAGGGCATCAACGCCGCTGGCTTCCGAGACACGGGCAAAGGTCGCGTCATAGCAGGTCAGCATGACAATCTTTTCGCCACGTTCGCGCTGGCGAGCAAGATCTAGCGGATGGAGACGGCGTACAGCAGTTTGGGCAGACATGCGATTAATCGGCTCAGAGTCAGTAACAATTTAGCTAGGATACACAGCTATCCGCAAGCGGCAAACTGTTTAATGGATGCGTTCAATGGCCTGATCGGCTACCTGCGCCAGATACGACTGCAGCTGGCCAAGGCCGGGGGCGCTACAGTCCGGTAAGACATCCAGCAGCGGTCGCAGTACAAAAGCCCGCTCGTGTAAGCGCGGATGGGGCAAGACCAGTAATGGTGTATCCATGGAAATCTGATCATAAAGCAGCAGATCCAGATCCAGCGTGCGGGGTGAGTTGCGGGCAATGTCGTGACTACGATCGCGTCCGAAGTGACGTTCGGTTTCCAGCAACCAGCGCATTAGCGCTTCTGGAGCTAAGTCCGTGTAGAAAGCAGCAACACCGTTGATGTAGTCCGGTTGCGCTTCCTCACTGCCAATAGGTGCTGTGCGGTAAAAGGGCGAAACCTGCCAATCCCTGGTTTGTGTGTGGCCTTGTAGCTGTTGTATCGCCTGTTGCAGTGTCTGACTGGCATCACCCAGATTGGCGCCCAGGCCAATCACGGCCAGGTGCGGTAAACGTGCCGCCATTATTCGTCCTGCGGGGTTTGCTGCGTGTTGCCGCCGTCAGCATTCTGGCTGCGTCGACGATTCGGGCTACGGCGCCGGCGCTTCTTGGCTGGTGTGGCGTTATCTTTGGGTGCGCCAGCAATCAGGGACTCTTGAACGGCATCATCGGATTCCTGAAACTTGGTCCACCAGTCGCCCAGTTCCAAATCAATTTCACCGGTCTGTGCCCGCAGCAGCATGAAGTCGTACCCGGCGCGGAAGCGGGGGTGGCCCAGCAAGCCATACGGGCGCTTGCCGCTGCGCTGCTCGAAGCGCGGCTGAAGTGACCAGATTTCTTTAATGTCCCCGACGAGTCGTTTGGTAATCGCCAGCTTGGTTGCCTGGCGATCCAGTACATCGGACATCGCTGCGAAGAGCGCCGGAATGGCAATTTCATTCTTGGCTTTACGCTTGTTCCAGTGTGCGAGTACTTCGTGCCAGAGCAGGGCAGCAAACAGGAAGCCCGGAGAAATTGATTTGCCTTCCCGAATGCGTTGATCTGTATTGGTCAGTGCCTGTTCTACGAATCGTTCACCCAAAGGCTGTTCAAGAATCACATCGAGCAAAGGCAGCACACCATGGTGCAAGCCTTCTGCACGCAAGCGCTTCAGGCAAGCCAGCGCATCACCACAGGTGAGCAGCTTGAGCATTTCATCGAACAGACGGGCCGGTGGCACGTTGTCGAGTAGATCAGCCAATTCACGAATAGGTTTGCGTGTCGCGGGGTCCAGATCTAGACCGAGTTTGGCGCCTAGACGTACCGCACGCAGCATCCGTACCGGGTCTTCACGGTAACGCACTTCGGGTTTGCCAATCATGCGCAACGTGCGTTGCTTAAGATCGGCATAGCCATGGTGGTAGTCGTGAATCGTTTCGTCGTACGGATCGTAATAAAGCGCATTCACCGTAAAGTCGCGGCGTGCGGCATCGTCGGATTGTGTGCCAAAGGTGTTGTCACGCAGTACACGGCCATGTTCATCCGTAGCAGACGCATCTTCATGCAGCGCCCGGAATGTCGTCACTTCGATCAGTTCCTGTCCCACCATCACATGCACAATCTGGAAGCGTCTTCCGATAATGCGGGAGCGTCGACAGCAACGTCGAACCTGTTCCGGTGTGGCGTTAGTCGCGATGTCGAAGTCCTTGGGATCTCGACCCAGTAGCAAGTCGCGAACGGCGCCACCGACCACATAAGCACGGTAGCCTGCACGTTCTAGATCATCACAAACCCGTTCGGCACCCCGACTGAGCATATCCCGGGTAATGCCATGAGTCTTAACGGCAATAATTGCCGGCTCATGCTGAACCGCGGGCGCGGCATGGCGGTTAAAAATCTTTTTGACGAAACGGCGGATCATTAAGCAAGACCAATCTTCTGGAAGAGGGCGGCGGGCGAACTGCTGTCGCGCAGCGTAATTGAAGGCCAACCATGGGCTGAGGCATGGGCTTTCAGCGTGTCATCGGCATCAACAGCCACAGGATTGGTAGACCATTCCAGTAGCGGTAGATCATTGTGCGAGTCGCTGTAGAACCAGCGGCGCGCGAAGCTGCCCTGCCATAGGCCGATTGATTCTAACCAGGCATTCACACGGATGATTTTGCCCTTCTGAAACGACGGCGTGCCCACGGGTTTGCCGGTGAAGGCGCCCTGGCTTTCACCGGGAATCGTAGCAATCAGGTGCGGAATACCAAATTCTCTGGCAATGTCACCCGTAACAAAGGCATTTGTAGCGGTGACCACGGCACACAAATGGCCCAAGGCCAGGTGATGGTTTACCAGGGCGCGGGCGTTGTCCAGCATGATCGGGCGAATGTGCTTTTGCATGAATTCCTGATGCCAGGCATCCAGCTGTGCGCGCGGGTGGCGTGCCAGCGGCGCCAGTTGGAAATCCAGAAAGGCATGAATGTCCAGTGTGCCGGCTTTGTAGTCAGCGTAGAACTGGGCATTTTTTGCGGCTTGAATTTCCGGATCGACCACCCCTTTGCTGATCAGGAACTGCGCCCATTCAAAATCGGAGTCCCCGTTAAGCAGGGTGTTATCCAGATCAAAAAGGGCAATGTGGCGTTGTTGAGTCATGGGGTTCAATCCGTAGTTACAGCTGATTCGGCCAGTGCTTCGCGTAGTAACGGCAGCGTAATCCGGCGCTTCTGCTCCAGCGATAGTTCGTCCAGACGGCGGATTAAACCGGCCAGGCTAGAGAGATCTCGCGGGGCACGTTGGTAGAGATAATCCAGCACGTCGGGTGTTAATGCCCAGCCACGGTGCTCAGCGCGTTGCGCCAGAAGCTGTCGCTGATCAGGCTCGTTCAGTGGTTCCAGGCGGTAAATATGTCCGGCACCTAAACGCGTGCGCACATCTTCACGTAACCCCGTTTGCGCATCTGGTGGCAGATCCAGTGTGACTAAAAGGCGCTCATTTGCTTGCGCCAAACGCACCAGATGACGGAATAGGTCTTGTTGGCCAGTTGCATCCAGTTTCTGGGCATCTTCCAACACCCAACCCTGGGCTGGAGGGGGTAAGAGCATCTCTGCCAGTGGCAACGGGCTAAAGCCGGCACTGACCATGCACTGACTCAGAAATGATTTGCCACAACCGGTAGGACCCCAGATCACGAACAGATTGCCCGGATACGCCTGAACCGGCTGATTCAGCCAGTTTTCGAGGGCCGCCAGCAATTCCACGTTATCGCCCGGCAAAAAATGCCTCAGGGAAGGTGTCTGGTCGGGCAGAAGGTCGAGTATCAGTTGTTGCATGGTCACCTGCATCGTCAGGCAGGTTGTATCCTCATCGGTTACAATTCGCGGTGTAAATACGCCCGCGTTGGGCAGAAGCCGCCATTTTACACGGCATTCAGCCCCTGACGTTGCACTCTTACCGCCATCTTGATTTAAGGATCGCCCATGTTTTGCCCGCTCAATCACGCTCGCCAATTGTTTGCTGTTCATGATGCCAAGGCCGGTGGTGGCCTCTCTTATCGTGATGCCGGCGTGGACATGGAAGCCGGTGACGAACTGGTCGAGCGCATCAAGCCTATGGCTAAGCGCACCATGCGTGAAGGCGTTATGGCTGGCATTGGTGGTTTTGGCGCCATGTTTGAGATTTCCAAAAAATACAAAGAACCAGTGCTGGTATCTGGTACCGATGGCGTAGGCACCAAGCTGCGCCTGGCGTTTGCCTGGAATCGTCACGACACCATCGGCCAGGATCTGGTTGCCATGAGCGTCAACGACATTCTGGTGCAGGGTGCTGAACCGCTGTTTTTCCTCGATTACTTTGCCTGTGGCAAGCTGGACGTAGATACCGCTGCGGCCGTAGTGGGCGGGATTGCCAAGGGTTGTGAGCTGGCCGGCGCCGCATTGATCGGCGGTGAAACTGCCGAAATGCCGGATATGTACCCGGCTGGTGAATACGATCTGGCGGGCTTTGCTGTTGGCGCAGTTGAGAAGTCACAAATCATTGACGGCAAGAGCATTAAAGCCGGTGACGTGGTTCTGGGCCTGGCCTCCAGTGGTGCCCATTCGAATGGTTACTCGCTGATCCGTAAGATCATCGAGCGTAGTGGTGCCAAGCCAACCGATCTACTGGATGAGCAATCGCTGGGCGATCTGGTTATGGCGCCAACCCGCATTTATGTGAAGTCTGTATTGGCCGCTTTCCAGGCCTTGCCAGGTGCACTGAAGGGTTTGGCGCACATTACCGGCGGTGGTATCACTGAAAACGTGCCGCGCATTCTGCAAGCCGGCCTAACAGCAGAGATTCAACGCAACAGCTGGGAACGCCCGGTCCTCTTCAATTGGCTGCAAGAAGCCGGTGGCGTGGCTGATGACGAAATGCACCGCGTATTCAACTGCGGTATCGGCATGGTGATTGTGGTTGCCCCTGAAAACGCCGATGCCGTGAGCAAAGTACTCGCCGAACATGGGGAGCAGGTCAGCCGTATTGGCACCATCCGCGCCAGCCAGCCGGGTGAGGCGCCCACGGTTGTGGTTTAAGCCTGTAGAAACTCAGCAACGCGCCGACCTACCAGGTCGGCGTTGCTGTTTTGGAGGCAATCAAAGGCTTCGCAGGCAATCGAATTGGTCAGCCAGGTAATCTGGCGCTTGGCCAATTGGCGTGTTGCGTAGATGCCGCGTTCTTCAAGTTCTTTAGCCGGTAGTGAGCCTTCGAGCATCTCCCATGTTTGGCGATAACCGACACAACGCATCGAGGGAAGTTCAGCATTGAGTGTGTATTTGGCGCGGAGTGCTTCGACCTCTTCGACGAAACCTTGTTGCAGCATGAGCTTAAACCGCAAGGCGATGCGGTCATGTAACCAGGTGCGGTCGCTGGGTAATAGGGCGAGTGATAGAAATCGGTAGGGCGGTGTGGCTTGTTGCTCTTGCTCGGCATAGAGTGCCGAGGCAGGGCGGCCACTGAGTAAACAGATTTCCAGCGCACGCTGGATGCGTTGGGAATCGTTGGGTGCCAGGCGTGCAGCGGTGACAGGATCAAGCTTGGACAGTTCTTCGTGAATGGCCGGCCAGCCATGTTGCTTGGCACGTACGTCAATCTCGGCACGGAGTTCCGGGTTGGCTTGCGGTAGATCAGACAGACCTTCTAGCAAGGCTTTGATGTAGAGCATGGTGCCGCCAACCAGTAGCGGTATGCGACCCCGTGCCGTGCTATCGGCCATGGCAGCTAGAGCCTCTTCGCGAAAGCGTGCCGCCGAGTAACTCTCTTCCGGGGTGATCACATCGACGAGTGCATGCGGGTAGCGCTTTAGCGTGTCGGCATCGGGTTTGGCAGTGCCGATGTTCATGTCCTTGAAGACAAGCGCTGAATCAACGCTGATCAGGTCAATCGGATATTGGTCCGCCAGACGTAATGCCAGGTCGGTTTTGCCACTGGCTGTAGGGCCAAGCAGCAGAATGGCAGGGGGCAATGCCGCAGATTTATCGGACAACATTAGCGTCCATGCAGAAACAGGGCGTCAATCGCCGGTAAGTCCACCAGAATCCAGGTGGGGCGACCGTGGTTGCATTGGTCGGCACGTTCGGTCTCTTCCATTTGACGCAGGAGTGCATTCATTTCGGTCAGACTCAGACTATGGCGCCCACGAATAGCGGCATGGCAGGCACAGGTGCCGAGCAGGCGTTCCTGCCGTGCAAGAAGGTTAGCCTGAGCTGGCGAATCTTGCAGAGTATGGAGCAGTTCTTTGAGCAGTGTTTCGGCATCAACACGGCCCAGACCAGCGGGTACCTGGCGCACAACCAGTGTGTTGGGGCCAGCTTCGGAGATTTCGAGCCCCAATGCTGCAAACTCACTTTGGTGCTCGTGATAGGTGGCAACAGCTAGGTCATCCAGAGCAACTGCCATAGGAATCAGCAGTGGCTGACGTGGTGGCTGGCTTAAGTTACAGGCGGTTTTGAGTTTCTCGTACAGTACGCGTTCATGCGCGGCGTGCTGGTCGATGAGGATCATGCCTTGTGCGTTTTGCGCGACGATGTAGCGGTCGTGCAGTTGGCCGATGGCATACCCCAAAGGCGGAATTTCCGAAGGTGCAGTGTTGAGCGCCGAACCGGGCAATGAGTTAGCGGTGGGGGTATATGCCTGCATGGCTGCTGCATGATGTGCCGGCGTGCCAGTACTCTGAGTCTCGGTGTAAAAGCTTCGGGCTTGCGCCAGACCAAGTCCCTGTTGCTGCATGGTGGGCGCGTAGGTGCTGGCTACACGATCCAGCGTAATGGGCGGCGCGGTCTCGGTGCTGGCAGCTAATAGCTGTTTTAGGGCGTGGTAAATAAACTGATGCACGGCGCGGCTATCGCGGAAGCGTACTTCGGTTTTAGCGGGGTGGACGTTCACATCGACTAGTGCCGGATCAATACTCAGAAATAGGCAGCAACCCGGTTGGCGGCTACCATGCAGCTGATCGCGATAGGCTTCACGGATAGCGTGTTGAATTACCTTGTCGCGTACGTAGCGGCCATTGACGAAAGTGTTTTGTGCTTCCCGGTCAGACAGAATCGCAGTGGGAATCATGGCCCAGCCATTCAGTTGCAGCAGATCATTGCCGATGTCTATGGCGCGGCAAGCCTTGAGGAAGGCGTCCCCCAGCACCTGGCGGATTCGTCCCTCAGCGTTATCGGCTGGCCAGTGATGGCTTTCTTTGCCATCTCGACTGATGGTGAAGCTGATTTCCGGGTGGGCGAGGGCCTGGCGACGAATGGTCTCCATGCAGTGCGCCTGTTCGGTGCTGGCGCTTTTAAGAAACTTGCGGCGTGCGGGCGTATTGAAATACAGGTCACGCATTTCTACGACAGTACCTGCCGGTAGGGCATCGGGCGTCAATTCACCATCGGCACTGATGCGCCAGGCATGATCAGCCGTTGGCGTACAGCTGACCAGCGAAAGACGGGAAACACTGGCGATCGCCGCCAGGGCTTCGCCCCGGAAGCCCATGGTGCTGACCCGTTCAAGGTCGTCTAGAGAGCGAATTTTGGAGGTGGCGTGGCGGGTGAGCGCCAGACCCAATTGGCTTTGATCAATGCCGCAACCGTTGTCGCCAATACGGATCAGGCGCATGCCGCCTTCTTCCAGATCAATGCGGATGCGGTTGCTGCCGGCATCTATGGCATTTTCCAGGAGCTCTTTAAGTACCGATGCCGGGCGTTCGACCACTTCTCCGGCGGCTATCTGGCTAATCAGATGGTCGGGCAGGGCACGAATGACAGGTTGGTGGTTAGAAGCGCTCATCAACGGGATTATAGTGGGATCAGCTAAAATAGCGGCCTTAGTTCTTTGACCAATAGAAATGACCCCGCTATGGAATGGCTTGCATCCTTTACCGACCTTGTCTTGCATCTGGATAAACACCTGGTGTTTTTTGTCCAGCAATATGGCGATTGGGTCTATGCCTTGCTGTTTGCGATCATTTTTACCGAAACCGGGGTTGTGGTTGCGCCATTTCTGCCGGGGGATTCCCTGTTGTTTGTGGCTGGGGCCTTGTGCGTTACGGAAGGCATGAGCCTGCCACTGTTAATGGTCTTGCTGGTCGTGGCGGCTATTCTGGGTGATGCAGTGAATTATTCGGTGGGCCGCTGGTTTGGCGTGGCGTTGATGACGCGTACACGTCTGATCAGCCCGGAAAAGATCAAATACACGCAGGACTTCTTCGAGAAGCATGGCCCTAAAACGATTGTGATTGCCCGCTTTTTGCCGATCGTCCGCACCATGGCACCTTTTGTGGCCGGTTTTAGCGGCATGCAGGCCAAGCGCTTTCTGACCTACAACGTTTCGGGCGGGGTGTTGTGGGTAGTGTCACTGACGCTGGCGGGTTATCTCTTCGGGAACATTCCGTTCATCAAGAACAATTTGACGGCAGTGATTCTGGTCATCATTTTTGTATCCATTCTGCCCGGCATTATTGCCGTATTGAAAGCGCGTGCAGCAGGTTTGAAGAACTAATGTCCGTGATGCGTAAAACCCGCTGTGTCGTTCTGATTTCAGGACGTGGCACCAACCTTTCGGCGATTCTGAAAGCTGCTGCTGCGCCAGACTATCCGGCTGAAATGGTTGCCGTGATCAGTAATAAAGCGGATGCCACAGGGTTGCAGTTGGCTCAAGAAGCCAACGTTGCTACAGAGGTTGTTCCTTCAATGGGTGTAACCGATCGGGACATGTATGACCAGGCGCTGTTGGCTGCCATAGACTGCCATGAACCGGATCTCGTTATTCTGGCGGGGTTTATGCGTATTCTGACGCCAGACTTTGTGTCTCATTACGCTGGTCGCATGATTAACATCCATCCGTCTTTGTTGCCATCGTTTACCGGTATGCATACCCACCAGCGGGCGATAGATGCCGGGGTGCATGTGCATGGCTGCACGGTACATTTTGTGACGGCAGAGCTAGATCATGGGCCAATGATTGCCCAGGCTGCCGTGCCTGTTTACGCAGACGACGATGCCGTCAAGCTCGCAGCGCGTGTGTTGAAAGAAGAGCATCGTATTTATCCGGCAGCTGTTCGCTGGTTTGCCGAGGGTCGGCTCAAAGTAATGGGACAGCGCGTGTTGCTATCGAATGAGCCTGTGACACCTAATGTACTGATTGTGCCCAGTTTGGGCTGAAAGAATTTATGAGCAAGAAAAAACCTGCGCCTTCACGCAAACCCACATCGGCTAAGCCATCGTCTACAGAGTTGAAATCACCTGCTGAACTGGCACTGCCCCGTCCTTTTGTGGCCCAGGCGATTAGCCTGATGGCAGAGGTGCTCAAGTTCGAGCGTCCGGCTGACAGCGTGCTTTCCTATCATTTCAAGAATCATCGCGAAATGGGGCATGCGGATCGTGGCCGCATCGCCGAATTGGTTTATGGCATTTTGCGACATCTGCGTAGTCTGCGCGATGTGGTGGCACGCTCGGAACCACCAAGTCCGAGCGAAGCACGTTATCTCGTGCTGGCGGCTTTGGTGCGTTTGCAGGCTAAAAATCTGCGTGAGATCGAGCACCTGATTAAAGGTGAAGATACCGAATGGTTTGGTCGCTTAAAAGCCGCCGGGCAGGAAAAGGGCTCGGCAGCTGTACGCCACGAGTTTCCGGATTGGCTGGAAACGGCTTTATCAGCAATGCCTGCCGATGAACTGGATGCACTGGCGCGTTCGCTACTGGTATCGGCACCACTGGATTTACGGATTAATCCATTGCATGCGCGTCGTCCGGAGATCTTAGCGCAGCTGGAAAAGCATGGTATTGCTGCCAAAGAAACGCCTTACTCCCCATGGGGTATGCGTCTGGAAGGCAAACCGGCTATTCAGCGTCACCCAGCCTTTGTGAAGGGTGATATGGAAGTGCAGGACGAGGGTAGCCAGCTGTTGGCTGCACTGGTTGCTCCCAAGCGTGGCGAGATGGTGCTGGACTTCTGTGCGGGCGCTGGTGGCAAGACCTTGCTGATGGGCGCACTGATGAAAAATACTGGCCGACTCTACGCGGCCGATGTGTCTGAAAAGCGTCTGGCTAAGCTGGGGCCACGTGTGGCACGTTCAGGATTGTCTAACGTTCAAACCATTCGTTTGGCACATGAGCGTGATGATCGTATTAAGCGCTTGGCCGGTAAGTTTGACCGCGTGCTGGTGGATGCGCCATGTTCGGGCACGGGTACGCTACGCCGTAACCCGGATCTCAAGTGGCGTCAGGGTGAAGCGCAGATTGCAGAATTGACTGAGCTTCAGGCAAAGATTCTTGAAGCCGCCGCGCCTCTGGTTCGCCCGGGTGGTGTGCTGGTTTATGCAACTTGTAGCTTGTTGCCACAGGAAAACACGCTGATCCAGCAGGCCTTTACAGAAGCCCATCCAGAATTCGAGGTGTTGGATCCTGTAACTCAGTTGTCAGCGGTAGGTATCGAGTTGCCTTCTGATGCTTTAATTGCAGGTCCGACAGCGTTGCCAGGCCTGCAGCTGTTGCCGCATCGCCACGGCACCGATGGTTTCTTCGCGGCGATTTGGCGCAAGAAGATCTAATTACTGGCCGCCGAATTCTTCGAAGGCACGCATCGTCTCTCCCGCATACATCAGCGATGGGCCGCCGCCCATCATGACGGCTACGGCCAGCATTTCAGCAAGTTCGGCTTTCGTCGTGCCGAGTTTGATCAGGGCCTGTGTGTGAAAGCCGATGCAACCATCGCAGCGAGCGGCAACACCGATGGCTAGAGCGATAAGCTCCTTTGTCTTGGCATCCAGTGCGCCATCTTTCATTGAGGCCTGATGGAGTGCACTAAAACCGGCCTGAACTTCGGGAACCTGGGCTCGGAATTGCGCCAGACCTTTGCTCAGATCTTGAGTCACCGTTTTGAAAGATTTGCCAGACATGCTCTTCTCCTTAGGGATTATGTTACTAGCGTTTAAATATATAATTACATATAATATACGCCCGTGGTATAAATGTCACGTTAGTTCAACAGGAGAAGCAAAATGACACAAAACGTTGGTGGTCTGGATCGCGTTCTGCGCGTAGTGGTTGGCTTGGTGCTGATCGGTTTGGCGGCAACAGAGACAATCCCGGCATGGGGCTACATCGGTGTCGTGCCTTTGCTGACGGGCCTGTTCCGCTATTGCCCGGCTTATAGCATTTTTGGTTGCAAAACCGGTGGCGGTAGCTGCGGTACCGGTTGCGGCACAGGTTGTAAGACCGACTGCAAATAATCCGCGTTAGCGGGGCGCAAGGAGTTGCGCTAAAGCCCACTCGATGTGCGTTTTTACGAGCGCACTCGCGTGGGTTTTTTTCTGGTTCAGGGCGTTGATGATCGTTTCGCTTGGCGGGGCGTTGCCAAGGGCAATGCTGATGTTCCGCTGCCATTGTTCATAGCCAATGCGCCGTATAGGACTACCCGCCATTTTGCTGAGAAATTCGTTTTCGTCCCAGCTAAAAAGTTCTAGCAGCGTTGCGTTATCAAGGTTGTGTCGGGGCGCGAATTCCTTATCGCCCTCTGGCGTAAAGCGATTCCAGGGGCAAACCAGCTGGCAGTCATCGCACCCGTAAATCCGGTTGCCCATGGCTTTGCGAAATTCTTCAGGAATTTCGCCTTTGTGTTCGATCGTCAGGTAACTGATGCAGCGACGCGCATCAACCTTGTAAGCGGAAGTAATGGCGCCTGTCGGACAACTATCGATGCATCGCGTGCAGTCTCCGCAATGCGATTCAATCGGCGGGTCTGCCTCTAAAGGCAGATCGCAGATCAGTTCTCCAAGAAAGTAACAGGAGCCATTTCTATCGAGGGAGAGGGTATGTTTGCCTTTCCAACCCAGACCCGATTGAGAGGCCAGTGCTACTTCCATGACTGGGGCGGAATCGGTAAAGGCGCGGTAATTGAAAGGGCCCAAGCACGCTGTCAGTTTGTCAGCTAGCCGTTGTAACCGGTTACGAATGACCTTGTGATAATCGCGGCCTAGTGCGTATCGCGAAACATAGGCAGCGTCAGGCTTTGCGAGTTGCGTTTCTGCGTTGGTTGCAGTTTCCGGCCAGTAGGGTAGGCGAACACTAATGATGCTGAGTGCGCCGGGAAATAATTTGGTGGGGTTTTGGCGTAGCTCTGCATGACGCGCCATGTAGTCCATCGTGCCATGGCGGCCTTGTGCAAGCCAATCGTTAAGGGCTTGGCGATCATCTTCAGGTACGGTGGCAGGGCCAACCCGGACACCGCTAAAGCCAAGATCAGCTGCAATCTGCGCGATCAACTGTCGGCGCTGTTGAGGATCAGGCAAAGCGGGCACGCCATTGGAGCCAGAGTGCATTAGCTTCATCAGAACCCTCAGCGGGCGACCAAGCGGCGATTTCTTCTGTGCTTAATGGCACAAAGGGTCCTGCCTTGGCTTCAAAAAAAACACTGTTTGGCTCAAGAGCCAGAATGGTGTGGATCGTTCCATGAGGAATATCAATACCAAAGACCGGGCCGCCCGGAGTAAGCTCAATCGCTTCTTCAATTGCACCGGCATCATCGAAGCTTAGATAGCCGAAGCGACCCTGTAAGACGATGATCGTTTCATCCTTGGATGGGTCCAGGTGGCGGTGAGGACGAACGTAAGACGCCGGTTGCATGGCGTTGATCAAGCGGTGCGCAGGAAACTCATCCGTAGGGTGAAAGTTGGCATTTTTGCGTAAGCGGGGAGATGTGCGCGCTTCATTGGCCGTTTGTTGCAACAGTGTTTGATCAATTCTCTGGGTAGGCATGAGATTTATTTGGTTACGATATACAGATAAATATAATATACTGGGGCTATTCGAAAAGGTGATGCCTGTTAACAAGCCACGATGGCTGAGGGGAATCTAGCATGAAGCGCACTAAAACGGCAGATACGACATTCGTGCCATTGCATGGTTTGGCCACGCTCGGTGCGGGTGGGCTCACGGTTAGCTTGTTTATGTGGTTATTGTTTTTAACACCCCATGCAGGCGTTCCTGTTCCAACTTTTGAAACGCTTCAGGCGTATGCCGCGAGTGAGGATTTAGCCTGGTTTTTTGTCAGATCGATCCAGGCTGGCATTCTAGTCATTGCAGCGGTCCATCTTGCACTGGTTGTGTGGATGCTCAAAGGACTTGCTGCCTTCAAACGTTCGCCTCAATTTACAGCGTTCTGGCAATCCCATATGGGATTGCAATGGATGGTTCGCCCGCTGGTACTGGCGATGATGGTGAATGTCCTGTTTATCGTAGGGTTGGTCTTTGTACCGGGATTATGGGATCTACGCGAAATGCTCTTTCCGGGGGCTTTACTCGCTTTCTTCCTCATTGCGATTGATGCCGTTATTCTCTGGATGGATCATTTATCCGAGTTGTATCAGAGTCAGTCCGATAGCTCTGGTAGTGGCCTAGCAGGGATGTTTCCTGCATTCACCTTTGCCATGCTGAGTGTTGGGTTTTCTGCTTCTGCTGCGATGAGTCATCATAAAGTGACCGCAGGTTTTGGTTTTGCTGGTGCGGTCATCCTCATGGTCTTTGCCTTATTTATTGCATCGGCTCATTTTGTGGTGCAGTTCCCGCGCATGATGAGCGATGGTGTTAAGCCGGCAGCCTCAGGTACATTGTGGATGGCTATTCCTATTTCGACGATTCTTGGTATTGCTGCATTCCGTTTGTTAATGAGTGCTCAGCATGTATGGGGTGCACAGGTTGGCAATGTGCTTCCGGCAGCGGTACTTCTGTTGTTCTTGTCTGTGCAGGTCTTCTTTTATCTGCTTGGACGAGCCGTCATGAACCGAAATAATGGTTGGCGATATCTGGTCACAGAATCCCCACAAGCAGCCAGCTTTTCTCTCATTTGTCCTGGTGTCGGGCTTTTTGTGCTGGGTATGTTTGTTGTGTTCCGTGCCCTGATGCCGCTTGAAGTGGTTGATTCAGTAACGATGTGGCTGCCACTTATGCTGCTTATGGTGTTGCAGATGGCAACGTTTGGACTGTTTATCCGTTTGATGCGTAAAGCGATGCCCAAGGGTATTCATTCGTAATGAACTCTAGGTTAAGCGTTCACCGCAGTTGGTATAAATCCCTCTGGTTCTGGTTGTTTTTGTTTATTATTGTGCTCGCGCTGGCTAATTGTTTTGCTGGCGCGTCACCAGTTTGTCCGGGGTGCTGTCGGGTTTATTTCTAGTCATTGAACGTTACTCATGTCAAAGTTACATCGTAAATACTTTCACCTGATTTTTTCCCTTGTTATGGGCGCCAAGATGGTCTTTGTGATGACCTTTTTCATTACGCTAATTAATCTTGGGTGGATAGATGGATTTTTTGCCAGCTGGATGCGTGCATATGTGATTGCCTATTTTATTGCCGTGCCGGTTATTTACTACATGGCGCCTTTGGCAAGGCGATTTGCAGCGCGTTGGGTAGAAACGCCCTAACCTGACTCATTTAGACTAGCCAGCGAGCGTTGGCTCGGGCAACATATCGAAACTTTTTGAGGTTTCGATGTCTGTATTACGTTTCGAGCTAACTGATGAGCAGGCCACATTAAATCTGGGTGCATCCATTGCCCAGGTATTGCCCCCTTTGCCGGAACGTTTTCTGATTGCACTGAATGGGGACCTCGGCGCAGGAAAAACGACATTTGTCCGTGGTGTGTTGCGCGGATTAGCCTATGAAGGGCGTGTTAAAAGTCCCACATACCCGTTGCTTGAAACCTACAAAATTCCCGGGTTCTTGCTGAATCATTTTGATCTTTACCGTCTCGAATCGCCTGAAGCGTTGATCGAAGCGGGATTTGAGGAAAACCTCGGTGGATCGGGTGTCAGTTTTGTGGAATGGCCAGATCGTGCCGGTCGGTATTTGACAGAGATTGATTGGAACATTGCGATCACGGATTCGGTTTCCGGTGGGCGATCTCTGGCCATTGAGGCGCATTCAGCACAGGGTGAGGCATGCCTAAACCGCCTCGTTTAAACATGGGCTCAAGTGAAATAAAGCGTCGATCCTTTTTAATGGGTGCTGGTTCGCTGTTGCTTTTAAGCGTGACGCCCGTAGGTGCTCTAGCAGCGGCGACGGCATCGTCGATTGTGGCGGTGCGTGTCTGGCCGGCCGAGGATTACACCCGGGTAACGATCGAGCACAAAGGCATGGTCAAGTTTACCCAGAGCGTGGTGCATAACCCGGAGCGCCTGGTCGTAGACATTGAAGGCATTGAACTCAATAACGTACTCAAGAGCTTGGGCGATAAGGTGGGGCCGAACGATCCCTATATTCGTCAGTTGCGGGCGGCCAATTACAAGCCGGGCGTCGTTCGTCTGGTGATGGATCTCAAGAGCGAGGTAGCACCTCAGGTCTTTAATCTGCCGCCCGTGGGGGATTACCAGAGCCGATTGGTGATGGATATTTATCCAACGGTGCCTACAGATCCGCTGATGCAATTGGTCACCGGTAAACAGCCGGCTACCACGCCGCCTAAAGAAATGCCCAAGACTGACGTGGCCAAGGTGGAGTCGGCTAAACCGGTACCCGAAAAGCCTATTCAGGTGGAACGACCGGTTGTCAGTGAGCCGGAGCCAACGCCTAAATTCGCTGAAAAACAGCCTGAGGCACCGGCAAAGTCCGGTAAAAAATCAGGCCGCATGGTGACGATCATGCTTGATCCCGGCCACGGCGGTGAAGACCCCGGGGCGATTGGGGCGCGTGGTTCGATGGAAAAGAACGTGACGCTGTCGATTGCCCGTCGCTTGCGTGAGCGTATCGAAAGTGACCCGAATATGCGGGCAGCGTTAACACGTGATGGCGACTTCTTTGTGCCGTTGGGTACACGCGTGCAGAAGGCGCGCAAAGCCAGAGCGGATCTATTTGTCTCGATTCATGCCGATGCCTGGATTAAACCCGAAGCGCGGGGTTCATCGGTGTTTGTGCTTTCGGAGAAGGGTGCTTCCAGTGCTGCCGCACGATATCTGGCCCAGAAAGAAAATGAGGCCGATAAGGTGGGTGGTGTGAATTTCACGGTATCTGACCCCCATCTTGCACGAACGCTCATGGATCTGACGCAAACGGCCACGCAAAATGACAGTATGAAGCTGGGCAAGTCTGTGTTGTCGAATCTGGGAAGCGTGAATGCGCTTCATAAAGCTTCGGTGGAACAGGCTGGCTTTGCCGTGCTTAAAGCACCGGATATCCCTTCGGTCTTAATCGAAACGGCCTTTATTTCAAATCCTGAAGAAGAAAAGCGTCTTAATGACGAGGAATACCAGGATAAGTTGGCCGAAGCGATCATGCGAGGCATTCGTCAGTATCTGGCACGAAATCCGGTACAAACAGGCTCTCGCAGCGGTTAAAACACCCCGCTAAGCCTTATAATGCAGGGTTTTCTTATTAAACCCTGCGCCCTGATCCTATGCGCGTATTTCGCGGACTGAACTCGCCCGCCCAGAGCCCTGCAGCTGTGACCATTGGTAATTTTGATGGTATGCATCGCGGGCACCAGGCACTATTGCGTCAGCTTAAGGCTGAGGCAGCGGCACGCGGGTTACAACCTGCGGTGCTGACCTTTGCGCCACATCCGCGTGAGTTCTTTGCCCGCAAGTTGGCGGGTGGCCAGGCACCGGTAATACCAGCCAGATTGCATACATTGCGTGAAAAGCTGGAAGCATTGGCAGCAGCAGGTGTTGCGGAAACCCGTATTTGTGCCTTTAACGAGGCCTTTGCGGCGTTGAGCCCGGAAGACTTTGTGAAGCAGGTGCTGGTTGATGCCATGCAGGCAAAGCACGTGCTCATTGGGGATGATTTCCACTTTGGTGCCCGACGTGCCGGTGATTTTGCTTTGCTTGAATCGCTGGGTGAGCAGTATGGGTTTACGGTATCTGCATTGGATTCACAATGCCTGGCCGACGAGCGGATTTCTAGTTCACAGGTACGTGCTGCCCTGGCCTCGGGTGACTTGCAACGGGCTGAGGCTTTATTGGGTTATCCGTACGCTATGGAAGGGCGTGTGATCAAAGGTCGCCAGCTGGGTCGAACCATTGGCGTACCAACAGCTAATGTGCAGATTCGGCATGATCCGTTGCCGCTGCGGGGCGTGTTTGTCGTTGAAGTGGCTCTTGATCAGACGAAGCTAGCCGTACCGCAGAAGACACGTAGCTATCCCGGTGTTGCCAATCTGGGCTATCGACCTACCTTAGGTGGTGATACGCAACCCTTGTTGGAAGTGCACCTGTTTGATTTTTCAGGCGACCTGTACGGCGCCCATCTTGATGTTCGATTTCTCGCAAAATTGCGCGATGAAATGACCTTTGCCAATTTCGAAGCGCTGACCAGCCAGATCCGTGATGATCTGGCTCAGGCGCGATCCTTTTTTGAATCTCAGCCTGTCCAGTAAGCTCATGACCGAACAAACGAAGAACGCTCCACAAAACGATCAAGCCAAAGAGGCACGTGCAACGCTCAATCTGGCCGATACCGCATTCCCTATGCGAGGTGATCTGCCGAAGCGTGAGCCTACCTGGATTGCCGACTGGCAAAAGAATGGGCTCTATCAGAAGATTCAGGCGCACACCAAAGGCCGTCCGCGCTTTGTGCTGCACGATGGCCCACCCTATGCCAATGGTGATATTCACATCGGCCATGCGGTTAACAAGATTCTTAAAGACATCATCGTGCGTTCGAAGGTGTTGGCTGGTTTTGATGCGCAGTATGTGCCTGGTTGGGACTGCCATGGTTTGCCGATTGAACACCAGATTGAAAAGCAGCGCGGCCGTAATTTGCCGGCGGACGAAGTGCGCAAACTCTGTCGTGTGTATGCCGCTGAGCAGGTAGCGCGCCAGAAGAAAGACTTTATTCGACTAGGCGTGTTGGGTGATTGGGATAACCCGTACCTCACCATGAACTTTAGTGCGGAAGCCAATGAGATTCGTGCGCTGGGCAAGATGCTGGAAGATGGTTATCTCTACATGGGTCTGAAGCCGGTGAACTGGTGTCTGGACTGCCGCTCGGCGTTAGCTGAAGCCGAAGTGGAATACGAAGATAAGAATTCGCCCGCGATTGATGTGGCTTTTGAAGTGCATGCCAGCCATGCTGCGCAGGTAGCCAAGGCCTTTGGTCTGGATCATCTGGAAGGCCCCGCTTTCGCCGTAATCTGGACCACGACGCCGTGGACGCTGCCCGCCAATGAGGCCGTGAGTGTGCACCCGACCGTGGACTATGTATTGGTAGGTACAGCCAAAGGCAACCTGATTCTGGGTGCAGATCTGGCTGAAAGCGCTTTGCAGCGTTATGAACTTCAAGGCCAGGTATTGGGCAAATGTAGCGGTGCAGCGCTTGAGCATGTGTTGCTCAATCATCCGTTCTACGCCAAAGAAGTGCCCATCATCTGTGGCGAACACGTAACGACCGATGCGGGTACCGGCATGGTGCATACTGCGCCAGCGCATGGCGTTGATGACTTTAACATCGGTAAGAAGTACGGTCTGCCTGTTGAAAACCCGGTAGGGGATGATGGCCGTTTCCTGCAAAAGACACAGCCGTTGCCAGAAACAGCCTTGGCAGGTTTGAGTGTCTGGGAAGCCAATCCGAAGGTTCTGGAAACCTTGCGTAATAATCAACGACTGTTGGCCGAGGTTAAGCTGAAGCACAGCTATCCACATTGCTGGCGCCACAAGACCCCGATTATTTTCCGGGCGACCACGCAGTGGTTTGTGGGAATGGATACGCCACCTAAACCGGGCGCGCCAACCTTGCGTCATCTGGCAGAAGTGGCTGTTGCGGATACCAATTTTTACCCGGCATGGGGCCGTGCCCGTCTGGAAGCCATGATTCGTAACCGTCCGGATTGGTGTGTGTCACGTCAGCGTAACTGGGGTGTGCCGATTCCGTTTTTCCTGAATAAGGAAACGAATGAGCTACATCCGCGCACACCAGAACTGATTAAAGAAGTAGCGCGGCGTGTCGAACAACAGGGCATCGAGGCCTGGTTCCAGCTAGACCCGGTTGAGCTACTGGGTGAAGATGCCAAGAATTACCGCAAGCTATCTGACACGCTGGACGTGTGGTTTGATTCGGGAACAACCCATTGGCACGTGATGCGCGGCTCGCACGCTAACGAGCATGATTTTCCGGCCGATCTGTATCTGGAAGGTTCAGACCAGCACCGTGGCTGGTTCCAGTCGTCGTTGCTTACTGGCTGCGCACTGGATGGCAAAGCCCCTTATAAGGGTTTGCTGACACATGGTTTTGTGGTGGATGGTAAAGGCCACAAGATGTCCAAGTCGGTCGGCAATGTGATCTACCCGCAAGAGGTTGCCGACAAGATGGGCGCCGAGATCCTGCGTCTTTGGGTGGCCAATACGGATTACTCGGGTGAGCTGACGATTTCCGATGAAATTCTCAAGCGCGTCGTCGAAGGTTATCGCCGTATCCGTAACACCATGCGCTTCCTGTTGGCCAATACGGATGACTTTAATCCAGCCAAGGATAGTGTCTCTGTAGCGGATATGCTAGAAATTGATCGCTACGCGATTGAGATGGTGCGTGCACTACAGTCTACCGTTCAGGCGGATTACGATCGCTATGACTTCCATCACATTGTTCAGTCCCTGCAGACATTCTGTTCGGAAGACTTGGGCGCGTTCTATCTGGATGTGCTTAAAGACCGACTATATACAACGGCACCTGATTCTCGTGCGCGCCGCTCGGCGCAAACAGCGCTGTGGATGATTACGCAAACAATGTTGCGTCTGATGGCGCCAATCCTTGCTTTCACCACCGAAGAAATCTGGAGTCTGCTGGCTAAGAAGCAGGCTGGTCTGCCGGAATCAATCATGCTGTCGGCTGCGTCGCCGCTGCCAGATGTTGCTCATGCCGATACGCTCTGCGCAAAGTGGGATCGGATCCGTGCCGTGCGTGCCGAGGTTGCTAAGGCAATGGAGGCTGTGCGAACGGAAGGCGGCATCGGTTCGTCGTTGCAAGCAGAAGTGGCTATTGTTGCGCCTGCTGAAGACGTCGCCGCGCTGGCTAGTATCGGGGATGATTTGAAGTTTGTATTCATTAGCTCGCAAGCGACAGTGACTGAAGGGAATGACTTGCAGGTTAAGGTGACTGCGAGTGCACATGCCAAATGCGAACGTTGCTGGCACCAGCGTGAAAGCGTGGGTCAGAATGCGGAATACCCGGGCTGGTGTGATCGTTGTGTGAGTAATGTCCACGGGGCAGGTGAGACACGTGATTATGCGTAATCGCCAGAACGGTACGCTGCTGTTTGGTGTGCTGGTAGCACTGGCTGTGACCGCGTTGGATCAGTTGAGTAAGCTGTGGGTGTTTGATCATTTTGTACCGGGTGAGTCGGTAACGGTGACGCCGTTCTTTAATCTGGTGCTGGTGTTTAATCCCGGGGCGGCGTTCAGTTTTTTAGCTGATCATGCGGGTTGGCAGCGCTGGTTTTTTAGTCTGATTGCGTTGAGCATTACCGGTTGGATACTCTGGCAACTGCGTACCGCAAAGCCTAGAACCTGGTTCAGTATTTCGCTGGCGCTGATTATGGGTGGCGCCTTGGGGAATCTGATCGACCGTTTATGGCTGGGTATGGTGATCGATTTTATCGATGTGCATGCGGGTGGTTGGCATTGGCCCGCATTTAATATCGCTGATAGCGCTGTTTGTGTGGGTGCTGTCTTGTATGTTCTAAGCCAGAACAAGACCGATTCGAATTGATTGACGGAGCCGCATCGTGCAAGAAAACAAAACTCAGATTAACGCAGATAGCCTGTTGACCCTGCATTACCGGTTGACGACGCAGGATGGCGAAGACGTGGTGAGTACGTTTGATCTCGGTCCGGCAACGATCCAGATGGGTAATGGTGAGCTTAATGAAAACCTGGAAGCTTGCCTGGTGGGTTTAGTGGCCGGTGAGCATGCGGTGTTTGAAGTGCCGGCTGAAGCTGGCTTTGGCCAGCATAACCCCGGCCTGGTACAGCGCATTGCACGCAGTGCATTACCGGTGGATCAGGATTTAAAGGAAAACACCCTGATTGAATTTACGTCGCCCGATGGTGCAGAGTTTGCCGGATTTGTTCGTGAGATTGATGCAACCCATGCCTTGATGGATTTTAATCATCCGCTGGCGGGTAAGAGCTTGCGCTTTGAAGTACAGATTATTGGATTGCTATGACCGCTTCAGATAAATCGATGCCGATCATTCTGGCCAACCCTCGGGGATTTTGTGCCGGTGTTGAGCGTGCCATTGCCATTGTTGAGCGGGCGCTTGAACAATTTGGTGCGCCGATTTATGTGCGCCACGAAGTGGTTCATAACAAGTTTGTCGTGGAAGGCTTGCGTGCCCGTGGTGCTATTTTTATTGAGGCATTATCTGAGGTGCCGGAAGGTGCAACGTTGGTCTTTAGTGCTCATGGCGTACCTAAAGCGGTTCGTGAGGAAGCGGCTGCACGTGGTTTGCAGGTGTTCGATGCAACCTGTCCTTTGGTGACCAAGGTTCACGTGGAAGTTTCGCGCATGCGCGTGGATCAACGTGAAATTATCATGATCGGCCACAAAGGCCACCCTGAAGTTGAAGGCACCATGGGTCAATCTCCGGATGGCATGCATCTGGTGGAAACGGTTGAAGATGTAGCAAAGTTGCAAGTCCGTGACCCCGGTCAGCTAGCTTATGTGACACAGACTACGCTGTCTGTTGATGATGCAGCGGTGATCGTTGCTGCGTTACGTGCGCGCTTCCCGGAAATTGTTGGGCCAAAAAAAGATGATATCTGTTACGCCACGCAGAATCGTCAGGATGCTGTTAGAACGCTAGCGCAGAAGTGCGATCTGGTTTTAGTCGTAGGTTCAGTCACAAGTTCCAACTCGAATCGATTGAGAGAGGTTGCCGAACTATTGGGTCGTAAGGCCTATCTGATTGATCGCGCTGAGAACATCGATCCGGCCTGGCTAGAAGGTGCGCAAAGCATTGGTGTTACCGCGGGTGCATCGGCGCCAGAAGTGCTGGTTGAAGAAGTTATTGCACACCTGCAGGCATTGGGCGCGGGTACAGTTCAAAGCCTTGATGGCGTGATTGAAGACGTTAAGTTTCCATTGCCTAGTGGATTGCGCTAGGTCTCCGGGATTGCCACATGCCTGAAACATCTCAACACGAACCTTGTTATCACTGTGGTTTGCCAATCCCTGATGGGATTAAGTTGGATGTTCAGATTAACGATCAGCCACGCGCAATGTGTTGCGAAGGTTGTCGTGCTGTAGCGGAAGCCATTGTTGCCAATGGCCTTGAGGCCTATTACCTGAATCGTGATGCCATGCCTGAGTCTCCCCGAGAGGCACGCCCGGAAATTCTTGATTCGCTGGCCCTTTATGATCAGGCTGAATTCCAGAAAACCTTTGTTCGTGCTTTGGGAGAGGGTGAGCAGGAGGCTTCCCTGGTGCTGGAAGGAATTACCTGTGCGGCTTGTGTCTGGTTGAATGAACAGCATGTGGCCCAAGTGCCGGGTGTGTTGGCAGTTGAGGTGAATTACACGACACGTCGCGCACGGATTCGCTGGGATAACCATCGTGTGGCGCTGTCACAGATTTTGAAGGCGATTGCCGACATCGGGTATCGTGCGCATCCTTTTGATCCGGCACGTCAGGAGGCCGTTGCCCAGAAAGAGCGAAGGGCGATGTTGTGGCGTTTAGCAGTATCTGGCCTGGGCATGATGCAGGTGATGATGTACGCCTATCCAACCTATATCGCCAATGATGGTGACCTGGCGCCGGATATCGAAACCTTGTTACGTTGGTCTAGTTTGTTGCTCACGCTCCCGGTTATTTTTTATGCCTGCGGTCCCTTTTTCCGGAATGCGTGGCGAGATATCAAATTCCGTCGGGTAGGCATGGATACGCCAGTTGCGTTGGGAATCGGCGCTGCCTTTGTCGCAAGTGTCTGGGCAACGATTGTGAATCATGGTCATGTCTACTATGACTCCATCAACATGTTCGTATTTTTTCTCTTGGGTGGCCGTTATCTTGAATTGCTCGCCCGACAGAAGGCGTTGCGCGCCACTGAAGAGCTTGGGCGTTTAGCCCCCGCTTTTGCCGATCGATTGCTGGTCGGCAATTCGAATGAGGCCACCGAGCGTGTTCTCGTCAGCGCATTAAGTGTCGGGGATCTGGTTCTGGTGAAACCGGGTACACAAGTTCCGGCTGATGGATCCGTTGTCGCCGGACAGACGAGTGTGGATGAGTCACTGCTAACGGGCGAAAGCCTACCAGTCGCTAAATCCGTTGGTGCGCTGGTTACCGGGGGGTCAATGAATGTTGAGAGCCCAATCACGGTACGTGTGGAGCAGGTTGGAGATAACACACGCCTGTCGGCCATTCTCAAGCTCATGGAGCGTGGCGCTCTGGAAAAACCCGTCGCAGTGACCACGGCGGATCGCGTCGCTTCTTGGTTCTTGTGGGGGTTGTTATTGCTTGCCGCGGTAACGGCGGGTGTTTGGTGGTGGATTGATCCATCGCGCGCGCTGCCCGTGACGGTAGCGGTTCTGGTGGTGAGTTGCCCTTGTGCCTTATCGCTGGCAACGCCGGTTGCTTTGACCATTGCGACTGGTCGTCTGGCACGTGAGGGTCTATTGGTAACGCGTGGGCATGCGGTAGAGACGCTGGCGCAAGTAACGGATGTGGTGCTTGATAAAACCGGGACACTGACAACGGGTGTTATGAAGCTGGAGCAGGTACAACCTCTATCAGGACTGGACGAACGCTTATGCCTACAGTTGGCGGCGAGTCTTGAGCAGAGCGCGTCTCATCCCCTGGCACTGGCACTGGTTCGCGCTGCTTACGAGTTGCCACGGCTGGCGGTTGTCGACGAAAGCCACGAGACGGGTGGCGGTATTGAGGCCAGCATTGATGGCAGGGTGCTGCGTATCGGGCATGCTGCTTACGTTTCTAAGCTGGTTGGGGATCTACCCGTGCCTGAGAACGATGCTTTGACCGCAGCTACTACGCTTTATCTGGGTGAGAAGGGCGTCTGGCTGGCACGTTTTTATATTTCCGATGCGGTGCGACCAGATGCCCTGGCGGCCATTGATGCCTTGAAGGCGCTCGGTTGTACGGTCTCTTTGCTGTCGGGTGATGATCCGATGGTTGTGCAGGCCATTGCGAATCAATTGGATATTGCTGATGCTGCAGGGCGACAGTCTCCCCAGACAAAATTGGCTCGCGTGGCGCTGCTGCAAGCGACAGGTCGTGTTGTCTGCATGGTGGGCGATGGGGTTAATGACGCACCGGTGCTAGCCCATGCCCAGGTATCGGTTGCCATGGGAGAGGGGACTGAGTTGGCTCGAACTCAGGCTGACTGCGTGCTGCTTGGCCAGCATCTGCTGGTTTTGCCTGCGGCAATCCGATTGTCTCGTTCGGCTCGCAAGACGATTCGGGAGAACCTCTGGTGGGCGATTATTTACAACGCCGTTGCCTTGCCGGTGGCCATGGGCGGCTTCCTAACGCCCTGGTTAGCTGGTATCGGCATGTCTTTTAGTTCGCTCTGGGTTGTTTTGAATTCTTTGCGCCTACAGAAAGTAAGAATTCGCGATTGAACGCCGCTTGAGGCAGAATAGGGCACTATGGAATCTCTTTATCTGCTTATTCCCGTTTCCGTTATTCTGGTATTTGTGATTGCCGGCCTGTTCTGGTGGTCCGTGCGTTCCGGTCAGTTTGATGATCTCGAGGGGCCAGCGCATCGCATCATCATGGATCGTGATGCCAGGCAATCTTCAGATAACAAAGGCAAAAACTCAAAGGACGTGTCCTTTCCCGATTAAAACGCATGCTGCGCTGCGGCTAAATTTGATCTAGGTCAAAGAAGTGTGAAATAAGCAGTGGCTGCATATGATTTTGTCGTTTCCACTCTTGTAAAAGACATCTAATCCAACGGATACTCTGACCTGCAGGGTTGATCGGGCAATTATGCCCAGGCCTTGCTTCTCTGTTGGGGTTGGGGTGCATTGTTAAGGCAGTGCACCTTTTTTTTGCCCGAAAGGTTGCTAGATCAATGAATTGTCAGAATTTGATCTAGATCAATAAAGTGTTATTAAGTTAGAATTAAGCCTTTGTTAAGGTACGCTTTGCGTGCAAAATGACACTGTTTGTTCAATTAAAGAGGTGCGTCCAATGTCTGTAATGTCGGATACACAATCTGTATACAACTACAAGATTGTTCGGCAATTTGCCGTTATGGCGGTGATCTGGGGGATCGTCGGCATGCTGGTGGGTGTTATTGTCGCTGCCCAGCTCGTCTGGCCTGAGCTCAATATCGCTCCCTACCTGACCTTTGGTCGTCTGCGTCCATTGCATACCAACGCCGTGATTTTTGCGTTTGGCGGCTGTGCACTGTTCGCGACGTCTTACTACGTTGTGCAGCGTACCTGTTACACGCGTATTTTCTGTGACAAGCTGGCTGCGTTCACTTTCTGGGGTTGGAATCTGGTTATCGTCCTGGCTGCAGTGACCCTGCCGCTGGGCATGACTTCGGGTAAAGAATACGCAGAACTCGAATGGCCTATCGATATCCTGATCGCCGTGGTGTGGGTTGCTTACGCCGTGGTGTTCTTCGGTACGATTGCCAAGCGTAAGGTTTCGCATATCTATGTGGCTAACTGGTTCTACGGCGCGTTCATTATTGCTGTAGCGCTGCTGCACATTGTTAACAGTGCAGAAATGCCAGTTGCCCTTTTCGGTATGAAGTCATATTCGGCCTACTACGGTGCACAGGATGCGATGGTTCAGTGGTGGTATGGCCACAATGCTGTGGGCTTCTTCCTGACAGCAGGCTTCCTTGGCATGATGTACTATTTTGTGCCAAAGCAGGCTGGTCGTCCGGTTTACTCGTATCGTCTGTCGGTTGTTCACTTCTGGGCGCTGATCTTTACGTACATGTGGGCGGGTCCTCACCACCTGCATTACACTGCGCTGCCGGATTGGACTCAGTCGGTGGGTATGGTTTTCTCGCTGATTCTGCTGGCACCTTCGTGGGGCGGCATGATCAACGGCATCATGACGCTGTCGGGTGCATGGCACAAGCTGCGTGATGATCCAATCCTGAAGTTCCTGATTACGTCGTTGTCGTTCTACGGTATGTCGACCTTTGAAGGTCCGATGATGGCAATTAAGACCGTGAATGCACTGTCGCACTACACCGACTGGACTGTGGGTCACGTGCACTCTGGTGCGCTGGGTTGGGTTGCCATGGTGTCGATCGGTTCGATCTACTTCCTGATTCCTAAGCTGGTTGGTAAAGAACAGATGTGGAGCACCAAGCTGGTGACTGCTCACTTCTGGATCGCTACGATCGGTGTGGTTCTGTACATTGCTTCGATGTGGATTTCGGGTGTGATGCAGGGGCTGATGTGGCGTGCTGTCAACGCCGACGGTACGCTGACTTACAGCTTTATCGAAAGCGTGAAGGCCAGCTATCCATTCTGGGCAATTCGTGTTCTGGGCGGTGTCATGTTCCTGGGCGGCATGCTGCTAATGCTGTACAACGTGGTCAAGACCATGCAGGGTGCCCGTATGGTGAATGATGCTGCTGTTCCGGCACCGGCACACCACTAAGCTCAACAGAATCGGAGAAATACGATGAAAATTACACAAGAACTCGTTGAGCGCAAAGTAGGGTTATTGATTGTGCTGACATTGCTGACCGTGCTGGTCGGGGGTGCGATTGAGATCATTCCTTTGTTCTGGCAGAAATCGACCACGACCCCTATCGAAGGTCTGAAGCCTTACGATGCGGTGCGCTTGGTTGGTCGTGACATTTATGTGCGCGAAGGTTGCTACAACTGTCACTCGCAGATGATTCGTCCGTTCCGTGCAGAAACCGAACGTTACGGTCACTACTCGGTTGCGGGTGAGTCGGTTTACGATCACCCTTTCCAGTGGGGTTCAAAGCGTACCGGTCCGGATCTCGCCCGCGTTGGCGGTCGTTATTCGGATGTCTGGCACGTAACCCACCTGAACAATCCTCGTGACGTGGTGCCTGAGTCGAATATGCCTGCTTATCCACACCTGCTGTCTACAAAGGCTTCGGCTACTGTAGGCGCTGATGTGGATGCCAAGATGGTTGCTCTGCGCCGTGTAGGCGTTCCTTACACCGATGAAGATATCGCTGGTGCCAAGGAAGCCATCGGTGACAAGACCGAAATGGATGTGCTGGTTGCTTACCTGCAAGGCTTGGGTACGTTGTTGCCGAATACGGCAGCAGCAACCTCGGCGCCTGCACCTGCTGCGGCTCAGTAAAAAATGGATCAGAACGATCTTCGTGTGGTGGTTACGGTGGTGTCATTTATCGCCTTCCTGGCCATCTTGATCTGGGCATTCAGCCGGAAAGCCAAGCCAGATTTCGATGTGGCTTCGCGCATTCCGTTTGAAACCCTGGACCAGGCCAAGCAGGACGAGGCCCGCGAAGCATCCCTGAAGTAATCCAACCCGTTACGAACTTACGGAAGAATCATCATGCTAACTAGTGTTGCTTCAATTATCGTCACCATCGTGGTGCTAGGCAGCATCCTCGCGTGCGCCTTTATTCTCTGGAACCAGAGCCGAGTGAAACTGCCGAAGGGCAAGGTCGAAACAACTGGCCATGCCTGGGATGGCCTAGAGGAATACAATAATCCGCTGCCTAAATGGTGGATGGGTCTGTTCTGGATCACAGTCGTATTTGCATTGGGCTATGTCGCTTTATATCCTGCCCTGGGCAACAACAAGGGTCTTCTGGATTGGTCTTCGAGTGGTCAGTGGCAGAAGGAAATCAACAAGGCCGACGAGCAGTATGGTCCGTTGTTTGCCAAGTATGCACAGACACCGATAGCTGATCTGTCCCAAGATCCACAAGCACTTGAAGTGGGCAAGCGTCTGTTCCTGACTTACTGCTATCAGTGTCATGGGTCTGATGCTCGTGGTGCTAAGGGTTTCCCGAATCTGACAGATAACGATTGGTTGTACGGTGGTTCGCCAGAAACAATTCTGCAAACCATTACCAACGGCCGCAACGGTATGATGCCGCCGCATGCCCACCTGGGTGATGCTGCAATCAAAGATCTGGCTAACTATGTGCGTTCACTGTCTGGTCTGGCCAATGATTCGCTGGCTGCTGCCAAGGGTAAAGAGTTGTTTGCCTCGTCGGGCTGTGCGGGTTGTCATGGTGCGGACGGCAAGGGTAATCAAGCCATTGGTGCGCCAAACCTGACCGATAACGTCTGGTTGTATGGAAGCTCTGAAAAGACAATCGTTGAAACCATTACCAATGGTCGTCAGAATATGATGCCGGCATTTGGTGATCGTCTGAACGAAGGCAAACTCAAGCTGCTGTCGGCTTATGTTTACAGCCTGTCACAAAAGCCAGTTGCTAAGTAATTATTGATTGGTTTAAAACGCCTCATGCGGGTAACCGCTGGGGCGTTTTTGTTTTGTACTCAGCCTTATGACCTGCTCAAACATTATGTAAGAGCGTAGAATGTTGTCCATTATCACTAGTGTTGAGTTGTCATAGGATAGAGACAGAAATGACTGAAAGAACAGAAAAAGAAGTGAGTCAAGATCAGGCTGATATTTCGCTTTATGCGAAACACAAGAAAGTCTATGCCCGTGCTATTGCAGGAAAATTTAATACGTTGCGCTGGTTCTTTGTTTTTCTGACGCAGGTAGTTTTTTACTTAGGCCCATGGCTGCAATGGAACGGCCGCCAGGCGCTGCTGCTCAATCTCGATGAGCGTAAGTTTTACATTTTTGATCTTATTCTTTGGCCGCAGGATGTTATTTATCTGTCGGTGATTCTGCTTCTCTCTGCATTTGCCTTATTTCTGTTTACAGCCGTAGCCGGACGTCTATTCTGTGGCTACGCTTGTCCTCAGACGGTTTATACAGAAATCTTCATGTGGATTGAGAACAAAATCGAGGGTGATCGTAACGCACGTATCAAACTTGATCAGTCTCCGATGTCCGCCAAGAAGTTCCGGATTAAATCGACTAAATTTTTCTTGTGGGGCATCCTGTCTTTCTGGACTGGGGTGACCTTTGTTGGTTACTTCATGCCGATGCATGAGCTGATTGGCGATCTTGTTAATCTGACAATTAGCGGTTGGTCCGCATTCTGGGTGTTTTTCTATAGTGCCTTCTGTTTCCTGCAGGCCGGTTTTATGCGGGAACAAGTGTGTAAGTATATGTGCCCTTATGCCCGCTTCCAGGGCGTAATGTTTGACCCGGATACGCTCATCGTGACATACGAAGAAGCTCGTGGGGAGCCCCGTGGTCCACGCAGAAAGAGTGATGATCTTCAGGCAAAGGGTCTCGGAGATTGTGTGGACTGTAAGGTTTGCGTTCAAGTCTGCCCGACGGGTATCGACATTCGTAAGGGTCTGCAATACGAGTGTATTGGTTGCGGGCTCTGTATCGATGCGTGTAATGAGATCATGGCGAAGATGGACTACCAACCAGGACTCATTCGCTACGACACCGAAAACTCAATCGATAAGCATTACACATCGAAAGAGATGCTACGTCATGTTATGCGTCCGCGGATTATGTTGTACACAGGGATTCTGTTGGTTATTACAGCAGTATTTGTCTATTCGCTGAGCACACGGATTCCGCTGCGCGTTGATGTGTTACGCGACCGAGGTGTTATGACACGGGAAGTTGGAGACGGTCTGACAGAAAATGTTTATATTCTGCACATCATGAACATGCAGGATAGTGTTCGAACTTTTAATGTCAAAGCTGAAGGGCTGCCAGGTATTCGTTTGGATGGTCAGGATTCGTTCAAAGTTGAACCTCTGGGTAATCTCACCCAGCCAATCAATGTTCGCGCGCCTGCTGATATAGGAGTTCCTGGAGCTAATCAGATTCGCTTCTTGATTGTGGATAGTGAAAATTCGTCGATTCACCTGGATGAGAAATCGACGTTTATTCAACCAAAATAACAGATAGAAACTATGACCGTTTCAACAACCCCTTGGTATAAACATCGCTGGCCCTGGATCCTGATGGCTGGGCCGGCGATTGTTATCGTTGCCGGGTTTGTAACCGCTTGGCTGGCTATTGTGAGCAATGATGGTTTGGTGGACGACAATTATTACAAAGTAGGGTTGTCAGTTAATCAGGAATTGAAACAGCGTCAACTGGCTTCCGAGTTGAACATCAAAGCTATGTTTACACTGCTTGATAATGGGCAGGTTGTGCAGGTTGCCCTTACGGGTCTTCCTCAAGCAGCTTTGCCCGATAGCTTGCAATTACGTCTTGTTCACCCGACGCGAAAGGGTGAAGACCAGACTGTTAATTTGATACGTCAAGACAATGTCTTTAAAGGGACATTGATGACGAAAGCCGGTGCTGGCCGTTGGCGTGTGGTACTTGAAGATCATATGGCCGGATGGCGTATGGATGGTGTCTGGGATATCCAGAGCCACTCTGGCGTTACTGTTTTTGCACGACCCCAATAATTTAGTCACTTTGATATAAAGGAGTACATGATGGCTTGGAAAGAACTATTTACTACGGATGTTGGTTTAGGTAGCCTGGCTGTGATCGTTTTCGTAGTTGGCATGTCGATCTTTTTTGGTCGCATGTTCAATAAGAAAATGAACGAGAAGCCAACTGACGAATAATCAGTTACTGCAGGTAAAAAAGTCCGGCAGTTTGATTTCCCTGCTGGGCTTTCTTGTTCTGACTACACGTTAGTAGGATGTTTGAGCTGGTGGCATACAAGTTTTTCTAGAAATGACATCACAGCGGGTGCAAGGTTGTGGATTGCTGGCCTTAAGTCGTGGCCCGTTTCGTCGAGAAAAATTGATTGAGTCCCTTTGGGCGACTCCTGAAATAGAAGTTGTGCTTCACTGATAGGTACCTCTATATCTTCATTGCCGTGTGCTAGCAAGATGGGGCATTGAATTTTCTTAACAGTGTTAACAGGGGCGATCTCGTCAAATCGAGTACCAATGATGGCCAGAAGTGGTCGGGTTTGTTTGAACAGATATTCCTGATTTATAAGTGGAAGACCT